>JBHPFX010000006.1:0-47830 GCA_042570925.1 Patescibacteria group bacterium
GATCTATACTATCACTTTATATCCAATAATTCAAGCTGGATTTGCTATTCGTAAACAAGTAATCAGCGATGGCGGACTTAATCTGCAGAGCCAGAGAATAAAACGAAATATTATTACCGTTGCTGAAAAGCCAGCTTGAATTATTGGATATAAAGTGATAGTATAGATCCATATGAAAAAAGGACTACTTATTGCGTTAGCTCTCATACTCGTGCCGCTTATCGCTTTTGGCGTCACGAAAAGTCAGGACACTATTTATCTCGCAGAAGATGAAATAGTTAATGACAACTACTTTACCTACGGTAATACCATTACAATTGACGGGACGGTAAATGGCGACCTCATAGCTTTTGGAAACAGTATAACAGTGAATGGGGCGGTGTTAGGAGATGTCATTGCTGGTGCCACAACAATTACCATTAATGGAGATGTTGGAGGAAATATTCGTGCTGCGGGAAATACTGTTGAAATAAACAGTAAAGTTGAGAGGAATGTTAATGCTTTTGGTAGTTCTGTGACGCTTGGAAAAGATGCTTCAATCGGATGGAGTTTTATCTCAGGTGCGGGGACAACCAATGTACGGGGGGAAGTAGCTGGAAATGTTCAAAGCTATGGCGGAGATATTCTAATTGGTAATTCTATCGGCAATAATGTAATAATCACACTTGACCCTGAAAGCACACTGACAGTTATTTCATCAGCAGTGATTAGTGGTGATTTAACATACTCCGGTGAAAACGAAGCTGATATTGACAGTGGGGCAACGATCACTGGAGAAACAATCCATAAGATTTCCACTGAGGGTGTCCAAAAAGCCACGTCTTTCTTAAGTTCATATTTGCTTCTTTTTAAACTGATTGGACTCTTTGCAATCCTTTTTGCCGGAGTAATAATTGTTTCATTTTTCCCAAATAAACTCCGCAAATTACTGGATATTTCTCGCACAACTCCGGCGACAACACTTCTTTCAGGTATTCTTACCCTGCTGCTCACACCGCTTCTCATTGTTATTCTACTTGTCTCTCTTATCGGTGTCCCAGTAGGTCTGATCCTTACGGCTTTCTATGTGATCGCAATTTATCTTTCAACAGTAATTGTCGGCTCATTAGTCGGACAATATATTTTGCAATTGTTTAAAAAAGATACTGCCAGTCGATCATCACTTTTCTGGTCAATGATGCTTGGAACCACAATTTTCTATGCAGCTACAAATACTCCGATAATTGGTTGGCTGATAGGATTTATTGGGACAATATGGGGACTCGGAACAATTGTAGAACACGTTCGCCGGCATCGCGGTCAAGTCCATGAATAAAAAAGTTTTTAAATCATACGATATCAGGGGTATCTACCCTGATGATCTAACTGAGGATGTCGCCTACTTGGTCGGTCAGGCTTTTCCGCATCTTACGAAATCAAAAAAGGTTGTTGTGGGACGGGATATGCGGATTGGATCTCCTGAATTATCTCAGAAACTCATTGAAGGTCTCGTAAGTCAAGGTATCGATGTCGAAGATATCGGTCTTGTTTCTATAGACGCTTTGTATTTCTCCGTCGGAAAGTTTGAATACGATGGAGGTATTATGGTAACCGCTTCTCATAATCCAAAAGAATATAATGGATTTAAAATGGTCTATAAAATCCCCGATGGCATCGAATGGATACGTGGCGTTGAATTATATGAGTTTATCGAAAAGAACACATTTGCAGATAAACCTAAGAAAGGAGTGGTTACTGAGCGCGACTTGATGCCTGAATTTATCGATCATTTGATGTCATTTATTGATATACATAAGATAAAACCGTTTACCATCGTCGTTGATGCAGGAAATGGTATGGCAGGAAAAGTAATGCCGGAACTTTTTAAAAAGCTTCCGTGTAAACTCATTCCTCTTAACTTTGAGCTGGATGGTAACTTTCCCGCTCATCCGTCAAATCCCTTGCTCCCAGAATCTCAAGCAGAAATTAAAAAAAGAGTGGTAGCAGAAAAAGCGGATTTTGGGATAATTTTGGATGGTGACACTGATCGACTGTTTTTTGTTACCGAAAAAGGAGAATTCGTCTCCGCAGACACTACGCTACTCATTTTGGCAAAATACTTCATTGCGCATAATCCAAATGCGGGAATCGCTTATAACGTCATATGCAGCAAGGCTGTTCGTGAAAGAGTGAAAGAATGGGGCGGCAGACCGCTTCGCAGCAAGGTTGGGTTCGTCTTTCTTGCACGAGCCATGAAGAAAGAAAAAGGTATTATGAGCGGGGAACTTTCGGCCCACTATGCATTTCGAGATAATTATTACGCGGATTCCGGTTTCATCGCATTTCTTATCCTGCTCATGCTCATTTCAGAAGATGACAAGCCCCTTTCAAAAATCATTGAAGGTATTAATCCATACGCAAAAGCCCCTGAGGTAAATATTAAAGTAAAAGACATTCAAGCCATCATTCAAAAAGTGAAAGAAAAATTCTCTGATGGTGAGCAAGACGAACTCGATGGAATCACGGTCGAATATAAAGACTGGTGGTTTAATGTGCGGCCTTCAAATACAGAGCCTCTTTTACGAATTACCGTCGAGGGTGACACTGAAGAAATTCTAAAAGAGAAACAGCAAGAAGTCGTTGAGTTTATTAAACAGCATGCCGACTAAACGGAGAACTATAGGAAAAAACGGTAATACTCAGGACATCAAAGCCATCATATTTGACCTCGATGGCGTTTTGGTAAATTCTGAACCGCTATGGGAAAGAATGACCCGAATGTACTTGAAAAAGAAATATATACATCTTCCGGGTGATTTCAAAGCATACGTAAACAAACATTTCCGCGGTACTGGACAGCCAGCTATCAATAGATACTTAAAACGACATTTCAGGATTAAGGATTCTTTAAAAATAATTGATCGGGAGAAAATGCAGATGATTCTTCATCTTTTTCGCAAACATCTAGCCTATTCATCAACTACGCACACAATACTTCAAAAGCTGGCAAAAAAATATCGCATTGCCCTCGTATCCTCCGGACCTCAGAGCACGGTGGATTATGTAATTACTCTTTTACGAGTTCGACCGTTTTTCTCATGTATACTGACTGAAAAAGATGTATCAGAACAGAAACCAAGTCCACACATTTTTCGAAAAGCGCTAAAAAAGCTCAGGGTCGCTCCTTCAGATTGCATTGTCGTCGAGGATTCTTTTGCTGGAATCACTGCCGCAAAACGAGCTAAAATGAAATGCATACTGCTTAGAAGGCCGTACAACACCAAGTGGCTCTCAAAAGCAGACTATCATGTCAAACGATTATCTCAGATTCCCTCTTTGTTAAAATCAATATAGAATACATAGTATGAAATTAAAGCGTCCCCTTATATTAATAATCATGGATGGTTGGGGTATCGGCACTGATGACGCCCACAATCCAATTTTTTTGGCTAACACTCCAAATATCGATCACTTCCTTAAAACGTATCCTAATACGATCATTGGCGCCGCCGGACAACATATCGGACTTACTCCCGGCCATCAGGGAACATCTGAAGTAGGTCATCTAATTATTGGTGCGGGTCGAAATGTACTTCTGCCGCAATCACAGGTGCAGCAAGCGATGCAAACTGGAGAAATGACGAAGAATAAGGAATATCTCGAGTCTCTTGCCAAGCTGCAAAAGAATGGTGGAAGACTGCATCTCATGGGCTTGATTTCAGATAAAGGAGTTCATTCATATGAAGAATCTTGTCATCTTCTCTTAAAACTTGCTAAAGATAAGGGAATTCCGGACGAAAAAATATTCATTCATATTTTCTCCGACGGAAGAGACACGCCCCCAAAAACAACTAAAATATACATTAAGCGTTTGCAGGATGTTGGCATCGGTCGTATTGCTAGCATCATGGGGAGATGGTGGGGCATGGATCGCGACCATCGCTGGGAACGAGTTGAAGCGGCATACAAGCTGTACACAGAAGGTGTGGCGCATTATCATGCTTCAACTATCGATGAGGCGGTTGATCAAGCCTACGACAGAGATGAAACTGACGAATTTATTAAACCAACGATGATTATTCCCGATGGATATTTCAAGGATAATGACGTTGTGTGGAATTTCAATTATCGAGTTGATAGGGAAATTGAGATCACTCAGGCATTTGTTGAGCCTGATTTTAAGGCATTTGTTCGAAACAAACGACCCAATATTCATTACGTAGCCATGACCGACTATTATGAGGGTATTCCGTGTCCCGTAGCATATAGGAGAAACTTCCCAAAAAATACTTTAGGAGAAGTGCTCAGTAAGAATCAATTAACTCAATTACGTTGCGCTGAAACGGAAAAATGGGTTTACGTAACAAAAATATTCAACGGCCTTGTGGAGACTTCGTTTCCAGGAGAAGTGCGTCAACTCATTCCGTCTGATAAAATTCCAACGTATGATCTCAAACCTGAAATGAAAGCAATGCAAATTGCGGAGGAAGTTGTAAAACAAATGGAAGAAAATAGATTTGATGTTTATATTATCAATTTTGCAAATCCGGATATCCTTGGTCATACAGGCATACAAAAGGCCATTATGAAAGGGGTAGAAACAGTGGATACGGCTCTGGGTTTAATTTATCAAAAAATCAAATCGGTAAATGGTATTATGCTTGTCACTGCGGATCATGGGGATGCGGAGATAAATTGGGATTCGGAATCAGACCAACCCCATACATTTCATACAGATTCCCATGTTCCATTTATCTATATTGACGAAGAAAATACTTCTACTACGTTTAGAGAAATGGGAAGTCTAAAAGATATTGCTCCAACAATACTGCAGTTGTTAAATATCCCAAAACCGCCCGAAATGACCGGAGATTCATTATTCATCTAAATATGATAGGAATATTTGACTCTGGAATAGGAGGATTAACCGTGGTAAAAGAGGTTTTTCAACAGCTTCCGGATTACCAACTGGTATATTTTGGTGATACAGCCAGAACACCTTACGGGAATAAGAGTTCAGAATTGATCTCGGAATACGCCATCCAGGATGTTCGATTTTTAATAGAAAAAGGAGCTAAACTTATAGTCGCCGCATGCAATACAGCGTCTGCAGTAGCCATGTATGCAGTTCGGAAAGAATTCCCTGATATACCGATATTTGAAGTCATCACTCCAGCAGTTGAAAAAGCCACCGCAATCTCTATGACGAAGCGGATTGGAGTAATAGGAACAACGGCAACAATTAATAGCAATATTTACCAAAAGCTGATAAAAGAAAAAGGCGCTGACTTCACTATCATAGAAAAAGCTTGTCCGCTTTTTGTTCCGCTCGTAGAAGAAAACTGGCAGAAATCAACTGAAGCGAAAATGATTGTCAGGAAATATATAGCACCATTAAAGTTGAAGTCGATCGATACACTGATTCTCGGCTGTACTCATTATCCACTTTTAAAAGCTATGATTCAGCAAAAAGCCGGAAAAAATATTTCAATTGTTGATCCGGCTCATGAAACAATTCTCTCGGTACAATCATATCTTAAAGAACACGCTGACATTGCTGATACCTTACCCAAGAACGCAGATCACACTTTTTACTTCAGTGACGTAACGCCTAAAGTCAGGGAGATTTCAACCAAGTGGCTTGGGCGAAATATTTCCTTAAAGAAAATTCACCTTGGATAACAAAACGCTCCTCATCCCTCAGGATACGGAGCGTTGAGAGTGTCTGCATGCTGTTGCAGGCATTCTTTGATTTGGTGATCGAGTCGGTGCTCGATTGCCTTAAGGGCATTTCCGATGGCATTCATTATCGCAGTAGGTGTTGATTTCCCGTGTGCGATAATCACCTCACCGTTTACACCCAATAAGGGAAGTCCGCCGTACTTCTCATAATCAAAGGCTCGCTTGAGTGCAGTAATGGTTGGACTTAAGAGCCACCGACCAATAAGTGCAAACAGTATCTGATCAGGACGGCCGTTTTTCACGATCATTCTGAGCTGACCCTGCAATGCCATGAATGCCCCTTCCGTAGTTTTGAGGCACACATTGCCGATTACTCCGTCACACACGATAACATTCGCAGGTCCGTCAAATACGTTATTACCCTGCACATTTCCGTGGAAACTTACACCGTTGTCGCGTAATCGTCGAAGCAACTCGTTCGCGCCGACAATCTTCAGTCTTTTACTGCCAGCGACTACTACGTTGCCCTTGTTGTCTTCTTCACCATTACTCATGAGCCCGATACAGGGACGTGAAATTCCGACCACATACTTGGCATACATGGCTCCCATAAGTCCAAACTGGGCTAGGTGGATCGGCTGACAATCAACCATCGCTCCCACATCGAGCACCACTTTAGGACCGTTAAGAGCCGGGAATGTTGCCGCGATTGCCGGATATTTCACTAGTTTGATTCTTCCCAGAATACTACTGGCAATCACGGTGACCGCGCCAGTATTACCTGCGCTCACGAATGCATGCGCCCTTCCTTCAGAGAGTGTGCGCAATCCTACATGAATGGAGGATCCCCCTTTTCCACGAAGCACAACCGCCGGATTCTCTTTCATTCCCACTACTTGGGATGCATGAACAATCTTCAAACGTGAAGCATCAAACCGATGCTGGTTCAGTAGAGGTTGTAGAGTTTGATTGTCACCTACGAGGAAAATTCCGAAGTCTTGACCATCAAGTTCGTGCAATGCGAGTATTGCTCCTTCGATGGGATTCTGAGGACAATAATCGCCGCCCATCGCGTCAACCGCTATCCAAGACCTGGGCATATGCCCTCCCTTATCAAAGTTAAAGAACCCTTTTTGCTATTTGACCTATCTTATCAAAAGACATAATAAAAGCAAACCCCCCCTGCTTATATCGGCAGGGGGGATTAATCTATTCTTCGTTGTTTTATCTCCCAGTAGTCAGCTCTACGCCGCCTTGGAACGCTTCCGGATATGCCATAAAGTTCGCTTCAAGAGTTAGCGTATCATCCGTGTATCCAAATGCCTGCACATGCGGACCGCCGTTATTCAATGGCGATACAAGTATTTCCGACGTACCATCTCCTTCGAGATCAGCGATTACTACGTGCATTTTACCTCTCCAAGCAGTTGGGAATACCATTTGATCAGCCATAGATATCAGTCCCTCGGTATCAGAATCATATTCCCATACCCGTACATGTGCGCCACCTATCACTCTTGGGGAAGTAACAATCTCCAGATATCCATCATAATCAAGATCAGAAACTGCAATTGTTACACCTCCCCTGAAATTATCTTGGTACGCCATCACGTGATCAAGCAGGTCAAATGATCCAGTTGCTGCATTATACGTAAAGACCCTCACATGCGGACCGCCAGCAGTTGGTGTGGTGATAATTTCTGAGTTGCCATTGTTGTCTATATTCCCAAGTTTTACTTCAACTCCGCCACGATACGTCTCAGCGTATGACCAGAATTGCGTGAGAAGAGAAAGAGAGGTGCCGTCGTACTCATATATCCGAATCTGCGGCCCACCTTCACTCGCAGGACTAACGATAATCTCTTTATTACTGTCTCCCTGTACGTTTCCGACCGTAATATTCACACCGCCCTGAAACGAATCATCAAATGTCATGGTCCAGTCTACCAGCTCAAGCAATTCAGTGGATGCATTGTAGGTATATACGCGAACATTCGGGCCTCCAGGTGCAAGAGGTGAAGTAATAATTTCCGCTGCATCATCACCATCAAGATCATTTACAAGCATGGTAAATTCACCGCGATATGTTTCCCCGTACGGCAAAATCCAGTCAACAAGCTCAAATGCTTCCGTTGTGGCATTGTAGGTAAATACCCTGACATTCGGGCCTCCATTCTTATCAGGCTGAGTAACAATATCAAGCTGGCCATCGCCCGTCACATCTGCGACTTTCATTTTCATTCCGCCCCGATACTCTTCCTGATAGGCAAAGAAGTGGGTCAAGAATCCACCATGGTTATCAAACACTCGTACCTGAGAAGCAAATCCCTCCCCAGGAGAAGTGAGAATTTCCTTATTTCCATCTCCGGTAACGTCTGCTGTTATTGCATTAAAGTCCCCACTTAAATTTTCATTATAGGCGAAGAATGATCCAACGACCGTACCGTCCTTTTCAAAGACACGCACATGCGGAGCCCCATCATGGGGTATAGTCACGATAGTGGATTCAATGCCGGTTGCGCCGCCAGGTTCATCCACATCAGCAGAGTATACTACTGCCCTAGAAACTGTTTCTGCCTCACCAACACCATTCTCAGCATCTATGGTAACCGTGTTTGTACCTATTGAGAGCCCTGTCACAACTTCTGAGAAAGCTCCGGTCGTGGAATCAACTGATACTGCACCTACACTTGTGCCATCTAATGCGATCGTAACTGTTGCCGTAGAATCTGAGACAGTTCCCTCCACTAACAGGGAGTCAACTTGCACTGTCGTGTTGTCTGCCGGAGACGTTAGTGTAACTGTGGGTGCGGACATGTCCGAGGACGTCAGTGAAAATGTCGTCAAGTGATTAACTGATGACGTTTGGCAGTTATTATCGTCATCTGCTGTAACCGTTCCCGGAGAAATCCAAGCACCGGCATTTTCATCCCAGTATTTCGAAGAGAGATCGTCATCAGTCAAGCCTAGGTCTGTCATTTGATCTTCGTTCCAACACTGTGTCACTGTGATATTAGAGCTAAATTGGCTTTCAACTTCCATGTTATTTTTGTACGCTATGATATCAACTCCATAGGTCGGTACTTTATCAGTATCTGTATCCGGAACTTCATACTGAGGTGCGACCGTGATCTTAATTGTATCATTGCTATCATTGGAAATAGCATTGGCAGGAATATTTACTGATACGCTTCCGTCTCCAAGTTCTACAACTGCCGGATTATTAGCATTGAATGTTGCCGTTACAGGATCAGGAATATTTTCAGCGACAAGAGATAACTCCAAGTCAATTGTTTCCTGTGCACTATCAACGGTAATAACTTGTTCTTTGCTCTTGTAAAAATCACTGCCAATTTTACTCTTTGCCGTTACGTGCCATGTATCTCCCTGGGTAATGTTAAGTGAGTACCCACCGCCAAACGAGGAAGTTTCAACCCTGCCACCTTCTTCAGCCCATGCTGTGACATATGCAACAGCTGCGCTTCCATCGATTGTTGTAGATCCGGAAATTACTGCATCTGATTCACGAAATTGCATAGTAACGGAAAGTGTTTCGCCGCTTACCATAGAAAGCGTTTGTTTGGATGGACTGATGTACGAATATCCAGGTGGAAGTGCGGTAGATATGTAATACGTGATTGGGCTTGAGGCAGTTCCCCCAGGAACACCGACTTGAGTCGTACCATCAGCACCCGTCATTTGCCCCATCATACCAGGTCCCATGAAACCTCCCATTCCCGGACCGCCAAATCCCCCGGGGCCGGCTTCTTGTTTTCCTGATGAAGTTGAAATATCCACAAAAGCTCCCGGCATCGGATTTCCTTGCGGATCTTTTACTGTTACATTTACATATGAATCAATTTTTCTTAGGGTGAGATTTTTAGTAACTGTTTGGCCCGAGATAGCGGTTACTTGTGTATTTCCAAGCGAACCCGAAACGTACCCAAGCGTAGGATCGAGCCATACCCCTAAATTATAATCGCCTGCTGCTAAGCTCATGGAATACGTGCCGTCAATAGGATTCACTCGTGTATCAGTAAATGTCATGCTTTCAAAGTTATCCGCAAATACATTTGCGGTAGCACCAGTGATTGCATTGCCGTCACCATCAATTATCTTACCGCTTACCGTGGCATCGTGGGGCAACATAAGTAATTCCACGTTTGTTGTACTATTCTGTGTTGCAGAAAATGAGACTGCACCGGCGGACGACCACTCATTACCATCGCCCGGGGGAGTACCAATATTAAGATTGCAGGGAGAACTTGCTGTACACATACTCGAAGGCACCTTAAAGCTGCCAGTACCATTATCAATTGGGCCACCCAGTCCGGGACCCATGTAGCCAAACCCGCCATCAATTCCTCCTATCCCTTGATCGATAAAGGCAAAGCCAAAAATTTCCACCTGATTACCGTTGCCATCAACAGTAGTGACCTGAATAGTTGAGTCTGCACGCGTCATTTCAAAATCAACATTGTTTATAGAACTATTAACATTGGGAAGAGGAGCTGAGACGGGTGCGCCAAGATAAATGTACTGATCCCCAACTTCCTCACCTCCGTACCCCCCAAAATTAGTCATCGGTTGGCAAAAGTATGTTGCCTGACCATAAGCTGAGAAGCTGAAGTCGCCGTTTACATCAGTGGGACCAGAGGCCCATTTTCCCCATTCACTTGGCACATAGCAGTCAACAAACTGGTTATCGAGGGCATTACCATTCGTGTCAGTTACAGTCCCTGCTATTGCTGCACTTTTTGGAACTAAGTATAGGGTACCGAGATTTTTTGTTTCGTTCGCTCCAACAGATATCGTTCGTGGACTCGGACCACCCCAATTATCATCCCATAAGTTTATCATTACTTGGTAGGTACCTGCCGGAACATCAGCCGTAAAGATGCCAGTAGCTGGGTCAACTTGCGCCCAACTTCCAAATCCGATCTGCGTATAAACATCAACGTTTAACCCGCCTCCCGTATACACTGACCCATCAGGTTTTAATACTTTTCCGGTGATAGAGGAATTTACGGGTGTCACGGTGAAATTATGTGTTTTTGTCTCGATAATATTATTTTCTAAACTAAATGTAATTGGAACTGGCATGTCGAAATATACCCAGTCGAACTCTGCATCCGGGCTACTCCAATTTTTATTAACCATGCAATTCCAATTTCCTTTTCCCACAAGCAGCTCATAATATCCGCCAGCACCTACATCAGCAGACATATATTCGCCTCCCATCGGTTTTGAACACTCAACCTGAGCATTTTCAGCAGCGGTTCCGTCGGGCTTTTTAACATATCCTTTGATCGTTTTCATTGGAGTTGCAAAATAAACCGTACCCATATCATAGGTAGCTCCATTGGTTACACTTACAGCTATCGGATCGGGTGCAACATAATTTCCATCATCAGAAATACCCCAGGCGCTGAAACTAACATAGTATGTTCCCGTACTTGTGGCTGGCAGGTAAAAACGACCATCACTTCCTGTATTTGCGCCCGGTACCATAGAATTTTGGAAATACACGTTTGCGCCATCCAGTGGATCACCTGTTTGCTCACTTTTAACCACCCCGGTAACCGAAGGAAATTGGTATCTCAATATCCCCATGTCAGTCGTAGACCCGCTAGTGACACTGATTGTTTGCTTGACAGGCGCTGAATAAGGAAAGGAGATTCCCCATGGGATAGAAGCTTCTACCTGATGAGATCCAGTCGGGGTATCATAAAAATAAAATTTTCCAAGATGATCAGTACTTGTGGAATCCCAATAACTACTACTATTCCACATCCCCACATACGTTTCAGAATACCCTTTTGTCGCATCAGCTGTACTAATTGGACCTAAGATTTGACCACTTACTGACGGTGTTCCCAGAGGAAGCCATACTTTAAACGGCGAACAGTCGCCAAACGACTGGTCATCACCTCCCGCATCAGTGCAGTTTTCATATGCAGTCCCACCGCTGTCCGGGCTAAATGTAACAATGCTGATTAATTCACGATTATATGACTCTGAGTTCGTCATTCCTGAAATAACCATTTCCACCTCTGAACCACTATTAATATTTTCATCTAAATATACTTCAAAATAGCCGCTATAATAATAATATCCGTATACACTTGAATATCCTGAAAAGCTCGTTCCACCCACCTTCATACTACTTAAAGTCGGATTTCCGCTTCGGAACATGTCAAAATTTACTCGAATAACATCTCCGCTTCCGCTTCCGCTCAAATCGTTTTCTGTAGTGAAAGTTACCGTAATATTTGAACTTACTCCCTTCGTTGTATTTGACAATGAGGCACTAACATTTGTCAGTTGACCCGGCGTCACTGCCCTGACCATCTGGATATTTCCTACTGGTGGAACAAGGTATGCCAGCATTGCAAAAATGCCGATATATACAACTGTTTTTTGTAGATGTCGTTTTTTTATATGCATATAATATTCCCTTATGTATTAGTTATTGAAATGCAAAACTTCCTTAATAATTACAATTAAGGCTAATATGAATTGTGCAAAGGAGAATACCTCGGTATTCTCCTGAACCCCCATTCACGCATAGATGCGTCTTTTACAATTAACTAAAAAATCTATTCTGATTTCAGATTGATTATTGCTATAAGTATACCTTAAAAAACCTTTTTTGTCAACAAAAAAGCTAATTGCTGTTTAATTTGATTTAATACAATATTGAGAAGCTACAGTTCACTTTTAACAACTTCGAGAATTTTCTTGCGAATTTCTCCTTGAAGTTTTTTATCCTGCTTGAGCATTTGTCGAGCAGTTTCGTGCCCCACACCCAACTTCACTTCCCCAAAGCTGTATGAATTACCTGACTTATTTACAACCTTTTTCTCAACTCCAAGATCAATCAAGTCTCCGGAAACTGAAATGCCCTCATTGTACATAATATCAAATTCGCAGGAACGAAACGGAGGAGCTACTTTATTCTTCACAATTTTCGCTTTTACTCTGTTACCAATAACTTCTTCTCCTTTTTTAATATTCGCAGCCCGACGAACTTCAATTCGAATTGATGTGTAAAACTTCAAGGCCATCCCCCCTGGAGTTGTCTGTGGATTGCCAAAAAATACGCCGATTTTCATCCGTGTCTGGTTAATAAACACTACAATAGTTTTGGACTTGCTTACAATGGCAGTTAACTTCCTCAATGCTTGACTCATTAGGCGAGCCTGAAGAGCCATGTGATGATCACCCATTTCGCCTTCTATTTCAGCTTTTGGAGTTAGCGCGGCCACAGAATCAATAACTACTAAATCCACACCGTCCGACCGGACAAGTGTTTCAACTATCTCAAGCGCTTGTTCGCCCGTATCAGGCTGTGAGATGAGCAAATCGTCAATATTGACACCAATTTTTTCAGCATACACTGGATCAAGAGCATGTTCGGCATCAACATATGCCGCTACGCCCCCGATTTTTTGCACATTAGCAACTATATGTTGCGCTAAAGTGCTTTTGCCTGAAGCTTCCGGACCATATACTTCAATTATCCGACCACGAGGAACTCCGAACACTCCCAGTGCAATATCAAGAGAAAGGCAGCCTGTTGATACCGTATCAACTTTGACTTTTTTAGCATCTCCAAGTCGCATAATTGCCCCTTCACCGAACCGTTCTTTTATTTGTTCGACCGCCTCCTTTGCTGATTTTATTTTTCCGCTTGGTTGTGATTTTACTGCTGGCATATGTATTGGTTATTAATAATTGTACTGTATCATTCTCCCCCTCCTTTTTCAACGAGTACCGTACGAATAACTTCTTGTTCGGCACTTCGGGGTTTTTTTGCCGTAATAATGAGCGTGTTAAGTCCTTCTTGTAACTCTACCTCTTCTTCAAAAGCACCTAATTCGTCCGGGATCACCTCCTCATTATTTATATGTATGAGAGCCTCGGGTTCAGTCTCCCCTCTAATAGTTACTGACCGCTCGATTATCCTAAGATTATCTGGAGGAAAAAAAATTACTATTTCTGGAGGCTTTATAATCCTTTGAGTTTCAAATCCCAGATATACGATAATACCCAGAATGATCATCACAACAAATGCTTTTCGCAGAACTCTTGGTGTGAGAAATGCTTTTGGAAGATTCTTCCCCTGCTCTAAATCCTTTTGGGCCGTACGTTTTTGCTGGGGCCGAAACACACCACTCTCACGCTTATAAAGATGAATAACTGTATCAGGATTTACATCAAGATATTTTGCATACTGTCTGAGAAAATTTTTCACATATACTTCCCCCGGAAGTACTAAATAGTTACCCGCTTCAATTGCAGCAAGATATTTTGGTTGAATGCGAAGATGAGAAGCGACTAAGCTGAGATCTTCCCCTCGATCTTCTCGTATTTTTTTTAGCCTTTCGCCAAGTGTGCCGTGTCCTCGGAGCTGTCTTTTCGTAAATTCAGCCATAAAGCTCCTTAAGAATATTCTTCATCCTCTGAAGATTGCTCGTGCTCAGTTTCATGGTCAGGGTCAGAGTTAAGACCAGATTCATCATTATTTATTTGATTTGAAATGAGAATCTCACGTGGTTTCGCTCCCTCCCCCGGTCCAATTACTCCTTGCTCTTCGAGCAAATCTAGAAGACGTGCGGCACGCGCATATCCAACACGAAGTCGGCGCTGGAGAAGTGAGGCCGATGCTTTTCCTGATTTGATGACCAGATCTTTTGCCTGACCAAGTAATTCATCATCTCCCAGGTCTTCAAAATTCCCTGAAAGCGTCTCATCCGTGACACTTTTCTCAACAACATTGGACTGATATTCAGGTTTTCCATTCTGACGCAGTAAATTGGTTACTCGCTCAATTTCCTCTTTTCCTACAAACGCACCCTGAAGTCGTCGTGGCCTTGAAAGTTGTGCAGTCATATATAGTGAGTCACCCTTACCAAGTAGCTTTTCTGCGCCACTCACATCAAGAATTGTCCTTGAATCAACGACTGATGCGACATTAAATGCTATTCGAGAAGTAATATTTGCCTTAATCAAACCAGTTATGACATCAACAGACGGGCGCTGTGTTGCAACTATGAGATGAATACCAACAGCACGAGCCATCTGTGCTAATCGGATAATTGCTCCTTCTACCTCACGAAGCGCAACAGCCATAAGATCAGCTAACTCATCTATAATAACGACAATAAATGGCATTGGTTCTTCAGGGGACATACCGTTAAACTCATGAATATCTCTTTTTCCGCTCTTAGAAAGAGTATCAAATCGACGGTCCATTTCTCCCACAACCCACCTTAGAGCATTAATTGTCTTATCAACATGTGTTACCACAGGTGTAAGAAGATGTGGAATATCATTATACACTGTCAATTCAACACGCTTTGGATCAACAAGAATAAGTTTTAGTTCATCAGGAGAGTTCTGATATAACAGACTCATTATAATAGAGTTGATCATAACCGATTTTCCTGAGCCAGTTGCTCCCGCAAGTAAAAGATGGGGCATGTTATCTAAATCAGCAACCCAGGATCGGCCTGCAACATCCATGCCCAATGCAAGAGTAAGATTGCTTTTTCGTTTCTTAAATCCTTCAGATGATAGAATCTGACGAAGCCGCACAGTGGCATTCACTTTATTTGGGACCTCTATGCCTACAAGGGACTTACCGGGGATAGGAGCTTCCATACGAAGCGGGTGTGCTGCAAGTGCAAGCGCTAAGTCATTTGATAGTGTCGTCAGCTGTGAAAGTTTGACGCCTTCCGATGGTTTAAGGGTGTACTGTGTCACTGTTGGGCCTACGCTAACGTCGCCCATCTCCACATCAATGCCAAAATTTTCCAATGTTTTTTTAATACGCTCCTTATTGCTCTCAATGTCACCACTCTGTGGTTTTTCACCGTTGATTTCAAGAAGGTCTAATGGAATACTAATATTGCGCTTTTTCTTTTTCAGGCCAGGAAATAATGTTGTTTGCTCATTAGTTTTTTGTACAGGTTTTGTTGAAAGGGCATCTTCCTTTTTACTGTCAATTTCTTTCTTTTCTGAGCGATTTGAGACTTCTCGACGTTCAAAAGTAGGATCAACATCATCATCCGATTCCTGTATACCGGTGTCATCAAGGTTTCGGCGGAGCCTACCATTAAATTCGCGGAATCTGCTGCCAATTCGTTGAAAAATATTTCCACGTTCAACAAGCGTCTTCAAAGACGCATCAAATGTGAGAAGTAAAGAAATGATAAAAAGTGCTACGAGAACAACAGCTGCCGCCCATGGACCCATAAGTTTTTGTAACGGGTACGAAAGAAGTAATCCAGCATATCCTCCACCTCGCGTTTCTCCAATGACTGATGCAGCTTCTTCTATAGGAATAAACAGGTGAAAAAAACCTGTGAGCGCAAGTACAAATAAAACAACTCCAATGTAGTGAGTAAGCCGAAAAACATACTTCTGCGGCTGTGAAAGATAAAATCCAATCACAATCAATACTACAGGTACAATAACCATGGGAAGCCCAAAAAGTGAACGGAGAGTGTCTTTAGTGAATTGTCCAACACTACCAGCAAGGTTGACTAAGCTAAGTATAAATACAATGGCAATAAGAAAAAGCAGCACGATCGCTATTCCGTGCTTTGTCTCGGGTCGCAAACGAGCAGGAGACTGTGCTTCACTTTGATTATCCTGTGAAGGTACCTGTCGTTGACGTCGGCGATGTTTCAAAGAAGCTGCCATATATGTCTTGCGCGTATGTAATCGTATCACAAAAAAGGGCTAAAATCAATGAGAAAACTCCCCAACTATTATGGAATCCAGTGTAAAAAGCTTATTCAGCCTTTTTGTCGCTATTCTTATACCCGGTACCTGCAGGGATCAGTTTTCCAATAATAACATTCTCTTTCAATCCTCGAAGGTTATCAACTTTGCCTGAAACCGCAGCATCAATCAACACTCGTGCAGTTTCTTGGAAAGACGCTGCCGATAAGAAACTATCGATTGAAAGAGAGGCCTTGGTAATACCAAGTAGTAATACATCCCCCTTGGCTTCTTCTTTCTTTTCTTTTTTCACTTTTTGGTTTGCAGCAGTAAACTGACCGCGTTCAACCACTTCTCCTGAAACAAAGTGAGTGTCTCCGGCATGTTTAATATAGACTCGTGAAAACATCTGTCTGACAATTATCTCGATATGCTTATCATCAAGATTTTGTCCCTGAGATGAATAGATAAACTGAATTTCCTTCATGATATATTTTTGAACAGCTTCCTGACCTTTAAGGAAATACAGCTGATGAAGATCAAGACTTCCTTCGGTGAGTTGCTGCCCGCGTTCGACCTGCTCCCCATCTTTTACAAGTATGAATCTGTCTTGAGGCACAACATATTCTTTCGTTTTCTCACCTTCGGAGGTAATCGTTATTCCATTTTTTTCAATATGAACGGTCCCGGCATGTTTAGCAGTGATTTTTTTACTTTTTATGCTAAATAGTTCGGCGTTTTCTTTTACTTTCTGTTTATCTTTAACGAGAAGTTCGGGCTTTTTATCATTTTCAAATGGATATACCTCACTGCCTGAATCATGATAAGTGAGTTTAATGATCCGTTGATTATCTTCTCCGGATACAATGGATACTTTCCCGTCTTTGTCAGAAATAACTGCAGGTCGTTTTACTGGTCGTGCTTCAAAAAGCTCTTCAACCCGCGGCAAACCCTGGGTAATATCTTTTCCAGCCACACCACCAGTATGGAACGTTCTCATTGTTAATTGCGTACCCGGCTCTCCAATACTTTGAGCTGCGATAATTCCAACTGCTGTACCGGGCTTAACAAGGTCATTGTATCCAAGATCGAAGCCGTAACATGTCTGACAGAGTCCGTAGGTTGACTTGCAACTTAATACGGATCGAATATGCGCATTCGTTATACCCGCTTTTTCAATTTTTTCACGTTTATCTAAAGTCACAAGCTCACCGGCTTTCACTATCACCTTCTTCGATTTAGGACCTGTAAGATCAGAAAGAAGCACGCTTCCGATAAGTCTGTTAATGAGTGACTCACCTATTTCGTCGCTCTCTTTAATCGTGAGCATCACCCCCTCAGTATCTTTACAATCCTCTTCACTGATTACCATGTCTTGTGAAACATCTACGAGACGTCTGGTCAAATATCCGGCATTAGCTGTTCGTAGAGCGGTATCAGACAATCCTTTTCGAGCACCGTGAGTAGAAATGAAATATTCTAATACATCAAACCCTTCTTTAAAACTTCCGGTAACAGGCAGTTCGATTGTTTCACCTGTCGGATTTGTAACTAAACCTTTCATTCCCATCATCTGAGTAATTTGGCCCCAAGATCCTCTTGAACCCGATTCGATCATTGCATAGACAGGACCGGTTTTATCCAGAGATTCTTTACTGAGTTTTTGGACATCATCTTTTACCTGTGACCACACCTCAATAACCTTACTGTGCCGCTCATCATTCGTTAGCAATCCAGCATCGTAATGTTCCTGGATCTGGTCAATTTTCTTTTCAGCCTCTTTAATCACTCCTCCTTTCTTCTGCGGAAGAGTAAGATCATCCATTCCCCAGCTAATCCCCGATCGAGTTAAGTAAAATAAACTGGCATTTTTTATATCATCCAACATTATTACTGTGCGTTCTGGACCAAATTGAGACAGCGAGGTACTGACCATTTCTGAGAGTTTCTTCTTTGCCATTGTTTCGTTAATATACTGAAGCTTTTTTGGAAGAAGATTGTTAAAAAGTATTCGTCCAATTGAGGTATCAATAATTTTTCCATTTATCTTAATCTTTATTTGCTCCTGAATATTAATACTTCCCTGATTAAATGCAGTTTGCGCCTCATCGGTAGATGAAAATGCCTTCATTGATTTATCTTTTTTCTTTTCTTTCAATGCAGTTAAGTAGAAACAACCGAGCACGATGTCTTGTGAAGGAGAGACCACTGGTTTTCCCGTCGCAGGTTTGAGAAGATTTTTTGTTGATGTCATTATCTCCTTTGCTTCCCATTTGGCCTTTTCGGTAAGAGGAACATGGACTGCCATTTGATCACCATCGAAGTCAGCATTAAATGCAGGACATACGAGCGGATGAATCTGAATTGCTTTTCCTTCGATGAGAATAGGGGTAAAAGCCTGGATACCTAAACGGTGAAGTGTCGGGGCGCGATTGAGAAGAACACGTGATCCTTTGGTGACTTCTTCTAAAATATCCCATATTTCTGGCCGCTCACCTTCAATAAATCTTGATGCGCTGCGCACATTGTGCACCAGTTCTCTTTGAATAAGTTTTGCAATGATAAATGGTTTAAAAAGTTCCAAGGCCATTATTTTTGGAATACCGCATTCATGGAGCTTAAGATGAGGACCAACAACGATAACCGAACGGCCGGAATAATCAACACGTTTTCCAAGAAGGTTTTGTCTAAACCGCCCCTGCTTTCCTTTTAGAATATCTGCAATGGATTTTAGCGTGCGTTTTTGTCCTGTTGAAGATGTTACCGTTTTGCCATGACGAGCATTATTATCAATCAGTGCGTCAACTGCTTCCTGTAACATGCGGCGCTCATTTCGACAAATCACTTCCGGTGCATTAAGTTCCAGAAGCCGTTTTAATCGATTGTTTCTATTTATAACTCTGCGATATAAATCATTAAGATCAGACGCAGCAAATCTTCCTCCATCTAATTGAACCATTGGGCGAAGATCCGGCGGAATAACAGGCACAGCAGAAAGAATCATGTGCTGAGGCTGTATGTCGTTAGAAATGAAATTCTTTAATAATTTCAATACTCGTACAATTCGTTTTTTTCGGCTTTCAGGTGCAGTTATAATTTCTTCTTCCAGAACTTTTACCCGTTGAGTGAGATCGATTTCACCTAAAAGCTGACGTACTGCGTCCGCTCCAATACTGGCCTCAAAAACATGACCATACTTTAAGGAGAGGTCCTGATAAGCTTGCTCAGAAATAATGCGAAGTGGCTGCAAATCCTGCAGTTCTTTTTTTGCAAGATCGACTGCTTCACGGAGGCTCTTTAATTTCTCTTCGCGGAATGCCGCATTTGAAGAAAGTTCATTCTCTTCCTCTTCATCATGTTTCGCATCCTTATTCTGATTTTTTTCGCCTCGCTCAAGTGCCCGTTTCTTGATCTCGCTGACCTGTCGATTGAATTCCGCCTCGATAGACTTTTTCTTTGCAGAATGCTCCGTTTCGAGCTGTTGGATCGTTTCTTCTCGTAATGTATCGTCAACGCGTGTAATAATGAAACTGGCAAAATAAATAACTTTTTCTAAATCCTGAACAGATAAATCTAAAACTAACCCAATTTTTGAAGGTATGCCACGTAAGAACCAGATATGAGAAACAGGTGAAGCAAGCTTGATATGTCCCATGCGCTCTCTCCGTACGATACTTCTTGTTACTTCAACTCCACATTTGTCGCAAATAATGCCCTTATAGCGGATTTTTTTGTACTTGCCGCAGTAACACTCCCAATCTTTTGTGGGGCCAAAAATCTTCTCACAAAAAAGACCATCCTTTTCCGGCTTTTGAGTACGATAATTCACCGTCTCAGGTTTTAGTACTTCACCATGGGACCAATCAAGAATTGTTGCAGGTGACGCAAGACGAAGCCTGATGGCAGAGAAGTCGAGTTGTTGGGATTCGGGATTTAATGTATGCATTGATCCATTTATTTCTTATCTTTTTTCTCAGTACTTGCCTTTTCCTTTACCGGTTCTTTCGCAGGTTCTTCTGGCTTTTCTCCTTCAACTTTGCCTATAAGCTCAACATCAAGACAAAGCCCTTTGAGTTCACGAACGAGAACATTGAATGACTCTGGAATATTAATCTTTCGAATAGGTTCGCCCTTGATAATGGCCTCATATGCTTTAGAGCGGCCAGGAACATCATCAGATTTTATGGTCAACATTTCCTGAAGCGTATATGCGGCTCCATAGGCCTCAAGTGCCCATACTTCCATTTCACCAAATCGCTGACCACCAAATTGTGCCTTACCACCCAACGGCTGCTGGGTTACTAATGAGTAAGGACCAATCGAACGCATATGAATTTTATCCTCGACAAGATGATTAAGCTTCAGCATGTAGATATACCCAACGGTAACCGGATTATCAAATAATTCACCATTTCGGCCGTCAAATAATTCCACTTTGCCCTCGCGCGGGTATCCGGCACGCTCAAGTTCAGTTCGAATTATTTCTTCATCTACTCCGTCTAATGCCGGACTTGCAACCCGATAGCCCAATTTCTTCGCAGCAAGGCCTAAATGTGTTTCCAGAATCTGACCTAGATTCATACGTGAAGCGACTCCCAATGGATTAAGAATAATATCCACTGGAGTTCCGTCTTTCATATATGGCATGTCTTCAACTGAAACAATTCGGGATATAACTCCTTTATTTCCATGACGTCCAGCCATTTTATCACCAACCTGGATTTTTCTCAGTTGTGCCACTGAAATTTGAATTGACTTCAACACCCCGGACGGAAGTTTGTCGCCATTCTCACGGGAAAATATTCGAATGTTTACTACTTTTCCGTGTTCGCCGTGCTCAAGGTAGAGGGAACTGTCTTTAACATCTTTTGCTTTCTCACCAAAAATCGCTCGTAGTAATTTTTCTTCAGCAGATAATTCCGTTTCTCCTTTTGGGGTAATTTTTCCGGCAAGGATATCGCCACTCTTTACTTCTGCACCAATCATTACAACACCTTCTTCATCAAGATTCTTGAGTTTGTCTTCACCAATATTCGGGATATCGCGAGTAACTACTTCGGGACCAAGTTTGGTGTCACGAATATCAACAACATAATCCTCAATATGAATTGATGTGTAGCGGTCATCTTCCACCAACCGTGAAGAAATGAGAATAGCATCTTCATAATTTCCGCCTTCCCACGGCATAAACGCAACAAGAATATTCTGACCAAGTCCGAGCTCACCCTGTTCGGTTGCAGCTCCGTCAGCAAGCACCTCTCCTTTTGTCACTTTCTGCCCTTTCTCAATGATAGACTTTTGATTCATGCAAGTAGACGCATTAGATCGCACAAATTTTCCCAATGTATACGTATGGGTTTTCCCGTTATCTTCCTTTATTTCGATAGTATTTGAATCAACAGAGGTAACTTTTCCACCCTCTTTTGCCAGAATGACATGGCCTGAATCTTGTGCCGCCCTACCTTCAACCCCAGTACCAACAATTGGTGTTTGCGGCCGGACGCATGAGACTGCCTGACGTTGCATATTCGTCCCCATCAGGGCTCGAACGGCGTCATCATGCTCAAGAAATGGAATAAGAGAGGTTGAAATACTCACAATCTGCTTTGGCGAAACATCCATATAGTCTATCTTCCAGATGTAATCTACTGTCGGCTCTCCATGTTCCCGTACTTCAGCTTTTTCACTGGCAAAATATCCCTTTTCATCGATAGGTGTGGTGGCAGCAGTAGTTATGAACTGCTCTTCCTTGAATGCATCAAGATGAACAATCTCATCAGTGACACGCGGCTTAATCGGAATTGTTTTAATATCTTTTAGAGATGATAATTTTTGAGCAATTTGTTTTGTAATATTTTCTCCCGCTCGTGCAATTACACTGTCCTTATCTTTTATATCTTCTCGTAAAATTTCTCCTTCGGTTTTTTTAGGGTCATTGTCGATATCATGAATCACCTTCCTATATGGTGTTTCTAAAAATCCAAAGTCATTGATACGGGCAAAGGAGGCCAAGTGGCCAACAAGACCGATGTTTGGTCCTTCAGGCGTGGCAATAGGACAAATTCGTCCATAGTGCGTTCGGTGCACATCTCGAACATCAAAACCTGCTCGTTCACGAGAAAGTCCTCCCGGCCCCATCGCTGATAATCTTCGCTTGTGTTCCAATTCTGCCAATGGATTTGTCTGATCCATAAACTGCGACAGCTGAGAAGACATAAAAAACTCCTTTACTGAACCAATAACCGGACGTGCATTGATTAATTGGTTTGGAGTCAGAGTCGCGATATCAAGAGTCGACATACGATCTTTGATAATTCGCTCCATTCGTGCTAACCCGACGCGAAATTTGTTCTGTACAAGTTCACCAATAGCTCGAACACGCCTATTACCTAAATGATCAATGTCATCCGCGTCTCTCTGTGAGTTATTCAAGCGAATGACTTCTTTGACAATCTGAATTATGTCTTCCTTCTGAAGAACTCTGTATTCTTTTGTATTTGGAAAATCAAAACCAAAGCGATGATTGAGCTTATACCGACCTACTCTCCCAAAATCATAGCGATCAAAGCTAAAAAACATTTTGAAGATGAGTTCTCGGGCATTATCAACTGTTGCCAGGTCACCTGGACGAACACGCTTGTATACTTCCTGCAAGCCCTCTCCTTCGCTTCTTGATGTATCTTTTGTAACGGTGCTTTCTATGTATCGATTATCAGGATGCGTATCAACATCTTTGAATAAATCAATTAATTCATCATTAGAACCAAAACCAAACGCACGCATAAGTGCTGAAATCGGCACTTTTCGCTTTCGATCAACCTTTACATGAATGACATTATTGTAATCGGTCTCAATTTCTAGCCAGGCGCCACGGTTTGGAATAATTTTTGCCCCATACATTTTTCGTCCTCGAACAATATCCGAAGTGAAAAAAACACCAGCTGAACGAATCAACTGGCTGACTACTACACGCTCGATTCCATTGACAATGAATGTGCCTCGATCAGTCATTAATGGAAAATCACCGAGATATATTTCCTGTTCTTTTATTTCTCCGGTTTTTTTATTAACCAGCTTGGTTTCAACACGTAGCGGAGCTTCGAATGTTACATTTTTTGAGTGAGCAGTTTGTTCATCAAATCGAGGTTCATCAAGATAGTAATCAAGAAAATATAATTCCAAATCTCTCCCGATAAAATCTTTTACGGGAGTTATTTCTTCAAAAAGTTCTCGTAAGCCTTCACGGAAAAACCAATCATACGAATGGCGTTGAACCTCAATGAGATTTGGTAGAGGCGCGGTTTCTTTTACTTGGGTAAAATATTTTCGTTGAGTTGTTGTGTTGGCCATGAAAAAAAACGTTAAAAAAACGTATGGAGGCCTCTTTAAGGATATGAAAAAAATACTCTCCTCCCACTAGTAACAAAAGCGGAACGAGTTATTGGGCGCTTGATTCAGTTTTACGAATTGTCGTCTGACCCCATGTAGTATTTAGAGGCTTCCATGCCTTCGCCATTTATTGGCGGAGAGGAATTGCGTAGTAGAGAGCATAGCAGAAAGAGTCTTGGTATGTCAAGACTCCGCGTTTTTTGTCAAGATAGTGATCGTTCATCCCTAAAAACAGCTTAATATATACTCGTTATACTTTGCACAAAACAAGTATCAAGTAAGTTATCCACAGTTATCTGAGACATTTTTTGGCGATCTCAGCATCATTCCACGGAATATGTTTGCCGCCCTTCACTACCATTATTTGTTCTCCGCCTTTTCCGGAAATTAATACCACATCCTTTTTTTGAGCAAGTGAAATTGCTTTATTGATTGCTTCACGCCGATCAATAATTTTTAAAAGATTATTTCCCTCTGTAAACTTTTTTCTCCCAAACATAACTACGCCCTTTATAACATCATCAATAATATCCTGCGGCGGCTCATCATAAGGATCTTCATTTGTGACAATAACCATGTCAGCAAATTCTGCGGCAAGACCACCCATCACTGAACGTTTTGATTTGTCGCGCCCACCTCCTTGTGATCCTAGTACAGAGATAAGTCGATGTGGCTGTAATAATCTTACCGATTCAAATGCAGCCCGCAGACTAGCCGGCTCATGAGCGTAATCTACAAACACATGAAATCCTTTTGAATTTTTAATTTCTTCTAACCTTCCAGGAGGTGGATGAGTTTTTTGTAATGCTTCTTTGATCGTATTCAGGGAAACACCCAGTGCACTACACGTAGTTATGGCAGTTAAAGAATTGTAAGCATTATGCTGTCCAATAAGGGGAATTGAAAACTTGGTTTCACGAACCATAAACTCACTTTTATCGCCGTGAAGAGAAATATCTTTTGCGACAAAAATATCTTCTCCATCTTTTGATGGATCAGTTGAAAAGAAATATGTAGAATCCGAGAAATAATTTGTAAAATAATTGAAATGCTCGTCGTCACGATTAAGAATTTTTACTTTCGGAATTTTTTTCCCGTCAAGAACCTTGCGATAACTCCCTCCAAGAGAAGCAAAGAGCCTCCCCTTGGCTTCGCGGTATTTCTCAAACGATCCGTGAGATTCGATATGCTCCGGACTGAGATTCGTGAGAACAGCCACATCATATTCAATCCCCCTCTGGCGATGCTGGCGTATACCTTCTGAAGTGGTTTCTACAATTGCATAAGTACATCCGGCGTCAACCATTTGCCGCAGGAGTTTTTGAAGTTTAAATCTTCCAGGCATAGTCATTTTAAGCAAGTTGGGCCATGATTCGTCTGCAATGCGAAATGAGGTGCCAGAAATGAATCCGACTTTTTCTCCGGCATGACGAAGAATGTCAGACAGTAAATAAACTACACTGGTTTTTCCTTTCGTTCCCGTAACTCCGATAACAACCATCTTTCGCGACGGATGACGATACACCATAGCACCGAATGCTGCGAGCATTCTATGGTAGGCGAGAAATATTTGTTCAGGAAGAACTGCTCTCAGGAGTCCTTTTACGTTGTAGACGATGGACATACATGTCAGCGATTAAAATGAGAAGAAGTGCTCCAACCAGATTTAATAGCATATCATTTACTGTATCCACACCTGACCCAAGCCTGCCCGATGAATTAATGGCATCTTCTGTGTATTCTTCAATCTCATACAGCACACCAACCATGTTTGCTATGGTGAGTGCCAAGGTATTAAGCAGCCAACGCGGTAAAATTATTTTTTTTGCTTGGTACAGTCTCCACAGAGTGATGAATGAAATGATGCCTAGTGCGCTTCCTCCGATAAAATGTGCTGCTTGATCATACCAGATAAATTGAGTATACCAATGTACGACATCCCCAAGTGCATCCCAACTTGTTCCAAAAAGTGAAATGATATATGCAAACCAGGGAAGTCCAGATCCTGTTGCTTTTTTTAAATGATGAGAAATGAGCTCGATTGCCACCCAGACACCCACAGCGGTGATTGCTAAGCCAACCCAGGTAAAATCAAGAGTGAAATGTAATATACCAACCCAATTCAGTAATTCAAATAGTATCCATCCAAGAAATCCTATGCGTGCGATCCAAATGAAAATCTTATTCATGATGCATTATTAATAGTATTAATTCCTTTTTAAGCTGGTTATGAATCAACTAGTTTTCCTACGTAACCCGTTATGACGTTTCATGCATGACCCATTTCTTATAGGGAGTATACACACGATTTACCGGTAATTCCATGATACATGGGACTGTATACGAATGGTGCTTGGTAATAATTTTTTCAATTTGCTTATAATGTTTTTTTGTCGTTGAAACAAAACTGATAATCTCTTTTTTATGCACGGTCCTCCCCTTCCATCTATATGATGAATGCACGGGAAAAAAGTTCGCGCATGCAACAAGATGCTTGTTGAGAAGCATATGAGATATCTTTTTTGCTTCAGTTACTGATGGATAGCTCACGTACACATGAATCATACGCTATTCTGCCCGGATAAGATTACCATCAATATCTAATTCTACAAAGTGTGTAGCCTCGCCCGAGCGATAAGCCGAACATTGATTTGCAGGATCATTATCAATGGCTTGCCGAGGATCATGCACGACGTCAGCAACCCAGCCAGGAATGACTTCATTAGATAGGCACGGACCGTCAGATAAATCTTCTCCTGAAAAAGAGTATGCCCGCCATAATTCCTTGGCCTTTGAGATAGCCAACCTCTGATCAGCTGCTTCCTTAATATCAATTGACCCAATTCCCGTTATCGCATTAATAGCATCGTTGGCGATACTGTCCTCGGAGTCTCGAAAATATAAAAAGAAAGTTCCAATAACTACCAGAGCCACTATGATGATAAGAAAAATAATCTTTTTCATATACTTGAGGAATTTCGAGAGACATGTTTTCCTTTTACACCAGATTTTCTCAATCGAGAAGATATAATTTTACGCCGATGAAATGCCGTCTGAGTGGCATACTTAGGATGAGACTGTGCACGACGCGAAAACTTCATTTAGATTTATTCATCATGCGCTTTTGATTCTGTATAATCTCTTCAAGCATGGCTTTTATCTTTGATATCTCACGCTCCGAACGCTGATCCACCTCATAATCCATTTGTGCGCGTAGTTCGGATCGTTCATTCTGGCGATTTTGAGAAATTAAAATGAAGGTAGATAAAAAGATTGCTTCAAGAGAAACAACTAGTGTAAGTAATCCGAATGGATACGGATCCCATTCATTTATCCAGCCAATAATATTAATAACTACCCAAATAAAAAACCAAACGGCATGAAAATAAACAAACCGCATATTACCGCAAAATGCAGTAATCTTATCAGCAAGTTTGTCCTGCCACGTGAGATTCTTATCAAATTGTTTTAACCTGCTTATTGGCATACATTCATTAAATGAAGTATACCAAATGCAGTAAAAAACAGCTACCAGTTATTTCAACGCTTTCTTGAGAATATCCACTTTATCGGTTCTCTCCCAGGTAAAATCTTTATCCTCCCGACCGAAATGTCCGTACGCCGCTGTCTTTTCATATATCGGGCGCTTCAGATCTAATTCTCGAATAATGTCAGCTGGTTTAAGCGGGAAATGTTTTTCGACAAGATCTTCAATTTTATCATCATCAATCTTACCCGTATCGAATGTATTTACCATAACAGAAACAGGCTTTGCAACACCGATCGCATAGGCAAGTTGGACCTCACATTGTTTTGCTAGTCCTGCAGCAACAATGTTTTTCGCAATGTAGCGAGCAGCATAGGATGCGCTCCGATCAACTTTTGAAACATCTTTTCCGGAAAAACATCCTCCACCATGAGCTCCTACTCCTCCGTATGTATCTACAATAATTTTTCTTCCAGTCAGACCTGC
Organism: Patescibacteria group bacterium; assembly: GCA_042570925.1. Taxonomy (GTDB): domain Bacteria; phylum Patescibacteriota; class Patescibacteriia; order UBA10025; family UBA10025; genus JBHPFX01. Next base: position 27,755 of record JBHPFX010000006.1, read on the forward strand.
ATCGGCAGGTGGGCCACCAATAACAAATTTTCCCGTTGAATTAATAAATATCTTCGTCTCATCAGTAAGCCACGTTCCAAGCACCGGCTTAATAACTTCTCGTGTAATGTCATCCCGGATCTTCTGTATATCAACACCTTTTGAATGATGGGCAGCGATAACAACCGTTTCTACCTTTTTTGGAGTTCCATTTGCGTATTCAACAGTAACTTGTGACTTTCCGTCAGGTCGAAGGTATGTCTGCTTAACATTCTTACGAACCTCCGCGAGTTTCATGGTGAGCTTGTGTGCAAGCGAAATTGCCAGGGGCATCAGCTCGGGCGTTTCATCAGTAGCATACCCAAACATCAAGCCCTGATCACCCGCCCCCTGTTCTTTAAAGTCACCCGTACCTTCATCGACTCCCTGCGCAATATCCGGTGATTGATCGTGCAACGAACTAATTACACCGACATCTTCATAGTTAAAACCATATTCTGATTTATCATATCCAATCCTTTTCAGTGTTCTGCGGACAATATCTTGAATGTTCACGTACGCTTTTGTGCGTGCTTCACCGCCTACCATTACTAATCCCGTTGTCGCAAAACACTCAACACCCGCACGTGAGTCCGGGTCCTGTTTAAGCATTTCATCATAAATCGCATCAGAAATCTGATCACATATTTTATCAGGATGGCCCTCAGTAACAGATTCTGATGTAAAGAGTTTTTTCTTTCTCTGAGTCATTGCTTATTTTAGTTAATTATTTAAAAACTTCTTATCTATTGATAAGAAGCGCTTTTTAGCACCCCTTATCTATCTTGGATGGGGCACCTACTTCTCCTTCGCTTGCTAAAGCTTCGGAGAGCGGTTGCCGGGAGGTCATCGGGCCAAATCCCTCGCTCCACTCATAATAAGAGTAATATGATTGTATCAGAACAACTGACGATGTCAAAATGCCCCCAGAGGCCCCGCCATTCGCCCTTCGGCCCTTCATTTCATTCCCTTTCGGGCCTGAGAGGCCCTCAGGGCCTCGAACGGCAAGGACTTCGTTAAACTCAGGACTCAGGCGGGATCTTTGAGAATCGAATCCTAGGCGCTACGCACGCTCGCAGCTTCGAATCTCATGCTAACTTTACGGCTACTACGCTTAAAGAACCTGAAAGCTTTTTTGAAATAAATTGCTCCTACGAGGATTCGAACCTCGATCAAAGGCTCCGCCCCGCACCATATATGTCCCCGAGAGGATTCGAACCTCTATTACAAGATCCGGAATCTTGTGTCCTATCCATTGAACGACGGGGACGCAAATGGTGCGGGATCTTCGTTCGCTCCGCTCACTTCGAGAATCTTGCGTCCCACCTGTCCCGAACTCGAACGAAGAGAGAAGTGAGGGATCCATTGCTGAAAGCCCTGAGTGAGCGAAGGGCTGAAAGTCCCGAGCGGAGCGAGGGAAACTATGGGGGCGCGCTAATTAATGTGAATGCTTTCGCCTCTGGAGAAGATCGACCATGTGTTTAATGTCATCTGGTCTCCCAAAATCAAGCCATCCGTCTTCAAGTTTTTGGACTTTTGCCCTTCCCTCTTTTGCAAGCGCAGTTATTACATCTGTAATCTCATATTCCCCACGTGACGACACTTCAACTTTTTTAATATAGTCAAAAACGTCCGGAGTAAATTTATACAAACTCGTATTTACGAGATTACCTACGTATTCTTTTGGTTTCTCAGCAATTCTTTGAAGAATGCCTTTATCATCACAAACCAATACTCCTTTCTCTTCTGGGTGCTCATCTATTAAGCCCCCAACATACGTAAATTCATCATCGTGTTCCCTCATGCGCTGTAAATCCTCAGCAGAATAATAGTTGTCCCCGGCTATTGATACAAATTGTTTTCCCGATAAATACTTTTCGGTGCACATAACCGGACAAGCAGTGCCATACTTATCAGGCAATGCCTCATATTGATCAATGAGTGTTATGGGATATGAATGTTTGGCAACAAACTCTTCGAGCTTTTCTTTCTTATGCCCAATAACTAAAAAAATCTTCGTGAAGCCGGCTTCCATGACATTATCCAAGACATAATGCAAAAATGGCCTCCCCTCCACTTCGAGAAGGTGCTTGGGCATGTCTTGAGAAAGATGCTTCATTCGAGTTCCTTTCCCACCTGCTGATATAAGAATGTCAGTAATCATATTTGAGTAATACTATCATAAGATAAATTAATGGCCTACCGTCGCCTGGCTGTTGAGTACATACGATACCACCACTTTTTCAGCGGAGCATCAAACGTTCCTATATACATCACGTCCGTTCCGCTAAAGCCGCGCTTGAAACGGGTAATCCCTACCCATGAATGATCCTCAGAAGCATCTTTCGGAGCAACACCCCAGAAATCATACCAGCCTTTTCCGCTTTCCTTTGCATCGAGAATCTGCTGCCATTGAAGAAGGTGGGGCGCCATCACATTTCGAAATTGATTCGCTGACGCTCCATGGACATACGTACACATATCTCCGAAAGAGATGACAATGTTCGCCGCTATCACTTTTCCTTCAAACTCTGCGTAATATAAATGAATAAAGTCTTCTGGAAGATTACGGAACATTTGCTCGTAATAATGTGATTCATGAGATTGGAATTGATCACGTTCAGTGGTTTCAATGTTAAGCTGATTAAAATGCTTTATTTCATTAATACCGCCTTTATGGATCTTCACTCCTTTTTTCTGTGCAAGACGAATGTTGTAGCGAGTCTTTTGATGCATATGTGACAATAATTCCTCTGACGAATATCCTAAATCAAGAATAGAGGTATCTGACGGCTGAATCGATTTTGTTTGTGTCAACGAGAAATCTTTCATTATTTTTGGAAAAGACTCAATGTCCCCTTTTTCAAAAGACGGTTCCATTCGTATAAAGACCGCTCCTGCTTTATTAGCTTCCTCACTCAAGGTTGTAAGAAAAAAAGACAATGACGGAACACAATTCTCTGCCGGAAGATTGAATTTCAATATTGGTCCGCGAGGAATATACCAATAGCTTTTCCGCGCAGGCATGGAAACTTGTAAGACTGAAGCAGTCCCAATTAATGTGGACTCATCATACAGACCGAATCTTTTTACACCAAACTGTTCTGTTTCTTTAAATGCTCCCCACGCCCATGACTGCAAAAACTGACTCCGTGGCTGTGAGACAACGAACTCGTCCAGCTCTTTTTGATCACGAATCTCTTGAACATCCATACTATGTCTTTGCCAAACTTTTTAATGCAGCTTTAATACGCGCGTCATCTCCTTTAACACTTTTTGGAACTTTTGCTAACGCTGTTCGAGCTTCAGAAGTTGAGTAACCCAGTGCAACAAGCGCATCAATCTCTTCAGAGTTTTCTGCAGGTTTTTTTGTCTTACCTTTCTGAAAAATGGATTTCAATTCTAAGACAAGTCTTTCGGCAGTCTTTTTTCCGATACCCTTAATCTGCTCAAGTGTTGAAGAATCTCCATGAGCAATTGCCTCCTTTAACTGTGTAATGGAAACTTTTTCTAAAATGTTCATTGCCGTCTTTGGACCAATGCTCGTGACCGTGAGTAGCTTCTTGAAAATTTCTACTTCCTCGATTGTAATAAAACCATAAAGCTCCATGAGATTTTCACGCATTTCCAGATGGGTAAAAAGTTCTATCGAGGTGTTTGCTTCACTTTCATTGCACACTGCTGTAGACACAACCACGCGATAACCTACACCATTTGCATCAACAATAAGATATCCCTCCGCTTTATGTCGAATAACTCCTGAAAGATGTGCAATCATAGTGTCACTAGTATACCAAATTGAACCAAAAAGGCGACGATTGATAGTAATCGCCACCCTTATGAAATTCTAAGTAAAATTCTTAGGCAGCTTCAGGAGTATTCCGAAGTCGGCTTGTTGCATCGGTGAAATGTTGTATTGCATCCGCTGCCACCTTGTCGACGTCCTGTGATGCGTCTTCACTGCAATCAATCTGGAGCTTACTGTCATCCTTTTTCATTGTGATAAGCTTGTTCTCATTTTCTCCATGACCAAATTCATATATACCACGAACTTCGTCATCGAGAAGCATGTTATAACCAGCTTTTTCGAACTCAGTGGTCAAGAAATCCCGAAGTGCACGACGAACATATGGGGTAGTCTCCCATACCCGATATGGTTCAATAATTGAGGGCTTGGGCTCTTCTTTACGTGATCCTGACTTATTGATTTTAAACAGCGGCACAAGAATAATCGGTGCCATCAATGTTGTAACAATCGTCATCATAATTGACACACCAAAAATCTCTGACTCAATGATTCCTGCCGATAAACCGATACCAGCAATAATTAATGCCACCTCACCCCGTGGTAACATGCCGATACCGATGCGTGCACTACCGAGAAAGTTAAACCCTGAAAACAATGCTGGAACTCCAGAGCCGATTACTTTTCCGATTATCGCCAATCCAGTTAAAGCGAGACCGAACGCCAATCCAGCTGCCATTGCCTTAAAGTCTACGAGTGTACCCATGATAGCAAAAAACACCGGGACAATGATGTGTGACGCACCAGCGAGCTTTTCCTCTAAATCTTTTTTAATTTGCGTTACCGATAATAGGATACCAGCCATATATGCTCCAATAATCATTGCGAGGCCAAACTGTTCAGCTAGTGCGGCGATAAGAAAAGCAATCGCAGCAGCTATGGCTGCATAGGTCTTTCCTTCCAGCTTATGAAGAATATTTGATAGCCGTTTTGCAAAAATGATTCCCAGTACCGTTACCACAGCAATGAATCCAAGTGCTTTGAGTCCGATTATTCCAAGTGCACCCCAGTCAATTGATCCTCCTCCAGTTGCTGAAAGATTTAATACCAGAGCCAAAACAAGAATGCCTAAAACGTCGTCAATGACTGCGGCAGCAAGAATTGAAACACCTTCTTTTGTATCCAACTTATACATATCCGCCAACACACGTGCGGTGATACCTACTGATGTGGCTGTCATAATCGCTCCAATGAAAAGCGCTGTACCATCCATCATGCTGGTCGCAAATCCAAACTGAACAGTTGCCCACGCACCAAGGAAAAAAGGTAACACGACACCGCCAATACCGATTCCAAGCGCCTTTACCCCGTATTTCATAAACATCCTGGCATTCGTTTCAAGACCAACGAGAAATAATAGCAATACAGCTCCAATTTGACCAACAAAATAAAGTTCGGAAGATATTGGTAACGTTGAAGCATGCTCGCCGATCTTTTCTATGATAGGAAACAGCGGCCCAATACCGGGGATATCAATCATCCCAAGAGCAAACGGACCAATTGCCATACCGGCAATCAGCTCGCCCAATACCTCAGATTGATTCATTTTCTTAAAAATCAACCCAAAAAGCTTTGCTACTAAGAGTAAAACTGCTAATTGGAGAGTTAAATGTGCTAGTTCGTGTGGTGCCATATATAATGATAAATAATTAAACGAGTATTCCGCGGGATTTTCTGCCTGCGGGTATTTAACGTGTACAATACAAAAACTGGCGAAAGAGTCAAGGGTAATGTTTTTTACCATTATCCACTTCAAAGAAAGGTTGACAATCGGGTAACCACTTGATATGATCTTCCTTCGTCCTTTTTTTCGTCCACCTCCATACACAAGAGGAGTTGTGAACTCATGGAACACATCACGAGAACTGACGGAACCTGGGTTGAGTGTCTCGGTTATTCCAAGAAGTTGCTCTTTGATGGTAAACAGATTGGTATGCCCGGAGTGATTATTCAGATGGTACGAATTCGTCCGGGGTATACAGCCCAAGAGCACCATCACAGAAGTTGTACAGAATATTTCTACTTCCCTGCATGCAACGGGGAATGGTACGTCGATGGGCAAAAGATTGACCTGCAGTCCGGCGACTCCCTGGTCATCCAACCAGGCGATGTGCATGAAGTCAGGAACACCGGCACAAGAGACTTCGTCTACATCGCATTCAAGATGAATGTGGTACCTGACGACTTTTTCGCAGGTAAACCAGAGTAGCGCCCAACTCCAACGATTTCTAGCACCCCTTGGATTTCCCGAGGGGTGCTCTACTTTTTAAAAAACCGCTTAAAATATTGTAAAAAAATGATCGGCCGCCGGAGAAGTATCCAGACGGCCGATGCCGGAGAAGGGTGTTACACCCTATACGACGATTCTGCTCATAAAACCAAAGGCCTTGAACATCTCGCACGACGCGAAGATGATTAGCGGAATCATGAGCGGTGAAACAGTTACATGTCGAAACACGGGGTTGGAAAAAAATGCCTCCAAGGTGCCTCCCTACCGCTGTTGGTTTTTGGGTGAGCGATTTCCAAAAGTTAATCTAGCAGAAAACTTCATTATGTCAAGTGGTATATATCACACTTCTTTTTTAATTATAGAAAAGGTATACTATAGGGTACGATTATGAATTTCCAACTTACATCAACATTTAAACCTACTGGCGACCAGCCAAATGCGATAAAAAAACTCGTAAAGGGTGTTTCTGGCAATATGAAGGAGCAAACGCTTCTCGGTGTTACTGGTTCTGGAAAGACATTTACGATGGCAAACATCATTCAGCAAATTAAAAAACCTACACTGGTGATTTCGCATAATAAGACGCTGGCGGCACAGCTCGCTTCGGAGTTTCAGGACTTTTTTCCGAAAAATGCCGTTCATTACTTTGTTTCATACTACGACTATTACCAGCCTGAAGCATATATTCCAAGAACAGATACCTTTATCGAAAAGGAAACGAGTATTAATGAAGAAATTGATCGATTGCGGCACGCTTCCACACAATCACTGCTTTCCAGGAAAGACGTTATTATCGTCGCTTCAGTTTCTTGCATTTATGGTCTTGGCTCGCCAAAAGAATATCATAGTGCCGCGCTCACATTAAAGAAAGGTGATGAATACAATCGCAAATACTTGCTGGAAAAACTTGTCCTCATGCAATATAAACGCAACCAGCTCGATCTGTGGCGCGGCAGCTTTCGAGTACTCGGAGAAGTAATGGAAATATTTCCTGCTGTTTCTGAAAATACTTTTTATCGTTTACATTTCTTCGGAGATAATTTAGAAAAGATCGAAGAGGTAGATTCCCTGAAAATGAGTCCAATTGCAAAATATGAAAGTGTCGACATATATCCTGCCACTCATTATCTCCCATCAACTGACAACTTTGATGCAGTACTTAATCAAATTCGAAAGGATCTTAATACACAAGTGAATGCATTTACTAAAATGAATAAACCGCTTGAAGCCGAACGACTTAATCAAAGGGTAAACTTTGACCTAGATATGATTAAACAAACGGGCTTCTGTTCAGGAATAGAAAACTATTCGAGATACTTTGATGGTCGAGCACCAGGATCACCACCCTATACATTAATAGATTTCTTCCCAAAGGATTTCCTTCTTTTTATTGATGAATCTCATATGACTATTCCACAAATTCGTGGAATGTATGAAGGTGATCGGTCGAGAAAAACAACATTGGTAAATTATGGCTTTCGGCTTCCTGCCGCACTTGATAACCGGCCTCTGAATTTCGACGAGTTTAGGGAAAAAATCAATCAAGTGGTCTACGTATCCGCAACGCCGGATATGTATGAGCTTCATCGGTCAAAACAAGTTGCCGAGCAACTTATCAGACCCACTGGCTTACTTGATCCAACTATTGAGATACGACCGACAAAGCATCAAATCGATAATCTCCTCAGTGAAATCCAGAAAAATATTAAGAAAAAGCAACGTGTTCTCGTCACAACACTCACAAAAAGAATGGCTGAAGACCTTTCTGACTATCTTGAGCAGCTGAACATTAAAGTCCATCACCTTCATTCTGAAATTGACACTTTTGAGCGACTTGAGATTCTCCGGGATCTTCGTACCGGTACGTATGATGTTTTGGTTGGTATTAACTTACTTCGAGAAGGACTTGATTTGCCGGAAGTATCCCTTATAGCAATTCTCGATGCCGATAAAGAGGGTTTTTTACGATCATACACAGCACTCATGCAGGTAATGGGTCGAGCCGCCCGGCATGTAGAAGGTCGCATCATTATGTATGCTGATAGAACAACACGATCGATGAAAAAAGCTATCACCGAGACACGGCGACGGAGAAAAATGCAGAAGGAGTATAATACCAAACATCATATTACTCCTCAAACTATCAGAAAAGCTGTTAAAGAATCTCGTCTTGCTGGTCAAAAAGAAAAGAAGCAAGCTTCTCCTGATCTTAAGCGCATTCCAAAAGAAGAATTCCCACATATCATTCAGGACTTGCAGAATCAAATGGAGCTCGCCGCAAAGAATTTAGAATTTGAAAAAGCAGCAAGTATTCGAGACGAGCTTCAAGCTCTTAAAGAGATAGCCAGTAACACTAAGAAAAAAACAAAAAAGCGTATATAATAAATTCATCACGTATTATATGGATTTATCAAGTAGTAATAAGAAAACGCTTGCAATAGAATTGGTGCTTTTTATCACTGTGGTCACAAGCTTCATGCTGTTTTGGGAATCAACACTTCTTGCAAGCGGGCTTATCTTTCTAATTGTTATTATTGGATTTATTTTTTTTCATTCAAAAGAAGATATTGTTTTCTTTGTCATTGGAATGATTCTTGGCACTGTGGGTGAAATTATATGCACCCACTTCAACATATGGACATATTTCAATCCTTCACTTTTGGGCGTTACACTCTGGGTTCCCATGGTATGGGGGTTTGCGTTCCTTTTCGCACGACGTATTCGAGATACATTCTTTAAGCTCACGCATATACAAATTCATTACGAACACCATTCTAGGCTCCCTCATCAGGTCACCATCCTTTTTCTTGACCTCCTACTATACCTGACAACAACAATCGTTACACTCTTTCTGTGGGAAACAAATATCGCACTCACACTCGTGCTGACCTTCATGCTAATACTCTCGCTACTAAAATTTCATAAGAGAGCTGACTTTTTCTTTATTATTCTCGCAATGATCATTGGAACGATTGTTGAGATCATCGCTACACATATAGGTGTGTGGGAACACGGCAATCAATACATTTTCAAAATACCTTTGTGGATACCAGCCCTTTATGGACTCTTCGCGCTCATCGTGCGAAGAACTAGCATCACGGTAAATAGATTGTTGTTTAGCAAACACGACGGTTTGCAAAAACCAGTCGACAGAGTAAACTAACAATCGAAAACTGGTACGTCAATAAAATATCTCAAAAGGGAGAAGTCACATGATTATACATCACGAGCCGACCTCTTTTCCCCTTGTGGCCATCCCCTTTGAGGTGAGCCGTCCCGCATCGACTGCGGGACACCCGCAAAACCCGTCAGATGATTCGGTGAATCGTACCCAAGATAAGGTGGTACACCTGAAACATCTGACGGGGGTTTTTTGTTTGCATAATAATTGCCTTCAATCTACAGTTAGATCATCTGTCCCTTCAGAAAATGTATTCAATGTGGTCCTGCACAAAAGCGGCGCCATAACTGGGTGGTCAGCCCAACTTGGTTACCTGTACGTTTATGGAATGCCCGCTATATGCATGGACCCCCCGCCCGTCTCGCACACCAAAGAGTGGCACCGCAACCCACCCTTGTGCGAGATGGGTTTTTTAATATATGAAAAATCCTTCGGTAGGCTCCCCTCGGGCCTGAGGACCCTCGGGACCGAAGGCAGGATAAGTAAAAACCGCCTCTCTCTCCTCCTGTGAGAGTGGCGGTTATGCTGTCCACTTAATGACTCCGTCGGGAAACAAGCGCCTGATGTGGACACTGGAAATCCCATTAACAGCTCCTGGGTTACCAGCTATCCATTCTCTCAGCTCCTTAAGGCTTGTTCCGGTTATCTCCGCAGTTCTTTCCCATGATAATCGGGCAATTGAAAAAGCGTTGGCAATCTGAGCGGCAATAACCCCTTTCGCACTTGATGAGAGATTAAGAGGAATGATAACTTTAGAATCCTCCGGACTCTTTGCATCAGCCACTCTCTCATTATATTGAAACTCTTCCACCTCATATAAGCGAAAGAGTTCCCGCACAAGTGCGACGCAGATGCCCAACTGATCTGCAATCCACTCTACTGAATGCTCATGTTCGTGGTGCCATCTAATCAGGAGAGACCGCATACCGAATTGGCAACTGAAACGATCTGTATACCCTACGATTAGGTCAAGCACCTCGCGAGAAGGGAAGGGAAGCTCAGATAGCAGGATCTGGGGCAGTTTTAACTGTTCTCCCATCATGCTTTTCCTAACCCGGGTTGTCGTCCCTCGCGAACTTGTTTGCGCATTCCGGAAATTAACGCGCCAAGCGTTCCACCTTTGATGTCAATCTTTGCATCCTCGTTTAAACTACCCAGATGCACCGCAACGCCTTCCCAATTATTATGCAGGGTTTTCAATCTATCAAGCTCAGTCAAGGCCTTAGCGACATCCCCGCCTCCGAGCTTCTGAATCAGTTGGTTTAGCTTACTCCCGGTACGTTTCGAAGGTGGACTTGAAGCCACCGTATCACTCTTTGTAACGCCCTTATCAACCCCTGTTCCCAGTTGAGGCAATGAAGTGTAGGTATAGAGTGTCGTTGCGTGCATAAGAGCCCGCCATAATTCGAGAAATGCGGGAAGATGTGCGTTAATACCTCCTTCGCGAAAGGATGCTGGTGTGTGCTTAAGAAGCACTTCCTGAGTGAACCCGCCGGCACGATGAGCCGCCTCAAACAGGATCATCATTTCACTTAAATTCACTCCCACCGTCCCCTCGCCTAATCCATCTTGGGGAGCGAACATGAGACTGACAAATCCTGCGAAGTCATCCGCATGATGGTTGGTAGTCATTAGAACCTCCATGTTTTGTTCGTGAGCGTTCAACTTTTTGTATTGACGGTAACTGTAGCAATACTCCAGCTTCTACGTCAATAAAATCATTCAATTACTCATATTAATAGAAAAAGGCCCCGCGTTCCTCCAAACGCTGGGGCCAAGTAATGAAACAGGAAATCATACCTGAAGTGGATACTTTCCGGAAAAACATGCAGTGCAGTAGTCACTCATCTCGTCACCGCGGCGACGCATCGCCTCCTCAAGACCTTCCGGAGGTAGATATGCAAGCGAATCTGCTCCGATAAATTCCCTGATTTGCTCGAGAGTCCTGTTTGAGGCTACAAGCTCATCCCGCGTTGGCATCGCTACACCCATAAAACATGGGTCGGTGATCGGCGGAAATGGAATTCGTATATGTACTTCGGACGCACCAGCTTCACGGATAATCCTGATCACTTCCCGTATCGTGGTTGCTCGTACAATTGAGTCATCCACGATACATACGCGAGGACGTTTTCTCAGGACGTCATCCATGAGACCGAGTTTGAGTCTGACGAGAAACTCTCTCAGTTCCTGTACAGACATAATGAATGTGCGGGGCACAAACGTATTCCGGACAAACAGCTGGATCATCTGAAGACCGGTTTCTCTGCTGAATCCCTCGCATGCTTTATCTCCTGATGCGGGAATCGATGTGCAGAAATCAGCATCCACCGGGGCTATCCGTCCGAGCTGTTGACCAAACTCATACGAATACGAGCCTTTTTGACGAACTTTAGTCCATGATCGGCCATCAAAAAACACTCGACTATCTGGGCGTGCGAAGTATGCAAGACAGAAAATGCAATGAGCCGCACATACCGGAAGTTCCCCGCCGTACGAAGATCTGTGCATCGTACCATCGTCCTCAATCTCAACGATACAGCCTCGTTCGACCTCAAACTCAAATCTTGCACCAAGAATTTTGAGTGAGCACGTTTCGGATGCTGCAACGATGGTGCCGTCAGACATTCTTCCAACGACAAACGGGCGAAAGCCAAGCGGATCTCTCATGAAGAACGTCCGCTTCTTGGTCATCAGCACACCGGAGTATGCTCCCTCGATGGTTTGCATAAAACGTCTGATTGCATCCACCCAGGAACAATTCTCCATTTGCTTGATATGGGCAATGAAACGGAGCGTAAACTCTGCATCGTTGTCCGACTCGAAATCCACACCAGCACGTGCCAGCTTTGCCCTTTCTGCTTCAAGAAGTGGGATATCGCCGTTCGAGGCAAACACACCCGTATCGCCAATCAGTTGAATCCGGTGTGGTTGGTAATGGACCAGATCAGCCGCACCACCAGCCGTTGCGTATCGTAGATGCGCAAGTACTCGATTTGGCTCTCGATCAACCAGCTTCTTAAGCTGACCGCGATAGGGACGGGGAGGATCAAGGTGTGCACCTAGGTCATCGAATTGTCCGGAAACAAGTCCAAAAAATCGATTGCACCATACCCTGCTTCCATTCGTATAGCCAAGTCCACCGCCATGCTGGCCGCGATGTTGCTCGGCAAGAAGTGCGAGAAAGACTCGTTCAGCCATCTGTTGTCCGGTAAGCCGTCGCTTCGGATCGTGAATATATAAGAACCCGCACATGAGAATCTCCTTTTGTATGAGCAGTGTGTGTTTCCGTTTTATTGTTTGAGAAGCTACATCTTATCACTCCCCAAATCGGTCGTCAAACGCTATACTGTTACTATGAAAAAAGTACTTGCCGCAGGCACGTTTGACCTTCTGCATCCGGGCCACATATGGTTTTTGCAACAGGCAAAAAAGCGCGGAGACCATCTTACAGTGATCATCGCACGTGATAAGACGGTCAAAAAGGTAAAAAAAATTACTCCGCATCAAACAGAGCGACAACGCCTCAAGGCTCTTCAAAATCTTGGCATAGCCGATAAGATCATTCTTGGCGGTCTTGATAAAAAAATCAACTCAGTAAAAAAAGTTCGTCCTCATGTAATCTGTCTCGGGTATGATCAGAAAGCTTTCACAAAGAACTTGCGAAAGGAACTTGTTACCATGGGGCTTAAGCCCAAAATCATTCGACTACCGGCATATCATCCTAAGAAATATAAAAGCTCAATCATGCGAGCTGTAGGATTTGTCGATATTCGAACGCTCGATCGAACATTTGTTCTCGACATTCGATACGCCACAAAAAATAACTTTGTCGGAAAAAAAATGTATCATCAACCCCGAGCGCTTCTTCTGCAGTCAGTTGCCCAGAGATTACTGAAAGCTCATCGTATTTTGAAGAAAAAAGGTTATCGGATCAAAATATGGGATTGCTATCGGCCACTGAGTGTTCAAAAAATCTTGTGGAGAAAAAAACCGGATGAACGATATGTGGCCAATCCAAAAAAAGGCTCTCCACATAATCGCGGCACTGCAATAGACTGCACGCTTGTTGATGCTAAAGGAAAGAAGTTGGTCATGCCTACGCCATTTGATGCATTCACCAAAAAAGCTCACAGGTCAGCTACACATGTTTCCGTCCAAGAAAGAAAAAACATGCTCATCCTTGAACGTGCAATGAAAGATGCTGGTTTTATCCCGTTTCCTATGGAATGGTGGCATTTCAATGATCCTGAATGGAAGAAACATCCCCTATTGGACATTCCTCTCTAGCCTCTTGCAAAGAATTATTCTCCCTGCTAGACTAGCTCATACATATGCCAACAAAAAAATCTGCAATCAAGCATTTGCGACAAACTAAAAAGCTTGCTGACCGTAATACGGTTGTAAAGGACAACCTAAAAAAGCTTATAAAGAAAAGCCGGCAGCTGCTTGTTGCAAAGAATAAAAGCGAAGCTGAAACTGCGATAAAACAGACAATCAAAGCGATGGATAAAGCTACTCAGAATGGCGTCATAAAAAAGAACACGGCGTCCAGAACAAAGTCCCGCTTAATGAAACAGCTTAATAAACTTTCTTAAGTTTTTTCAGGAGTACAGACTGACGTAGCAAAAAGATCGAAGAGGAGCCGTGGTTCCCCATCGGATGTTTTGAATTTAAGATCAAGTTCAGCCAGCTCATCATAAATACGTTTTAGTTCGGGAAAGGTAAATTTTTTTGCCTGTGAAATAAGCTGCTGGGCAACAAAAGGGTGAATTTTTAATCTTGAAGCAATCGTGGCCGGATGCGGCTCAGTTTCGATAAGTTCATGCGCCTGTATAAGTAAGCGAAATTGTCGAACCAACATGGTGAGTATATATAATTGATGGGCGCCAGAAGCAAGTTGGTCTGTTAACAGTCTCAAAGCTGTTTTTAAATCTTTTGTGGCAAGAGCGTCAGTCAAGTGAAAAATATTTTCGTCGTACTGTGATTTCACCATCTGCTTAACATCATCGAGCTTAATGTTCTTTGAATCACGAAGTGCGATAAGTTTATTAATTTCGTTTGTCATTTGCCATAAGTCAGAGCCGACTCTGCTTGCAAGCTCTGTAAGCGCAGAACTATCAATTGATCCACCAAGTCGGCGTATTTCACTTTGAATCCATCTAGTAAGTTGTTCGCCTTTGAGCTGTGGAAACTCTTCAGCATATTTTTCTTCCTGAAGACGCTTGAGAAGCGGCCGGGTTGATCGGCTTACTGCTTTATTCTTTCCTGTTGTTTTTTTTCTCGGTTTTCTGCTTTTTGTCGCTACATCCGCTTCCCAGAATATTACAATATTATCATCATTCCAGTCAGTGCTTTCAAAATAGTCTACAATATCCTTTTGAAGATCCTTCTTTTTGCTCTTCCCGATTACTTCTTCAATGATTACCAGTCTCCTTTTGGATAAAAAACCGGACGCACCCACAGCTTTGCGAAATTTCTCTAACGTAAGCTTCTCACCATCTAATACGGCAAGATTCGATCCGGTTGGATCGTACTTTTTTTTAAAGCCCTCTTTTAATTGACGAAGGCGTTGTTTGGACCTGAATGTGTCAGATCCGAAAAGAAACATGATCATAGGCGTTGACAAAAGGTATTTTAGCATGTAAGCTACCGAATCAAAAAGCAAACAATCGCACACTACACAAAGGGGGAAAGCAGTGCCCGAAACATCTGTATTTATCGTCAACGCCGCCAAAGAGCTTCTAGAGAATATTGAGTGGCCTACTCAAGTACTGCCATCTGACCAAGTAGCCACCAAGATTCGGAACGTCATCAAGCTTCGGGCTATTCGGTTCGAAATCGTACGAGCCGCCATTGCCGTTTGGCTTTTCCAGAAGTTTACTAATTCGGAGCCAACGGTAATCACGATCATCAGCATTCTCGCTGATCCCGATCTGCTTGGCGATCAGAGAAATGCAATGAGTCGCCTCTCCGAACTGTTGGGAAAAAAGATCGTCGGTCCAGTGTATGGTGATGATAGCAAGGTGCGCATCCGCACACACATCCGAAAAGCAATCGGCGATGCATAGTCTTAACCACCACAAGTATACGCATGACCGCTCCCTCATTCCAAGAGAGGAGCGGTTTTCACATCCTGAGTGAGTAAAACGAGTCGAAGGATTTTCTTTTTATACTTTCACCTCATTCATGTCGCCCCAGTTCTTACCTTCTTTTACTTCCGTTTCGATAGGAACTTTCAGTTTATACACTCCATTCATTGTTTCAACTATAAACTTCGCCACTTTATTTACATCACTTTGAGGAACCTCCAGTACGAGCTCATCATGTACTTGGAGTAAGAGCTTACTCTTTGGACTTACTTTAAATAATGTTTTTTGAACTTCAATCATCGCAAGCTTCATCAAGTCCGCGGCCGTTCCCTGCACAGGCATATTGACCGCCATTCGTTCTGCAGCCGAGCGGACCTGTCTCATCGTCGAACGAATATCAGGAATGTATCTCCTGCGACCAAGGAGCGTCTCGACATATCCAAGGTTATACGCCAGTACTTTCGTGGATTCAATATAATCCTTAATCCAGTGATGGACAGTAAAATACTTATCTATAAATTCTCGTGCATGTTCACGGGTAATGCCTTTTCGGGAAGCAAGCCCCATCACACCCATGCCGTATAATACGCCGAAATTGACTTCCTTCGCTGCATACCGTTGTTCTTTCGTTACTTCTTCTAATGCAATCTCATACACGTCGGCCGCAGTACGCTTATGGATATCTTCGCCTTTTTTAAATGACTCGATCATTTTTTCGTCGCTCGCAATGCTGGCAACTACACGCAATTCTATCTGTGAATAGTCCGCAGAAATGAGCCGCATACCTCGTTCTGCAATAAACGCCTTTCTGATTTCCGCACCGAGCTCGGTACGAATGGGAATGTTTTGGAGATTTGGGTTGGATGAAGACAGTCTTCCGGTCGCAGTGACCGTTTGATTATAGCTGGTGTGAACACGACTTGTTTTTTTATTGACTAGCTTCGGCAGTGCCTCTATATATGTTGACTGAAGTTTGGCTAATTCCCGGTATTCGATGATGTTTTCGACAATAGGGTGTTCATCCCGCATTTTTTCAAGTTCTGATGCTGCAGTGGAGAGACCTGTTTTCGTTCGTTTAATTTTTTCCGCAGTAATTTGCAGATCGTCAAAAAGGATTTCTTTCAGCTGGAGCGGGGAATTGATGTTAAATTCCTTGCCTGCATGTTCGTAAATGCTTTTTGTGAGCTCAATGAGTCTCTTGCCAGCTTTTTCTTCAAGTTGTGCAAGAAATGGGGAATCAATTGCTATACCGGCCAATTCCATGTCAGCTAAAACAGGGATCAATGGCAATTCGATTTTTTCAAAAAGCCCTGTAAGATTGTCTTTTGCTAATCGCTTTTTCATAACATCATAAATCCGCCAGGTGAAATCAGCATCTTCACACGCATACCATGAAAGTTTGTCCTGAGGTACATCCTCCATCAAAATCTTTTTCTTGCCTACACCAATTAACGATTCGATCGGCACCATGCGATAACCAAACTCCGTAAACGCAATCGTATCCAGCTTATGCTGCCTCGTTCCGGCATTCGTTAAATACGAAGCTACCATCGTATCGAAGCTGATCGGGTTAATTTCAATTCCCGCGAGCTTCAAAATCGCATAGTCATACTTTATATTGTGTCCTATCTTCCAAATATTCGGATCTTCTAGTAATTTCTTTAATTCACCAAATATCTCCTTATCTTTTATTATTGGTAAACCAACAAAGTATCCCTCATTATCCTTCCACGAGAAACTTAACCCAAGTAACTTAGCATCATGAGGCTCTAGGCTGGTTGTCTCCGTATCCACGGCAAATATCTTCTGCTTTTTTACCTTTTTAACAAATGCTTCAAACGCCTCCTTTGTATTAACTAACTCATATTTCGCTTTTGAATTTCTTGGCAGTTCAAATGCTTCAACTTTTTTGCGTGTAGTAATTTTTTCATATTCGACCTCTTGGCTTCCACCTTTGTCCTCTGTTTGGTCACCAAAGATGCTCATCTGCTCCTTTGGTAACCGCGACATGAGATTTTTAAATCCTAGTTTTTGAAAAAGCGCAATAACTTTATCGTTGTCGAATTTCTGTTTTGCCGTATCCTCAAGTGAAAACTTCAAAGGTGTATCACAATCTATCGTTGCCAGCTTTTGGCTTAAAAAAGCATTCTTCTTATCTTTTATCAGTTTGGTTCTTACAGCTTCCTTAATTTTTTTTACCTTTTGTGTGCCTTGGTCTAACTCCTTGTATAATGTTTCAAGGCTTCCGAATGTTTTTAATAAATTTGTGGCTGTTATTTTTCCTACACCTTTCACGCCCGGAATGTTATCAGAAGGATCTCCTGCTAATGCTTTGTAATCGACAATTTGATCTGGGGTCAGGCCATATCGTTCCTTTACCGCATCTGAATCATATACCACGGTGTCGTTTACTCCTTTTCGCAGAGTAAATACTTTAATGTTGTCATCCACCAGTTGCAGTGCGTCCATATCACCAGTAGCGATAACTACGTTGGCTTTATCTTCTGTCTTTTTTGCCAAGGTACCAATCACATCGTCCGCCTCATATCCTTCCAACTCAAACACGGGAATATTGAATGAATCAAGCAAGTCGTGTGCAATCGGTATTTGCTCATAAAATTCATCCGGCGCTTTCACCCGCGTTGCTTTGTACTCCTTATACTCTTTATGCCGGAAGGTCGGCCCTTTCACATCAAACGCCACTGCCACATAACCGGGCCGAAATTCTTTTAGTGCTTTTAATAAGGTCGTAGCAAATCCATATACTGCATTTACAACTGTTCCATCCTTACTCATTAAAGGCGGCAACGCGTGAAACGAGCGATGTAATATCGCATTGGCATCGAAAATAAGAAAAGTTTTTCCTTTATTCGCCATAGTGCATACAGGCATTGTATCACGCATGGATATAACAAAAAACCCCGTATTTCTTGATATTTATCCGGCCCCAAGCTACAATACAGGCGTCAACGCTTTTCATTTTATCATTTGAAAAGAACTATGAAAAAACAATTACTTATCAGCATCTCCCTTGCAGTGGTTGTGATCGCTGGAGGGGTCGTTTTATATTTCTATTTGGATAATAATCGGACTGTCGAGCCTGTTGTCAATCAAGAACCCATACCGGTAACTGTTGTTTCTGACAATCAATTTACCCTCCAAGCCGACACCGTGGATTCGCTCGGAGTAAATTCCGACTCGACTTTCACCCTCACAAGCAAATCAGCCGTTACAGAAGATATGATCGCCTCCAGTCTTCAGATTGAGCCGGCGTTTGCCTATAAAATAGAATCATCCGATAGCAATACTTTTACACTGATTCCAAAAGAAAATCTGACTTCAAATACCGTCTATGCTTTTTCATTGGCTGCTGAACAGTCAGATACAGAACAGTTGCGAGAGTTTAAATGGGCATACCAGGTTAAAGATACGTTTAAAATTACGGGAACACTGCCACGTGACGAAGGAACAAGTGTGCCGACCAATTCAGGTATTGAAATTATTTTTTCACATGAAAATTATACGAATTACGAGCAGTATATTACCTTCAGTCCAGACATTGAAGGCAGGTTCGAACAATACAGAAAAACGCTGGTTTTTATTCCTGATTCACTTGAAACCGAGACATTGTATACCGTTACTGTAGAAGCCGGTTTGCCGCTCAATAACAGTCAAGAAGCGCTCGAAGAAGATTATGTATTTGAATTTGAAACAGTCGCTGATGACAGTTCAACAGATTACATTTCTTTTGAATATGACTTTTTTGAATACCCGGAGACAGATATTCCTCTGATGACACTGTATGCCTCGCGAAACGCCGGTCAAACCAACACAGTTACCGTATGGTCATTTTCTACGTTTGGAGAATTCGGCGATGCGGTCTCTGCGATGAATTCAGTCCCCCGCTGGGCATTCTATGCAAGAAGGAATAATCTTTACTCCACAGATTCACTTAATGAGGTGGCATCTTTTGAAGCTGAAATTAAAACAGAAGACTACATCGAATATATTGAATTCCCTGAAAGCCTTCCTATAGGTCAGTATCTTGTTGAAATCACCTCAAACGATAAAAAGGATCAGACATTTCTGCAAATAACTGACCTTGCCGCCAGCTTGGTTGGCAGTAATACGGAGTCGGGAATATGGCTTCATCAGTTAAGCAGTGGAAATGCAGTAGCTAGCGCCCAGATCGCATTCTCGCACGATGAGCAATTTTCGGCTCAAACGGACACGAATGGACTTGCTGCTTTTGATACGCCTTCTGCGGTAACTTCCACTGACGATGGTGATCTGAGCCAAACGTATTACTACACCGCGATAGCCGGAGAAAATAAAATACTGATACCAATTGATCAGCACTATGAGCGCGGCTTCTGGTATAGCTTTGGATATCCTCAATCTGATAAGGGGTATTGGTCCTACATTTATACCAATAGAACGCTCTATCTCCCCACCGATAGTCTGAAATTTTGGGGACTCGCAAAGGACCGAACCGGCACAGCGCTCACTGATGCACGAGCAGAACTGGTAAGCAGGAATTACTACTCTTCAAATAGCCGGGAAGTGATTATCGATAAACAAGATCTCGAAATCTCTGATTTTGGCACGTACCAAGGAGCCTTTGATTATACCAATCTCAATCCGGGCACATATCATCTTCGAATATTCGACGGTGAGACAGAAATAACTTCAACATACGTTAATATTCAAACATACACGAAACCACCGTACAAAATCGACGTCTCAACAC
>JBHPFX010000007.1:0-38406 GCA_042570925.1 Patescibacteria group bacterium
GGTATGTATATCGGTAATACCGCTTCAGAAGGTCTTCATCATCTTGTCTGGGAAGTTGTAGACAACTCTATTGATGAAGCAATGGCGGGGTACTGTAAAAATATTACCGTATCATTACTTCCGGGTAATATCGTGCGTGTTGAAGATGATGGACGAGGTATACCTGTTGAGCGACATAAGCAGACAAAAAAATCTGCTCTTGAGACAGTAATGAATACGCTGCACGCAGGTGGTAAATTCGGCGATGGAGGATATAAAGTGTCCGGTGGACTCCATGGTGTCGGTCTTTCGGTAGTTAATGCGTTATCAGAGTGGACTCAGGCGGAAGTAAAACGTGACGGAGCCGTATGGGTCCAGGAGTATTCCAGAGGAAAGACGCTCGGCAAGATAAAAAAGGTTGGAAAAACCAAAACGACCGGTACAACGATATCATTTAAGGCTGATTCGGAAATATTCAGTGTACTGGACTATAATGAATTTCTTGTGCGTGATCATATTCGTCAACAGGCGTATCTAACCAAGGGGGTACAGATTAAACTCGTTGATAAAAGAACAGCAAAAAAGAAAGAAGAATCGCCCACGTATACATTCTATTTCGAAGGCGGTGTGGCTTCGTATGTCCAGCATCTTAACTACAATAAAGAGCCAAAGCATGACTCTACATTTTATGCCGAAAAGGATGTCAAAGGTTTAGTTGTTGAAGTTGCTTTGCGGTATACGACTGAATATAAAGAGACAGTATTCAGCTTTGCGAATAATATTCACACTGTTGAAGGTGGAATGCACCTTGTAGGATTTCGAACAGCACTTACACGGGCACTCAACTCGTATGCCCGTAAGCAGGAATTATTAAAAGAAAAAGATTCGAATCTCTCAGGTGATGATGTGCGTGAGGGTCTCACTGCAGTTATTAGCGTAAAAGTAAAAGACCCGCAGTTTGAAGGTCAGACCAAAGCAAAGCTCGGAAACGTGGAAGCGCGTTCTGCAGTTGATGAAGTGACATTTGATTTTCTTTCTGCGTTTCTTGAAGAGCACCCACGGGACGGCGAGGCAATAATCGGTAAATGCGTTCTTGCTCAGCGTGCCCGTCTCGCAGCGCGCACTGCCCGTGAGTCTGTCTTGAGAAAAGGTGCGCTTGACGGTTTCATGCTTCCCGGGAAGCTTGCCGACTGTTCATCGAAAGATCCCGAAAATTCTGAGCTATTCATTGTAGAGGGAGACTCTGCAGGCGGATCGGCAAAACAGGGACGCGATCGGAATTTTCAGGCAATATTACCGCTTAGGGGAAAGATTCTAAATGTAGAACGAGCACGGCTTGATAAAATGCTTGCCAATAATGAAATTAAAGCGCTGATCATTGCTCTTGGTACAAACATTGGAGAGCAATTTGAGATTGATAAACTTCGATATGATAAAGTTGTTATCATGACTGACGCAGATGTTGACGGATCCCATATTCGAACGCTTTTACTCACGCTGTTTTATAGATATTTCAGACCGCTAATCGATGAAGGTCATCTCTACATCGCTCAGCCGCCTTTATATAAGGTGCAGGTTGGTAAGGAATCAAGATACGTCTATACGGAAGGTGAGCTTGAGTCAGCTCAAAAGCAGCTGGTATCTCAAGTAAAAAGCACGAAAAAGAAAACAAGCAAGGCCAAGGTTGATGCCACAGAAGAACTTGAACCATCAGAGACGTCATCTGTCTCTATTCAGCGGTATAAAGGTCTCGGTGAGATGAATCCGCATCAGTTGTGGGAAACAACTATGGATCCTTCAACGCGACGGATGACGCTCGTAACGATCCTAGATGCCGCAAAAGCGGATCAGGTGTTTGATGTGCTTATGGGAGGAGAAGTAGCTCCGAGGAAGAAGTTTATCCACACGCACGCAAAAAGCGTTAAAAATCTCGATATTTAGACATTTTTCAAAGGTGCTTGACGCCCTTCTTGCCTCATGATACGGTGGAGATGCCCCCACCCGAGGGGGTTTTTGAGACCATCATTAATTATTCATTTATGGCAAATAAACTCTTACAATACGTCAAGGAATCAAAAGATGAGCTCAAGAAAGTTATCTGGCCTTCAAAGAAAGAGACCGTTCGCCACACATTGCTGGTAATCGGCGTATCGGTTGGTGTTGCCATCTTTCTCGGTATTGCCGACTTTATTTTTAATATCGCTTTTGAGCGATTAGTACTGTAAAAACGATACCGCGCGTATGCCAAAGCAAACACTCAAACAGGGGAGGAAATGGTATGTCCTACATACCTATTCTGGCTATGAGGAAAATGTGTCTCGAAACCTTCGTCAGCGTATCGAATCGATGGACATGCAAGACAAAATATACAATGTTCTTATTCCAACGGAGAATAAGATTAAAATTAGAAATGGAAAGCGTCGTATCGTCACTGAAAAGATTTTTCCTGGGTATGTGCTGGTAGAAATGACTGTGACGGATGATTCGTGGTATGTCGTTCGAAATACGCCGAACGTAACCGGCTTCGTCGGATCAGGAACGACCCCAACGCCAATTTCTGAAGATGAAGTAAAAGAAATCCAACGTCGCATGGGCATTGAAGAACCAAAATACAAAATTGATGTCACGGTCGGCACTCCGGTCAAGATTACTGACGGACCGTTTAAAGAGTTTGAAGGCAAGGTGTCAGAGGTTGATGAAGCTCGCGGAAAAGTTAAAGTGCTCGTTTCGATGTTTGGACGAGAAACGCCCGTCGAGCTCGACTTTCTCCAAGTTAAGAAAATATAAATCATTATGGCAAAAAAAGTTAAAGCAATTATCAAATTACAAATCCCTGCAGGTAAAGCTACGCCAGCTCCGCCTATTGGCCCTGCTTTAGGGCAGCATGGTTTAAACATCCAGGAATTCTGCACGAAGTTTAATGCTGAAACAAAAGACAAGGCAGGCGATATTGTGCCTATTGAACTAACAATATTCGAAGATCGTACGTATAGCTTTATTACTAAGACTCCTCCTGCTGCCGTACTGCTTAAAAAAGCCGCGGGTATTGAAAAGGGTGCTGGGAATCCCTTGACTACCAAAGTCGGGAAAGTAACGCGACAACAAATCAAGGAGATCGCGGAAAAGAAGATGCCTGATCTCAATGCAAATAATATTGAGGGTGCGATGCGGATTATTGAAGGGACAGCAAGGAATATGGGGATAACAATTGAAGGATAGGGATCGCTTGTATGCTCTTTGGCTTTTTACCGCTATTCGGCGTGATCGTGGTACTTGCGTTCACGATCAGCGCAATAATTGAAGGAAAAACATCTATGAAAAAAGGTTCAGTAATACGCAGTCTTTATTTCTATATTGCATCGTTTGTCGCACTCGGCATAGTTATCGGTTCGAGTGTGTTTCTAATAAACTTAGGCCTAACGACATGGGTGTTTACTCAGGCAGAAGATCCGCTGATTGAACTTGGTCCTCCTCCGGTGCTTTATCTCGATCTTGAGTCAATAGACGGACTCGAGAGGTCTCCGGAAGCACTTGGACTTAGCACACTTTCATGTGATGAGCCGTGTGAACTTTCTCAAACCTATATCGAAAACATTGAGAGTTGGAAGGAGAACTATGTAGTATGGCAGGATGCAAGTGAGAAACCGAATACCAGCACAGCACGCGATGCAGTGTCCGCTCTGTCGTTTCTTATTGTCTCACTTCCATTTTTTATCATTCATTTCCGCTCAGTACGGCGCGAAGCACGCAAGGCTCAAGTGGGCGATCGTGGCGTTATTCGGCCGACATATTACTATTTAGTTTCTTTTACTTCAGTACTGATGATCGTGATTGCCGGTGGTTTTATTATTAATGTCATTCTCAAAACGTGGGTATTTCCAGGCGCGAGCGAAACAGATAACTATGAGTCTCGGGCATACCCAATGCAAATGAGCGCTTTTGAAACGGCTCCCGTGGACAGTCTTGTATCCTGCGGTGAGGCATGCGGCCTTGATCAGAATACAATAACAATTGCGGGCGATTGGAAAACCGACTACACAAACTGGCAGGAAGAAAGCAGTAAGTATTCTTATAGTAATCCTCAACGTCAAGCCGCTTCAGCCATTCCATTTATTCTGCTGGGAATTCCGCTGTTTCTCTATCACTGGCGAGTCATTCGAAAGGAGCATCAAGAGATCGAAAAGCAAGAATCATCTTAATTCAAATAACTAATAATTTTGTGGGACCCGTATGTCGAAGGGGCTCGAACCACGAAAGGAACATATATCATGAACTCTAAACGATTTAAGGAGGCGCAAAAACAAATAGACAAAACAAAACGATACGGTGTTGAAGAGGCTGTTAAGATTGTCAAAGAGACATCAACAGTCAAGTTTGATGCCGGCGTTGAAGTGCATCTGCGGCTTGGCATAGTACCAACCCAAGCCGATCAAATTGTTCGCGGCTCTGTCACGCTTCCTCATGGTACTGGTAAGAAAAAGAAAATTGCTGTCTTTGCGGAAGGCAAGCAGGCTGAAGCAGCAAAAAAGGCTGGAGCCGAGCTTGTCGGAGGAGAAGAGTTGGTGAAGGAAATTAAAACAAAGGGTGTAACGGATTTCGAGGTTGCCGTTGCTCATCCGACTATGATGAAACACCTGGGTCAGATTGCTAAGATCCTTGGTCCAAAAGGCCTCATGCCGAACCCAAAAAGCGAGACAGTGTCAGCGGATGTCGCAAAAGTTGTCAAAGCTCTTCAGGGTGGTAAAATTACTTTTAGAAACGATGATACGGGAAACATCCATCAGCTGGTAGGGCGCATATCGTTTGACGAGAAGAAGCTTATTGAGAACATAACTGCGTTTCTTGAAGCAATAAAGCGTGCTCGTCCGCAATCATCCAAGGGAGCCTATATTGTTACGGCAACACTTTGCTCTTCGATGGGACCGAGTATAAAATTAGCCGCATAAATACTCAACATCAGGGGTATGCCAAAGAGAAAAGACTACATTTCATGGGATGAATGTTTCATGCGTATGACGCATGTGATTGCTGCCCGCTCGAAGGATCCGAGTACTCAAAACGGAGCCGTTATTGTGAATCCTAATATGATCATTGTCGGGCTTGGATATAATGGCTTTCCACGCGGACTTAAGGATGAGGAATTTCCCTGGGAGCGGGAAGGAGATTTTTTAGAAACAAAATACGCCTACGTGGTCCACGCTGAAGAAAATGCCGTATATAATTCAAACGATCAAACTGACGGCTGCACATTATACACGGGCCTTTTTCCATGTAATGAGTGTGCAAAGACCATTATTCAGAAAGGTATCAAGGAAATTGTATACGAAAGCGACAAATATCACGATCAGGATATTTGGAAAGCTTCACGAAAGCTTCTCGATGCCGCTGGTGTAACATATCGTCAATACACTTCGGCATTTGAGGGAAAGTAATGCAATATATATGATTATCGGCCTCACAGGACCATCAGCTGCAGGAAAGGGGACGATTGTAAAGTATTTGGTAGAGAAATATCACGCAAAACAGATTCGATTTTCTGATCCATTGCGAGATATTATTCATCGCCTTTATCAGCATGAGACGCGGGAGAACATGTCACACCTCGCAACTTTTTTGCGCGGAGAATTTGGCGGTGATATTCTTATCTCCACGCTTCTCAGGGACATAGAAAAACTCGAAGCCCCGATTTTCGTGCTTGATGGCATGCGCCATCTTGATGAATATCGTGTATTATCCCAGCGAGATGATTTTACCATGTGGTCGGTAGATGCAAACATTAAGACCCGATTCAATCGAATCATTCAACGAGGCGAAAATCTCAATGAAACCAAGCTGACTCTTGAACAGTTTGAAGAACAGCATAAGCTAAAAACTGAGGAACACATTCCTGAGCTCATAGAAAAAGCGTACGAGCATCTGGACAATAATGGTACTGTAGAGGAGCTCTATGCCCAAGTTGATGCATTAATGGAAGCTCAACAATGAAGTTGAAGATAAAAAAACTATCACCCGATACAAAGCTTCCCGAATACTCACATGTACAGGACGCGGCTTTTGACGTTTATTCTCGAGAAGACTATACGCTCAAACCGGGCGAACGACATGATTTCAAACTGGGCTTTTCTGCCGAGTTTGAAGAAGGGTACGGTTGTTTTGTATGGGGACGGGGCGGTCTGGCATCAAAACAAGGGCTCGAACCTATTGGCGGCCTCATCGATGCAGGGTATCGTGGTGAGTACACTGTTGTTCTTCTTAATACGTCAGATGTGTCGGTTGAAATAAAAAAAGACGATCGTATTGCCCAAATGGTAATTCAAAAGATTGAAAAGGTTGACATTGAGGAAGCTGAAACTCTTTTAGAATCTTCCCGGGGAAAAGGGTGGGGGAGTTCAGGAAGATAGTATGAAAGTTGCTGTTGCGTCAGAAAATCCTATAAAGATTGGAGCGGTAAAAAAAGCCTTTGCGCATATGTGGGAAGGCGAGGTTGAAATTGTATTCCAAAAAGTTCCACACACAAAGAAACAGCCATTCGATGACGATACGATTGAGGGCGCAAAAGATCGCGCTCTCAAGATACTGCAAGCCACTGGTGCTGACTTGGGCGTGGGTATCGAAGGTGGGATAGATAAGAAGTCGGTCGGATATTTTGTCACTGGCTGGTGTGCAATTGCTGATACAGACGGACATGTTACGTATGGCCGTTCATTCGGTGTTCCGATACCTAATGAAGTAGTTGAAAGAATTAAGAATGAAGAAAGCGAATTAGGTGATATTGCGGACGAGCTGCTTCACAAAAAAAATGCCAAACAGGCGGAAGGATTCTTTGGATATGCCACAAAAAACTATGTAACCCGTGAAAAGGGGTATGTTGATATGGTGCTTGCCGCGCTGGCACCCCGGATACATACTGAGTTGTACTCTCCAAAACGGTAAGTATGCCAAACTGGATTACAGGAAAATACTTTGGCCAGGGGGACTTTTCTCAGCGAGCTGACGATATTCTCTCACAGGTAAAAAAGGAGACCGGGTTTATCATGGAAAAAGAACTATTTCGTGGGACCATCTATGATGAAGCAAAGGTGGGAAGTTTAGTATATGTTGGCAAGTGGCAGGGGAAGACCGCTGTTTTAAAACTCCAAGGACTGAAGCCGGATATCGATGAATTTGAAATGGTAAAAAGTTTCATGGAGCAAAATAAGAGTAATCGAATCAGGGTTCCAAAAACGTACATTTTTCAGCGCTGGGAAGAAACACGAGGATATGGGTTTTCAATTTCTGAATATATCGATGATAAAAAGATTTATACACGTCCATTCGCGACAAAAGAGGATATGCGCAGGTTTGCAGATTTTTTCCAAGAATATCGGACAAAGGCAATTTCACTACCCTGGTTTGAGTCTGATGTTTCCGATTCATTAACATTGACGAAGAAGCGAGTTGAGCATTGGAAAAATATTTCTGAAGACAAGAAGCGGCTCGATAAAGATGAATATGTACCATACTACAACAAATACATATCAATTATTAATGAACAGCTGCCATCTGTTCCACTCGTATTTTGTCATGGACACATGACTCCGCAGGATGTTTTAATTGCGCCTGACGGTTACTATATAATGTTATCAAATCTCTTTTGGTCATACCGCCCCCAATGGTATGAGCTGGCATTTAACGTTTGGTCGTGTTTGATCAACATTCGCGACACGTCATACACCTCTCATCAGGCAAAAAAGTACATTAATGAATGGATGAAAACTTATAGAGCTATTCCATCAGTACAAGAGGATAATGATTTTGAACGAAAGATTAATGTCGCTTTTCTTGAAAGGATGATTGGTGCAATTCTCGTCGACATTGGTGCACGGAGCATTTTTGACGATCCAGAGAATAAACAATATTACAGCCATCTTCTCAAGCTTCATCAGGGCTTGTTTGAGTATTTTGTGAAAAAGTTGTAGAGCAAAGATAATTAGCAGATCCTTTCGCAGCGAGAGGGAGGGTTCTTTTTAATATTGACTTTACTCAGTGTTTAAACTAAGCTAATTTAATCGTTAACGTATGAAATTGCACGTTGTCAAACGAAAAGGAGGGCTCTCTCATGAGCTCGCGAAACACACACGTCATTCCAACAAGAACTAAGTTGGAATGGTCGGTCGCAATCTTTGCTGTGCTGGGATTTGCCTGGTGGCGCATGTTCACGCGGTATGATGACATGATGTTTGTGCCGCTGATTGCCACCTATGCCATGATGTTGATAAGCATAGGATGGTTGATTCGCAACAGCAAATTGGCCCTACTTGTGACCAAGTGGACCGTCTCCATTTCAGCGGTACTTACCGTGACACTCGTTTTTATCGTAGTATCTCCCCATGACGGAGCCATCGTCGTTGATCGAAACAACTCCGAAATTGCCGCGAAGGTAGAAGGGGTTACTTTTATCAACGCCTTCACTCAGAAAATAGAAGTATATTCTCCAGTGATCACATCTGGGAAAGATGGATTCGTTGTGGCTGTCAGCTCGAAGCTTGATCCAGTAGCCTTACACGGACAGTATGGAAGTCCGGATACGTACCGGAATCATTACGTGGACATCATCAACGATGTATGGAATGGTCGTCCGCGGACTGAGCCGGAAATTCTCGGTGTATGTACTTTTGTTGATTTACTGCGGGTCCGACTTGCAAGCGACAGTGTTGACGTCCACCCAAGGTTTTCCGGGTAAACGTCTTCCTCGATCGACTTCGAACCCACCCGTTGCACACTGCGGCGGGTGGGATTTTCTTTATGACAAAAGTCGAAAAAAATAGTATACTACAGGTTCTATGAGACAATATCTTGATTTATTACAAAAGATTCTTGATGAGGGCGTTCAAAAAGAAGACCGCACCGGAGTGGGTACTCGGAGCCTTTTTGGGCACCAATTGAGATTTGATCTCTCAAAAGGCTTCCCGTTAGTGACGACAAAGAAAGTTCATATCAAATCTGTGATCTACGAATTGCTATGGTTCTTACGAGGAGACACAAATATTAAGTATCTTAATGACCACGGAGTGAAAATCTGGGATGAGTGGGCTGATGAGAATGGAGACCTTGGACCAATTTACGGCAAGCAGTGGATCGCGTGGGATGCAGCAGATGGCTCTAAGATTAATCAGATTCAAAATGCCGTTGACATGATACAAAACAATCCGGATTCACGGAGAATTATCGTAAGCGGGTGGAATGTCGGCGATCTGCAGATGCTTATTAAAGGAAAAAAGACGGCACCGCCGCCATGCCACATGCTCTTTCAGTTTTACGTAGCGAATAACAAGTTATCATGCCAATTATATCAAAGAAGCTGTGACGTGTTCCTTGGTGTTCCTTTCAATATTGCTTCGTATTCACTTCTTACGATGATGATGGCGCAAGTGACAGGAAAGGAGCCGGGTGAATTCGTTCATACGTACGGAGATGTCCATATTTACAATAACCATGTTGATCAGGTTAATCTGCAGTTGTCCCGTGAACCTCGATCGTTGCCGACGATGAAACTAAATCCGGATGTGAAATCGATTTTTGATTTTCAATTTGAAGATTTTACTCTCGAAGGATACGATCCGCATCCGCGCATTAAGGCACCTATTGCCGTATAAGCTACCATGCCACAGCCTACAGTCAGCATGATTGCCGCCATATCAGAAAACCGCGGCCTCGGAAAAGACAACAAGCTGATTTTTCGTATTAAAGAAGACCTCCAGCATTTTAAAAAAATGACATCAGGACATCCAGTTATTATGGGTCGTAAGACATTCGAGTCTATTGGCAGGCCCTTGCCGAACCGAACAAATATCATTATTACCAGAAACGCAGATTATCAGGCGGAAAAATGCGTTATCGTTGATTCTCTCGAAGAAGCAATGCAACGGGCGGCAGATGTTGATCAAGAGGAGGTTTTTATCATCGGTGGAGGACAGATATTTGAAGAAAGTATGCCAGTAGCTGACAAGCTGTATTTAACCATCGTAAAAGGTGCTCCTGAAGCTGATGTTTTCTTTCCAGAATACGGACAGTTTTCAAAAGTAATCAGTAAAAAGGAGAGCAGCGGTGAAGGATTTAATTATACGTTTTTTGAATTAGAGAAAAATAACACATGAGAAAAAAAGGTAAACTTGTAATCGTTGATGGAATAGATGGTTCCGGAAAGGGGACGCTGATTTATGCTCTCGAAAAATGGGCCGAGAAAAAAGGAATGAAGGTATTTAATATTGTCAACTATGAAAAAAAACATCACGATCTCCCAGAAATGAAGCAACTAAAAGATTATCAAGTGATCGTATCTGCCGAACCCACTCATTCTCTGGTTGGCCGAGCTATTAGGGAAGAAATCATTCGCAGGAATCCACGGAGCTATTCTCCAAAGGCGCTCGCTCATGCGTATGCGCTTGATCGCTACATTCTCTACAATCGTATTCATATCCCCGCACTCAAAGCAGGTAAATTCATTTTCCAGGAGCGAGGCGTGACATCATCGATTGTATACCAACCGACGTACTCAAAAAAGCTTCCGTTAAAATATATCATGGGAATTCACGGAAATAAAATTGCCATCGAACATCGGCCAGATCTATTGTGCGTATTGCGGGTCAATCCATCTGAAGCAATCAAAAGACTCTCAAAGAGATCAAAACAGGATAAAGCAGTATTTGAAAATGTGAAGTTCTTAACAAAGGCGCAGAAGCGTTTTGAAGCTAAATGGTTTCATGAATTATTTATAAAACTGGGAACTCGCGTTGAGATGATTAACACCAAGGGGACAATTATTGAGAGTACCGAGCGTATCGTCCAGATATGGGAAGATTTTATCAAAACACGCACATCTTGATACACTATGAGTATGAATGCCATAAAACTCGAAACAATCATCGGGCTCGAAACCCACGTTCAGCTTCGCACAGCATCGAAGCTATTTTGTCGTTGTGATAACGATGTTGACGATAAAGAGCCGAATACGCAGGTATGCCCGGTGTGTATGGGACACCCAGGAACGCTGCCAGTACCCAATAAACAGGCTATAGAATGGGCCGTTTTAACGGCTCTTGCACTAAATTGTAAGATTGCTACATATTCGAAATTCGACAGAAAAAGCTACTTTTATCCCGATCTTCCTAAGGGGTATCAGATATCCCAATTTGACGAGCCAATCGGCATTGATGGGCATTTGATGGTAACAGTAGGAGGGAGGGAGTATCGAGTTCGAATCGAACGACTGCATCTCGAAGAGGATGCCGCCAAGCTCATTCATTCGCAAGGTGAAAAAACATCACTGGTTGATTTTAATCGTGCAGGAACCCCGCTAATTGAAATTGTTACCAAGCCGGATATTCCAAGCCCAGAAGTTGCAAAAGCATTTCTCCAGGAGTTGCGGCTTATCATGCGCTACTTGAATGTTTCGTATGCTGATATGGAAAAAGGACAATTGCGTTGTGATGCAAATATCAGTTTAAAGCCCGTACCAAATGATTTCCAGCGGGCAAAAAAGAAATTTGATCTTAAGGGGGACATTATCACCTTGTTTCCAAAAACAGAGATTAAAAACTTAAATTCATTTCGATCAGTTGAGAGAGCTCTCAAGTATGAGATTCAGCGACAGACAAAACTTTGGGGAGAAAACAAACCGCCAATGACCGAAATGACTCGCGGATGGGATGAAAAAAAGCTTGCAACGGCAGCTCACCGTGAAAAGGAGGCGATTAATGATTACCGATATTTTTCGGAGCCCGATATCCCGCCGTATGAATTTTCACAAAAGTTTATTCACGACGTCAGAGATAAAATGGTGGAGCTGCCTCATGAGAAGCGAAAACGATTTGAAGAACAGCTCGGGATAAAACCGTCTGAAGCGAATACGATAACAGACGATAAATATATTGCTGACTTTACCGAAGAGACAATTTCTGAACTGCGTGCATGGCTGATCGCACTTGAAGAGGTGGAGGGAACCGAAAAAGAGATTTGGGAAAAGTATAAAACAAAGCTGGTCAAGCTGGTAATCTCATGGATTACAAGCAGACTTTTTACTCTTCTTAAAAAACAGAATACTACGATCAAGCAGGCGAAAATCACACCCGAAAATTTTGCTGAACTCATGACGCTGATTTACCAACGACGAATAAACAGCACGAACGCACAGGTAATTCTCGAAAAAATGTTTCTTTCTGGTAAAGATCCTTCTAACATTATGGAAACAGAAGATTTAGGACAAATTGCCGGAGATGATATAGGAGGGTATGTTGACGAAGTGATAAAAGAATTTCCCCA
Source organism: Patescibacteria group bacterium (assembly GCA_042570925.1). Lineage (GTDB taxonomy): Bacteria > Patescibacteriota > Patescibacteriia > UBA10025 > UBA10025 > JBHPFX01. The sequence continues at coordinate 12,280 of JBHPFX010000007.1, forward strand.
GCAAGTTGAACAATACAAAGCGGGCAAGACAAACGTGCTCCAGTTTCTCATTGGCCATGTTATGAAAAAGTCAAAAGGTAAAGCCGACCCCGAAGCGGTCAATGATCTTATTGTGCATCGAATTAAGTAGCCTGTGGATATCTTTTTTGGTAGATGAATACAATAATGCTATCATTCACAGCAACATGACATACCATACTCCGCCAGGAATTCATCTCAACCCCACGAGCGGGTAGCTATTTCCCCAGAAATGGGGATTTTTTTTAACCTTTTATAAAAAATTTTAATCATTTACCTACATAATACATGAGTTTCTTTGCACCAAATTTCTCAACTATACCGTTTGTAAATCACATGATCCAAGTGGGCGAGGACCACCTCCGCTCAAAAGGGTATCTACGCGTGACCGTTCCTCGTATCGTCCCAGCGAGCGGGGCATGCGAGAATGTTGATACGCTGTTTGAAATATCAGTCGGCGGAAATCAAGAGTGGTTTATTATGAATAATAATGGAGATTCAGTACAGAAGCGCGCCTACTTTGCGCAAACTGGCCAGCTCTATCTAGAATCCCTGCTCGGTGAAGGTGGATTCAAAAAACTTTACTGTGTCGGCCCATCAGGACGTGCGGAAGAAACAGTGGATACCAGGCATTTAACCGAGTTTGAAATGATCGAAATAGAATTTCACGGCTCGTTCGATGAATTGTTATCAGAGATTGAGCAATTTATAGGAAGTTTAGTGAAAGCAGTAATACGCGTTGGTGATAATGAAAAGAAAGCCTTTGGGTTATCTGATAATCTTTCTCATTTAGAAAATCATCCAGAAACCTTTCCAAAGATAACCTATAGAGATGCAATAAAAGAACTTGGGCTCACTTGGGGGGATGATATTTCGAGCAAGCTTGAAAAAGAGTTAATCAAGAACCATGGGGGCGGGCCAATATTTATCATACGCTTTCCTGATCCGGAAAGTGACCGTATGAAAAAGATTCTAGCCAAAGATCCTGATGACAAGGCGATAAAGTTTTTTAACATGCTGCCTGACCCCGATGATGATGAACAGGTATTAAGCGCTGATTGCATTGTCCCATATGGAGGGGAGTGTGTCGGATCTGCAGCGCGAGTTCATGAATATGAAGAATTTAAAAGCAGGCTGTTTAGCTCACTCATGTATAAGCGTTTGCAGGAAAAAGATCCTCATGCGGAGACGGGATTTGCCTGGTACTTAGAAATGCTTCAAAAGTATCCATCCAAACCCCATGCCGGATGTGGATTTGGGATGTCGAGGATCTTTCAATATCTCCTGGGTAATTCCAATATTACACAAGTGGTAACGTTTCCATCGAATAAGGAGCGGGTATACTAGTGGTACAATTCGTGGTATTATTTGAATAGATAAAAAGGAAACGCACTTTATCCACGAAAGGTGTACGAATGACAATCGGACCGTGTTATCAGTGTAAACACACGAGATTTGATCTCGTTCGTGTTGGTCAGCACATGATCTGTGGCCGGTGTCGTAGTACATCAGAGATTGTACATCATGTCACGGTCGGAGGTAAAGAAATCACACTCACCACTGCAACAGTGTCATTCGCTGGTCTCAATCTGGGATCTCGAACGCGCAAAGATGCGCCAGTTGCTGTTTGCTGAGTGATCGGGCTATCCTGGTGTTATGGAAAGCCGGCGTCTGACGACACCGGCTTTTTCCTATATCCGTTTTCCAAGTACTCTCGCAATAAAACTTGCCAGTGTAAGAAAAATAAAAGCAATAGCAGCAAAGATAACGCTGTATCCCAGGAAAGCAGTGATGAAAAGTATTGGATAACTTATCCAGACGGTAATTTGTTGGATAATGTCTACTTCAACAAGGTTTCCAGTGAAGAATATAATTCCAAAAAGTACGACAAGCCCGATGACTCCTCCGAACGTGTGCTTGAGATCAACAGATGAGGGCGCAGCATGACTTGCAAGCGTAATCATGAAATAAAGAAAGACATATGTTTTCCAGTCTCCCAAATCAATATTCTGCCACAATGTTTCAAAGTAGCCGGCATATACTTTACCAGCTTCAGCGAAACTACCTAAAGCTTGTTGCATACTGTCAAAGTTAGCGAGGGCATCCTTCATTGGATTAATGATATCCACATACAGTCCCGGCATGAAGAATTTTACCAGCAGCCACATTACGAACGTTACGCCAAAGAGGGGAGCAATGGAGATAATTACATTCTTGATTGGATTTCTTGTCTGTGAGTGAGAAACGTATCCAAGCGTCTCATTCGACGGAGCAAAAAGTTTTACTTCATGCACTCGTGTAAAGGTTATCAGGCATCCAGTTAGATGACTTAGTTCGTGAACAATTACACCCGGCCATTGTGTGGCCAAATACCACCCCCGGCCAAGCCATCTCATCACAAGACGGTCTGTTGCCTGTGAAAGGAAATATAATACACCAAGTTGAATGATCAGTGGGATGAAAAGAAAGAGGAATGCTTGCATTGTTTAGAATATTAGGGCTTGTTTAACTAGGACTAGTTGCCAGACAAGAGATATTCCTAGAATTATAGGAGGCATTATGTAGTCTGCAATAAAACGTACCCGGTACATATCGGGCTTGAATCCGATTTTTATTAGAACAAAATAGTAAAATGTCACGCTTCGTTTTTTGATGTCAAATTGCCGACGAGTAAGAACACAATCACCCAAAAAGATTATTTGGAGGTAGTAGAGAATGATTCCTAATACAATCAATTGCCAGCGAAAGAGGAAGGGGGAAATCCAAATCAGAACGACTACAATCGCGTGCGCAATGGTAACCCATTCGGCATTTTGTTTTTGAGTTGGGAGGGATGTTTCAGTCATTATTTAAGTAGCAAATCGAAGTTTTTGAATTAATCAACTTAATGCTAGTAGTATCCATTTTTTATGACCAAAGCCTATTTTACTTGGTAATTTTCGTAGAGAAAACCATTTCCATTCCACAGACTCTTTATTAATTATTACTTTAGAGTTTTTTGCTTTTAGAAGAAATACGATGCTAAAAGCAGGGTATCGCGGCTCATAATTACCTCCGGAGTGTATTCCAACTAATGCTTTGATAATAACTTTAAGTCCTGTCTCTTCATGCATTTCCCGTATCATGGCGCTCTCAACCTTCTCATTACCCTCTATGGCTCCGCCGGGAAGCGTCCAGTAATTTTTATAGGGAGGTTTTACCCTTTTTAATAGTAGAATTTTTTTCTTGGTGTTTAAAACAATACCAATTACATTTGCAACTGGATTGTTCTTTCTAATTTTCTGATACATTGTCTTATTTTTCATATCAACTTATTCTTTTCAAGATAGTCTTTGACAATTTCGAATATTTTTTTATGGCCTTCGGCATTGGGATGCACGCCATCTTCGAGAAGCTGATTAATATCAGTGTTTGCGAATTTCTTAAATAAACCAATGAAGTGAACTCCCTCTAATTGGCATACATCTCGTACAATATTTTCGAATTGTTCAACGAGGTCATTCTTGAAAGCTTTTTCCGAATCCCAGGGTTTGGGATCCACTCGTGTTTCGTCTACAGGTGAAAAACCTATAAAAACAATGTTCGAAGAACATTTACGAGCAAGGGAGAAAAGCTGTTTTAAACTTTCAGTAAAAGCAATTGGATCAGTCCTCACTGATTGGTTTTTAATATCAAATTGTGAGTCATTCAATCCAACACTGAAGAGGAAGAGTGTTTTATGAGTACTACTTTGTCTTTGCTGGGTTTCAAACTCAAATCGCCGAATAACATCAGAAATGACGTCTCCTGATATTCCCAAATTATAAACACGAGAGTGGTACTTGGGATTTAACAATGCTTTATTGTCAGTATATGAGCGCAGTCGTTGAACCCATCCTCCTTCCGGATCCCAGAAACCTGCTGTAACACTTGCTCCGAAAACAATTATGTGTGGCATATTATTTAATTTGTCATTCCGGACCTGATCCGGAATCATTATATGGTATGGAGATCCTGAATCAAGTTCAGGATGACAGTTTAATTAGTTTCTCAGCTTGTTTTTGAGACGTAATCCAATGGATGTCTTTATTTCTCTTCCACCATGTCATTTGACGTTTTGCATAATGGTGAATCGCGTTCTCGAGCCGCTCCATCATTTCTTTTTTCGTAAGCTTTCCCTGTATATACAGTGTAACATATCGGTACTCAAGTCCTATTGAGATAAGACGTTTTGCCGATACTCCCTGCTTTAATAAGTGTTTTACTTCAGTAATCATTCCAAGCTTAATACGAGCCGCAAGACGCTTGTCGATTCTTGAGTATAGTATTTCACGTGACATATTTATCCCCAGCCATACGAGATTATATGGCGACTTTTTTTTGATTTTACCAATGGGTTTTTTTGTAGCTTTTACTATCTCAATTGCTCGAATCAATCTATATGGATTCCTTTTATCAATTGTTCTTGCTCGAGCTGGATCAAGCTTTTTAAGCATTGCATACAATATATCTACAGAAAGGTTTGATAGTTTTTTTCTAAGGGTTTTGTTCGGTTTTACGTTTGGTAATGCAAAGTCGTATGCGACAGAATCGACCCAAAAAGCTGTACCACCAACTAGAAAGGGGAGCATCTTCTTTTCATGGATGTTTACTATAGTACGCTCCGCATCTCGCTTAAAATGAGACACATTATATTCTTTCTTGGGATTAGCTATGTCGAGAAGATAGTGCCTTGCTTGTCGCCGTTCTTGTTTCGTTGCCTTACCGGTCCCAATATCCATTCCTCGATACACTTGGCGGGAATCAGCAGAAATGATTTCCCCGTTTAACTTTCGGGCAAGCTTAATAGCTAAACCGGTTTTCCCCGATGCAGTAGGGCCAACAATGATAATAAGCGTATGTTTATTCCTTGACATGAAAATATTTTAGTGATACAGTCTTCAAGAACATCGTACCATAAAAACAGATAAATAATAATCAATGCATACCAAGGGGGAGCCTTTGAAAACAATCAGAGTTCTCGTGGTCGACTCTGATCCAACCAGTCGAGCTTTACATCGGTCAGTGTTGGAAGCACTTGCTCCGGAATTATCATTATCGTTCGTCACGACATACGATGCGATATCTGGGGCAAGGATTTTCGAGGGATTGGATCGTTTTGATCTGCTGATTACTGGCGGATTATTTCGTGCCGGTCCAACTGGAGTTGAATTCGCCAAAGCACTTCGCGCTCAACAGGCTGATCTCGGGGTGATATTTCTTTCAACCGACACTGGTTGTGTAGGGGCTGCTGCCGCTGCAGGATTTGCAGCCATGAAGAAACCGTACGATCAGGATCGGTTTGTCGCAGTCGTACGGGAATTGTTGGCTCAAAAGCCGCAACCCGCCAAAGTATGAGCCACCAGGCTCACACAACTATCGCCGCCCGTCGATTTCGTTCGATAGGCGGCGTTTTCCTATTGACAAAGTTATTAAATCCTGATAGTGTCCATCAGAATTGCTCATTCAATCGAAAAGAAAGGGGAGTAATACCCATGGCAAATATACTAGTTGTGGATGCTCGTGATTTGTGCTATCGAGAAACATTAATAGATCAGTTGAGGCAGCTGAGGCATATTCCCATCAATGTCCAGTCGCTCACTGAAGCGATCGAATACCTCAGTTTCGGAAGGCATCCAATCGATGCCATCATCGCTCATACTGATGGCGGTTCGACAACGTGCGGTCTCATGCTCGGAGCACTCATTCAGGGAGCTCGAGAACCGCTGGTCGGGTTTCTCGAAAAGCCGACATGGGTACAGCTACACGATGACCAGGTTCGGGCAATCGCCCAAGCTGAACCAGGCTGTATTATGTGCGAATCGCTCTGGGAAGCGATTGGTAAAGCGGCTCTGATGGTCAAAGCAAAGCCGATTATTGTAATGACTCCAGAGCCGGTGGCGATGGACTGTGCTCTCAACATGGGTCTCACCGGACTCATGATGCCTTTCAACAGCGAAGGATTACAAGTTGCTATTGAAAAGGCGCTACTCCCGCATTTTGCCGGAATGTAAGCCGGCCAAGAAGGTTTTATAAGGCCGACGAGCTCCCACTCGCCGGTCTTTTTCCTACTGTTTTCTTTTAGGCTTGACAAATAGAGAAAAAAAATGTATGATTATTGATAAACAAAAACCGCACAACCCACAGACAAACAAAGGAGGTGTCTGCTGGATATCAAATATAACCTTCAGGAATTCTGGAGGCGATATAGAAACCAACCATCATTCTGGGTGTTTCTCATCCTGGCAGTAGTTGGTTTCATCCCATTCGAGGTGATCGCACCCGCTGCAACTTTTCTAATCAAGGGTTTGCTCTATGCTGCGCTTATTGCATCATTGTGGGCAGCTGTGTATACGCTTGGCTGGATCTGGTCGGTATACACGATTCTCCATATAAGTGGAGGACGAGAGTGGCTTGAGAGCGGAAAAGTTGGCCATTGGATCGTACGATATCTTGGTCACAAGAGAGTAAATAACCATTTGGGCTGGAAACGAATTCGTTATGAGATTCGCTACCATCTGATTATTTATCTCTTTGGGCTTTCTCCGTTCTTGATGAAGATAGGGGTTGCCCGATGCGTATTGTATCCGAGACCTCTCGCGATTATCGCTCTCATTGCAGGTACCACAACACGCGCATTTCTGCTTGTGTATCTCGCAATTGACCTGAAAGAAGAAATACTGCAACTCTTCAAATGGGGATTATCGTTTTTCGGAATGTAGACCGTCTTGTGCGATGTTGTGCTGGACGGTCTTGTTTTATGCTATGAAATCTTTCCAGTTAATCCCCACGAATCAATATGGGTGACTTTGATGTTTGCGAATTCTCCGGTAAGATTTTTTCCCAGGAATTTAATCGTTTTAAATGTATCTGTTTTTCCTGTGTTCTCACCTTTTTTTTCATTATAATTGTCGACAAGCACTCTCATCGTTTTTCCGACGAGTTTCTTGTTATTTTCACGAGCAGTGACTTTGAGAATTTCATTCAACTCATATTCTCGTCTTTCTTTTTCTTCATGAGAGATGTCATCTTTCCATTCGGCGGCTTTTGCTCCGAGACGAGGGGAATACTGAGATATATATGCCATATCGAATTTCATCTCTTCAAATAACTTTTTTGTATTATCAAACTGTTTTTGAGTCTCTCCGCAAAAACCCACAATAATATCAGTGGTCACGGCAAGACCGGGGATGGCTTTTCGCATCTTAATAACTATGTCCTTGAATTGCTGCACTGTATACGGACGGAGCATCTTTTTTAATACCTCGTCATCGCCTGATTGGACGGGAATATGCAGATGGCGAGGCATTTTTTCTGACCGAGCGATCGTATCAATTAATTCATCAGTAAACCATTTTGGATGTGGGGACATGTACCGAAGCCAGAAATCAAAAGGCAGCGAATTGATGATGGCTATTAGTGTTCCAAAATGTATCTGTCTTTTCTTCAGATACAAATTAGTTTTCATTTCTGGAAGATTGGGGAGCTTGTATGTACTCTTAAGTTTTTGAAAGTATTTATCAAATGAATCATCTATTGAAACAAAGTATTTATTGATGATCTGGCCGAGCAAGAGAATTTCCTTATAGCCGTTTTCTAAGAGATGAAAAACTTCCTTAATGATTTCCTGCGGAGAGCGGGATGTTTCTCTGCCGCGAGTATACGGTACTGCGCAATACGCACAAAAAGCGTTACAGCCGTTCATAATCGGGATATATGCCTTGTATTGTCTTGAATGATGAGGATTGATTTCCAGGTATGATTCAGTCGGCAATGCTTCTTTGATTTCTGTGGTTCGACCAAGAAGATCGGGGAGCGTACGTAAATTCTTTACCTCAAAAAAGTGATCAAAATGAACACCTAATTGCTTACGGTCATGTTCGAGCACACAACCTGTCAGGAATGTAGTTAGCGGCCGTTTCTTTTTTTCTTTGTTCCATTTCTGCATTTTACCGTAAATTCTATCCATAGCTTTTTGCCGCACAGCGCACGCGACAACCCCGATGATGTCGGCCTCGTTTTCATTTTCGGTGCGGCGGTATTTCATCATTTCCAAAACGGCAGCAACGCGTTCACTGTCCGCATAGTTCATTTGGCAGCCGATGGTGAGGAGATAGTAGTTCATGTCGTTAGAGTATACGAATGGTTGTGTGCTCTGTCAATGTGATATACACTACAGATGAGGGAGATTGACCCTTTTCATTATGCAAAATAAAAAAACACAAGCCAGGCTGAAGCCAACGATCCACATAACTTTCAATACAAAAGAAAAAGTACTTGTCGGTATCCAGTTGTCAGTGTGGATCATCGTGATAGCCGCCTCTATGGGAGCCGGGGCAATCGTTGGGATGCTTCTCTTAACATTTGTCGAAAGATAATACATATCTATTCAATATGGACGATCAAGATCAACAAAAGACAGACGTACACACTAGTCTCTCTACATCAGTCAAGGTTGGTATTGGTGTGCTTATTGTAGGTGCAGCTATTGCGGGAGTTGCTATCGCTCTTCTAATGGCCAACTAAGCCAAGTTTTCACTCAAGAGATTACTTTCTCTTTTTGATCTCTTTTTGAATATTCTCGATAAACTTCTTCTTTGCCACAATACTGATTACTTTCTTTCCCCTGACACGAACGTGTAATTTTGGTGACTTCATTTCCTTATCCCCGATAACAAGCATATAGGGGATTTTTTTTCGTTCAGCATTTCGGATTTTATATCCGACAGTCTCATTTGCATCATCAACGTTGACCCGAATACCTTCTTTACGAAGCTCTTTGCCTAATTTCTTAGAAAATGAGATATGAGATTTCCCGACCGGAATGACAGATACTTGAACGGGAGAAAGCCATGTAGGAAATGCACCGGCATAATGTTCGATAATGATTGATAGAAATCGTTCAATCGAACCTGCCACAGCAACATGAATCATGACTGGCCGAACTTTATCTCCCTTATTATCAATGTAGTCGATCTTAAATCGTTCAGGCAGATTGAAATCCAGCTGGATGGTCGAGAGCTGCCACTGCCGACCGAGAGAGTCTTTTGTCTTGAAATCAATTTTAGGACCGTAAAATGCGGCTTCACCTTCATGAACGGTATAGGGTAATTTAAGTTCTTTGAGGACTTGTACCAAAGTCGATTCTGCTTTTTTCCAGATGGCATCATCACCGAGATATTTCTTAGGCTGTTTTGGATCTCTTATCGACAGCTCAACTTTCAAAGGGAAGTTAAAAGTTCTATTAAATTGCTTGATGATTTTATACGCACTTTTAGCCTCGTCTAATATTTGATCTGGCCGGCAAAAAAGATGTATGTCATCAATAGTGATTGATCGTACCCGCGACAATCCATGAAGCTCACCCGTCTGCTCATCACGATATTGTTTCGTGACTTCTGCATATCGTACTGGCAGATCACGATAACTTTTTGGCTGGGCGGCATAGACCATAACATGGTGGGGGCAGTTCATTGGCTTGAGAACAAATTCTTCTGTTTTGCCTTTTACGTAAAACATGTCATTTTTGAATTTTTCCCAGTGACCAGATACTTTATACAAGTCGGTCTTTGCCAAGTGGGGAATATCTACGGACTCGTATTGTTGTTCTTTTTTTAATTCATCCAAATAGTCCATGATCTCCTTCATGACCATTGCCCCGCGCGGGAGATAGAGGGGGAGTCCCGGTCCGACAAGTTCAGAGAATGCAAAGAGCCCGAGTTCCTGACCAAGGCGCCGATGATCTCGTTTTTCCGCTTCTTCTCTAGCTTTAAGATATTGCTCAAGCTCGGGAACAGTTTCAAAAGCAACACCGTATATTCGCTGCAGCATTGGATTTTTTTCACTGCCGCGCCAATACGCGCCTGCGATTGACACAACCTTAACCGCTTTTGGATTAATTTCTTTCGTAGATTGTACATGTGGACCGCCGCAAAGATCAGTGAACTTTCCGGAAGTATAGTAGGTGATCGGTTTTTTATCTCGGATCAGTTCGTCGACAAGTTCCTGCTTATAGGGTTGTTTTACAGAAATACTTTTTGCTTCCTGCGGCGAAAGCTCTTTTCGTGTAAAAGGTATATTCTGACTGATAAGTTTTTTCATTCTCTTTTCAATTTTCTTCAGATCCAGCTCGTTCAGGGTCCTCGGAAGATCGAAATCATAATAAAAACCATTTTCGATAACCGGCCCAATACCAAGCTTCGCTTCCGGGAAAATTTCCAATACAGCAGTCGCCATGATATGCGATGCTGAATGACGGATTTTATGGATTGTGTCTTGTGATTTTTCTTGTGATGACATAGTGAAAATACCCAAAACTATTTAGTCATGGGGTCCTATATGGCACTTCGGCAAGCTCAGTGCCTCCGGACGGTTCCACCCACATTTCCCTTTAGGGACACTCATTTATGACACACATGGTTTAGGTCTTCGCAACAGCTTTTTGGCCAGACGTTTGGTGGACGTCTCAATCACCACTGCGTCATTTCAAGAATAGAGTAGTAGGTGGGAATTGTCAAATACTCTTATTCTGTCAGTTCAATATCTATGTGATCCATCAAGCTCGGAGTTTTTCTTAACCAAAAGGGTGAAAAATCTACACTTACTTGTTCAACTTCATCAAAGTTAGAGAAATATGCTTTGATTTCGAGTACGTCTTTTCCGATAAGCTTGCTTCGGTCAAATATGTCGCTAGAAAGACGAACGGTTGCCAGGCCGGCTGCAGTGATCTGCAAGTCGGCATAACCTTCTTCAAGATCGAAATTTGTAGATGAAAAGGTGAAGCTGTCGGCGTTTACGCTTACTAATTGGAGACCTGAAGAGAGGTCCTGTGAGAAAGCGTTTTCAGCAACTTGTTTAAGGGCGTCCATATTGATGGTTACGGCGATGTATTTGACTGAACTTTCAATAGTGAGATCTTGCACTTCTTCACCAATCTCTGCAGAAAGTTCTTCTGTTAACAGCACCTGAGAAATTATTTCAACAGTAGAGGCACCGACGGGTGTTGCTGATTCGTCGGAAAGTTTTTCCAGAGCAGTTTGAGCCTTTGGTATCATTTGTTCACTGAGAGCTGTTTTTGCGGACTGAATATCTTTTGCAGAAACAGTCTTCGCATCTCGCGTTCCTCCTGACATTGCACTGGTGCTCTCAGCGTATATTTGTTCCTGGAGGCCTTGCCAGAGTCCCGGAATGGTAAATGTTGTTGGTTCAATATTTCCGCTCACTCCTTCCACGTCTGCATACACGGCAACATTCTCCACCTTTCCACCGGCTGGCACTGTTACACTGTCTTCAATTCGGAAAAGTGTTCCATCTGAGGAAAGAAGACGCGTAGTGGCAATTAATGGCTGACTTTGTGACCAGTTGTTAAAAATAGTAACCTCACCGCGTGCCACATCATCGACAGATCCGCTGGAAGTGATATTTGTGTAGCTAAGAGAATCAGTAATTGTTGTTTCTAATACGTTTCCAAGTATTAAAGTACGATCCGTAGCTTCACTGGGAAGTTCCTCTTGAATCCGAATAAAAAACGTTGAAGACTGTTCGACTGGGGCTGGAGTAACGCTGATGACTGTTTTGGTAAATGAAAGATAGATAATTGCTGCGATGACAATAATTGATAACAGTGAAAAAAGAATCACCACCTTCTGATAGTTTTTTGTTGTTCGTGTCTGTGATATTCCTTTTTTTGGCGGTGGGGAAGGCTCCTGTTTGTTTTCAGACTTTTCCAACTCTTTTAATACTTGCTTTTTCTCCTCTGGTTGTGAATCTGTTTTCTCCTCCTTTTCTTTCTTGGACTCTTTCTCAGGCTGGGGCGGTAAGCTGCTTTCCGGGATTACTTTCTTTTTTGGTGCGGGCTCTAGATGAATAACGGATAGTTTCTCCTCCTTTTCTTTCTTGGACTCTTTCTCAGGCTGGGGCGGTAAGCTGCTTTCCGGGAGTACTTTCCTTATCGGAGCTGGTTCAAGGCGTATGACAGATTCCTCATTATTTCCAACTTCTTTGGTCGGTTCCTGGGCAACAACATCAGAAGATGCCAACGGAATCTTCTTTGTAATTACCTTCTTTTTACTTCTTTTAGGAGTCTTTTTTCTTGTTTTCTTACGTTGAGCCATAGATCTTAAAGTGGTCTCCTATGAGTATAGCAGATCATGCACGGAAGCTTTAAATGCCTCTGAAGGAGTGATTGAGAATTTTGTAGCAATAATTTTGGTTTCACCATTTGAAACAATCTTTATATGAACGCGCTGTGAGCCCGGAAAGCGTGAAAGAATGGTTTTTAATTTCTCAAGGTGATCACCATTTTTTCCTTCCGGGATAGAAATTAAATACGTTGAAGATGTATTCTGATTGGTTTTTTCGGTGGATGATTCCTGGGGGTCAAATTTCGTTGCTTTTGAAACAAGTACCTTTGTAACCCCGTCTCGGTCTGATACTCTTCCGCTGATTTTTACAATTGCGTCCTGCTGCCAGACGTTGGGATTCTCTTTTAGTGTAGAGGGAAAAACTATTGCCTCAATTCTTCCCGTGAGGTCTTCAAAACGCACAAAAAGCATTGGTTCGTTTGTCCGAGTCATGACTTTTTGTAATTGTGAGACAATACCGATGATAGTGATGGTGCGATTAACATGCTGAGAAAGATCCATTATTGGCGTAGCGGAGCTTTTTTCAATAACCTCCCTGTATTCGGCTAGCGGGTGATCGGAAATGTACAGTCCAAGAAGATCTTTTTCCCACGCAAGCATCAGTTTTTTTGGTGCAGGGGATGTTGCACGGAGTCTCAATTCCGGGGTGTTTTCAACAGGCAACATTCCAAAAAGATTTTTTTGACCACTGAGACTTTCCTGTTCGGCGGTCTTTGCGAGAGAAAGCATCATGTCGAGATTACTGATCATTTGATTCCTTTCCCCGAATCCATCAAGTGCACCTGATTTAATGAGACTATCGAGTGATTTTCTATTTAAATCTTTTGTTCGTATGCGTCTCAAGAAATCCTCCAGTGACGTATACTGGCCGTTTTTCTTTCGTTCATGAACGATAAACGACACCACATTATCTCCAACGTTTTTAATTGCGGAAAGACCAAATCTAATTTTTTTAATGGGCAGTTTCGTTTTTGTATTAAAAACGGCAGTGAATGTGATGAAACTTTCATTTACGTCCGGTGGAAGGACGACAATGCCCAATCGCTTACATTCTTCTACTTCAATGGCGATGCGATCAACGTCCCCATGTTCTGACGTCATAAGCGACGCCATAAACTCTTCTGGATAATTTGCTTTAAAATAAGCGGTCTGGTATGCGATAAGCGCATAACAAGCCGCATGTGCACGGTTAAAACCATAACGAGCGAACGGCTCGATGAATTTCCAGATTTTCTCTGCAGTCGCTTTTGGAATGTTATTTTTTGTCATTCCGCTAATCATTTTTTCCCGTTGCTCAATGAGCAAAGAGAAAATCTTTTTTCCTACTGCTTTTCGAAGTACGTCAGCCTCAGAAAGCGTGAAGCCGGCGAGATCCCGGGCAATTTGCATTACCTGTTCCTGATATACGGCAATGCCATATGTTTTTTCCAGGATCGGCATTAATTTGGGGTGAAGGTAGATTGGTTTCTTCAAACCGTGTTTACCCGCAATGTATTGCGGAATCAGGTCCATTGGTCCTGGACGGAAAAGTGCCACCATGGCGATAATATCCTCAAGCTCCGATGGCTTCAGTTGAATGAGGTATCGCTGCATACCCCGGCTTTCTAACTGAAAGACGCCTATCGATTTGCCTTTTTGAAGTAAGGCAAATGTTTTTGCATCATCAAGGGGAATGTCATCGATATTTATAGAGACACCTCGTGCCTTTTTTATAATTTCTAAAGTGTTTTCGAGAATAGTGAGATTTTTTAATCCAAGGAAATCCATTTTAAGCAATCCAAGATCTTCGATGGGATGAAGTGAATATTGCGTAACAATAATATTGTCACCCTGGGAAGCGTATTGAAGCGGTGTGTATTGGGTTAATGGTTGTTTTGTAATAACTACACCGCAAGCATGAGTGGAAGTATGACGGGCAACTCCCTCAAGTCGCTTTGCCGATTCGAGAAGTTTTCTTCCGTCCGGATCGTTTTCATATATGTCTTTAAGCTCAGGGATAGTCGCGAGAGCTTTATCAAGTGAGGTAAACATCGGAATAAGTTTGGCTACACGATCACAATATGTGTATGGGAGACTTAAGACCCGACCAACATCTCTCACTGCCGCTCGGGCTGCCATTGTTCCGAAAGTAATAATCTGTGCGACATGCTCCTTGCCATATTTGTTTTCAACATATCTGATAACTTCGTCGCGACGAATATCAGCAAAATCCAGATCAATATCTGGCATTGATATCCGATCTGGGTTCAAGAAACGTTCAAACATGAGGTCGTATTTCAGTGGGTCGATGTTGGTAATATTTAACAAATACGACACAAGACTTCCTGCGGCAGATCCGCGTCCTGGGCCAACTACAATCCCATTGCTTTTTGCCCAATTCACCACATCCTGGACAATAAGGAAATAATCGGAAAAACCCATTCGTTGAATTACTGAGAGCTCATACTCGAGTCGTTTCAGTATTTCCGGGTCATTTGTTGATTCCGGGTACCTATAGGCAAGTCCTTTTTCACATAACTCTCGAAGATATTCATCAGGTGATTTACCGTTTGGAACCTTAAAATAAGGGAGTAACATCTGCTCGAATTCAAGCTGTACCTTACAAGCGTCTGCAATTTTTTGCGTATTGGCTACGGCCTCAGGATTATCGAAAAAGGCTTCTTTCATTTCGCCTTCTGACTTAAATGAGAAATTTTCACCCGTATAACTCATCCGATCTTTATCCTCAACATGTTTTTTCGTCTGGATGCACAAAAGAATATCCTGAGCCTCAGCATCATCTTTATCAACATAGTGAACGTCATTTGTAGCCACGAGCGGAACATCTAGCTCCTTTGACAGTTCTTTAAGGCCCTCATTTACTACCATCTGATCAGCTATCCGAGGATGGGACTGAAGTTCCAAATAAAAGTATTCCTTTCCAAAAATTTCTTGATAGGTGCGGATGGCTGTTTTTGCTCCTTCAGTGTCTCTTGAAAGGATGAGCTGAGGAATGTGTCCCGCCAGGCAAGCTGAAAGGCCGATGAGACCTTCGCCATATTTTTTTAATAATTCAAGATCAATCCGGGGCTTATAATAAAATCCCTCAAGGTGTGCCAAGGAGATGAGTTTAATAAGATTTTCATATCCAGTGTTGTTGCGGGCAAGCAGTACCAAATGATACGGCCGGTCATCCATACGGGGGCGTTTGTTATGCCGTCCATTTCGGGCAACATATGTTTCGACTCCGATAATTGGCTTGATACCGGCTTTTGTGGCCTCGCGATAAAATTCCACTGCACCGTACATGACACCGTGATCGGTAAGTGCCAGTGCTGACATTTTTTCATTTTTTGCACGCTCGATAAGCTCCGGAATCTTTGGAAGACCGTCGAGAAGACTGTAATGAGAGTGGACGTGGAGATGGACAAATTTGGACATAAAAAAATCCCGAAGGGAAAATCAACCTCTATAGGAAGAGTGTAAAACTACGCGGTACTCTTTTTCGCTTTTTTGTTCTCTCGTCGTTTCTTGACGAAGGAGAGTAATTCTGTAACTCCCTTCATGAGCAGTGGAAGGTAGGAAGCGGATGAAGTGACTTTTTCCTCAATCTTTTTAAAGAGTGATTCAAGCTGCTGAAGACGATCCTTAATTCCTGAAATAAGTCCCTCGACTTCTTTAAAGACGGCGTGAGCCCTCTTCAACATCATCGTGACATAGTAGAGCGACCAGCCGAGAAAGAAGGTAAGTACCACAACACCGATTGCCAGAACGAGATAGAGAATGTCTTTTGTAGTATCAAACATAGTTGTAGCTTGATTTCAGTGTATCATACCGGTCTGAGTACGACAATGCATCTTTTCACTGACAACAACATATGATATACTGATGGTGATTTAATAGCCTTTTTTAGCACTTTTTTCTGATAAAAAGGTATGGCAACAGGGAATGATTTTTGGCTTCGATTTAATTATTGGGTGTTATCCAATAGCTCATTATTGAAGAAGTGGTGGGTAATTGTTTTATTGGGCGTTACTGTCTTTCTTGTTGTTTTTGCATTAACGAATATGATGGTATATATTATTTCCTATCCACGTGAACAGAGGATCATTCAAGCTATGGTTGGTTCGTCTTTTCTCTATGAAAACCAAAGGGAAACCATTACTCCATTAGCTCTTGTGTTTGATACACCGGTCGTTATTCAAGGCACTGGAGGGGTCGATGATATTATTGTTCGAGTAGAGAATCCCAATACGCAGTGGATGGCCGAGAGTTTTACGTATGTTTTTACGGCAGATGGCGAAGAAGCGGGTGAGGGGACTGGCCTGCTGCTTCCAGAGTCCGATACGTATGTTGCCGTATTCGGCGAGAAACTTCCTGAAATTACGGATCGGGCAAGAACTGTCACCGTGGATGTAACTGATGTTCGATGGCAGCGTTTTCCCGAGCACATGCAGAATGTTGGTGATATTTTTTCGATTTCTAACACTTCGTATCGCGTAAGCCCAGGCAGTACGAGAATTGGGTCGGTGACTGCCGATATTACGAACGTAACCTTAACCGGATACTGGTCAACTCAGTTTACCGTGGTGCTCTTTGCTGGAGATTCACCTGTCGGGGTAAATACAGTATATCTGGATAAGTTTGAAAGAGATTCTACGCGTACGATGTCAATACAATGGTCACCCGCACCCCCGCGGGTTGATAGAGTCCGTATTATTCCCGAGCTCAACCTTCTTGATACATTGAATATCATGAAGCCATAGTGAGATAATGTCGTACGAGCGAATATCATGAATACACCCCTTCTTTTTTTCCGGAGGCTTAACTGGTTTCTTATCGCGCCGGCGCTGTTGTTAGTGCTGTTTGGTATTGTGATGTCATATAGCCTCAGTACTGCGCAGGATGTTCCTGATTTCTCGATTTTTTGGAAACAAGTTATATTCTCGTTTGTCGGTATTATTTTACTTTTTATTCTCAGTGCTGTTGATTACCGGTTTTATAAGTCATGGTATATTGCTATCTACTCTGTGGCAGTACTCCTGCTTGTTGGCGTACTGATATTCGGAGTTACCATTCGCGGAACCAAAGGATGGTTCAATATATTCGGAGTTACGGTGCAGGTGGTTGAATTTGTTAAAATACTCATGATTGTTGCTTTCAGCGCATACTTAGTAAGACTGAAAGTTAGTCTTGTGCGTTTTCAAGATGTTTTTATCAGCGGCGCTGCGATGGCTGTCCTTGTTATTCTGACATTTCTTCAGCCGGATCTTGGATCAGGAATACTACTGCTTGGAATTTTTCTTGGAATGCTGCTCCTCGTCAAGACAAAAAGATTCTATGTAATTATTCTCATACTTCTCATTACGATAAGCAGTATTGTCGGGTGGTTTTTTGTTTTACAGGATTTTCAAAAAGACAGAATTCTCACGTTTCTTAATCCTGACAGAGATCCATTGGGAGTAGGATATAATCTCCAACAATCAATTATTGCCATCGGCTCGGGACAACTTTTTGGCAGGGGACTCACTCTAGGACCCCAAAGTCGTCTTGAGTTTCTGCCTGAGGCTCAGAATGATTTTATTTTTGCTGTCATTGCTGAAGCAATGGGTTTTGCGGGCGTGCTTCTTCTTTTTTTTCTTTTTATTACCATGATAATTCAGCTTCTTCGAGTCGCTCGGCGAGCAAGAGATGATTTTGGTATATTGTTGGCAAGCGGGGTGGCTATAGCGCTTATTGTTCAAACGGTGGTGAATATCAGCACCAATCTGGGGCTGCTTCCTGTAGCCGGATTGCCTTTACCTCTTGTAAGTGCTGGGGGGAGCTCATTACTTGTCAGTTTAGGAGCCATTGGCATTGTGGCTAGCATAGATTATCATCAGCGATTAGGACTTAAATAAACTTACAAAATCCCCATAATAAGCCATCTCCACCTTTGAACGAAGAGGGTTGACTTCTGGTTACAGTATGCTATAATGAGATGTGCTGAGATCCTTTTAAACGGAGATCTTCACAAATGATCAACAGTCAATCCATGTTTCAATCTCAAGGCCTTAAACTCATCTCGTATTGCCCGCTTTGCAACATGAATTACAGCATACGTGATGCCAAGGTGCTTGAAGAGAGTGAGGACACCCACCTCATGCACGTCGTGTGTCGCAGGTGTTCGAGTTCTATTCTTGTGCTCATGTTGACAGGAGATCTGGGTATAAGTTCTGTTGGCATGGTGACTGATTTGACAAGCGAAGATGTATTGAAATTTAAAAATGCTGAGGAAATTGGTTCTGATGACGTTCTTCTTCTGCATGAGCATCTTTGGGAGGATTCTGTCCCTTGGGGACAGTCGTAATTAGTCTCTCGGTGTTAGGTCCTCTATCTCAAAGAGCGTATTCTCTTTGTATTGAGATTTACGAAGGGTATCTTTTATGAAACAATTACTAATTGAAGCAACAAAACGAGACATTACTAAGGAAAAAAATTCGGCATTACGAAGCCGTAATATGATTCCTGCAGTTGTATATGGTCATGACCGAGAAAGTACCGCTATCTCGGTTTCTTATATTCCTTTTGAAAAAGTGCAAAAAGATGTAAAAGGTAATCTTATCGATTTAAAAATCGACAGTGAACAACCGGTGAAAGTGCTTATACAAGAAGTGCAAACGGACCCAGTAAATGGAAAATTCAAGCATGTGGATTTTCATCAGGTTAATCTCATGGAGAAGCTTACAACGGATATATCGCTTAACTTTATCGGTGAATCAAAAGCCGTGAAAGAGCTGGGAGGAGTACTGATTAAATCTCACACCAGTTTACGTGTCGAGTGTCTTGCGAAGGACTTGGTTGATTCCATTGAAGTTGACATTACAAAATTAAAAACATTTGATGACATGGTTCGTATTCAAGATCTATCAATTCCACAGGGTCTTGAAGTAAAGCAAAAATTAGATGACGTGGTCGCGCTCGTACAGCCACCACGAACTGAAGAAGAGTTGAAGGCACTTGAAGATAAGGTTGAGGGAGAAGTTGAAAAAGTGGAAGTTGCCGAAAAGGGAAAGATAGAGGAAGCTGAAGATGAAGAAGGTGCGGGTGAAGATGAGAAAGAGCCGAAGGAAGATCCTTCGGCAAGCTCAGGACGTGGAAAGAAAGAAGAATCAAAAAAAGAGTAACAAAAGCACGTCTATGGCCAAACGGTCAAACGGAGTGAAAGACTATACGTGGGGTGCAAAGCGCAGCAAAAAGAAAGTAATTCTTATTGCTCTTGCTGTGGTTGTTGTTGTCGGTGCCGCGGTGGGAGGATTTCTCTATTTTAGCCGTGAAGAAGTATCAAATGGAGATGGCCCCCTTGGTCCTAATATGTCTGAAGCAGACTTTCAGCCGCGCGTGATTGATGGGGTAAAAGTACCTGCATCACGGGCAAATCTGTTTCCCGTTGCTGTTATGATTGAAAACTTAGTTTCTTCAAGACCGCCCTCAGGCCTTGTTGATGCAAATGTTGTATATGAAGCGCTCGCAGAAGGCGGCATAACGAGGTTTATGGCTATATACGCTTCGGGGTATGAAATAGAGAAGATTGGTCCGGTTCGATCAGCACGGCCATATTATTTAGATTGGGCAAAGGAGTACGGAGCTCTCTATGCTCATATTGGGGGAAGCCAGCAGGCACTCTCTGATATACAGAAATATGATATTTTTGATTTAAATCAGTTCTTTAATGCCCAGTATTTCTGGCGCGATTCCGAGCGTGTACGACCTCACAACTTATATACATCAAGTCAGAATCTCTCACTTGCGCTCCGCGATCTCGATGCACCTGCAACGGGGGACTATGACGGATGGACTTTTAAGGAAGATGCAGATGACCTGCCCACGACTGAAAAGACTATACAAATAGAATTCTCGAGTATTAATTATCTTGTCAATTACACATTTAATCGAGAGAATAATCATTATGTCCGCAATCTTGCCGGTGAGGCGCACCTTGATTTAGATGGACGACAGATTGTCGCAAAGAATGTCATTGTTCAATTTGTTCAAGCTACACATGCCGATGACGAAGGCCGGTTATCGATGAAATCAACTGGAGAGGGAGACGCGGTATTTTTTATCGATGGAAAAAGTATTGAGGGAACTTGGGAAAAAGAATCGATGGAATCCCGTACAGAATATCTTGATTCCACTGGCGAACCCATTGAATTTAATGCGGGCACCATATGGATAGAAATTGTACCATCTGAAAATAATCTTACTTACACATAGCGTGCAAAACAAAATAAAACAAAAAGAAAATAAAAAGGAAAAAAACATTCAAAGCTCTCACCCAGTGCTTACTTTTTTTAAACGACGCTCTGTAGTCATCACGAGCGTGCTTATTGTATTTTCAGTCATCTCGTGGATACTCATCGCAGGGCTTGTTGACGCATCGCAAGTGCGATGGTCATATCTTTTTTCAGATCAAAATATCCTACCCGCATTAACGGACGGAAATGCCACAGAAAGTACGGGGGAAGCTATTGTTACTATTCCGGAAAGGCTTCTTGACGGTGTAATAGTTGAAGAGTCTGAAACTGCTCATTGGCCTGTTGCGGTAATGATTGAAAATCTTTTATCCGTACGGCCGCAGGCAGGGCTCAGTGATGCGTCAGTCGTATACGAAGCTCTTGCTGAAGGGGGAACAACACGATTCATGGTGCTCTTTGATCCACAGTCAATTTCAACAGAAAAAATCGGTCCAATCCGTTCCGCACGCCAATATTATATCGAATGGCAGGGAGAGTATGATGCTCTCTATGCACACGCCGGCGGATCTCCGATTGCGCTGACGGTTATCGACGAGGTGGAAGTAAAGGATTTAGAGGCCTTAAGTCGTGACGGAGTTTATTTCTGGCGTGATACAGGTCGATCTGCTCCACATAACCTGTATACAAGTGCTGAAAAGCTCGAGCTGGCACTGCGAGATAAAGAACTTATTGATCAGAAGGCTGAATACGAAACATGGATATATGAAGATGAAAAGCCGATCGAAGAACGCGGAAAGGATGGAACAAGACTGACATTCAATTTTTCATATGGATTGACGTATAAAGTGTCTTGGGAATACAACCAGGCAAATAACTCTTATCGTCGCTTCAACGCTGATCAGCCTCATACAGATGAGAATACCGGCAAACAACTCGAGGCGAAGAATGTGATCGTGCAGCTTACTGAAGAGCCAGTATATGACGGCACTGGCAAGGGGAGGCTTAATATCTATGTCGGAGGTACTGGCGATGCATGGGTAGCTCGCAATGGCGAATTAATTAAAGCAACGTGGAAAAAAGACTCACGGACTGATCGGACGAGGTTTTATGATGCAAACGATGACGAGATTACCTTAGTTCGCGGAACGACTTGGGTGCAAGTAATTACCAAAACTCAAGATGTCCTCTACGAGTAAAAAAGGGGCAACAAAACTTTTTGTAATTGATCTGGATGATACGCTTATTGGGCTGAGTCATCGCATCTCACGAAGAAATGTTGCTGCGATTAAAAAAGTTATCAGTCGAAAAATTCCCGTAGCTATCGCGACCGGACGGACATTTCAGACTACGGAGCCTTTTGGGAATAGACTTGGAATTACCCTTCCACTCATTTGTTATCATGGCGCACTTGTTCGTACAAAGCATAAGGTATATATCGAACGGATGCTCCCGGAAGAGTATTATCATTCCCTGATTTCATTTGCCAGGCGCCTTAGAGTGCAAATTTGTTTTTATGTCTCGCACCACAACATAATATATTTTAACCGTCCTCTTAATAAATTTGCCAAGGAGTATTTGGATAAGATTGAACGGGTTCGCGAGATTACTTTGGTGAATTTTAAAACCTACATGCTTCCGAGAACACCGATTAAGTGCATGATGATTGGTCCAGAAGATAGGATTGCCAAGCTTGAGGCAATGGCAAAACGAAAATGGCGTTCTAAAATGTATATTACTCGTTCCCGGCCGAAACTTCTCGAATTTTTAAATCCCGATGTAAGTAAAGGGAAGGCGGTAAAATTTTTAGCGGATAAAATCGGAGTACCAATGCGTAATGTAACGGTAATTGGTGACAGCTACAACGATCTGTCGATGTTTAAAGCAGCTGGTCGGGCCATAGCTGTCAGAAACGCGCCTCATGACGTAGAGCTTGCGGCTGATCATGTGGTATCCTCATGGGACCATGATGGTGTGGCTGAAGCTATAGAAAAATATATTTTGCCGTAAAAACTATAGACATATTGAAATCACTATCACCCAATGATACAGTTGAGGTGAGTACCTTCATACAATTCCAGAAGGAAGTGTACAACAAGGAGGTTTACACCTAGGAAGCATGCGAATAGCAGGTAAAATGGCCATTTCCAAAAACGGGAAACGCCTTCCCGAGCGCTTCCGCGCCAACAATGTGTCTCATCCAGGCACCTCCCTACTCCTTGGGAGATAGTCGATAGACTATGAGATCCCGAGCCTGTCGGTCTGGTTGGCCCTTCGTACGGAATTGTAGAACGAGAGTCCCGGTGTGCCTGCATCGGGACTTTTTAATTATTCAATCACGGCGACCCGATAGCGTCCTTGAAGGTCCTTTTCGAAGCGCGTTTTCATTTTAGGAAGAGTCTGGTCAACTATATAAGTAAGTGCTTCAGTCTGACGTGGATCGATTTCGAGAAAAATTTTTCCAGAACGGTTCAGATGCGCTGATGCTTGTTCAAGAAGTTTATCAACGACTTCGAGGCCGAGCTTTCCGCCGAGAAGCGCCTGAGTTGGTTCATGCGGTACGTTTTTAATCTGATCGGGTGTCAGATAGGGAAGATTTGCGACAATGATATCAAAGGAGGTTTTTATTGCCGGAGAGAGGAGGTTGCCGGGTACAAACTTGATTCTCTTAAGAAGTTTATGTTGACGTGCATTCTTTTTAGCAACGGCCAGGGCCTGCGCTGAAATATCGGTAGCGGTAATGAGTGCCTTTGGGAGGTACCGGGCAAGCGAAATTGCGATACACCCAGAGCCTGTTCCAACATCTACGATTGTTACTGGCTGTACGCGGTCAGCAGATGTTAATACCGCGTCTATGAGAGTTTCAGTTTCTGGCCGCGGGATCAATACATCTTGTGTAATAAAAAAATTCAAACCATAAAATTCTTTTTGGTTTGTCAGGTAGGCGATTGGCCAGTCAGCCTTCCGCTTAGCGACAAGCGCGAAATATTTTTTTCTTTGTAACGGGGTAATTGTGAGCCCTTGTGATGCGAGAAGTTTTTCTTTTGATATGCGCAGCACGTGCGATAATAAAACTTCTGCATCGAGAGTAGCAGAAGATGATTCGGTAGTTCGTAAATCCACAATTGCTTTATGTAGTGCTTCTTGAATCGTCATGCCTCCATCTTTTCCTTTAGTGACCCAATGATCTGGTCAACGTCTCCGTCAAGAATTGCCTGTATGTTTGAAAAATTTTGCTTAATTCTATGATCAGTAATACGGTCTTGTGGAAAATTATATGTTCGAATCTTTTCTGAGCGATCACCGGTGCCAATCTGATTTTTTCGATTGGCGGATCGTTCTTTCATTGCTTTTTCCTGCTCTGCGGCGAGAAGACGGGAACGGAGAACCTGCATAGCTTTATCCTTGTTCTGTTTCTGTGAACGCTCATCCTGGCAAATGACGGTCATGCCAGTGGGCTTATGCACGATACGAATAGCTGAATACGTCGTATTAACGCTTTGGCCACCGTGGCCGGATGAGGTAGTAGCCTGAATGTCGAGATCCTCAGGTTTGATTGAGAGATCAACTTCCTCCGCTTCAGGAAGAATGGCTACTGTCACCGTAGAAGTATGCACTCGTCCTGATTTTTCAGTTTCGGGTACTCGCTGAACACGATGTACGCCACTTTCATATTTCAACAGTGAATACACATTTGTACCTTTGATTTCAAAAATAACTTCCTTCAGGCCGCCGATGCCGATACGATTTGATGAGATGAGACTCGAGGTCCAACCCTTTTTTTCTGCAAACTGCTGGTACATCCGAAATAGTTCGGCTGCAAAAAGGGATGATTCGTCTCCGCCGGCACCTGCACGAATTTCAACGATAGTATTTTTTTTATCAAGAGGATCTTGTGGTTTCTCAAATGCCTTGCGTTGTTTCTCGAACTCAACAAGTTTTTTCTTGAGGCTTTTTACCTCATCTTCCGCCAAAGCCTTGAACTCCGCGTCAGATTCACTGGCGAGAACATTTTCAGCTTCGGAGAGTTCTCGGGATACGCGCGAAATATTTCCATGAATGTCAATTTGTTCTTCGAGTTCCTTGTATTCACGATTTATCTCCTGCGCCTTTTTCTGATCGCGAAAAAGATCCGGATCCTGCAACATCCGTTCAAGCTCGTCATGGCGTTTTCGAAGCTCTTCTATCGTATTTTTCATATTGAATTGCCAAAAGCGCCCAGCCGTCGAAAACCTGACTGCAGGGGGCTCTACATACTCACGTTAACTTTTTGCCGATTTTGGAGTGGATTTTTTCTTAAAATCCGACTTTTTTTCCAAAATTCTCTTGAACCTGTCTACGCGACGCTGCGTGTCCAAGAATTTTTGCTTGCCGGTGTAGAAAGGATGGCAATTCGAACAGACCTCAACATGAATTTCCTTTTTTGTTGAACCAGTGACGAAATTGTTCCCGCATGCGCAGATAACTTTTGCTTCGGGGTAATATGTCGGGTGGATGTCTTTTTTCATACTGCTGATCGAATTGTTTACGATAGTGCGCTTCATACTACAAGATCCCCTGAAGTCTGTCAATAAGGCCAATAACTCGTGCTCAAATGAAGAAAGGGGAACTCGAGGACTTGCATGTTTATAGGGTGTATGGTACGATTGATCTCGCATTTTAGAGACTGATTTTTACCTCTTAAATGCACTGTATTTAACATTAATATCTCACATACTCCTGTTTATCGCTTGAGTTCCTGCGCTCTTGGGAACATCATTCCTGAGCGTTCAATAATCGGCGAATATAACAGCAGGAGTAGAGGATGAAAGGAACACACAATCTATGCGCGATATTACGCTACTCGAAATGCTTAAGAAAGGGGTGCATTTTGGCCACCGAGAGTCGAGGTGGCATCCAAAAATGCGTCCGTTTGTCTATACGGTGAGACAGGGCATTCATATTATCAATCTAGAAAAAACGGCTGAGCATTTGCGCCTGGCGTATGATTTTTTGAAAGATCAGGCATCACAAGGGAAAGTTATCCTGTTTGTCGGTACGAAGCGCCAAGCCCAGAAGCTCATTGTCAATGCGGCTGAAAGAGTTGGTATGCCGTATGTCACAGAGCGATGGCTGGGTGGAACGCTGACAAACTTTGTCACCATATCGAAACTGATTAAAAAGCTGAAAGAATACCGCAAAGCTAAAGAAAGTGGAGATCTGGATAAGTACACGAAAAAAGAAAAACTGAAATTCGAAAAAGAAAGCGAAAAACTCGAAAGGCTTATTGGGGGCATAGAGAATCTTGGGAAGCTTCCGGATGTTGTTTTTATCGCGGACATCAAGCAGGACAACATTGTCGTTCAGGAAGCTCGAAAGATGAACATTCCCCGCGTGGCAATAATCGATTCAAATGCAAATCCGGAATTAGTGGACTATCCGATTCCTGCAAATGATGATGCAGTAATGTCACTCGAGTTCTTGATCACCCTTATGGTGGAAGCAATCGAAGAAGGCCAGAAGCATGTGATTACTGAAAAGAAAAAGGAAGAGGCGGCAGCTGCTGAATCAAAAGAAGAAGAAAAAAAGTCTTCTGTAGCTGAAAGTAAGAAATAATCATCATATGAAGATATCTTCATTAGACATTCAAAAACTTCGAACGGAAACTGGCGCAGGCATCATGGATGCCAAAAAAGCACTCACTGAAGCGAAGGGGGATTTCACTAAGGCAGTAGAGCACTTACGCAAGCAGGGAC
>JBHPFX010000008.1:0-30090 GCA_042570925.1 Patescibacteria group bacterium
TGTGTCGGACTCGGTCCGGGGGACGTTCGTATTACCTGGCGCACTGTTCGTGGAAAGACTGAACATCCAGCCTGTCGGCCCCACAAGTAGTTCCTGCAACTTTGTAAAGTGCTGTCTTGCGTCCATGGACGCACCTCCTTGTTTGTATGTTTCTTGTGTTTGTTTCCAGTTACCGAATTCGATAACCGTACCAAATATTAACTCATTCAGTCAATATTAGTATTTCTACTCATTAAAAGAAAGAAGGCTGGAAAATCTGCCAGCCCCCTTAATTATTTCTGAAAATTGTTTTCTACTCTGGAATAAAACTCATTGCTCCTGGAAAGAGAATATTATAAGGATTTTCAGATCCTGATAACCATATTAATGGTGGATGACCATTTCTTGTAAGCTTACCTTCGTTCAGTTTTAATGGGATGGTCACATTTACATCCGTATCAGTTGTACGATTTTCATTCAATACGCCCGCTTCATTTACCGGATACGATGGATTCAGCGTCCAGTTTGCCGGATCAGGATCAGATGAATTTACCTGTATTTTTCTGTATTGCACAATATAATCATTACCGCTCGAATTCTCACGTGTATGTGCAGCTATCCAGAAATGTTCTCCATCATTTGCAATTACTGGAACAACAGCGTCTTGTGATCCAAATCCTGCTAATTGACCAACATCAGTCTGTACCCAACCGACAGTTGTCTCGTCAGTGTATTTAAATTCATTCAAACGAATGTCTTGCCCACTTGCTGTATCAAACGGATACACAACTCTGATAGCTCGCCGGAGATTGATAATAGAGTCATGCGATGCAACGGAGAAATTCGGGCCTGGGTTTAAGTTCTCGAGTACATCCTGGCTGCATGTAGTGCCATTAGTGAATTCGTCATCGGAATCATGGCCACATAGCCACTCGAAACTGCTTCCGACACTTTCCCATATATATCCTAGCGGTGCATCACCATCAATCTGAGGAATAGGTGCCCATGTACTCTCAGAAGAACACGAACCTCTTGGTGCTCGATTATATATAATTGCATACCCGTCATTTACAGGATTTTTTGTAATGGCAGAATAGATAAAACCAGATGCATCAGATCCGCCAACAGGATCTCCTGAAACACAGTTAGGAAAATATGCTGCATCTCTTTCTGAACTTGCATCAATTGTCCAGTCACCTGAAGCACTTCGGGTCATATTTTTTATTCTCAGATATGTGTAGTCCCTGCCATCATTGCATGTGGTTGGATCATAAGGTGGTGCTGCGCATGCTGGAAATGCAGCTGATCGCTGACCATGCTCAGTCTGAATGTCATATAGAATCAATGCACGATCATCCTCCACCCATATCTGTGGTTTTGGTTCAGCGTCAAATACCGGACCAGAAATATATGAATTGCACAATCTACCATCCCCGACTCCATTTTTCCAGCTTGCGTACGTATCCCACCAGACATCAACAGGATTATTTGTGATTTGCATTTCTGCCTGCAACGTCCATTGTTCAGCATCCTGATCAAACGTCAATTCTCTAAAGTATACTTCTCCCCCTCCATAAAGATTTTTCGTATTACCGCATCCCCACGTAGAATCATTCCTGAAATAAATAAGATATATGTTGCAATCTTGCGGATCCATACACGTCTTATCACCGACCATGTCAGTTCCAATAAAAAAGTGCTTTCCTGATATGACATCTTGTGGGTTAGTTAATGCTTCAGTCCATGTACTGCCATCGCCAGATTTTCTAAACCGTAAGTATCCTTTACCAGCTTCAGGATCGCTCCCGCCATCGCCTGAGGTACGATACATATCTAGGTAAACGGAAAAAATATAACTGTCAAACATCACCGTATGCCGGTCTTTTGGTATGCCATTTGCATACAGTGTATTGGACGTACCAACAATTGGAGAGCCTGTTGGTACAGACACAATTTCATTTTTAATTTTTACCGGTTGTATTACTATTGCACTATTTACAAGTGTATTGCTCCTTAAATCGCTTAAGAAAAAAAGGCTGGCCGCCACTGCTAAAGCCCCTAGAAATACTATACCGATCCCTATCGATACCTTATTTGAAACTTTTGTTTTTTCCTCTGTTTCAAGTTGTGGTTTATTCATATCTTTCTTCATATATTAATACTAACTTAATTAGTACAGTAATTATACTACCAATGATACAAACTCTCAATGTTGCTTGAATGGACTCATAACTTCTCTCCTGATATCCTTACTCCATGAGAAAAAATATCAAACTTCCCAAAGGAGCAAAGAAAAAATACAGCGGCAATATCTTTGACCATTATGAATGGCGCCAAAAGATGTATGATGGAAGCTTTGAAATATTTGAAATTGTTGCTCGTCCCGATACTGTTTCCATTATTGCCATTACCCCTGATAAGAAAATATTGGTCCAGCGACAAACACAGCCACATAGAAAAAAATCCTGGATTTCGCTTCCTGGGGGCCGGGTCGATGATTATGAAAAACCCTTGGCTGCAGCCAAACGAGAGTTATTAGAAGAAACTGGCTACACGTCTAAAAAATGGCAACTGTATACTAAAGAGCGCATAACAATAAAAATTAATTGGACGATTTACTATTTCATTGCAAAAGATGTGCAAAAAACTCACAAGCCCAATCTTGACTCTGGAGAAAAAATAACCACATACAAATACACCTTCAAACAATTCCTGGCACTTGCCGATAAAAAAGACTACTGGGACCGAGAGCTGGTTCTCGAGCTACTACGCGCACAAGCTGATGCTAAAAAGATGAGGCAGTTGAAAAAGCGTCTCTTTAAATAACAATCAATACGGCATTCCCTTAGCGCGCTGATTCTTATATACCGATCCGAGTGCTAAAGCAATGGTGAATGTATCTTTTTTTTCATGTTGAGAGTATGTACCCATGAAACATGCCATAAAAGCCATTTAGATCACAAATACGGGTGAATTAGCCATCCTTGACACTCCGTGAAAAAGAGCGTATAATCCATTTTGCCTTACAAAAGGCAATAAATTCATCCACGAACTATCCACATATGATGCAAATACCCCTAACCTTAGCAAAAATGCGAGACTGAATCTCACCGTTCTTGATACGTGGATTGAGTCCCGCAGCAAGCGGGATTTTTGTTACCCCGCTGGGGTAACAACCCTGAGGAGCTTGAAAAGCGACGAAGGGTCCCAAGGAAATACGGCAAGCACATTTCAACCCTGCTTACCGGCAGGCAGGCTAGAACCGAGATCCCATCTGCCATATGCTACATGCCAAATGCAATCTCTGTTCTAGAAAGAACATTAACAACTGAAGTAAAGTAAGTTGAAGAGCATCTTATAAGTAAGTTAGAAAGTAAAACCGTATCTTTTGTGATTACGGTTGTATACTCATCAAAAGGGTATATGGTGGATGCCTTGACACAAAACGACTATGAAGGACGTAGGAGCCTGCGATAAGCCTCGGGAAGGTGGCAACCAACCTGTGATCCGGGGATTTCCGAATGGGGTAACCCTCCTGAACTAGATTCAGGAATTATGCACTGAATACATAGGTGTATAAAGACGACCTGGCGAACTGAAACATCTTAGTAGCCAGAGGAAAAGAAAATAAGGGCAGATTGCATTTCGTTCACTCCAACATCTTGGGGTGAAGCGATATGTGATTTGTCGCATTCCCTTAGTAGCGGCGAGCGAACAGGGACTAGCCAAAACTCTTCTTTCTTCTCACTTCGGTGAGATATGGGTGTAGGCCCAATGTTTGAAGGGAGTTGATGAGAAAGTTATATTTGAATTCCTACAGAATTCTAGGTAGTACTCTTGCGGGAGTTCCTTTTTTGCCCGGCTTTGCTGGGTAAGAATGGTGCTCTCCAATTCATAGCAGAAAGAGCTGGAAAGCTCTACCACAGAGGGTGACAGTCCCGTACGTGAAACGAGTTGGAGACTACGATAATTTCTCTCGAGTACCATGAAACACGTGAAATTTTATGGGAATCCAGGGCGACTATTGCTCTAAGGCTAAATACGTTTTGTGATCGATAGTGAACAAGTACCGTGAGGGAAAGGTAAAAAGCACCCCGGTGAGGGGGATGAAAAGTATCTGAAACCATATACTTACAAGCAGTTGGAGCTCCTTAATGGAGTGACAGCGTGCCTATTGAAGAATGAGCCAACGAGTTTATTCGGTAGAGTTGGTGAAGCCCGAGAAGGGAACAACCATAGTGAAAGCGAGCGTGAAAGCGCGCCATAATAATTCTGCCGATAAGACCCGAAGCCGAGCGACCTATCCATGAGCAGGATGAACCCGTCGTAACAGACGGGGGAGGTCCGAACCCACGCGCCGTACAACACGCGGGGATGACTTGTGGATAGCGGTGAAATGCCAATCGAGCTCGGCTATAGCTGGTTCTCCTCGAAATAGCTTGAGGGCTAGCCTCCCGTAACTCTCCGTCGGTGGTAGAGCACTGAATTGGTGAAGATGGCGTAAGCCTACTTCACTAAACCAAACTCCGAATGCCGACGTGTAGTTTATCGGGGGAGTCAGACCGTGGGGTCGAAGCTCCATTCGGTCGAAAGGGAAACAGCCCAGATCCCAACGTAAGGTCCCTAAATTGAGATTAAGTGTTAAAGGCGGTGCAAAAGTTCAGACAACTAGGAGGTTGGCTTAGAAGCAGCCATCCTTTAAAGAAAGCGTAACAGCTCACTAGTCAAGCTCTTGCGCACCGAAAATGTACCGGGGCTCAAATCTCATACCGAACGTGGGAAGTATCATGATTCTTCGGAATCATATACTGGTAGAGGAGCGTTCGAAGTGCTGCGAAGTTATCTCGACAAGAGGTGGTGGAGCGCTTCGAAGTGAGAATGTTGGCATAAGTAGCAAAAAGACGGGTGAGAACCCCGTCCACCGAAAACTCAAGGTTTCCTGGGCAACGAAAATCGTCCCAGGGTTAGTCGGGCCTAAGGCGAGGCCGAAAGGCGTAGTCGATGGACAGCTGGTTAATATTCCAGCACTATTTTAGTGAGTTTTTACTCCGACGCATCTTTAAGTTGTGTGCGTGTTCTGGTTATGTACGTTGTTGTCCCCTTCGGGGGTTGACAGGAGGTTGCGGCGCAAGCCAAGACCAACACACAAGGAGAGGGTGCCAAGAAAAAGAGTAAAAACATTATTGCTAAAGTACCCGTACCGAAACCAACACAGGTGAGTGAGGCGAGAAGCCTAAGGTGTACGAGAGAACCCTCGTTTAGGAACTCGGCAAAACAGCGGTCGTACCTTCGGAAGAAGGCCTGCCCTTCGGCTCTTTTTTCACTACGTTCAAAAAGCGCCTCAGGACTTTCAGCCCTAAAACATCACAGGGCCGAAGGTCCCGAGTGAATGACGAACGCAGTGAGGAATGAGTCGAGGGGCCGCAGCGAACGATCTCAAGCGACTGTTTATCAAAAACACAGGTCCCTGCTAAACCGTAAGGTGATGTATAGGGGCTGATGCCTGGCCAGTGTCAGAACGTTAAGGTGAGGGGTGCAAGCTCCGATCTGAAGCGCTGACGAACGCCGGCGGTAACTATAACCGTCCTAAGGTAGCGAAATTCCTTGTCGGGTAAGTTCCGACCTGCACGAATGGCATAACGACTTGAGAACTGTCTCAACGAGGGACTCGGCGAAATTACAAGATGAGTGAAGATGCTCATTACCCGCGGCTAGACGAAAAGACCCCGTGAAGCTTTACTACAACTTGGCATTGTCATAGAATTTTTTCTGCCGAGAATACGTGGGAGACTATGAAACCCTGTCTTTGGATGGGGTGGAGTCGCAATATGGAATACCACGCTGAGATGATTTTATGACTAACCCTACGCCCTCATCGGGCGAGGAGACAGTGTCTGGTGGGTAGTTTGACTGGGGCGGTCGCCTCCCAAAATGTAACGGAGGCGTTTACAAAGGTTAGCTAGGCTCGGATGGAAATCGAGCTGATAGGATAAAGCCACAAGCTAGCTTTACTGCAAGACGTACATGTCGAGCAGTTGCGAAAGCAGAACTTAGTGATCCGACCGTTTGTGGAGTATTACTTATTGTTTCACTTCACTGTGAAATGGTAAGTAGTATTTCCTCGAAATAGGACGGCGGAAGCTCATCGGATAAAAGCTACTCCGGGGATAACAGGCTGATCTCCTCCAAGAGTTCACATCGACGAGGAGGTTTGGCACCTCGATGTCGGCTCATCGCATCCTGGGGCTGAAGAAGGTCCCAAGGGTTTGGCTGTTCGCCAATTAAAGCGGTACGCGAGCTGGGTTCAGAACGTCGTAAGACAGTTCGGTCTCCTATCTGCCGTGGGCGTTAGAAATCTGAGAAGTCTCTTCCCTAGTACGAGAGGACCGGGAAGAATGAACCTCTCGTCGACGAGTTGTCCCGCCAGGGGCATTGCTCGGTAGCGACGTTCAGAATGGATAAACGCTGAAAGCATATAAGCGTGAAGCCACCTTCAAGATTAGATTTCTTAAGCTCCCTGAGAGATGATCAGGTTAATAGGCTCTACGTGTAAGTCCTGTAAAGGATTAAGCGGAGGAGTACTAATAGAGCGCAGAGTATACAATCGTATTCAGAGAAGATACGCAAACTCGTTCTTCAACTTACCAATACATATATAAAAGAGTGGAAGCACCCTGGTGCTTCAAACCCTAGGGCCACACCTGTTCCCATTTCGAACACAGAAGTTAAGCCTAGGAGTGTCGATGATACTCTCCGCTTAGCGGGGTGGAAAAGTAGATCAGCGCCGGGGTATTTCCACTCTTTTTTGTTACTTAATACCCTTGACAAACTCGTGCTTTTCGTGTAAAGTTCGCTCGATAAAAAGAAAAAGAAAATAACAAAGAGCATTGCACTTTTGTGCTCTTTTACAACTAGTCAAAATGGGAGGTACTGATATGAATAGTCAGACAGGGACAGTCCTGTTAGGATTGTCAGCGAACGCCGAGATCAACATTCGGACCAATCCGGATGACATTAGGGAACTACATCGGGCGACAACAGACGATGGCGTTCCCATCATCAAGAGAATTATCCCAGCAAGCCATATGAGGTTTTCTGTCGCTGGTTCGAGTGTCAATGTCGCGAGAGCGCTCATACGAGCTGGCCACAGGGATGTCAAACTTCTTGGGACGGTCGGTGATGATCACTGGGGCCACCTTATCCTTCAGACGCTCCAAAAAGCAGGAATCGACTTCACTTCTCTCTTGGCCAGAAATACGACAAGCGTATCCGTTAATCAGGTTACGACAGGAGCTTCACCAGCTCTTCTCTCGAGTAATGTCAAGGGTGAATACCAAAGTCATTTGATGCCCACTCTCGCTGATCGGGTGCATGCGGAAGTGATCAAGACCCGTCCAAGTTATCGAGTGGCAACAGGGGTTCAGATAGCAGACGGTCCGATCATTGAGGGAATGTTTCGGCCGGCAAATGCAAGTGATGGAGCACCGATCGATTCCACAAACATCATTAATCTTGGAGCAACACTTCTTCAACCTTCACAGTTGGGAGTAAGTGTTGAGCAGGAGCGAGTACGATGGCTTGGGAAAATCCTTAAATTGGCAAATCTACTCGCTCTCAACTATGATGAGTCGGCGGAATTACTTGCATCGCTCAGTATTTCACGGATGGATGAGTTGCGCGATCGTATAGGAAATGCCAACCTTCATATCCTGGTTACTCGTGGGCCCGACGGACTTAGCTATCACCGTCCAGGTGAGGAGAAAATCCAACTCGAAGCGTTTCCTGCAGCGGAACTGGTTGATCCAACCGGGGCAGGAGATTGCCTGTTAGGCAATTACATCGCCCGATTGATCGCAGGTGACAGCCTTCATAAGGCTCTCACGTTTGGAATTGCCGCATCAGCGTTATCAGTGGGGAAAATGGGTGGTGATTGTTCACCAACAATGAATGAAACGATGGGGTTCATCTCGCGATCGAAGCGATGAGTATTACACTCCGCGTTTGACAGTACAAAAGAGGCGGTTCGCCAGATGGCAGCCGTCTCTCTTTTTTATATTAAATATTTTATGAAACTTCTTTGATTGACTTCAGTAGTTGATGGTATGGACCGTCCTTTTTTTTGAACTTTCCAAGTGCCGGCTCCATATAATCGAGATACTTCTGTGTCACCTGCAGCTCATCAAAGTTAAACATGCCTTCATCGAGCTTTCGCAGTTTGTCATCCCCTACTACTTCATCCAAATGGGATTCAGTAACCACCAGCTCAGTCTTCGACATGTCGGGTCTTTTGAGTGAGCTCATGTATCCATACATTCTCTTTTCAACCATCTCGACGGCATTTTTTCCAAGCAATATGCCGTACTTTTTATCTGCGGCGATCGCCGGACCAGTTTGATAGAAGTTGCCCGGATAAAGCATCTTTGTTGAAACACCCAGTTCTTTGCTAATAATGTCCCGAACAGCTAGAGCTATGAATGATTGGCGACGAGTACCGTACTGGTCGTATTGATCGTCTTTAATAAACTTTAAGGATTCATCAAATTGCACATCCTGCGCCACGACAATAAGAGCATAATTACCATTATTCTTATACTGCTTTGCTACTTTATTAACCATGTCACGAAGTGATATCTTTTGTTCTGGAACTAAAATGACATCAGCTTCCGCAAAACTTCCACTCGCCGCAAGCCAACCCGTGTGCATTCCAAGTGCCTCTACAACGTATATGCGCTCAAGAGAGTATGCGACATCTTCACGAATTTCTCTCATGAAAGCGCTGATCTTATGTGCCGCAGATGGATAACCGGGAGACCAATAGGTGCCGGATAAATCATTATCAATTGTTTTTGGAATCGCGACAACGGGAATATTTTCCTCAGCGACTAATCTTTTTGCCGCACCAAGCGTGTCATTGCCGCCAATTGCAACAACAGCATCAATTGAATGAGTAATAAGAGAAGATTTTACTTGTTGAACGCCGTTTTTTACAGAAAAGGGATTGGTCCTTGATGAACGTAAAAAGGTACCCCCAGTATCCAATATGGGTTCAATATCCGCATTCGTAAGATCGATAACCCGCCCCTTATCAACCAGGCTCTGCCATCCATTGATACCGCCTAATATTCGATATCCTTTTTTCCGCGCAGCAGTAATGACTCCGTGTAAAGTCGGATTGAGCGCAGCGGCGAGTCCCCCACCAGTAAAGACAAGAATGGTCTGTTTTGATGCCATAGTATAGTGTATTGTAAGCCGTTTTTTCGCTTCAGTAAAGGCTCGATTTGGTAGTTGACATATGGCCGTGACTGGATATACTTAATCACACTTATTTGATATGCAGCTGTGTAAGATTATTACGTTTTAATGGCTTGATCGTAACCCAGCAATGGGAACCGGTCAGGTTTATTTTTTTAAACAACAAGGCCACGATCTAATAAGGTAACACGATATTTATGCAAGCATTTGTATATGACAGTCGCGAATCATGGGAAAAGACCAAAGGTCTTAAGAAGATTGAAATACCAGAGCCTGTTTTGGATGAAAAAAACCACCCTATCGACAGTACGTGGGTAATCGTGCGCATGCTTCGTGCAGGTGTGTGCGGTTCCGATCGCGGTATTTGGTTCCGGAACGCTTTTCGGGATAATATTTTTGAATCACTCAAACGTGAAAATAAACATGTACGTAT
Source organism: Patescibacteria group bacterium (assembly GCA_042570925.1). Classification (GTDB taxonomy): domain Bacteria; phylum Patescibacteriota; class Patescibacteriia; order UBA10025; family UBA10025; genus JBHPFX01. The sequence goes on from JBHPFX010000008.1 coordinate 9,665, forward strand.
TGTCGGACACGAGTTATTTGGTGAAATTGTGGAGGCAGGTTCGGGTGTAAAAGAAAAATACGGATTTCAAAAAGGTGATCTCGTAAGTGCCGAGTCTCATATCACCTGCGGAAAATGTTATCAATGTAAAAAAGGCGAAAGGCACGTATGTACGGACGAAACGATTCTCGGTATCGGAATCAATGGTTGCTTCGCTGAATACATAAAACTTCCCGGTAAAGTTCTGTGGCATACGGATACAAAAAAAATCCCCCCCGAGATAGCCTGCATGCAAGAGCCATTCGGAAATGCAGTCCACGCGGTAACTCGAGTGGATGTGCGTGCTAAGCGTATAGCAGTTCTTGGATGCGGCCCAATCGGTCTGATGGTGGTCATGATTGCAAAAGCACTCGGGGCAAAACAAATAATTGCCGTCGATCCAAACGATAGTAAGCTGGAATTGGCAAAATCATTTGGCGCGGATCAAATATTTAAAACACTCCGCGATCCCGCATCAGGTTACGACGTAGAGCTGGTAAATAAAATGCTGGATGTCACTGAGGGGGTGGGCCCTGATATCGCCATTGAAATGGCTGGATACGTATCAAGCGTGAATACGGCCATTAAGCTGGTGCGACGAGGCGGAGATGTAATACTCTTTGGATTAAAAAGCGGCGATTTTTCGATAAAGGAATTCGACAGGATGATTGTTCGAGGAATCACGCTTCATTCCATTATTGGACGGCAGATATTTAAAACGTGGGAAACAACACAAAACTTACTTGAAGATACAAGCAATAATATTCAAAAACATCTCTGGGAAGGGTTGCTGAAAAAAGGCGATAAAACTGTCGTTTCATTTAAAGACGCAACTACGGAAAGTTTTGAGGAAAGTCTCCTTGCTCATCCAAAGATTGTTATTAATTACGAAAAATAACTAATTCGTACACATTATTATGTTTCAAAGTCTAAAAAAAGTTCTCGATCAGACTGCGAAAGAAATCAAGGATCAGGGAATGTGGAAAACGGAACGAGAGATCGAATCTCCACAGGGAGCGGAAATTACCGTCAATGGAAAAAAAGTTATTAACTTCTGCGCGAATAATTACCTCGGACTCGCCAATACGCCAGATTTAAAACAAGCCGCAAAAGATGCGCTTGATGAATACGGTTACGGGCTCTCCTCGGTACGATTCATTTGCGGGACCCAGGATCAGCATAGAAAACTGGAAAAATCCGTTGCTTCATTTGTTAAAATGGATGACGCAATTTTGTACTCGTCCTGCTTTGACGCAAACGGCGGACTCTTTGAAACCCTCCTGACCGCAGAGGATGCAATTATCTCAGATGAATTAAACCACGCCAGCATTATTGACGGTGTCCGCCTGTGTAAAGCTGAACGATACCGATTCAAGCATCATGATATGACCGACTTAGAGGAAAAACTGAAAGAGGCACAAAAACAGCGTGTCAGGTTCATTGCCACTGACGGGGTCTTTAGTATGGACGGTGAGATCGCTAAATTGAAAGAGATTTGCGATTTAGCAGAAAAATACGACGCAGTGGTGATGGTCGATGATTCACATGCCACAGGTGTTGTTGGTGAAAATGGAAGAGGCTCAATCGAGGCCACAGGTACTGAAGGCCGAGTTGATATCGTTACTTCAACATTTGGAAAAGCTTTTGGAGGTGCTTCAGGCGGATTTACTGCAGGCAGACAAGAAATTGTGGACATGCTGAGGCAGCGTTCACGTCCGTATCTTTTTTCAAACTCCGTCTCACCGGTAATTGTTGCCGTGACGCAGTACATTCTTGATCATGCAGACACACAGAAAAAGGCCAGGGTGCAGTTAGTAAAAAATACCACAACATTCAAAGAAGCAATGGAAAAAGCCGGCTTCACTACCAGGGGTGATAATCATCCAATCGTTCCGATCATGCTTGGCGATGCAAAAATTGCTGCTGCGATGGCATCAGATCTTCTTGAAGAAGGTATATACGTGATCGGCTTCTGGTATCCAGTAGTGCCAAAGGGACAGGCTCGAATACGAGTGCAATTATCTGCAGCGCACTCCGATGAACATGTTCAGAAAGTAATCGAAGCATTCGTGAAAATTGGTAAAAAGCACTCAGTCATTTCATAAGATATGTGTGGAATTATTGGCTACATTGGAAAAAAGAATGTCCGAGATGTTTTGATTGAAGGTTTGCACAGACTCGAATACCGCGGATATGATTCTGCCGGCATTGCGATAACTGACGGAAAATCATTTACGGTTAAAAAAGTTATCGGGAAAATAAACGATTTGGAAAAAGCTGTCCAGAATACACACATGGATGGTGTTATTGGAATTGGTCATACAAGGTGGGCAACGCACGGAGGAGTAACAGAAGATAATGCCCATCCGCATACCGGATGTCCATGGGAATCAAAAAAACTTCATTTAGCGCTCGCTCATAACGGTATTATCGAGAACTACCGGACCATTAAGACCATGCTCGAAAAAAAGGGTCATATGTTCTCCAGTGAAACTGATACAGAGGTTATTGCTCATTTAATAGAGGAATATGCCAACGGAAGCCTTCTTGAGTCGGTGCGTGCCGCATTAAATGACCTTGAAGGAGCTTATGCAATTGTCGTTATAAGTTCAGAATATCCAAATGAAATTGTAGCCGCCCGAAATCAAAGTCCGCTCGTTCTCGGCATCGGAAAAGATGAATATTATATAGCTTCTGATCCGTCTGCATTCGTGAGCAGTACACGGGACATTATTCATATTGAGGACGGTGAATTAGTTCATATCACTGCCAAAGAACATAAGATCCTTTCATTAGCAAATGTTCCAATTAAGCGAGCGGTGACTCACATTGACTGGGATGCAAAAAAAATTGAAAAAGGGGGCTATGACCATTACATGAAAAAGGAGATTGATGAGCAGCCCCATGCAATGCGTGACGCCATGCGTGGTCGTATTGACCTTGAAAATGGTACCGCCCGTCTTCGCGGCGTTGAAGACCAGTTAAAATCATTGAGTGAGTTAAAGAGAATCATAATCACTGCTTGTGGGACATCATGGCACGCGGGACTTGTTGGAGAATATCTGATAGAAGAATTGGCAAAAATCCCCGTGGAAGTCGAATATGCTTCTGAATTTAGATATCGATCCCCCATTCTGGAAAAAGATACTGCCGTACTCGTTATCAGCCAATCAGGTGAGACGGCTGATACACTCGCAGCCTTACGAGAGGCAAAACAGCATAAAGCGCTTACTATAGGTATATGCAATACCATCGGCAGCACTATTGCGCGTGAAACAGATACAGGAATCTACCTGCATGCAGGGCCGGAAATCGGAGTCGCATCCACAAAAGCGTTTACTTCACAAATTACCATTTTGACACTGTTAAGTATTCTTCTTGCCAGGTCCCGCGGTATGTCTTCAGCTGATGGAAAACAGCTACTCTCAGCTCTTCTCGACATTCCAAAACAAATGCAGGATATTTTACAACCTGCCAATGAAAAGAAAATTAAACACATTGCGGAAACGTATGCTGACCGTGACCACTTCCTTTTCTTGGGACGAGGAATAAACTTCCCCGTCGCACTTGAAGGTGCCTTAAAATTGAAAGAAATATCCTATATCCATGCCGAGGGATACCCCGCAGCAGAGATGAAACATGGACCAATCGCATTGATTGATAAAAAAATGCCTTCGATCGTAATCGCATTAAAGCATGACCCCTTATACAACAAAATAATTTCAAATGTTGAGGAAATTCTTGCTCGCGGCGGGGAAATTATCGTAGTCGCCACAGATGATGATGGTGAAATCGAGAAAAAAGCCAAGCACATACTTCGGGTGCCAAAGGTGCCGATTGAACTTTCCCCGCTCGTAACCACGATACCCCTTCAGCTCCTCGCATATTATGCCGCTGCAAAGAGAGGATGCGAGATCGATCAGCCCCGAAATTTAGCAAAAAGCGTAACCGTCGAATAATATTCATGAGAAAAAAGAAAAATAAGCCGGAACAAATCAAAGTCACTGCCGTCTGCGTATTTGAGGACAGAACGATAGAAACATTCGAGCCACTTCATTACTTTCATCCTGTATGGGAGCTGCAACTTGGGGCAACGTCTCTCTGTGAAAGAATATTTCGTGAGTTTCCAAAATCAGAACCGGTTCTCAGCTGCCGAGAAAGTATTGCATCTATCCTGGACTTTTCTGATGATATCGAAATCAATAGTTACGAACCCGGTGACTATCTTTTTGTCAACGGAAGACTTGCCGAACCCCGCGCGTTGCTCGAACAGATCGAATTAAAAGGACCATCCGTACTCTATGTCCAGGGTGATGTTATTGTCGCAGCACGTATTCGGCTTACAAAAAGTTATGAGGGAGATATGTATGAACTGCTTGAATCACTTGGAGACTCGATGCCTCGTGAAGAAATTTCTGTCAGATTATATTCATATTTATGGGAACTCGTAGATGATAATGCGGATGCTATCACGGAAGATGGGAAGCAATTTGAGTTGGGCAAGCGCAAGGGAGCAATCTATGCAACGACTGTACTCATTAATCCAAAACAGGTATATCTTCCAGAGAGCAGCTCTGCAGGTCCCGGAGTCGTGCTTGATGCCAGCGAAGGACCGATCATTATCGATGACAATGTTGAAATTATGCCAAATGCCGTTTTAAAAGGTCCGATATATGTCGGGGAAGGTTCAAAGATTAAATCTGGAGCATTAATTTATGAGGGAACATCGATTGGCCATACATGCAAAGTAGGCGGTGAGGTGGAAAAGTCAATTTTTCTTGCATTTTCAAATAAACAGCATACCGGATTTATCGGACATAGCTACATTGGAAGCTGGTGTAACTTAGGAGAAGGAAGTTCTAACAGTGACTTGAAAAATACATACAGCAGGGTGAAAGTATTATTAAATAATAAACCAGTGGAAACAGAAAGACAGTTTGTCGGCATTTTTATGGGTGATCATGTTAAAACGGGCATTCATTCCATGTTTACAACCGGGTCCGTGATCGGACCTATGAGTAATGTCTTCGGCGGAGGTTTCCAGCCAAAATATCTGCCGCCTTTTTCCTGGCAGGATGTTAATAAAAAGCTGCAAGAATACGACCTATCAAAAGCAATCGAGGTGTCTGCAAGGGTCATGAAACGCCGAGATCAGGCCTTGACAGAAGAGCTAAAAGAGTATATTCTAGACCTGCATAAATCAACAAAAAAGCTTAGAAGCTAAATAAAAATCATCCTTGTCGACAGTCAGTATGGCGTGATTTGTCGCGGTTTCATTCCTGTCACTCCATGATGACTGTTGGCGAGAGACAATAAAACCCAAACCTAGGAAAGGGAAACTGTTCATTTCATGAAGAATGATTCCGAAGTATAGATACCTGAGCTACAGCCTGGAGGTCAGTTTGTCAGAATCAAGCATCCTCACTGCGCTTTCAGCATTAAAGGTGGTAGCCATTGGTGCTGGGACTGGTCAAGCGCGTCTTTTGTCAGCGCTTGCTGGATCAACTCTATCTCTTACGAGTATCGTTGCAGTTACCGACAATGGTGGGCATAGTGGTGAACTGCGTCGGGAATTTGGAATCCCGCAAGTGGGAGATGGTAAGGCGAACCTTATCGCAACAGCGACCAACAAAAAAGAGCTGATTGTCTTCTCGCACCGGCACGAAGATGGAGATGTTCGTGCGGGTGTATCCACGGGCAATCTCATGCTGGCGGATCTGACACGAAAAAATGGGATAGCGGCTGCGTTTAGAATAATGGGAGAAAGGCTGAAATGTCGCGGACTAGTGCTTCCTGCAACAGAAGAAAGTGTTGATATTGTAGCACGGCTTTCTGACGGAACAGTGATCACTGGTGAGTGGAATATTCTTCAGCGAGGGAACAGACTACCCATTCAACAAATGAGTCTCTCGCGAGACGTGCCTGCTTACTCAGGGGCCATCATGGCTCTGCGCGAAGCTGATGTGATCTTCATCTCCCCAGGAACATTCCATACAGGTGTGATCAGCCCGCTATTACCAAAAGGCATGGTCGATGCAATCAATGTCAGTAAAGCCACGGTAATCATGATATGCAACATGATCACTCAACCCGGTCTTACTGAAGGATGGGACGTCCTAAAGCATGTAGAAGAACTCCACAAGTACCTCGGACGTTATCCTGACGTTGTCATTGCAAACAACCAAGAAATCCCGCGATGGATCCTGGAGCGATACCACGCAGCTGGCTTCAACGTTGAACCCGTCCTATTCCACGGGGCAACAAGCATGTCCCATACGCGGTGGATTCCGCACAATATTGTACCCCCCGAAATTGATGGGCATGGGGGACGAGCAGGAGAGTTCATGAAGAGTCTCCACCTACTCACCCATTGTCCAAGAGGGCTCCAGGAAGCAATCCAAAGAGCTCTTACATAACTACTACGTTCATACAAGGGCGCATCCCCCGGATGCGCCCTTTTCTCTACCCTTAAAACATACTTGCTCATACACGGCTTAATGATATAGTACTACTAACACCATGAAACTTTACGAATACGAAGGAAAACAACTTTGGAAAGAATACTCAATACCCATCCCTGAAAGCCTTGTTCTCACAAAAACCGAGCTCGGAACCGCAACAGTATCCCAGGACTGGCCTGGGTACGTGATTAAGGCCCAAACACTTGACGGCAATAGAGCTAAGCGCGGCCTTATTGCATATGCGAAACATCCTCAAGAAGCACAGGAAAAGGCTTTATCAATGTTGCAACAATCGGAGGGAGGCGTTCATTTGGAAAAAATTCTGATTGAGCGTCAGACAGATCACACGCAAGCCGTATATCTATCAATCACCTATAGCACTGCTACGCGTACGCCGATACTGCTTATGGCTGTAAACGGTGGTACAGGAATTGAGCGCAAACTTGCCGATATTGCACGATATACGATCAATCCCCTTGTCGGATTGCATCCAGCGAATATCAGGCAGCTTGCCTACCATATCGGTCTCACTACAGAACAAGTGAAGTCTCTTGTGCCGCTGGCAATGCAGTTGTGGAGATGTTTTTATGAAAAAGATTGTACGCTTGCTGAAATCAACCCTCTCGTTGCCGATACTGACAAGACGTGGTGCGCATTGGATGCAAAGGTAGAATTGGATGACCAGGCGACATTTCGAAGAAAAAATCACAACTTTGTGCCGCGTAATAATATGGATCGTCTTCCCACGGCTTCTGAGCTTGCCGCGTGGCAAATTGATACGAATGATCATCGTGGGGTAGCCGGCTCCTCATATATTGACCTTGAGGGAGAAATTGCGATACTCGCTTCTGGCGGCGGCGCTTCGCTTGCATGCATGGATGCACTTATCGCTCACGGCGGTAAACCGGCAAATTACACAGAGTATTCCGGAAATCCCCCGAGGGAGAAAGTTCGACGATTAACGGAGGTTGTATTATCAAAACCGAATCTTTCTGGCTGCTGGGTTGTAGGCGTGGCAGCAAATTTTACTGATATTTTTGAAACGCTCTCCGGTTTTCTTGAGGGAGTTCGCAATATTAAGCCAAAACCGGCATATCCTTTCCTTATCAGGCGTGCGGGTCCTAACGACAAAAAAGCCTTTCAATTGCTTCGTGATGCGGCAAAAAATGAAGGATACGATTTTCATTTGTATGGAGCGGAGACACCGATGATTTCGACAGCAAAAATGATGATTGATTTAGTCACTCAATATAAAGACAATGGGAATACTGATTAATAAACAGACTCACGTTGTCATACAGGGATTAACGGGTAAAGAAGGACTCAAGTCTGCTATCTCACTTCGTGAATACCATACACACGTAGCAGCCGGCGTTACTCCTGGAAAAGGCGGCACGGAAGTAGAAGGTTTTTCGATATACAACACGGTCGCTGAAGCTAGAAACAAACATCCGGAAATAAACACGAGTGTTTTATATGTTCCTGCTAAAGCTGTTTTCGATGCTGCGGTTGAAGCTATTGAATCCGGAATTAAGCTTATTAATATTATTACGGAGCAAGTTCCACTTCGCGATGTTTCACGCTTGCTGGCGATAGCTAACTATCGTGGAGTACGAATTATCGGTCCGAGCTCTGTTGGAATTATTACTCCCGAGGTAGCGAAGCTCGGAAGCATGGGGGGATTTAACCCTAGGCGTGCTTTTAGTAAAGGTCCTGTCGGAATTATTTCAAAAAGCGGAGGCATGAGTTCAGAAATAGCTCACATGCTCACTCAAGAAAAGATTGGTCAAACTACCGTCATTGGTATTGGTGGTGACCGCATAGCCGGTTCAACATTCGCTGATCTTTTGCCTCTTTTTGAAAAAGATCCTGATACAAAACTTGTAGTTATATATGGTGAGATTGGTGGGACGTATGAAGAGGATGCAGCAAAAGTACTCCAACAAAAAAGATATACGAAACCGCTTGTCGCATGTATTTCAGGTCTCTTCGCTGAGACACTACCAAGCGGTTTGAACCTTGGGCACGCAGGAGCTATTATTTATGGGAATGAGGGTACGCGTAAATCAAAAGTGTCAGCTCTCAAAAAGGCTGGTGCTCATATCGTTGATACGTTAGATCGAATTCCCTCAGTATGTAAAAAAATATTATCATAATTTTTATGTCATCTACCAGAAAAACATCTCTTACTACAGAAATAAATGATGAAACCCATATTCGTGGATATTCACTTAACGAATTAATCAAAAACGCTTCATTTACTGAAGCGGTCTTCCTTTTGCTCACGGGAAAATTACCATCAACTCAGCAAAAAGAGGTATTCACCGGAGTATTAGTTTCAGCAATCGATCATGGGGTGTTAGCTCCCTCCACGGATGTTGCCCGCCGTGTGGCATCAACTGGCAATAGTATAAATACTGCAGTCGCTGCTGGTGTTGCTACAATTGGAGATTATCATGGAGGTGCCATCGAACAAGCTGGAAAACTTTTCCATGCATTTCCAGAACACTCATCAACGTCAAGTGAGAAGCAGGCTCAGGAACTCGTAGCAGAAGGTATAAAAAAATATAAACGTATCCCCGGATTTGGACATAAGATCTATACGACCGACCCTCGGGTTACCGCACTCTTTAATTTGGCAAAAAAACATGGATTGCCAGATCATTATTTAAAATTAGCTCAAGCGGTTGAAAAAGAATTAGAAGCAACAAAGGGACGTAAACTTTGCATCAATATCGATGGAGGAATGGCGGCGGTGTTATTAGCACTTGGACTGGATTGGCAGATGTTTCGAGGAGTATTTATCATTGCCCGCACGCCTGGGCTGGTCGCTCATGCTGTTGAACAACAAGCACGTGAAAAGCCTGTCATGCGAAGTAAAGAAGAAGCTGAATACGATGGCCCGCAAAAACGGCCATATCCTTCTAAGAAAAAGGGATAATAGTTTGTACTGGCATATCACTTGTTGAACCTAACTCCTTGTAGAGTAATAAGGTACCTTTAAGCTTGATTTAGGGTGCTTTTTTCACTATACTCAACAAACTTGGAGAGGTGGCTGAGTGGGTCGCGGCGACAAGTGAAGCAAACTACTTTGCTTCACGCAGGCCGCGACGGGCTGAGCGATGCGATGAGAAATATCGAGGCGCCGCGAAGCCCCGGACACCAAGTTTGTTTACTTGTTCCCAGAGCGGAGGAGTGCCGGAGTGGTTGAACGGGCCGCTCTCGAAAAGCGGTAAGCCTTTACGGGCTTCGTGAGTTCGAATCTCACCTCCTCCGCTCTGGGAATAGTATTTACACCCACCACTCCCGACCTCACTAATGCATATTATGAAAGACCTATACATCACCTCAACACTGCATTCGGACTGGAATAAGGAATTTAATCCAAAAATATGTGCTGCATTGGAAAAAAGAGGCATCATCTGCTACCTACCTCAACGAGACACCAATCAAGAAGATACCGATATAAATATGTTTCAAAAGGATATTCAGGCCATTCAGAATGTGAAAAAGTTACTGTGTATTGCTGAAAATGAAAGTGTTAACTGGGGAGGAGAAGTTGGATATGCCTATGGCATTAAGAAAGACATTATTGCTCTAAAAAGCAGAAACCATGAAATTCCTTTAATACTAAAAGGGATGGTAAAAAATGTTATCGAGGTTGATGATTTGGATGCAATTGAAGACTACATTCAGGAACTAGTTGATAAGGTAAAAGAATAACTTATTTCACTCTCTCCGCCATATGAAATCTGAAAAATAATGTAAAGAATAATAAAAGTCTAAACTAAAACAGGCGGGTTTGATGACCCGCCTGTTTCATTAACTTATTTTAGATACACGACGGCAAACCCACTACACAGCAACAGTTGCTCGTTCCAGAACACGTCACATCATTATCATCAACGGAACACTCTGACTTATTTGGGCTTGTGGCGCCGTCTACACAGGTGTCTGACGCACTGTCGCAAAACGAACTGACTACATTTTCTGTTCCGAAAAATTGCTCGCAGACTGATTGGCAGTCACCGGTTTGTGGGCTGCATGCAGGACAGTCAACACCGCCACAATCAAGACCCTCTTCGTCAGCATCTAAGATTCCGTTAGTACAGTGCGGTGGTGCCACACACGTATTCGAGGCTACATCACATGTCTGACTACACTGCTCATCAGAGCTGCAGCAGTAATCACCAGGTGCCTCAAACGGCATACCCATACGGTCGAGATTGGCAGTGGTGCTGTCGAGTGTCACGCCGTGTATCCCGCCATCTTCCATCATGCGAGTTCCATCTGTATGAAACAGAAAAAATGAGGGATTTGTGCTGAACACCTGCCACCATGGCAATGCTGTGCACGTATCATCTGGGCGATAGATAGCGTTATATATGCCACCACCCACATCCTCCAAAGTTACTCTTGGATTATCATTCCATGCCTCACCCGATGTATTCTTTACATATACTGCATACCTCACTCCGGAAAGTGGTGTATCAGTGAAAACGATCTGCTCGGTAACTGTTTCACCGTTGCTTTGCCTATCCGAAATAAATACTGTACCACCAACCGGACCCTGATTTCCTTTATAGACTACGCCTTGATTTTCAACGAAGAGATAGAGGTCTAAGTCGTTTGGCGCACCGGTAGCACTATTCCATTCGAGATTAAGCGTATACTCATATCCAATGCATGTTTCGGACTGGCAGATGCCTTCCTGTTGATCATCGGTGACGCAAGCGGCTCCGTCTGGTTGACCCGTGCATCCAGCAGAGCAAAGTGAATCCCATGCTTCCGGCCACTCCTCCTGACATGAAAGTGAACATTCAAGCGGTTCAATTCCATAACAATACCAATCGTTCAAGTCAGAGGCATCACGCGCACATGCACGGCTGTTATCACTATCACAGCTTAGGCCCATATAACAGTCTCCTTCCCACTGAATACCCTCTATGTCTGGCTTGGAATCAGGTACGGTTTGCGCTTCAGCTTCCCAGGCACCATCAACACATACTTCTGTTCGAAAAGGTCCGGGTGGAGTGCTACAGCGTTGTTCACCATCTGTACATACAGGTGTACATAAAGAAGTATCAAAAACACAACTCGTAGAATCACAAGCAAGCGTTCCTCCAGCAAACCCTTGGGTTACACACGATTGTCCATTTAAGTTGGCACCGTCACACTCTTCACCAGCTTCGATTTCTCCATCACCACATACTGGTGCACATGTTCCTCCAATATCGACGCCAGTCTCATTGCAGTTCTGGATACCGTCTGAACAGTGACTGCATTGGTCACAGTATAGCTCCGGGAAGTTTGATCCGCATATTGGGGAACAATCAACAACATCGGTGCTGCTATTACAATATGCATTACTTGATCCGGCCTGAACACAGCTGGGGAACGTCGAATAACAAGATTGCCCAACTGAACAGTTGCCTTGCCATCGGTTCAACTCATCTGGTGCTGTCTGTGCTTCGGTTTGCCAAACCCCATTACATGCACTTGTGTTGAATCTACAGTAAGCATCGCACGTGACAACACTAGTACCTACACATTCTTGTGTCTCCATTATTAAGCATTGGCTGTATCCACATATGCCGGAAGCGTCTCCATAAGTGCATGGGGTACCATACGGACTCTGACTACAAAATTCTGAATACTCAAAAATTGCATTACATTTTTGATGACCAGTATCACATGATACCTGAAGTCCCCCACAGGTTGCCCCACCTAAATCAGCACCATCGCACTGTTCCCCTATGGACACTTGTATAATGCCATCTCCGCAGTAAGGAAGACCAGCGCAATCCTGAGGACAGCTAATCTGCTCTTTACAAAGTGCACTGCAAGCTCCATCACCACAAACGCATTGAGGAGGCTTCACTGGAATTTCACACGTAATTGGTGCTGTTCCTGACTTCGCGAATGCTTGATCGACACTGCATGGATCAATCGAATAAAGCATAGCAAAACCGACAAAGAAAGCTCCAATCAAGCCAAACATAAGACCGACCTTGACGCGCACGTCAACGTCTTGTTTGACAGAGGTAGAGGTAGTATTCCCTTTGTCTGGGGTATTATCCATAGTGGTTTCAAATAAATTGTAAGAGATCTTTTTGTTTTATGCCTGTATTATACCTTAATAACGAACATTAGTCAATCGAAGCTTTGAATTTCTACGTTCTGCTATACTTAACAATATGAAACTTCTCCTCACCTCCAACGGCCTCTGTAATAAATCCATCTCGGATGCTTTATTTGAGTTGGTCGGCAAACCGGCTTCCGAAACACATATCTCCTTCATCCCGACTGCAATGAATGTGGATGACCATAATAAGACCTGGTTTATTAATGACCTGTCTAATATCGGTAAACAAGGTTGCATGTTCGTCGACGTCGTCGACATTTCCGCGATGCCTGCTGAAATGTGGAAACCAAGGTTAGAGGTGGCTGATGTATTGTTCTTTTCCGGAGGGGTGACACCTCATCTTATGCGATGGATGACCGAATCCGGCTTAGAAAAAATGCTACCTGATTTGCTCAAAACTAAAGTCTACGTCGGAATCAGTGCCGGAACGATCGTTACCAATCCCACCCTGGCTGTAAGTTCCGAAGACAAAAAGATAGCGTATAAAGAAGCAACGGGGTACACACGTGAAGAAGCACTAAACTTGGTAGATTTCTACATCCGCCCACATTACAATTCTCCCATTTTCCCTAACATCCGCAAACCCTGGGTGGAGAAGATGGCAAAAAAACTAAAGAAGACCGTGTATGGCATCGACGACCAATCGGCATTGAAGGTCGTTGACGGCAAAGTGGAGGTCATTACAGAAGGTGAGTGGGTGAAAGTATAATTTCCCTGTCATCTCGAGCGAAGTCGAGAGATCTCGCGTGCATATTGGATGAGATTCCTCCACTCCGTCCAGGAATGCTGGACTTCGGTCGGAATGACAATTTAAATATATGAAGGAGAGTCAATATTTTGTATACATCATGGCCAGCAAATCTGGCGTTCTTTATATTGGTATAACCAACGACTTACATCGAAGAGTCCTGGAGCATAAAAAGAGCTTCGTCGAAGGTTTTACAAAAAAGTACCATTGCAAAAAGCTTCTATACTTTGAAGAAGGTGGAAATGTTTCCGGGGCCATAGAACGGGAAAAACAACTTAAGAGGTGGCGTCGAGAAAAGAAGTTGAATCTTATTAAGAGCGTGAACCCTTCTCTGAAGGATTTGTATACTGACTTATTTGAACAATAAAGCCATTTGTCATTTCGAGCGAACGTAGTGAGTCGAGAAATCTCAAGATTCCTCCACTCGTCCCTCACGTTGTTCGGAACTCGGTCGGATTGACATCATAAACACAAAAAAAGCCACCCGTTGAAGTTTTCGCGAGGCGGCGTGAAACTATATACGTAGCATCTGTTATAATGAATCTATGGAACACGAAGGAGATTTAGACCACGAAAAACATCTTTTTACTACCCCTGACGGGGAAAAGGTGTACGGCGCTCCCCCTCCTCCTGACATGAAAAAACGTGTTGAGGAAGCACAGCGGAGAGATTTTGAAATTGCACAAGCATTGCTTGGTAAGGGAGCCGAGAAAAAGGATCCAAAAAAGCCAACCGAAACACCACAAGATAAAGATACCGCTCAAAGTAAGGATAAAGCTTCGTAGCCGTATGAAAACACTTGTCATATACGATTCGATGTTTGGTAATACAAAAAAGATTGCTCAGGCAATTGGGGAAAGTTTTGGTAATGGGGCGCAAGTATTCCATATCAGCAAAACAAAGTCAGATGATCTTACATCAGCAGATATGCTGATTATTGGTTCACCGACTCACGGTGGCCAGCCATCACAGAAAATGAAGGAATTTCTTAATACCATTGCCCCAAACTCACTTAATGGCATTAAGACCGCTGCATTTGATACCGGTATTTCGGTTGATGGCCAAAAACACTTCATGCGTTTCATTATCAGGTTTTTTGGGTATGCGGCCAAGCGACTTGCAAAAATATTGAAATCCAAGGGAGCAAACATTGTTTCTGCTGAAACGTTTTTTGTCCTTGGAAAAGAAGGTCCATTGAAAGATGGCGAATTAGATCGTGCAACTGAATGGGCAAAAGACATATCAAATAACTAATCACTAATTTGCAATCATATGTTTATAGGTGGAATAGTCGTTATCGTAGTTGGCGGTCTGCTTCTCTTATTCGCCAACAAACAAAAACAAACGAGTGACGCCATGCAAAAACAAAAAGCTGTACCGACAAACCAGCTTCAGTCTAACATGCAAGCCGAGGTGCAAGGCAACGTTGTCACGCAAAATCCTTTGAAGACTCCATTTAGTGATCGGGAGTGCGTGTATTATGAATTTGAAGTGGAAAAAGAAGTAAGACGGCGTGGTAGGGGTACTGATGGTCGACCTACAACAGAGACCGACTGGGAAACAGTAGAGCAGGATAAAAAAATGATCCCTTTCTTTATTGAGGACTCAGCCGGCAAGGTTGCAGTCAACCCAGAAGGAGCCACTATTGAACCACGAGACTTAGGTGAACAACGCTTTCGCCGTGGAGAACGTTTTGGAAATGACTTTTTACGCAATCTACTGTCTAGTGTCTCTGATGCTAATATGCGTGCATCAGAAAAGGCCCTGTTTACTGGTGAGTCGGCATATGTATTTGGCCATGTGACAGAAGGTGCACAGGGCTTGGAATTTAATAAAAGTGGAAAAGAATTCCTGATAAGTCATAAATCCGAGGAACAAGTGCAAAAATCAACTGCTCGCACTGCTACAACCATGAAGGTATTGGGCTTTATCGGTCTTCTGGGTGGAATTATATTAATGGTGTACTCGTTTTTCCAATAATGAGATTAGTGTTAAAGCTACTCACCTTCTCTATTGCTGTTACCTTTTTCTTAGTTCCAGCGATTACGCTTGCTGATGACATCCGCCCAATCACATTCCCGCTTCTCGGTCCAAATACTTATCACAATGACTATGGTGCTCCTCGGGTCGGCCATTTGCATGCAGGAAATGATCTTATTGGTGTAAAACATCAGCCGCTTGTTGCAACGGTAGATGGTACGATTCATTTTGTTGCCTATCCAGAGCCAATATATGGATATGCGGTGTTTTTGCGTGACGCCATAGGATATCGCTATTGGTATTTGCATATGAATAACGATACCCCTGGCACAGATGATGGACTTGGAGGAGGTATACACGCATACGCCCCTGATATCAGACAAGGAAGTCCTGTGGTAGCTGGCCAGCTTATCGGTTGGATCGGTGATAGTGGAAATGCTGAAGGTGGCGTATCACATTTACATTTTGAAATTCATCGTCCAGATGGCAATACCATCAATCCATACCAAAGCTTACAGGCAGCTACGATCATTAATGAGGCAGTGATTCATCCGGCATTGCCAAATGAGATACTCCCCTACGCGCAGTTCCAGGGTGGAGCCAATATTGCCGTTGGAGAAATTGTGCCTTCTTCACCCGGTCTTGAAGTGGTTACCGGAGCCGGACCCGGTGGCGGGCCACATGTAAAAATATTTGATGCTGATGGTAATCTGTTGAGCCAATTCTTCCCCTATCCTGCTGAGTTTAAAGGTGGCGTTGATGTTGCAACCGGAGATGTAAACAAAGACGGAATAGATGAAATCATCACCGGAGCCGGACCGGGTGGTGGGCCGCACGTAAGAGTGTTTGATATGAATGGCACATTAAAAGCGCAGTTTTTTGCTTATATTGAAACGTTTCGGGGAGGAGTAAAGGTTTCGTCGGCAGATCTCGATGGAGATGGGTACAATGAGATAATAACTGGTGCAGGACCAGGTGGTGGGCCGCACGTGAGAGTGTTTGACCGCTGGGGAAACAGGCTGGGTCAATTTTTTGCCTACAGCGATACGTTTCGGGGTGGAATTGATGTCACTGCAGTTGAAGCTACCGAAGAAACATCTGCGGCTATCATTACCGCAGCCGGACCTGGGGGTGGGCCTCATGTGAGAGTGTTTAACAGACAAGGTGAAGTAGTGTCACAATTTTTCGCCTATGACGAAAATTTCAGAAGCGGGGTTCGGGTAGATGCTGGCAATGTAGATACTTCAAATGTTCAGCCGGAAATTATTACTGCCCCTGCTCAAGGAGGCGGGCCGGTTATTCGATCGTTTGGATTAGATGGAGTTCCGACAGATTATTATTCTGAGTTTGAGGAATGGTGGCGAGGAGGTTATGATGTAGCTGCAGGCGAAGAAACAGTATATGTTTCCTCGACAAATGGTGGACGGAGAGCGTCTGTTCGTGTAATTAATGAATAACATTAATAGATCTAAAAAAAGTCAAACCACTTATTTATGCTTAACTATATATGAATTCAATAAATCTTCCAAAATTTTACCGCGACCGCAGAAAACGTGGAATGACTGATCAAGTAATTATTAAAGAACTGCAGTCAGTGGGTTGGTCAAAACAAGAGGCAGAAAATGGTATAAAGTCATTACGCAAAAAGGAAGAAGCTTTTTCTAGTCAAGGCTCGGTACAGTATTCACCTCCAGCGCTTTCTCAGCGGGGTATTTTTTTATCGCTTGTTGTATTTAGTATCTTTTTGTTTTTATTCGGTGGAATCGAAATAATCATGGAAGAAGGTATAGAGAGTTTTCAAACCCAATTACCCATGGAGTTGATTGGGTATCTAGTCATTGCACTTATTGCCATCATCATTGGATCAAAGTATCTAGCGCAGTTTATAGTAAACCATCAAGCAAGATTAATAATGTTAGATGATAACGGAATAACCAAACAGACAGATAAAATGACTACCATTCCATGGTCACAATTCACGTCATTTAAAATAATTGACTGGGGCGCAATATCAAACGCATTCCCAATTTTTCTTGGATTCTTCATGAAATCTCTCAAAAAGAATATCAATCCAGGCATAAATATACATTTAATAAAAAAAGGGACTGATTCACAAAATTATGTTCTTCGAATACCCGAGCAATACTTTCAACAAGTGTATAATTATTTAAAAGCAAGATTGCCTGAAAAGGAGAAATTAGTTCCTCAAACTTCAATTAAACAAAATTCGGTAGTAGTAAAAATATTCTATTTCCTTATTACCCTGGTAATCATATTTATCATTGTTTTTACGGCAATCACAATATTTTAAATAATCCGTGTTAAATAATAAACACAATAATGGGAGCATACCAAGATCAACAACGTAAGCTTTTCGATGACATTGAGAAATCAGGATTTGCTGATCCATCAAGTAGTACGTTGGTTTCATTAGACAATTCCGTTGATAAGAGAATGTGTCTCACAGGAATTGTTTTTCCTCCAGAAGACATTCTTAAAGTGCTCAACTCGGAAGTCATTGAACCGCTTAAATCGGCTGACCCGCGGCACTATTATTATCCCGAAAAGTCTCTTCATTTTACTATTAAAAATTTAAAAGTAGTAGAGTACCCCATCCCTTATACTGATGATGACTTAATAAAAGCAAAAAGTGTATTTGAGGAGGTAATTCCACGTCATAAAGTTTTTTCCTTTCATGCACAAGGTCTTTTTCATCTCCCAGTAAGTATATCAATTCGAGGATACACAAACGAATCGCTCAAAAACATTATTCTGGACTTCGATCAAGTGCTTGAAAAAGCTGGAATTCCGGATAATAAAAAATATGCGTCCCCTGAAGTGTTTTTCGGAAATATGAATGTATGTCGGTATACTACTGAACCAAATGAGCAGTTTAAAAAACAACTGAAAAAGTTAAAAGATATTGACATTGGGACATTTGAAGTTAAAACTGTTTCACTCATCACGACAAATTTAGTTTGTCATCCTGATAAGACAACAATTATTGGAGAGTATACGTTGCCTGAATAGTATATGACTCTTCTTGACGGTAAGTGCGATTAAGTATACGATGAGTCGAAAACCTTATGAGAGAAACCATTGATATACCACATACAATAGATCCTCCTGAGACTAGACAACCGGACCAACAAACAGAACCTGATGGTCCTACCCAGAAAACAGAACATCACACTCCCGCGATGGAGTATGGTGAGTTAAACGTGGAAGAAAAAGAGAAAATGGCTGAACTTGATAAGCAGTTTAATAATCCTCAATTTGTGGAAATTGATGCACCAGAATTAGAAGGTAAAAGACTAAAAATTGAATATATAGCACTAGACGTGCGTACCGATGTAGAAAAAGCACAGGCCGCAAAAAGCGGCGAGCATACAGTCGTGCATATTCCTGGCTTTGGCTCTTCATATCGAAGTCCTGAAACATTCGTGAAACTTCTTGCGCTAAGAGAAAAAAAGCGTGTCATTGTTGTATCCCAGCCGTCTACCGGTCAGTCAGACTCTGCACCGAAAGAATGGCGTAAGTGGTCACGTGATGAACGATCCTTCGCACCATTTGCAGAAACTCTTAACCGAGCAGTTGATGCAATTCGTGATCAAGAATCACAGACCGGAAATGAGCTGACGACCGAAGAACTGAGCGTTGTATCATCTTCAATGGGATCTATTATTGCAGCAGAATTCGCCAAGGCGCATCCGGAAAAAGTGCGTGACCTTGTTTTATTGCATCCTGCTGGAATAAACGAAGAAAATTTTTTACAGCTCTTGAGTCGCTACCTTCCCGAAACTCTCATTAGTAAAATATCGACAATATTTCGGAAACCGCTGAGCGAAAGAAAAGAAAGAAAAGTCAAAGCGACGTATGCGGACACCCTTCGTGAATCTCTCCGGCACCTTAGTGAACAGCAGCAGCAACCAGATGCAAACACCGAGCAAATCTCTGCAGGTATTGCGTATGTTGAACAGCAACTGGCCGAGCTAGAACGAACCGGCTTGAAAGCGCCCGAGCAACAGGATATAGATATGTACAAAAAAGTGTCGACAAGAATTCGTTCGGATTCTGCGCGTAATGTAAAAAGAAAGGAGGGAGTTAGATCGCGTATATGGGAAGGAGCTGTAATTGCAAAAGGTGGCATGCTAAATACATTAAAAGAAATACGAGCAAATACATATGTTGTTTATGGAAGTGAGGATAGGCTTTTTCCTGCAGATCAAATGGAGAAGGTGCAAGAGTCTCTGAAAGACAATCCCAATGTCCGAACTGAAATCCTTCCGACCGTTCACGATGAAATTTACCAGCGTCCACGGAGTTATTCAGTGCGAGTCGGAACATTTCTGGAAGATATGCGTAAAAAGGAAGCGGGATAGCTAATAACTAAAAACTTATATCATGCCAAGACACAGAGAAGATCCCTTAGCCAGTAGGGAAAACGCCAAACTTGAAACATATAATAGTGTTAAAGATATTATTGCTAAAGCAACCTATCTACAACGTGATGAATGGCAGTCAGATGTAGCTGATTTATTTATTAGTGATTTAGAATCAAAATTCGGAATTATCGATGATGAAAAAAAAGGTAAAATTAGAGCTCTCTTTGATAACGGTAGAGTCCATCTCGAAACATTATTAAACCAAACAACTCACATTATCAACGGAGATAATGTAGTTGTATAAGAGTCTTGTCGCGGCTGATTATCCTGTATTCTCTTTCTTTCTTCTTCCTTTCAATTTTTTTGCCACACTAATACTCGCAAGAACCGCCAATACGCCCCCAGCAATTCCGGCCATTTTTTTCTTTTCATCCGGCGTCATTTGATTATATTTCCCTTTCAGGATTTTCGCTCCAGCGCTTTCTCAGCGGGGTATTTTTTTATCAAAAACCTTTTTTGTTTTATTATCCCTCGGAGTGTCTTGTTTCTTCATAATTTTTGTTCTTAATAGTATTATGCATGCTTAGAATACTACAATGTTTAGAATACGTAAACATATGCCGCGTACTTGACAAAAATATCACATTCGGACAAGATACACATCCGCTTTCGAACATTGGATATGTTCG
>JBHPFX010000009.1:0-29958 GCA_042570925.1 Patescibacteria group bacterium
CTTTAGGCTGATCAAACAGCTGGGTAAGATCAGGAAAACGAGAGGTTGTCTTCATAACTGTTTGTAAATGCTCGATGACATTCTTTTTATTTATTGCATGAGCTTGGTACAGAGAATTTAGCGCTTTCGTATCAAGTTGGAGAATAGTGAATAAGAGATGCTCGGTTCCAATGTATTTATGCTTATGCTGGTGCGCAAGGAGAGCAGCTTTTTCGATTGCTTTTTTTGATTCTATTGAAAGTTTTCTATTAATTTTTTCCTGAGGCTTCTCGTGAGCAGGTAGGGCCGCGCTGTTTTGCTGCGTGATAAGTCTGCGTATCTTTTCGTTTGTCAGGCCGACCTTGGTAAGTACTTCAGCAGCAATGCTTCCACGCTGCATAATAAGGCCAAAAAGCATATGCTCGGGATTGACTGACCCATGCCCAAGCTCAGTGCTTACGGCGTTTGCCTGCCTGAAAGCCTGCTTAAGATGTGCACTAAATTTGTCTAGAATTTTTTTATTCATATCTGCCAAATAGCGCTCATGAGTCTATCATGCCAGCGCGAATACGTCAAAGGTTTTTATCACCTACATGCCTCGTAGCGCTTTAATACGGTCTTCAATAGGTGGGTGTGTCGATAATAAGCGGGTAAATCCTTTCTTTGCTTTTGCTCCAAAAGGATTGGATATAAAGAGGTGCGCCGTTGCATTACTTGCCTTTGCCATAGGTTTTGCCTGCATATCAATTTTTTCAAGCGCTTTTGCTAAACCTTCTGGATATCTGGTCAGAAGAGCTCCCGAAGCGTCAGCGAGAAACTCTCTCTTTCTTGATACGGCAAGCTTAATGAGATTTGCGATGATTGGGGAGAGAATCAGGAAGACGAGCCCGATGATTAAAATGATTCCTTGGGCACCACCTCGTGAACTGCGCCGTCCGCCCCCACCATATAAACTGATTCTAAAAAACCAATTTCCCATGAGGGCAGCAATTCCTACAAGTACGAGTACGAGCATCATTAGTCGAATGTCATAATTCTTAATGTGAGAAAGTTCATGCGCGATAACCCCCTCCAACTCCTCGTTTTCAAGATTTTCAATAATGCCGGTTGTTAATGCTATTGACGCATGTTCAGGATCTCTCCCAGTCGCAAAAGCATTTAACGATGGGTCGTTGATTATATAAATCTTTGGCACTGGTGTTCCTGCGGTAATGCTGAGGTTCTCAACCATTCTATATACGTAGGGATTTTGTTCTTTTGTAATGGGTTTTGCGCCAGTGCTCCATAAGGCAATTTTATCTCCGGAATAAAAGCTTACAAGTGTCATGATGAATGCAATGACAACTGCGATTACTACTCCCGCATATCCAAACTCTGTCAGCTCGCCAAAAACCCATCCAATGGCAAGGATGAATACGATAAAAATGAAAACCAAGAAAGTGGATTTTCGTTTATTTGCTGCTATATGGCTGTATGTTGTTGGCATATATGGTCACCGAAGAGACTGAGAGATAGTGTAGACTCCCAGTCTCTTGATTGATGAAATAATCTAATGTATTTAGAAGCTTACTTTTACGTTCTTGCGCTCTCCCTCTTCTTCTACTTCGAAGAAATCGTATTTCTTAAATCCCAGCATTCCTGCGATCATATTGTTTGGGAAAACCTGAGTCTTGGTATTGAAGTCACGAACGTTACCGTTGTAAAAGCGTCTTGCGGCCTGAATCTTATTTTCTGTGTCGGAGAGTTCGTCCTGAAGTTTGGCAAAGTTCTGGTTAGCTTTCAGTTCAGGATAATTTTCTGCAACTGCAAAAAGAGACTTTAGGGTGCCGGTAAGCATATTTTCTGCCTTCCCTTTATCTTCAGGAGTCTGCGCACCCATCGCGGCAGTACGTGCCTGCGTGACTTTTTCAAACAGTTCGCGCTCATGCTTTGCGTATCCCTTTACCGTTTCGACAAGGTTGGGAATCAGGTCATATCGTCGTTTGAGTTGAACGTCGATGTCTGACCATGCTTCATCCGTCTGATTTCTCAGCCGAATGAGGCTATTAAAGACGGATATCAGCCATAGGACAATGGCTGCGATAGCAACGAGGATGACTATAGTGACAGTGCTCATAGTGAATGTTGTTAAGAATTAGGAGTTATATTAATAAAAAAATTGAAGTGAAGTTGCTGTCAGGTCCTGAACCATCCGAGGATTATTTTCTGTAGTGACAATGATTTCTTGTCCCACCTGGAGCTCATAGGCTGTCATTTCAGAAGTTGCCCTCTCGCTTGATGGAATGGCGATATTACGTTTCGTCATTTCTGTTTCATCAGTATAGGTAATCTCGAATATCGTGGGAGTGTACGCATTATTTTCATCAAGTACCAGTGCTTCAATGATGAATGTGCCGCTGTCAATGTCCAGTGAGAGTATCTCTCCATTAATGCTCTCGGGACTTTCGAGTACTAAAGGTTCATTTGTTGTACTAATACTACTTTGATCGGTTTGCTGTTTATTGTAAAAGAAGAATAGGAGCAAGAATACAACGATAATAGCAGCAATTATTGTGATTATTAAAAGGCCATTCCTGTTGCTCATTGATGTATGATCTTCGCTTGACATAAGGCCTAAAATTGTGTTACAATTATACCACTAAAAAATGTTTCTTCATCTGTCCAGAATGTTTTTCAGGACTCGCTCTTGCCACATCAATGATCCTAGATTTATTATCCCTTTCTAAAGCTTTTTTGTCAATGAAGATCGTTTATTTCAAGGGAGTACAGAAAGAATGGACAGAATAAGAATTTCACGGAGGAAAAATAGAGATTAGTTTCATTATATAGATACCAAATGCCTGCTTCAAAGAAAGTCAGAGCATCATGTAAATCGACAATTGTCGGTGTTTTTTGTGTGCTAGCTGGACTTGGGGGACTGGTGTTTGGTTCGTATGCGTACATTGCTCAAGCACAATGGATAGAACCACATTCAGATCCGATCACATGGGTAAAAGATCCAAATATTGATGCCCCACTTTATGCGGGTGACGGTCTTAACTATGCTCAGAGCGCACAGGCAAGAGAAGGTGCACTTACAATTGGATCACCTGGTTATACAGGAACTAAACAGTTAAATATTGAGGGTGAAGAAGCAATATCAGAAAGTTTACAGGTAGGTCCTCCCAGAATTCTGGTCGGTTCTAGTCCATCTGCAGCTGTGATAGCTTATGCGACGAATAGACATGGTATTTACGGAAAAACAACTGATGCAAGTATGGCAGGGATACTTGGTAGTAATGTAGCTGCGGGTGGAAGCAGTATTTCCGGTGATGCAAGTGCTATTGATGGCGCAGTAGGAATATATGGCGTCGCAACTGGTAATAATAGCTATGCAATATATGGAAGCAATTCAGGAAGCGGATGGGCAGGCTATTTCGAAGGAAACTTAGAAATTGCTGGTGGGAATTTTACGCTCACCGATGCGATATTTACTGGTGATGTAGATATGCTCAGTAATCTCTGCTCTGCAGTTAATCCTTGTGACGTTAATGGTTTTCATATTGATACGGTCAATGCACTGTCCGTACAAGACCAGATTTTTGGAGATCCACTTAATAGTCCCGGAATAAAGATGTTTGAGTTAAGTTCGCTTGATGACCTTTGCACGTTAAGTGATGAAGTAACACCCTGTCCAAGTGATGGAATGATTCCTATAGGTGAAACAGCTGTGTGGGATGTCGGAGCTACGGGACTGCTAGATAGTAAAGCAGTCGTCGTCGCGTATATCCCTGAATACTCTGATGATGAAGGCGGAACTTTTTATCCAGTAGGTTCGGCGGATATCGTGTATGAAGAATGCGATGTGGCAGGTAGCGCAGCTGCAGGAATTTTCCGAGCCAATAATCCATCATTTTCAAGTTCATATCAATTCCGGCTGACTGCATATTATAAACAATTCCCAGCTGATCAAACATGCATTCCTTCGTTTCCATCTCGTCAGATCACCGTGCCAGATTCTGATCAGTATGACACTGTACAACTGTCAATCACGGGAGCTGATGCGGCAAGTATATTTAACCAGTCCCTACCATCAGGCGATGATGTATATGTCACGTACATGGGTGCGGACATTGATCGCGACGTTGTAACATTTACCAATACGGATATTGAAATATGGTTCCAGGTCCAGGCAACAACGGCAGGCGATAATACCAGCTACTTGCTTACCTACGCTGATCCGGCTCGACAAAGCGCACCAAGTGATAAGGAAGGCGTGTACTATCTCTGGGATGATTTTACGGGTGTCAACGGTGATCCGCCAGATGCGACTAAGTGGGGTATCAGTGATTCACATTTAGCTGGATCCTGCGGTACAGGAGGGAGCAGTGCACATATCCAAAACAATGAGCTATGGCTCGAACATATTACCCCAGTAGCTTGTTGGACAGGCGCCTCAGCGTTTACAGCATCCGAGTTTAATACTTCTGGTAACTACACAATCCAGTTTCAAGTAGACATTGAAACATATGATGGTTGGGTCGGTGCCGACGGTTTATATATAAGAAACCCGAGCTCTTTTCGTAATACCCAACATTATGATGGGCCAAATGAAAAGGCAATTTATGTCGGTCTTGGTAATAGCTGTACTTCTGCAGGGATATGGGTATTTGCACATGGTGATCGTCCGGACACAAGTTTTCATTGCTTCTGGGACACCGACGGTAGAGTTGCTCAGTATGATGTTACGTATGGTAAAGGAATCTTCAGAAACTTTGAAATTGAGCTCAATGCGGATACGAGGGATATTAAGGTATATGAAGGTGGTATCGAAAGAGCATCTGGAAATGTGCCTGTGGATAAATTCGCGACGATTGGTCCGACATTTGTAGTTGATGTAAATGATGGTGTTTATAAAAACTCAGGTTCTGGTCAAGAAAAATATGATAACTTCTATATTCGCCGAGGTAAGAATGACTTTGATCCGCAGGCAACTGTGGGGCCGGAGTTATAATACTTTTTTATCATGAATTCTTCGAAACAAAAAAGAATTATAAAGAAGCGTAGAGTGTTATTTGTAACTGTGTTTTCTGTTGCAATTGTCGGACTTGTTATTATCGGAGTACAATCTGTGCATTTTTCAGCAAAAGCACAAAGCTTCAATCCATCATCTGCCCCACCACTAAATCCCGGAGATCCGAATATGAATCCGCCTTTGTATGCTGGAGATGCGGCAGCGTATGGAGGAGCTCCTCAGGCACGCTTGGGTCCATTAACTATTGGAGAAGTATATCCAAGCCTCGGGACGGAGGAACTGTATGTCAAAGGCAGTTCGGAAATTACAGAACACTTGGATGTCGGTCCTGTTGCTTCTACGTTTGGTGAGGATGGCATAATAATTGGACATGAATATAGCACCTATGGCGATGGTCAATATGAGGATGTTGCTATTGACTCAACCTATTTATATACGGTTGGAATGACAAAAAAACCTTTAACTGGCAGTGATACTTGGATATTAACCAAACGCAGATTGAGCGATGGAAGTTTGTGCACAGATGCTAATCCATGTGATGGGACTGGCTTTGGATATAATGAAGATGTATACACTGGAAATGGAATTGTCAATGAAAATATTTCTGATTTTGATACTGCATTTGGTGTCGCAGTTGATTCAAATTATATTTACGTTGTAGGAGAATATAGTTTTAGCGTACAAAAAAGGCGTAAATCAGATGGTAGCTTGTGTACAGATGCAAATCCATGCGACGGAAGCGGATTTGGAACTGATATGCAGTATATATCGGGAGAATGGACTGAAGTATATGACGGCAACGGAACTATAGATGCCACAACAGGCACAGATCCTGCATATGCTATCGCTATTGATGAGGCGGGTGGATATATGTATGTCGCAGGCATGGAAAGGGTTGATTCTATATATCGATGGCGAATTGATAAGCGTCGCTTGTTAGACGGTAGGCTGTGCAGAGATACAGATCCAGATCCTTGTACAGGTGGGGGATTTGGATATGATGAGAATAATCTTTATACGGGAAAAGGTTTTGTTACGGGCGCAATTCCAAGTTATCAAGCCAAAGATATTAAAATCGATGCAACAGAAGGATATATGTATATAGTGGGTTACAAAACAGGCCCTTATGATTGGAGAATAGAAAAGCGATCACTTATTGACGGAGCACTTGATACTACATTTGATGGAGATGGCATTCTTGAAGCTGATGGAGCTACTCGGATGGCAGAAGCAGTGGCTCTCGATGATACTTATATGTATATCGTCGGCCATAATGAAAATTATG
This sequence comes from Patescibacteria group bacterium, assembly GCA_042570925.1. Lineage (GTDB taxonomy): Bacteria > Patescibacteriota > Patescibacteriia > UBA10025 > UBA10025 > JBHPFX01. The sequence continues at coordinate 6,279 of JBHPFX010000009.1, forward strand.
ACTGGAGAATTGAAAAAAGATCGAGAGCTGACGGAATCCTTGATGTGAATTTTGGGTATGACTGTTCCACTGGTTCGTGCAACTTTTCAGGGGATGGAGTAGTGACTGGTGACTCAGCTCCATTTGCAACTACATATGCGAACGATATTGCAATTGATACAACGTTTAATTATATGTATGTTGTTGGTTCGCCATGGCGTGTTGAAAAACGTTATCTTTTTGATGGTGCTTTGGTTGATGGATTTGGAACAGGTGGAGTGGTTACAAGTTCTTGGCCAATTTTAACGGCAAATGCTGTTGCTCTTGATAAATACTTTTTGTATATCGTTGGCTTAGGTCTCCCAGCTAATTATGACGGAGTGCTTGAAAAACGCCGGATTGGAACTGGAGAGTATAGTCAGGTACCACCAAGTATAATTTCCGCTTTAGCTGATAACAAGCATGCGGTATACGGTGAGACAACTGATAACAGTTTTGCAGGTGTGTATGGAACAACAACAGCAGTTGGCGGAGCGGCAATAATCAGCAGTGATAGTGCTATTGATGGAGTTTCTTCTATCTATGGAGAAGGACAGGGAGCGATGAACTATGGAATTTATGGACTCAATCCCGTAGGATGGGCCGGTTATTTTGATGGGAATGTAGAAGTGGCGCGTGGAGAGTTTTTTGCAGAAACAGCAACATTTAATGGACCCCAAGCTATTCAGGGGGACTTGACTATTGACGGGACACTTAATGGTTGGACGCTCGATGCCGTCAACGCTCTATCTATCCAAGACCAGAGATCAGTTGATCCTCCAACTGAAGCAGGTATACGATCGATGGTGCTGACAACAAATGATGCGGAATGCACAAAGCTTAGTGACGGATCAGCATGCGGAGGATCGATCCCAGCTGGTGATACTGCGGAATGGAAGCTTGGGACGTCGGGAGGAACTGGCGACATTAATAATCATATGGTCATTGATTCGTTTACTGTACAGTATTCGGATGATGGAGAGAGAACATTTAAAAAGCTTGAAGATGCTGATCAGGAGTACCAGCACTGCAATGGTTCTTCATTAGTCGGCACTATGAAAGCTGCGAATACATATGCAGTGCCATACCAGTTCCGAGTAGTAGTATTTTATAAAGAGTATGATTCACAACAGTCTCCATGCGGTGCATATGATTACAAGAGACAACTGACAATCCCGGCATCTGACGAAGGGGACAGCATGAAGTTATTTCTTGATAACACTACCAGTCCTACTGCCAATGACATATTCACAAAGTCAACATCAGCAATACCGGGTGATGATGTGCGGATCTTCTATACGACTACCGATCTTGATCGCGACATTGTGACGTTTACAGCAAGCGAAATTGAGATTTGGTTCAAAGTACAGGCGGACATAGCAGCTCCTGATTCGACTAACTACTTCCTTTACTATGGTGATGCAGCAGCTGTCAATCCACCGGCAGATAAAGATAATATTTATCTTTTATGGGATGATTTTAATGATGGCAGTATTGATCCGGCAAAATGGGGTACAGATACCCGACCGGGGTGCGGAGGACCGGGAGAAGGTACGGTGGTAAAAGAAGAATTAGGAGAGTTAATAATTGATTTCGTGTCTTCGAGTTATTGCTGGTCCGGCGGATGGGCATATTCAGCTAATGAGTTTGATACGACGGGCAAATATGTTATCGAGTATACTTGGTTTCCTGACAATACCTGGTCAGGTGGCAATGATGGATTCTATATTAGAAATCCAGTCGTATTCCGAAATGAATCAGGATCGGCCTATGGTGGGACGAATGAGAAAGCCGTATATATCGGGTATGGTAGGCATTGCGGGTATTACTGGGGTGGGATTACACTCCATTCGTATGGTCCGCGTGCTGATACACTTTCTCATTGTCCATGGGGAAATCTAATTAATGCATGGTCCCCCAATTTACATACTGAAGGGGCCCCATATCCTATTAGGATCAAGCTCGATACAGAATATGTGGGTGCCGGAGAACTCGGATTTGTCGAAGTAGAGGAACCTCCAGATACGTTGCGTGTATCAGGTGGTGTTCTAAATGCTGACTTTTCATCAATTGGGCCGACGTTTGTGGTAGAAATGTTTAATCCTGGTTTTGGTGGAGCAGCAGGAGGTAGTAGTACAGAAAAATTTGATGACTTTATTCTTCGAAGGGGAAAGACTGAATATGACCCCGAGGTTTCAGCCATAGGGCCGGAGATATAGCACTATGAAATTTTTACATTCAAAATTGACGCTTATCACTTCGCTCTCATTGATTGTTTTTGCCATGAGCGCTGGAGTGTTATTGGCTCAGCTGTGGGATGAACCTCCGACTGCTCCGCCGGCTCTTGAAGGTGATGATGCAACACCCGGCCTCAACGTCCTTTTCTCCGGACAAACGTTAAATACAGATGTAGGTTGTGCAACAGGGCCTGGCGTACCTCTTTGCGGCGGCGGTGAAATGCAAAGACGTTCAGGGGCATTAACTATCGGCTCAGCATTACCAGTGGGAACGGCTGATGAATTAACGGTAGTCGGAGAGGAAGTTATTTCTGATCAACTGAAAGTTGGAGAGGGCGAATTTCTGCCCAGTACTTTTGGAACAGCGGGAGCAGTTGTTAGTGATCCTGATAGCATGATCGCGTATGATATCGCAATCGATATTGGGGATAATGCAATGTATCTGGCTGGAAGTGCTAGTACCTCCTTTCCCGCTGATTGGCGCGTAGAAAAGCGTAATCTTATAACTGGAGCTTTGGACACTACTTTTGGCGATCCAAATCCTGATGGTGTAGCTACAAGTGATCCGACAGCTAACGAAATCTATGCAATTGCTATAGATGATGATTATTTGTATGCAGTTGGATATCATAATGATGCAGGTTATTGGATTGAAAAAAGAAATTTAGTTACAGGAGCCCTTTGCTCAGCTGCTGAATGCGACGATTTATTCGGCGGACAAGATTTTGATTATGACGGACAAATATCCGGGTTCGATGCCTACTTTCTGAGAGATGTTGCGATTGATGATATTAATGGTCACATGTACATTGTGGGAGACACACTTTCAAATACAACATGGATAGAGAAGCGTAGATCGGATACTGGGGCACGGTGTTCTTCTGTAGCCGAATGCGGCGATTTGTTCGGTGGGCAAGGTGGTGATCCCGATGGTGTAATAGAGGGTGGAAACTTATCAGCAAATTCGGTAGCGATTGATGATGATTACATGTACGTAGCAATAAATGCTGGTAATACGCGTATTGAAAAGCACCGCAAAGACACCGGAGCACTCTGTACCGCAGGTAATTGTCCTGCTGGAGACTTTGGGTATGACTTGAATGATACTTTTACTGGAAGTGGCGCTGTAGATTCTCATGCACTCAGCTGGAATCCAACAGCTATTGTAATTGACGCGACATATATGTATGTAGTCGGTGTTGATGATAATGATGACTGGCGAATAGAAAAACGAAGACTTTCAGATGGGGCATTATGCACTGCGGCATTTTGTGGTACCGAATTCGGGACAAATGGTGTAGTAGCATCAGCTGACGGTGATACGGCATTTGATATTTCCATCGATGGTACCAATATGTATGTTGTCGGAATGGATAGTGCCGGCGGGTTCAGACGTATTGAAAAACGATTGCTTTCTACTGGAGCACTAGTAACAAATTTTGGCACTAATGGAGTGGTGCAATACACCTCTGTTGCGCGCAATGGGGAGGGAATCGCGATTGATGCTTCGAATATGTATGTGACCGGATGGCAGTCTTCAGGGGACACTGATTGGCTGACAGAGAGACTCAGTCTTGCATCAGGTGCGTCACTAGTAGAATCTGCCAGTGTAGCGGCGTTTTCATCAGATGGTTATGCGATATACGGCGAAACGCTTGATGCAACCTACAGCGGAATACATGGAACAACTGCCGCGACATCTGATGGAAAAGGTGTGTGGGGATTTACGGGTGAAGCTGGCGGATATGCAATTTATTCTTCTTCTGCCCAAAACAATATTGCTATTCATGGATTGAATCCGGTTTCATGGGCCGGATATTTCACCGGTAAAGTAGAAATTGTAAACGGGACATTCTTTGCAGAGGATGCGACATTTAGTAATGACGTCCAGGTGCTCGGCGCCGGCTCTGATGTAACTGTTGATGGTGCCGTGACTATTGGCGGTATTGATATTAAAAAAGTCAACGCGCTCTCCCTCCAGGATCAAATGTCTAATGATCCACCGAATGATTCTGGATTACAGTTTTTGACTCTTGAGACAGCAAATCTTGCCGATGGCTTTGCATACTCATGGGAAGGTGCGACAACAGGAATCACTGACACGGATCTAATTACATCGGTGATCGCCGTGTATCGTGAAAGCAATGATGACCAGGCGAATTGGAGAAAATATCCGATAAACAATTATCCAAACCTTGTTAATCGTCAATGTAATGGTGGGGTTACTTGGGTTGGGGGCGAGGTGGATAATTCTCAACTTAGTGTTTATGGGTTGGCAGAAGATGACGAAGGTAACATGTATACAGGTTCAAATGGGGATGGGAATGTCTATCAATCTACAGATGACGGTTTGACTTGGACCAATACTGGTGACTTAGCTGGCGCGACTGTAGTATGGGCAATTATATTTGCAAGCGATGGAGCGCTATACGCAGGGACTAATAATTCTTCTGTGTTTAAATCTGTCGATAAGGGACAAAACTGGGTTGCACAAAACTTACTTGGATCTATTGACGTCTTGACGCTCATGGAGGATAGTACTGGGACAATTTGGGCTGGGGGGCATAATGGATATCTTTTTTGGACTGATGATGGTGGTACGATTTGGAATAGATACTCAGATCTTGCAGTACCTGTTGGGCAAACACATAATTTTCTTGAGGATGAGGTTGGTAATCTATATGCAGGTACGGCAGGGGCAATAGGCAATCCCATTGGGGAAGTGTATAAGTCAGTGGATGGGGGAACTACATGGGTCGTAACAAGCCCTCTTGCAGGTACAAGAAGAATTCAAGCGCTAGCCCAAGATGACAACCTTACTATTTATGCTGCTGCAGGTACTACTAACACGCATGTCTGGAGAACATTTGATAAGGGAGTCACCTGGGAAGATACCGGAGGGCCAATAGGTGTAGATGAGGTAGATTCACTATGGGTAGCCAGTACTGGAGATATTTATGCGGGTACAAGTAATTTGGGATTCATTTTTCGATCATCTGATAGTGGAACAACCTGGGCAAACATTGGTTTAAATCCAGCGAACGAAACTGTGGAGCTCTTTGAAGACGAAAGAGGATACCTCTATGCCTGCTCTGGTAATTTTGTGAGAAGAACAGGTGCTCCAATATTTCTTCCAGATACTGCAGGATCTGTGGCTGTAAAGAATAATACAGGCGTAGAAGCTGACTTCAGAATCATGGCGACATATATTCCGGGAGTTAATACGTGCCCGTAGATAGTATGAAGAACACTCGTTTTACCATACTGAGATTGTTTCTTGCCACTTTTGTTTTTAGTGTGGTTATCTTTGGGTTGTTTTTTCTTACTCCTTCGGAAGTGAAAGCCGAATTTTCACTTATAGGATCATCAAACACTGTTGCAGCTAATGGTATAGCAAAAGACCGTCACATGGTGGTTTTTGATAAATACATAGTGAACGTATATTTAGATATGTATCGAACGAGCGGTGATGGGGGTGCTGATCCAGAAGCGGGTAAAGGCTATTTGCGGTTCAGAAAAACAGGAGATGGCTTTACATGGACTGAAGCGCTTACTAATCCACAGGATGTCATATCGGGCAATCATTTCTTTTTAGGTGCCGATATGGTGGGTGATAAAACATGTGCTGATCCCACTGACTGTAATTTATATCTCATTTATTTCAGGAATAATTCTTCTTATTCGAGCGGTTGTAATAAAAATCTCTACGGCGGGGGAGATGTGTTTTTTCGTGAATTAAGGTTTGATCAAGAAACAGAGCAGTGGACGCTACAACCTGAGTTACAAATTACAAATGAAAATGGGGCTGTGTGGTGGGATACGTATGCGAGCTGGTTAAACGGTGTAGGAGATGGGAGATTTTGTAATTCCTACCTTTCAGGTCCGGTATTTGCAGCTGAGCCAAAACCGCAAATATGGGTTGAAGATAATCGAGCTTTAATAATGTATGATATTCAGACCGAACATGGTATGAGATCTGCTGCATTTCCTGCATGTCCGGCACCCCCATACGATCCCACAACTTGTTTTGATGGGGTGGATTATACGTATCTTCGCATTAAGACAATGACTCGAAGCGGATCGGGGATGTGGTCTATTGATGCAAATTCAGCGAGAGATGCTGCGTACTTTCCTAATTGTGTAAATGGGGATCCCGTGAGCGGCTCAAGTCCATCAGGCTTTATATATGCAGCGATTACTAAGAATCCCGTTACAGATAGGTTTGCGATTATTTACAATAGAACAGCTCTGGGAACTTGCGCTCGTGTAAGTTCGTGGGCTCCAGCTCCTGTAATTGCGGGTACTGCTCCGCTTGGGTATGTTTTTGAAGATGCGGGGAGTAGTCTGGAGTGGCTTTGTGCACATGACACAGATGATGAATTTACCAATGGTACTACCTGTACACAAGGCCAGCTTGAGAATGTAAATCCCGGTCCGAATTTTTCGGTCGTATCGCATGACTCTACCAATACTCTTCAACAAGCCATACGCGTTGTCTACCCATTTGATAATGTAGGAACACAGCATGTTGCGATGAAAGAGTATCATGCGGTGAATGATACCCCAGTATTTAATTGGGACCCATCATATACTAACATAACTAATTTAGCAGGCTTCGGAAATCAGCTTGAAATTGTACCGGTAATAGGACATGAGGGTGATGATTACTGGGTAGCCGCGCACAAAGACACTGCAGGGGGGCTTGTAGATTACACAATTCGATATCGTAGGATGAGATGGAGCACCCCTGATCCGAATGATGATTCCACCTGGCAGCACGTTGCGATATATCCGGATTCTACTTATGGGGAGATAGATAATAATGGGACAGTTGACGATGATCGATATCCGACTATCCCACACGATTTATTACCAGGTTATTTAACGACAGTTGGCCACCCATCATTGGCATGGGTAAGCGGAACTACTCCGACTAGTGTATATTTTCCTGAAGATGTAACGGGCGTTCGTGTCTACGGCTGGGCGTGGTCGCCGATTGTCGGCTGGATCAGCTTAGACTATCTCAATACGGGAACATTGAGCAGTCAACGCTATGGAATATACATAGACAAGATTAATAATGCATTAAAAGGCGAGATGTGGTCACCGAATTTTGGATGGATTACCTCCTTACGTAGAGTATGTTCCAATAATTCTCGTTTAGCATGTAATGTAGATGCTGATTGTCCCGGAGGAGCCAGCTGGGTTAATACGGGTGATATAGCGAATGCTGATACTATAGAAGATCTTATACAGACCAGCAGCGGAGAAATTTTTGCTGCAACGACGAATATTGGAGGAGCGGGACCGGGAGGTGATGTATTTAAATCAAGTGACGGAGGAGTCACATGGACCAGCACAGATACGACAAATGCTTTTGATGTGAGCAATGGCGTACTGTCATTGTTAGAAACTCAGAATGGAACAATTCTGGCCGGTACGAATCAGACAAGCCAGGACCATATATACAAATACGATCCGCTGTCAAATTCGTGGAGTAGTGCCGCAAATTTAAATCTACCTGGTTATTGGCCAAGTAGAATGTATGACATGGTTCAAGTACCGGATGGTACGATATTCGCCGGCAGTTGCTGTGATGGAGATATTTTTAAATCATCAGATGATGGAAACACCTGGCAGCATGAGGTACAGCTTACTGGAGTGGGCGGTGACGAGGTCAGGGCTATGACAGTATCCGATGAAGGATACGTGTATGCTGGCACCAGTCCCAATGGCAATGTCTATGTCCATGAATATAATGGTGGTCCCTGGACTGATGTAGGAGATATGCCAGGGACGGTAATTAGTGAAGCATTAATGCCGGGTCCCGGCGGTTTAATTTACGCGGGTGATACGCATTTTACCGGTGCCGATGTATATAGATTAGAAACTGACAATACCACATGGACACAAACGGGAATCTTACCAAGTGGGACGGATGTTATGAGTTTATTACGTACTCCAGACGAAACACTTTTTGCAGGCGTTGGGCAACCTGAAGCAATATACCAATACGACAGGGACAGAGATACTTGGATTACTGCAGGATTTCCAAATGTAGGTGGGTACGTCTATAGCATGCTTATTGGAGATGACGGAATGTTTTATGCAGGCAATAATGATACAGCAACTGACGGTACAGCAAATATTTATAAAAAGTCATTTTGTCTTGAGGGTGCTGGTACACCTCCAGTAGAAGATAATGTCAGTCCACCATATCTCGCACAGCACGACAGTGAAAACAACCGCATTGAAGGTTGGGCGAGAATAATGAGCATGAAAAAAGAAGGCGATGCACTCGACTGGCGTGACGGAGGCCAGCGATGGTTGCCGGTCGAAAACGTGAGTCAAACGGACTATGCTGGAGGAGGAAGGCGGGATGAGATTGAGCTGACTGTCGATACAGAAGGTATCCCCCATGTTGTTTGGAGTAATTTTGATGCGGATAGTGATAATTACGATATTTATTACCTCAGGCGTGAAAATGATACATGGATAACTGCAGATGGCAGTGAATATGAACCAGGAGTAACTGACCCACATACTTCAGGATTAAATATTAGTCAAAGCACAACGGATTCTCGTCGCCCATCTTTAGATGTTGACTCATCAGGTAATCCTCATATAGCGTGGGGAGAAAACGCTGGTGATTACTGGGGAGGAACGGTGTGGTATGGATATTGGAACAGTTCAACAGGTACTTGGCAAACAGAGCAAATTGATAATGGAGGAGGTCCTTCTCTAAAATTAGATAGAAATAACCAGCCTCACATTGCCTATCGTTCAGGGAATGATGCTTTCGCAGATATTATATTCAGAAAAAAAACAAGTAGTTGGGTGAGTATAACCGGTGACTTAAACAATCTGAATGTAAGTGAAACTCCTGGATTCAATCAACGATCATGGCTTCCTTCACTGCAATTAAGTAATGATCCAAATCAATACCCGCATGTTGTATGGGCTGAAGATGTGGGCGGAAGACAAATATATTATCGATATTGGAATGGATTAAACTGGGTAACAGCAAGTGGTGATGCAACACAAGGGTCAACAGCAAATGATGTTTCAGTCAATGCTGATATTACAGATCTACCTGAGATTGGTTTGGTTGATGGTATGGACCCACGCCTTGATTTGTATTCAGATAACCGTCCTGGTGTTGTGTGGCGTGATCCTGGAATTGTATTGTATCGTCAGTGGAAGAATGGCGATTGGGTGGATGCCAATCCAGATGATGGGTTGAATGATGACACTATTCTAAATGATCCTCGAGCTGGCGAAACGTGGCGAGTAGTACATGCAAGTGAATCAATGGCAATACATATAGATAGCTCTGATCGGCCGCACATTGTATGGAGTGATGACATAATGTGGGATCCACAAATTGGCGATGTACAGTATCGGTACTGGGATAAATTTATTGATGGCGGCAATGGCGATTGGGTAACAGCCTCTGGTGATTATGAGGATAATGGCATTGCTCCATTACTAAATTATGACGATGCTAATTTGAATGTTTCCCAGACACCAGGTATTTATTCTCGAACAGTCGCTTTCGACATCGATCAATCTGGTAGCCTTCATATTATATGGAGTGATACAGAATATAATACAGCGGAACTCATGTGTGATCCGACGAAAATAGATCCTGGAAAAATATGGGATTGCGCAGTAGATGTGCCCGGATATCCGAACTGTGAGTACTATGGTTGGGGTGCTGCAGCAGAGTTTTACTGTGCAACCTCGGATGTATTTTACCGAAGCTGGTTTCCTGGCAGAAACTGGGGTTGGATCCGGTTTAACGGTACGTGGGACAGAACGGGTACATCAACAAGCCTTCGTCATCAGCTTAATGCCGGTGAAACATTAGCTCGTGTTCTTAGTACGGTGGGATTCCCTTATGACAGTTCGCTACGGGTGAGTCCCGGAACGGGAATCCAGGAAGATATCCCGTATGGAAACATAACAGAAGATACAATTACGCTTTCATCTGCAGCTTCTAATACTCATCCCACATCTTCCGCGGTACGATTAACCGACACTATTGGAACGTATGAAGTCGGTGCGCAATATCTTGAAGATAAAGCTGCATTTCAATTATTTGATTTCGGTTATTCACCACAGATCGGCTGGATAGAATTCCGACCATTTCGTTTCATAGGTTTTCCGTATCTAACCACAGAAGCAGGAGATATTTATAGTGCTGACAATATTGAAATTCCTGCTCCTCCTGCTCCGACTGGAGAATTTACTTCAACATATCTTATTCAAGCAGATGGCACTATTGAACCATTTCTCACTTATGGCATCAGAAGTGTACCGGGAGCAACAAGTATGGGAGGATATGACTGTTCTGTAGATCCATGTGCTCCGGTAGAGGGAAGTACATCATTTCTTGAAGAAGGTGTTGGTGATTTCGGTTACCCAGGTATTTCAGAAGGATACGAAAATATTCTGGGAAAGTTGGACGTTGAATCACTCACGACAATAGTGAGCGATTGCCAACAATTTGTATGCACTGGATTTGGAGGAGGTGATGATGGAGATTTGTGCTCGATCGATAGTAACTGTGATGGAGTATGTGGTGAAGCTCGTGTTGATTGCGCGGACATCAATGGCACTGGCGCTGATATAAATAGTTCGGCTTGTGTAAATCAATCTGGATTAATGTGTGAAAATGATGGACGAGGAAAAAATGCTTTTGGCGGATGGGTGGAAATCCGACATGCAACGGCCGGATTTGGAAATGCTGTTCCTTTTGATTTCGCACCATCTACATGGGTGGATCTTGATGGAGATGGAACGACTAATGATGGATATGAATGGTTTATTCCTGTGGAACTAGAGGGTAAGGTCTATTATTATCCGAATGGCTCTGTATATCTTCAGAATAACTTCGTAATTGAAAATGGTGCCGGGGGAGCAAGTGGTGCGGGCATGATTATCGCCAAAGATGCACGTATTAGGGGAGCAGCATCAAAAACTCGATTTGATGGAATTGTATATGATTTAGATACCCCGGGAAGTGTATCAGAAATGGCTTCATTTATTATGGTAAGTCTTGAAGATATTGAAATTAATCCCGATATTGAAGAGCTCGCTGGTTCGTATATTACGCTGGGTAATTCTCCAACTGGTGTGATTGATACATGTATCAATGTGGGATCGGCTGCTTCTTGTAGTGATTTCCAACTGAAAATACGCGGACTTATGATGGCAAGGGAATTCAGATTTAATAGGACGTATGGAGTTGTTAACGATGTATTAGAAGAATCGTCAGAAGTTATCATAAATGACGGCCGCTTGCTCGCGAATCCGCCGCTCGGACTACAGGATTTAAGTAAATCTTTGCCGAGATTTAACCAAGTTCGACCGAAGTAATTATCTTTTGTTAAATAGATGAGCGAGTATTGAAAAAAATATCAAAACGTGTTATAATAGGTAGTACATATGGGACTATTTAATAAAAAAGCCGCTAGTGTTGTAGGAATAGATTTAAGTGGCTCTTCGGTTAAAGCTGTTGAGCTTCGAAGTATCGCAGAAAAACCACAATTAGTTACATACGGCCTTGTAGAACAGGCAACGGATATCGTGAAGAGCGATGATCCTTCCGCACAAGCGAAGGCAGTGGAACTTGTTAAAGAAGTGGTTAAAAAGGCTCGAGTGATGACAAGGAGGGTAGTTGCTGCTTTACCGAGTTTTTCAGTATTCAGTTCAGTAATTTCTCTTCCCGAAATGTCAAAGAAAGACCTTGTCTCTGCTGTTCGCTGGGAAGCAAAAAAGTTTGTTCCGATGCCTTTAGAAGAGATGATTTTAGACTGGGAGGTTGTGGAACAAAAAGAAGAGAAAAAACCGGAAGAAGAAGGTAAAAAAGAAGAGAAAAAACCGGAAGAAGGCGGAGCCAGAAAGGATATTCGAGTACTTCTTACAGCTGCCCCAAAGGCGCTTGTGAGCCGGTATGTATCAATTTTTAAGCAGGCTGAACTTCAGCTGATAGGGCTCGAAACAGAAGCATTTGCACTTGAGCGCTCACTCGTTGGGAATGACCATTCACCCGTTATGGTGGTAGATATCGGCAATCGGGTGACCACAATTATGATTTTTAAGGAAAGTATCCCGATATCGACTCGGAGCATTGATATGGGAGGAGAAAATCTTACTGAAACAATCATGAAAACGCTTAATGTGGATAATAATCGCGCCGAGCAGTTTAAACGTGATTTTGGACTCACTTTGGGAAAAGAAGGAAATGAAAAAATTCCGAAAACAATTGAATTCGTCACAAACTCGATTATCAATGAGGTGCACTACGTACTTAATATTTTTCGAAGTCAGTCTGATGAAAAAATTGAGAAAATAGTTCTAACTGGCGGCTCATCATTTTTAGTAAATCTACCCCAATATTTAAGTTCTGTTTTTCAAGTGAAAGTATTTGTCGGGGATCCATGGTCCCGCATAAGTTATCCAATAGATCTTAAATCCATGCTCCAAGAAATTGGTCCTCGGTTAGCTGTTCCGATAGGGCTAGCGCTCAGAGACATTACCTAACACCATATATGGCGACGGGAATAAATCTTTTGCCTTCAAGCGAGAAGAAGGACAAAGGAGGAAAACGAAAAAATGTCATCATTGAGATGACCTCTCCGAAGAAAGGGGAGAAAAAGAAGAAACGCGAGGGAGGCGTTTTGCATTTTTTTCAAAAGGCTTTCAGAAAACCAACTCCCAGTGTTTCACAATACGTACCTCCTACAGGTCTTGCATCACTATCAAAGAAAGAAGTAAAGGATAAAGAAAAAAAACCTCCTCGTCCGCATGTTGAGCTGCATATGGGTTCTAAAAAAGTTGATCGTCCGGTATACGAATCAGAGGACAAGGAGTCATCAGTGGGACAGGGGGCTTCAATATACATGAGCCCTCCTCCGGCACCAGAAAAAAAGGAAGTCCACGCTGCTATACCTGCGCGCATGCCTCCACCACCTTCTGCGTCAGAAAAGCCGCCAAAGGAGGAGTTTTCGTCCCAAGATATCAAGATAATCAAGGATATGCTGAAAGAACAGCCTCCAGAACCAAGTGAAAAGGGTCCTGGGGCGTGGGAGCGTTTTACTAGGTGGCTTAAGAAACTCTTTGCATCTAAGCCAAAAACAAGAAAAGCGGGTATACAGGCGCCTCCACCACCCACGCCTGCACCAGCGCCTCCACCACCCCAAAAACCACAAGAAGTGAAGGAGACTACTCAAGTTGCAGTAGCTCCACCTCCACTACCTCCACTTCCACCCAAACCTCCAGCAGTTCCGCCACCACCTACGCCGGTGCCCCCGAAACCTCCCGAACCAAAGCCTGTACAAGCAGTGCAACCGCCACCACCTCCTGCTCAGCCACCAAAGAAAGAAGAAAAGAAGGGACCAGGATTATGGACCAGATTTTCTGCGTGGATGAAAAAACTTTTTTCATCAAAGAAAAAGCCTGGTATCCCTCCTGCTCCACTTCCACCAATTGCAGAAAAACCAGCCCCTGAAAAGATAGAAAAGAAAGTGAAGAAGAACAGGCCTGCTCATAGGCGACCACTCGTGGATGAAAAAAATCAATTCTCAGAAGCTCCGGAATTTGAAAAAGGACGACTTCATGAGGTGAACCTTGTTCCGGATGATCTTCTCGGAGAAAGTCAGCCAATGAAACGGATTCGTACAGTGGGATTCGTGGCAGTGATAGGAATTATCATTGTCGCTCTGGCGTATACTGGTATTTGGTGGTATATGAAAGATATCATTGGAAAGACGGAAGATATTGATTTAGAAACTGCACAAGTGCGAGAAGAAATTGATGCTTATGCCGATTTTCGGCAGGAAGCAGAGCTTCTTAAACGGCATGTAAATGATTTGAGTTATGTTCTTGATCATCATCTTCACTGGAATGAATTTTTTAAACAGCTTGAAAAACATACTTTAGCAAGTGACGTGTATTATTCCACAATATCAGTGAATACTTCAGGCAGTGTTACCATTGCTGCTGTCGGCCGTGACAATATTGCCGTGGCAAGACAATTGACATTGCTTCAAAACTCCCCAACCTTTGCTGAGGACGTATCAATTACCTCATTAGTACCTCTCTTTGACACTGAAACCGGATTGCCTGCCGGGCAGTCGTTCAGTATATCATTACAGGTTCCAGAGGCACTTTTTCTTGAGGAATAACGTAGTTATCTATGAACGCAGTAACAAAAGGATTTATCTCTGTCATCGCGAGTAATTATAAATGGTTTGCGATTGGTACGCTCATTATTGTTCTTGGCGTTGGGTACGTGCTTGTAGTAGGTCCGAAAATTCAAGAACTTCAGGAGGTAGGTATTGAAGGCCAGAAAGATCGAGAACTAACCCTCGAAACTCTCAAAGAGGAAAAAAGCCAACTTCAATCAGCAAAAGAGAGATTCGACAAGATTTCTTCAGAGGAATTGGAATTAGTCAGGCTGGCTCTCCCAACTGAAAAAGATATTCCAAACTTGTTTGTTGAGATTCCGTCGTTTATAGAATCAAAAGGTCTACTCATGACAAGTCTTGATATCAGTGAGACGGATCTCTTTTTTGGGGAAGGTGAACAGCCGCGCGCAACGATTCATCGCTTGGATATTTCCGTTGGAGTGGATGGTCTTGAGTCATATGACCTTTTTAAAGATTTTCTCGTATACGTTGAGGACAATCTTCGGTTGCTTGATATCAATTCTATTACATATATTCCGGATGCAGGTTCATATGTTTTTACTTTAACCACCTATTACACGTCAGCTGTGTCCCCAGTGATGTAATACAAATTCTATGCTTGTACAGCGCCAAATGGATAAGAAAAAAATGATAATACTCATAGTGCTTTTAATTGTAGTATTGGTTGGAGGATGGTTTGCCTGGCAGCAGTATTTTGCTACACCTGCGTCAGATGTAACAACTATTGGAGATCTCGAGGGTATCGCTGTTCAACACTCACGTCCTGCGCCTGAAGTTGATTCTGAAATATTTGGTGACGAAAGATTTATTGGTTCTACCTTAGGTGAAATTTCATCATTTACAGAGCAGTATGGAGTCATAACTCGTAGCGAAAATACCCCTGCTGCACCGATACATATGCGCACACACGATCCATTAACGGGTAATAAGATAATTCTTTTTTGGGAGCTTCCGGAAAATAGTGGAGCTGACGGAGTACGCATCTATCTTTCCAATGAAAAAGGCAGTTTAGTAAAATTACTTGCAGAAGTATCTCCGACGGATACCCACTATGAGGACGAGAGCGTCCTAGATGGACAGACGTATACATATTTGATTAAGACATGTATGAAGCCCATAAAAGTACCAGAAGAGGGAGAAAGTGAGGAAGAAGATCAGAATGCTTTTTGCGGAAGCAGTAACTTAGTCACGGAATCGGAAAATAAATTGGTGATTCAGGGTGTTTCGAGTGATAAAATTCCCCCTGCTCCTCCTGTAAACGTAACAGTAGACAATGTTGGTGATGGTACAAGCGTGCTCATAACCTGGGATAATCCTGTCACTGAAGATGTTCGCAAGACGGTGATATCTCGATCAGAAATTATCGGGGAGCAAGGTAAGGAAGTTGTCGAAATAGTGCAAAGTGAAACGAGCACTATGCTGCAATGGGAGTTTCCCGATGACACTCGCCAAGCTGTAATCTATCGGTCAGATCGTAGATCAGATAATATTGAACAAGAAGGACAAGAGCTCGCTAGGACAACGGCAACCTGTTATACCGACATGAATTTTACTGGTAAACAATTTTACTATACCGTGATGTTTCTACAAGGTTCGGATGAGATCAAGGGGGAGTATACTCAGGTGTCTGATCGTACGTGTTATACAGATACGAAATTAACTCCTTCTACTCAGTATTTCTACACTGTCGGACTTGTAGATACTAGCGACAATGAGTCTGTCGGAATCTACTATCAAACCTTAGGAAACCGTAATCCTTTTCTGCCAATCTCTTTTTAACTTATGCCAAAGAATAAACAACAAGATGACGCGAAGCTGCTTGAGATCCTCGTCAAGCAAAAAAAGATATCACAGGATATCATAACGAAGTTTAAGGCACAAGCAGTGAAAGAAAAAAAGGATATTTTTGATCTTTTCATTACGAAGGGGATTGTTCTTGAAGATGACATAACGCGGGCGCGAAGTGAGCTTATCTCAATTCCTTACGCAGATTTATATGGAAAAGTGATTTCACGCAAGGTTCTCAATCTCATCCCAAAGGATATTTCACAGAATTACCAAATGATGGTTTTTGATAAAAAGGACAACGAGGTAAGTGTTGCATTAGTGGATCCAACGAACTTCAAAGCACTAGAAGCATTAGAATTTTTAGCGAGAAAAAATAACTTTACCATCAAGACATATCTCGTTTCTCTGGCAGGGTTTAAGAAAGCAAGCCGCCAATATGCGACTTTATCTGCTGAAGTTGAAGAGGCGCTTGAGAGCAGTGAAGGAAAAGAAGGGGTCGTGGATGAACTTGAAAAAATTACCGATGAAAAGGGATTGGAGGAGGTCGTAAAAACTGCGCCAGTTTCAAAAATGGTATCAGTAATTTTGCGCCATGCAGTAGAAGGAAAGGCTTCCGATATCCATATTGAGCCTGTCGAGAATGAAACACGGGTCCGGTACCGTATTGATGGAATTCTTCATACATCTATTGTTTTACCGAAGTACGTCCATGCATCCATTGTTGCGCGTATTAAGGTGCTGGCGAACATGAAACTTGACGAAACACGAATTCCACAGGACGGCCGGTTTCGTACTAATTTTGACAATAAAAATATCGACTATCGTATCTCCACTCTTCCTTTGGTAAATAACGAAAAGGTGGTAATGCGTATTCTTGATCGATCTTCCATAGCTCTCGAGATAGAAAAGCTGGGATTTACCGGTAGAAGTCTTGAGATGATGCATGAAAGTGTTAAGAAAACTACCGGCATGATTCTCATGACTGGTCCTACTGGATCAGGTAAATCGACCACACTTTCAGCACTTCTCTCGATAGTTAATACTGAAGATGTGAACATTGTTACTTTAGAAGATCCGGTTGAGTATTATGTTGACGGAGTCAACCAATCGCAGGTAAAGCCGGAAGTTGGTTTAACGTTTGCTTCAGGTCTTCGGGCCATACTTCGTCAGGATCCTGATATCGTCATGGTTGGTGAGATTCGTGACAACGAGACGGCTGAGCTGGCAGTGCATGCGGCATTGACAGGACATTTAGTATTTTCAACACTACACACCAATGACGCGTTTGGAGCGATTCCCCGGCTTATTGATATGAAAATCGAGCCCTTCCTGATATCGTCAGCATTGACGCTTGTGGCTGCTCAGCGATTGGTCCGTAAGATTTGCCCTGGCTGCAAAGAAACTGCATCAATACCTAAGAACCTTCTTGACGAAGCATATGATATTGTTAAAAACATTCCAAAAGACAAACTTCCAGAAGGTGTAAAAGTGGAGCGACCGCTGAAATTTTATTATGGCAAGGGATGCGCTCGCTGTGAAAATGTCGGCTATAAAGGACGAACGGTTATTACCGAGGTTCTTGAGATCACTGAGCAGTTTAAGAAAATAATTACCTCAGGTTCTGATATGGACAAAATTCATGAAGAAGCTGAACGTCAAGGCATGTTTACCATGCAGCAAGACGGGATATTAAAGGCTCTCCTCGGGATAACCACGCTCGATGAGGTCATTCGAGTAACAAAGGAATAATAATTTAGAAAGATTATTTAAGAATACATCGTATGCCCAAAAAATTACCAAAGACAACCCCTCCAAAGTCTTCCATTAAGATTCTTCTCGTTGAGGATGATGCGTTTCTTGCCGGGATGTACGTGACTAAACTGAATTTGGAAGGGTATCATGTTACTCTGGCCTCAGATGGAGAAGAAGGGCTTACAGTAATAAAAAAAGAGCATCCGGATATTGTTCTTCTTGATATTGTATTGCCTAAAAAAGACGGCTTCGATGTATTAAAAGAAATTCGCAAAGATCCTGCGATGAATGATATCCGAATTATCATGCTTACAAATCTTGGTCAGCGGGAAGATGTGAGTAAAGGACTTAAGCTGGGAGCGGATGATTATCTGATTAAAGCTCATTTCATGCCTTCCGAAGTGGTGGAAAAGATTAAGACATTAGTTAAAAAATAAGGCATCTCACCTCCATACGATTTATGAAGATGAGGGATGAGCTGTTACTGAAAAGATGTTACAGACGGCTGCAGAGTACAGGGCGACCGATTTTCACCTATCATTAAATGCAATGCTAATTATAGTTTGGGTATAACAACACACCATGGCTGTTTACGATTACAAAGCAAGAAATGAAGGAGGTGCACAGGTGGACGGCGCTGTTGTGGCGCCTTCAGAAAATGTTGCTTATAATATTCTTCGTGACAAAGGACTGTACGTTGTCACGCTGAAAGAAAGAAAAAAATCTGCTTTCATGGAGTCGGCACTGGGCTACTTCAACCGTATCAAGGATAAGGAGCTCGTCATATTTTCGCGGCAGTTGTCTGTCATGGTTGAATCAAGCGTCCCGTTGGTAAAAGCTCTTAAGACCATTGTGCGTCAAACAAAGAATGTAAACTTCAAGGTGATTATCTCTGATATCGCTGATGAAGTTGATGGCGGTGCAAAACTGTCAGCATCTATGGGTCGATATCCACGAGTCTTTTCAAATTTCTTTGTTCAAATGATTCGATCTGCGGAAACTACCGGAAAGCTTGATGAGATACTTGTCTATCTTGCTGATCAGGCGGAGAAGGACTATGACCTTAAGGGAAAAGTTAAGAGTGCAATGATATATCCGGTTTTTATCATTTCAACACTTATAGTGGTAGGATTTGCCATGATGATTTTCGTAATACCGCAGCTTCTGGGCGTGTTGACAGAAGGAGGCGGCGAACTTCCTTTTACCACAAAGGCGCTGGTTTTTGTAAGTAGTTTTCTACAGTCATATTGGTGGGCCATTATTCTCGGAGTAGTAGCTATTATTGTTTCGGTTAATTTATTTTTACGAACGACTTTTGGGCACAACTTTGTCGACCGTTTGAAAATAAAAGTGCCAATTTTTGGAAATATTTTCAACAGCACGTATATTGTCCGGTTTACACGATCTCTCTCTACACTGATGGCCTCCGGAGTACCGCTAGCAAAAGGTCTTGAAATAGTAGCGGATGTTGTTGGGAATGTTGTATATTATGATCTTACCAGGCAAACTATTAAAGAAGTTGAAGCTGGTAACTCAATCACGACTGTATTTGTAAAGAGTAAAGATGTACCATTGATGCTTTCGCAAATGATGAGCGTCGGTGAACAATCCGGTCAGATGGATCAGATTCTTACGAAGGTGGCTGATTTTTATACTCGTGATCTCGAAAGTTCGCTTAACAACCTTGTAGCTCTTATGGAACCTATCATCATGATCGTCATTGGTGCTGCGGTGGGATTACTCGTATCCGCTATCTTACTGCCGATATACAATCTTTCAACGGCTATTTAATAAGGTTCTTGAGGATAACTATCTTGACTTATTACCTAAAGTATGTTAATATTAAACACGTGATGCTACAATCTATTGCTACAAATGATATCCTTTGTAGACGAAAGGGGGTGAGACGAGAATGAAAAAGAAAGGTTTTACACTTATCGAACTTTTGGTCGTTATTGCGATCATTGGTATCCTATCAACGATCGGTCTTGTCGCACTTAATGGTGCACGTGAGAAGGCGCGGGATGCACAACGTAAATCTGATCTTGCTCAGGTGAGAACTGCGTTGGCACTTTACTACGACGACAACTCATTTGCATATCCTGATCAAGAGGGTACTGCAGCAACCGACTCAGACTGTATAAATGGAGATGGCACACAGCTTGACTATGACGACACAAACGATTTTGCAGGTGCTATCGCAAATCCTACAGTCTTTAAAACTGCTGGAGCTCTTATCACAACCTACCTAGGTTCAGAATTACTCCCCCCGACTTCCTCAGCGGCAGATGGATGGAGTTATTACTGCTACGACACAGACGATGCAAACGGCAACAGCTCCTACTTACTCTTCACACAGACAGAAGGTGGTGCTACTCCATGGTATTGGTTAGATTCAGAGGGAGGGAATGGCGAAGAAGCTGCTGCAACGTTACATACTGCATGTAGTGCAGCAACTTGTACTTGGGATTAGTTAACAAAGTTGAAATGCATTCAAGGGTCCACTCCCTTTCTTAAGGAGTGGACTTTTGATATACTTAGACTCATGATCACTGACTTTTTATATATCTGGGGAATGTGGATACTCGTAGCATTGTATTTTGCGTATGTTTTTTTTATTGTTATCTCTCGAACACAAATTACACAAAAGTTAATTTGGTATGGCATAGTTGGTTATGTAATCGCAAGCATCGGACGGATTACAATTGGTGCCTTTCTCACTCATCACGCATGGAGTATTAGTGAGAATTTGGATAAATACTATACCCTTCAATATTCCAATAGGATATATGAACTTGCGGGCGATCTTCTTATCAAGCTCAGTATATCCATTGGCATTGGCGTGATTGTTTTGATAATATTTTCTATAATTAAGAAAAAGTGGGATTCATTACTTACACAGGAAGAAATATTATTACTGAGTCTTGGTGTTGGGATTGTGGGATGGCCTAATGTATTTATTTTAGTTGCACTTATTTTTATTCTGACTGTTATTCGAAAGCTTATTTATATTGCTTTACGAAAAGAAAAAGCTTCAGACCGGATAGTGATACTCCCAGCCATTCCAATTTCGATTATTATTACTATTTTTTTCGGTTCTCAACTTGCCATCTGGACTGGCCTACATGCATTACGCTAATTGACATCACGACACGGAAGTGTGCTAATGTCATTTTTTTGATATACTACAAAGTAATTCCAATAGTTCACTTTTTTACATATTTGCCCTCATGAATAGAGGAACAACAAAGGGATTCACGCTTATTGAGCTTTTGGTAGTAATTGCAATCATTGGCTATCTAAGTGCGATCGGATTGGCACAGCTTAATGGAGCAAGGGAAAGCGCTCGTGATGCCCAGCGCAAATCAGATCTCTCCCAGTTAAGGCTCGGGTTATTGTTATATCAAGAGGAGTATGGTGCGTACCCAGCTACTGTGGCAAATGCAGCTGCCGGCCCGGATCTCAGTACAACAGGAGCTGCAGGAACGATCTTTGATGCCAATGATGGTGGAAATCCTCTGGTTAAAGAATATATGGCTGGGAGGTTTGTCGATCCAATAAATGCTATGGGACTGTACTACAGCTATGATACCAATGCGTTGAATACGACTTATCGTCTTTGTACTATCCTTGAATCACCCTCTGCAAGCGGGCAATTTCTTATACTTGAGAGTACTGGTGAAGTTTCGATCAAGGCTACATGTGACGCGATATAACCATTGAATAATTTTCACTTTTTGGTATTCTTACGTATATCCATGAAAAATACAGAATCACAAATAATTAATTCTTCAAAAGGTTTTACTATCATTCAGCTGATTATCTGGGCCGTTGTGGTGAGCGTCGTTGTAGGAGGGTTCTTTTATTTACTCAATAGTGAACGCTCAAAGACACGCGATGCGAAGAGAATGTCGGATATGACACGAGTTCAAGCTGCATTCGAATTACTGTATTCGACGACAGCCAGTTATTCTGCGGCGGCTGAAGGCTGCTATGAAGAAGAAACTCTGGTCTCTACGTGCGCACTTTCTACACAGCTTCCTGACATCTCGATAATTCGTGATCCGGGAAACTTTCTTTATACGGTCACTAAAGTGCCAGATGATGAAGGTTATGAAGTAACATTTGAACTTGAAAGATCCTACGGTAATCTTCAGGCGGGCGTTCACACTGTTACACAAAGCGGTATAAGATAGATTAATCAGTTGCATTTTATTACTTCACTGTCGTGGGTGAGAGATATCCGCGTCGTTTGTTGTTATTGTCAGGCGCGCTAAAAAAAGGTTTAATTGCTTTTTTAAAAAGGCTGATTTATGGTATAATAATTTTATGTATCGTGAATATTGTTTAGTAAAAGTAATCCTATAGGGTACGTACATATGGTGCATGTTCTCGTCTTTCTATTTGGCCTGGCAATTGGGAGTTTTTTAAACGTCGTCATTTATCGTACATACCGCGGGATAGGTTTTATTCGCGGTCGTTCGTATTGCCCGAACTGCAGGCATTCACTTGCCTCGCGTGATTTGTGGCCATTATTCAGCTACATTGCACTTCGCGGAAAATGCCGTTGGTGTGCTAAAAGAATTTCAATTCAATATCCTCTTGTTGAACTCGGGACAGCACTTACGCTGTTATTCCTTTTTATTCACTTTGGTGAAACGGTAGAGTTTTTTGTTTATGCACTGTACGCGATATTCCTGGTAATCATCTTTGTTCAAGATTTGAGATATCAACTCATCCTTGATCGAATAAGCTTACCGGCGCTGGTGGTCGTCCTCCCATTAAGCTATTTTGTGCTTGATATTCCAATCATTGATATACTTATCGGGATAGCGGTGGGTGGAGGATTTTTTGCTCTCCAATTCTATCTTTCGCGGGGAAAATGGATTGGTGGAGGTGATATTCGTCTCGGGGCAGTAATGGGAGTAATGCTAGGCTGGCAAATTCTTCTCGTCGCACTGTTTCTCACGTATATGGTAGGGTCTATTGCGAGCATCGTGCTTATTCTTTCAAAAAAGAAAAAATGGGGAAGTCATATTCCACTTGGGACGTTTCTATCAGCGGCGACGTATGCCTCTTTTTTCTTTGGTGAACATCTTTTATGGTGGTTCCAGTATAGATTTCTATAAACATTTTTACAAATGAAAATTGTAAAAAATAATAAAGGTTTCACACTTATTGAAATAATGACCGTAATTGTCTTTATGGGGATCATCACCGGCTTGATTATGGCAAACATAAATACTGGGAAACATATACAGATTCTCAAGCAGGCAGCAGACGAATTGGTGCAAGATATTAGGACTATCCAAGGATATGCCACGGGTGGGAAAGAAACGGGAATTTGTGCGGGATTATATAGTTTTGACTGTCTCACAGATGCTGAATGCACTGCTAGTGGTCTAGGGCCCTGGTGTGGGAGTGTCTACCCGGAGTGCGAGCTCCCAATGGAATGCGGTGAAGTGCCAAAAGGAGGGTACGGCATAGAAATTCAAAGTCCGCTTGGATATGCGCTCTATGCTGACACCTATGTGTGCATGGATTCGATTACTCCTAATTGTGCCGACATTACCGAACCAAATGGTCAAGATAGATGGTATGAGCCGGGAGGCGCTGGATCATTCGACGATCCTTCTAGTCCTTTGAGGTCAGTTACCCTTATTCCCCCTG
>JBHPFX010000010.1:0-29334 GCA_042570925.1 Patescibacteria group bacterium
ATTCTTGTACCTGCAGTAGCGGTGGCCGTAGCAGCTGTGCCTGAAGGTCTCGTAGTAATTATGACAGTTATCCTGGCAATTGGCATGCAGAGAATATTACGGCAGGGCTCATTGGTGCGCAAATTGGTGGCAGCCGAAACACTCGGATCCACAACTGTCATCTGTACTGATAAGACCGGTACGCTTACTGAGGGGATTATGCGTGTAGTGAAGGTCGTAACTCACGACAGACATACTGACATGGGCCCCGCCTCACAGGTACAAGAATCAAAAAGTTTTGCCGGAAGTCCAAGCTATTTTCTCGCTTTGCGAATAGGAATGATTGGATCGAACGCATTTATTGAGAATCCTGAAGCACGATTTGAGCACAGAGTGATCATTGGAACCCCCACAGAGCAGGCGCTTGTACATGCCGCATCACAAGCCAGTATTAATCAAGAGGCGCTCAAAAAAGAATTTCCCCGTTTGGAAGAGTTGCCCTTTGATTCGGAAAAAAAATACATGGTTACGCTTAATGAGGATACACGCCACCATAGGATTCTTTTTATTAAGGGGGCTCCTGAAATAATTTTGGATAAAGCATCTAAACTCGAGGTAGATGGAAAAGAATTGGAACTCCGGTTATCCCGTCGAGGTAAATTAACAGAGGAATATAAGGAGTTATCACGTCAGGGATTACGGTTACTTGCCGTAGGATATAAAAAAGTTGATAAAGGGTACGAAAAAATCAATCAGCAGGATGATTTGGTCGATGGAATGACAATCGTCGGCTTTATGGCGATGAAAGATCCTTTGCGTGAAGATACAAGACAAACAATCGAATTATGTCAGGAAGCAGGAATTAGGCCGGTAATGATTACCGGAGATCATCGGCTTACTGCAATGGCAATTGCACAGGAGCTCGGGCTTCCTTCGAAAGAAGAAAATGTTATTGAGGGAGCTCAATTCGAAAAATTGAACAGCAAAGAGCTAAAAAAACAGGTAGAGAAGATTTCAGTTTATGCGCGTGTAAATCCGCAAGATAAACTTCGTATTGTAAATGCGCTCCAAAGTCGGGGAGAAGTAGTGGCGATGACCGGAGATGGCGTCAATGATGCTCCCGCGCTCAAGACAGCTGATATTGGTCTTGCGCTTGGGTCAGGAACTGACGTAGCGAAGGATACGGCAGATATTGTACTTCTCGATAATCATTTTAAGACAATTGTTCGAGCGGTTGAAGAGGGAAGAATTATTTTCAATAATATAAAAAAAGTCATTCTCTACTTGATGTCAGATAGTTTTACAGAAATTATCATCATCGGCACGAGTTTATTTATTGGAATAATTGGTACAGGTAGCTTTCCGCTGCCGTTGCTTGCTACACAAATTCTATGGATCAACCTTATTACAGACGGTTTTCCAAATATTGCCTTAACGCTTGAACCCGCAGATAGGGATGTCATGAAAGACAAACCGGTTCCGCTTAATCAACCAATCGTTACTTCACATATGTGGTCTCTTGTAGCAATCGTTAGCCTTGTTACTGGTATTGCTACACTTATCCTTTTTACAATAATTTATCGAACCACCGGAGATATTGATCTTGCTCGGACGGTAGCCTTTACTGCGGTTGCAATTGATTCTTTACTCTATGTATTCAGCATTCGTTCAATGCGCAAGCCGATATGGAATAAGAATTTTTTCACCAATCCTTATCTTCTCGTCGCAGTAGCGCTTGGTTTTGGTCTTCAACTGCTTGCCATATATATGCCATTTTTTCAAAGAATATTTCATACCGTTCCTCTTACTCTTGGACATTGGTTTGACTTACTACTCGTGTCTCTTGCAGCAATTGTAGCCATTGAAATATCAAAGATGGTATTTAATAGGGTAAAAAAGCATAGGGGCGATTAATATCCTTCTTTTAGTTATTATTTTATGAAAACAAAAGATCATCCTTGGATCGGTATTGATGCAATAATTTTAAATGAGGATTCAACTAAAATTCTTCTAATAAAAAGAGGTTCAAAAGCTTATCATGGAATGTGGGGCCTCATATCTGGGAGAGTGCAATGGAGAGAAGAGATCCGCGACACTGTTGTAAGAGAGGTAAAAGAAGAGACTAATTTAGATGTAAAAATTGTAAAGTTTGTAGGTCGATACTACGATAAAAAAGACAGACATCCAACAAAAACAATGATTTGTTTACCTCATATTTGTGAAGTTCTAGGGGGGGATCTCAAGGCTGGTGATGATGCACTGGAAGCAAAGTGGTACCCTTTGGAAGAGATTAAGAGTATGGATCTTGCTTTTGATCACAAACAAATACTCATAGATGAGGGAGTGATATAGCTGAGATAATAATTACATCAACCACTAAAGAATAATAAGTAGATTTGCCTAATGCTTGACATATAAGGCCGATTTTAGCTTTGCCAAAGGTGTTTAGGTGGTGCTATACTACTGCTATATATGAGCTGTATTGAAATACGACAGGTTGGAAAGTACGTAGGCAAAGAAGTGTGCATACGGGGATGGATCTATAACATTAGATCGTCAGGAAAGATCTTTTTTTTGCAGCTTCGAGACGGCTCAGATACCATTCAGGCGGTTGCTCATAAGGCCAGTGTTTCTGAAGAAGTGTTTTCCCGCTGTGAGACTCTTACACAAGAATCATCGGTATCAATCGTAGGTGAAGTCAACGAAGAGAAAAGGTCACCCTCAGGGTATGAATTATCGCTCAAGAATATTGAGATTATTCACCTCTCGGATGATTTCCCGATTTCAAAAAAGGCCCATGGGGTTGATTTTCTTCTCGATCAACGGCACCTCTGGCTGAGATCCTCTCGTCAAGTAGCCATATTGAAAATTCGAGATCAGATTATTTGGTCAATGCGCTCGTACTTTAAAGAAAAAGGTTTTATTCTCACCGACACTCCGATTTTAACTCCTACATCATGCGAGGGGACGACAACACTCTTTGAGACCGACTATTTTGGAGAAAAGGCCTATCTTGCGCAGTCGGGGCAATTATATCTTGAAGCACTTGCTGCATCACTAGGGAAGGTCTATGATTTTGGACCAACGTTTCGCGCAGAAAAGTCTAAAACGCGCCGCCATCTCATGGAGTTCTGGATGTTGGATGCTGAAGCGGCATTTACACATCATGAAGGAAATCTTGAAACGCAGGAGTCATTAATCGAGTACGTTGTGAAAGAAGTGTTAAAAAACTGTAACAAAGAACTTGAAGTACTTGAACGCGACACTGCTCATTTAAAAAAAGTAATCAAACCGTTTCATCGTATTACGTATGATGAGGCAGTTGCATTACTGAAGAAAAAAGGTTCATCAATCGCCTCGGGAAAAGATCTGGGAGCGGAAGATGAAACAAAGATTTCTGAAGAATTTGATCGGCCAGTATTTATCACTCACTATCCCACGAAGATAAAAGCGTTTTACATGAAACCAGATCCTGATAATCCTGAACGAGTGCTCTGTAATGATCTGATTGCTCCGGAGGGGTACGGAGAAATTATTGGAGGTTCTGAACGTATCGATGACCTTGAACTTCTTGAAAAGCGATTTAAGGAGCATAAATTACCCCGTGAACCTTTTGAATGGTATCTTGACTTGCGCCGATACGGCTCATTTCCGCATTCGGGCTTTGGCGTCGGTCTCGAGCGAATCGTCACATGGATATGCGGACTGGATCATGTACGAGAATCAATTCCATTTCCACGGATGCTTAATCGATTAGCACCATAACATATGTCTTTTGTGCAAAAAATCATTTCAGACAAACGGGGAGTTGGCAGCGTTGC
This sequence comes from Patescibacteria group bacterium, assembly GCA_042570925.1. GTDB lineage: Bacteria > Patescibacteriota > Patescibacteriia > UBA10025 > UBA10025 > JBHPFX01. Next base: position 3,801 of record JBHPFX010000010.1, read on the forward strand.
ACTGCTGATATTTGTTGTGTTTGTGTTAAGCATCGTGATTGTTAATGGTATCATGATAAATATCAACAGTCGCCAAAAGGCTCAGCTTGCACAGGCAAAGATTGTAGGCTTTGAAGTGGTAACTGATATGTGCGGACGACCTTATAATCAGCAAATTCCTGAGTGCCAGATCTCAATAGCCACAAGCTGTGGGGGATATTTCTTGCTGCAAAGCGATTGTCTTGATACTGCCCCTGTTATTTTGAATGCTTCAGGAGAGGTTTTAGGGGTTTGCGTAACGGAAGGTGAGGGAATATCCCAGGACCGATGTGAGAAATTTCTTAAGCCATACACCATTAGGACATGTTTACTAGAAGAAAATTTGTGTCTTCTTTAACGTTCGATAACGAAATATGAAACGAACGTTGATAAAAAATTCTGTCGATCATGTAGGAGAAAAGATTCGTCTCAACGGATGGGTGCATGTGACGCGAAGAATGGGAAAGATGGTATTTATCGATTTGCGTGACATAACGGGATATGTCCAAGTAGTATTCTTAGCAAATAATTCAGAAGTTCTCGAGCAGGCGAAGGCGCTTCGATCTGAGTTTGTTGTTGAAATAGTGGGAGTGGTGAATAAGCGGCCGGAAAAACTGGTCAATACAAACGTACTGACAGGTTCGATTGAGATCAAGGCAGAAAGCCTTGTTGTTTTGGCTGAATCCAAAACTCCACCCTTTGAAATAGTTGAAACGAAAAAAGAACTGGAATCTGAGGATGTCCGGTTTAAATATCGTTATCTTGATTTACGCAGGGAATTCAATAAAAAGAAAATCATTACTCGTTCAATAGCCATAAAATTTATTCGTGATTACCTCCATAAAAAGGGTTTTGTAGAAATTGAGACTCCTATATTAGCAAAATCAACTCCTGAGGGTGCGCGAGATTATCTGGTGCCGTCCCGGTCATTTCCCGGGAAATTTTATGCGCTACCACAATCTCCGCAGCAATACAAACAATTATTAATGGTTGCGGGTTTTGAGAAGTATTTTCAGATTGCTCCGTGTTTCCGTGATGAAGATGCGAGAGCTGATCGTGCACCGGACCAGTTTTACCAGCTTGATCTCGAAATGTCTTTTGTTGATCAAAATGAAATCCTTGAATTAACAGAGAAGATTTTTACCGCGATGGTGAAGGAGGTTTTTCCTGATAAAAAAATTAGCACGTCTCCGTGGCCAAGACTGACCCACCAGGAAGCAATGGAGAAATATGGAACTGATAAACCAGATCTTCGAAAAGATACAAATGATCCAAATGAATTGGCTTTCGGCTTCATTGTAGATTGGCCGCTCTTTGAACCAGAAAAAGAGAATGGCCATTATGCGCCCGCCCATCACATGTTTACATCACCGAAAGATTCTGACCTTCCTCTACTCGACACAGATCCGCTCAAGGCAAAATCGTGGCAACATGACCTCGTATTAAACGGATATGAGGTAGGTGGAGGAAGTATTCGTATTACAAACCCGGAAATTCAAGCAAAAATATTCGATCTCGTGGGTATTTCAAAAAAAGATGCCAAGGAGCAGTTTGGACATATGCTAGAAGCTTTTGAGTACGGTGTACCCCCACACGGTGGAATTGCTCCGGGTCTGGATCGACTGTTAATGGTGCTTTTTAATGACCTCAATGTACGTGAAGGGGTAGCATTTCCAAAGACCGCTGATAATCGCGAAATAATGACCGGGTCCCCAAGCGATGTTGGTGAACAACAGCTGAAGGATTTACATATTAAGACGACAAAAAAGAAATGAGACTTTCTTCTCTCCAGAAGTATATTCTTCAGGAATGCTATGGCGAGAAAGGGACATTAAAACGCAATCGTCTTCTCTCTTTTTACACAAAACAAAAGAAAAAGCCGAAGAAAGATGATCAGCAGAAAACGGTTACAAAAAGTTTAGAGCGATTAATCGACAAAGAGCTGCTCATCGGATTTGGTCGTCGGACACCGCACAAGTGGTTTATAGTAGAAATCAAACTTACCGCCAAGGGAAGAAAAGTCACACGAGCTCTCATGGGTCAGCAGCAGCAATTCCCTTTTCGATTACGAAAGAAAATTAAGAAATAATTTTTATGTCAATTCCAAAGAAAGTCCTTACCCATCTTGAAAAGTCAAACACTCAGCATGAGGTTGTCGATCATAAGACGGTGTTTACTGTGTATGATCTTTCACAGACCCTGAAGGAAAAAATGCAGAATATTGCCAAGTCACTTCTCATAAAGGTGGATAAAGAATATAAGATTGTGGTTATTCCTTCTCATTACCGACTTGATCTAGGGAAGTTAAAGAAATTCCTGAATGCAAAGAAAATAAGCATTGCGAAAGAAAAAGAGATGCAGACGAAGTTTAAAGTGAAACCGGGAGGACTGTCTGCTTTTGGAGGCGTGTATAAGGTGGGAGTTGTTGCTGATGCATCACTTGCGAAAATCCAAAAAGCAATATTTCATGCAGGAAGCTTTACCCAAAGTGTTCGTATGAAAGTGAAGGATTATATGAAGCTCGAAGATCCAATTACTGGAAGATTTGTTGTGAAGCCAGTAAAGGCAAAGCCGAAAAAGAAGAAATAAATATTAAATAGATTTTCAGTACTATGTCTGATGACCAGGGGAGTGTAGATACATATATCAAACAATGCCGAGCCGCAGGGATGAATGATGCGAACATCATTTCGCAACTTGTTGCAAGCGGGTGGAGTAAAGATAATGCTGAATCGGCTGTTACTGGTTCCGTCTCAAATGTTCAGCAATCATCGCCAAGGAAGAAATCGCCGATCATTGTAATTATTGTTTTTGTCGTTCTAATAGCTGCAGCAGCAGTATACTGGTTTGTTCTTAGAGATTCGGATAATACCATTGTTAAGCAGGATACCGAAGTAAATGCCAATACTACCACGGTAGTAAATCAAGAATCATCCGGCGATACGACTATCCCACCATTTGAAACCATTTTTTATGATCACAGTATTTTTGGGAAACCGGTTGAATACTTTGCCTTTCAGGAACAAATAGGGCGCGTTGATCATATTACAAGCGCTCTAAGTTTCTATTATAGTGTGAATGACGAGTACCCTGATAATTTAAATACGTTACTCGAAAAACCACCAGCGCTGGATGATCTAAGTTCTCTCTACGCAAATCGCACAGTGAATTATTTTCGTGATGAATATCATATTACTTCAATTCCTGCTGATCTCTATACTACCGAGCCATTTATATATGCAAATAATGATACCAATTATACATTACAGTACATGGTATCAAATAAACCAACAGAGCGGGACGAAGACGGTTTAATGGAGAACTATAATGATGGGAGTTATTATGACTCTGAGGATTTTCTTGATGGCATTAATATTGCAGATCTATATTTTTTATCAATTGAAATTGAGAAAAACCTTGATTTTGACGAAGACGGACTTTCAAATTATGAGGAAACAGAGGTTTACCCTACAAGTTCATACGATGAGGATACAGACGAGGATGGAATAAATGATTATGATGAAATTCAAGCAGGAACTGATCCCAATCTAAATAAATTTGTTGCAGAGTTACTTACCATACTTGAAGATCAGGGACCATATACTGGAAGTGAGGGATCGATTAGTTTTTGGGCTCGAAGTGATAACTGGGAACCCGGAGGTACGCTAGTAGCATTTTATATTGATAAAAAAAGGGGAATAGGTAAACAAACTATATTTACCATTGAAACACAATATGGAGATCAGGTTCGTTACCGATTTCATGATCCCGATGATTCAGTTGGACAATCATATACTGGGTATGAAGAATTCATTATGGCGAAGGAATGGCATCATATTGTACTATCTTGGAAAGTAAATGAAACACCCAAACTATTTCTTAATGGTGGTTTACTAAAACTCGAATATGATTTTATAGATGAAGTTTTTATGACCGATGATGCTATTGATGTACTTAATACTACTTTTACAGTCGTACTTGGAGGATCACTTCATTACACTGAAGTTGAAAGAGTAACCGAAGTTACAGATTATTCCTATACACCCTCTGCACTTACACAAACGGAAGTGAATGCAATATTTTTACAAGGGCCACCAGGGGAATAAGTCTTACATAGTATGAATGACCAATCTAGCGTTCAATTATATATTTCTCAATGCCGTGCGCAGGGAATGAATAGCGAGAAAATTATTTCATCGCTAATATCTTCAGGTTGGTCTGAAGAAGATGCACGAAAAGCATTGTCAGGGGGTATTTCGAATCAGTCTAGATTAAATAAGTGGTGGATTATTATTCTAGTAGTAGTACTTCTTGGGGCAGGTGCTGTGTACTGGTTTGTTTTTAGACAACAAGATGATACTAATACTCAGACAACTAATGTAAATTCTCCTACAGTAGCGGTAAATAATTCAAATAGTGTCCAAATCACAAATGATGACGGCAATTTAGAAGTTGCTCGGGTTTTTGGAACATCGATTTTTCAATCTGATATCGAAAATATGGCACTCATGTTTTTAGATTTAGATTATATGTCGTACTCGGGCGTTGTAGAATACCTTGACCAATCTGCTGAAATGGCAGCCCTTTCTTCATATATGGATTCGCTTGTTTACCAGGAAGCAATACGTCGGATAGGGGGTACGCCAATGACTGATACGGAGTATTCGGAATGGTATAGAACTATTATGTCAGATGAAGATTGGAACTTTGTATTAGAGCAAGGTGGACTTGAGGAGCAACACTTAGATATGGTAAAGGAATTTAGAATCAATGGTATGCGAGAATTAGAGTTTCACGAGTTGGTGAATGATGAACTTCAGCCCGAATTTAACACTATGGTAGGCGAGAGAATCATAGCAGTATATAATGCTTTTGAGAAAAAATTAGAGTATCTTACTGATGAAGAAAAAGAGGATTTAGAAATTTATTTTTCTCCTTGGATAGATCCAGGAGATGAATTATTCCCTTATATGGATGATTATTACCTAATAAATGAGCATGATGCATTAATTGAAGATGTAGATATTCCAGAGCAGTTAAAAACCGAATTACTTGTTCTTGAAGAAACGCCAAATACTCTTACATCGTTCATAGAAGAGGACGGGTATTACTATTTTGGCATGGTATTCAATCCATCAGAGTATGGTTTCCAGTCAGATGGATTTTATCTCGATGAAACAATGATCGTCCGATTTCCTGCGTTAGATTATACATATGAATCATTATTAATTAATTTGGTATGGGAAGATGGTGTTGACAATAATGAAATTCAGATATTTGAAACACCTGGCCTCAAATTAGATTCTCTAGATAATTACGCAGATACAGATGGGGACGGTTTGAAAAACTATGTTGAGTGGGTATATGATAGCTATACTACTGAAGTTGATTCTGATAATGATGGAAAGACAGATAAAGAAGAATACGAGGCTGGGACTAATCCCATTGAAGTTAAATAATAGTTAATGCCATACACGATAAAACTCCAACAATTCGAAGGTCCGCTTGATCTCCTCCTCCAACTTATCGAGCAGAAAGAGCTCGATATTTCGAAAGTGTCTCTTTCGCAGGTTACGGAGCAGTTTATCGGATATTTAAAAAGTGTTCAGGAAATAAATCCTGAAGAGCTAGCTGATTTCCTCGTCGTGGCGGCGAAGTTGCTTTTAATTAAATCTCGAATTCTCTTACCTTCACTTGATGTTGAAGAGGAGGGGAGTGACTTGGAACAACAGTTACGAATGTATAAGGAGTACTATGAGGCTTCCAAGATTCTCAATAAAATCATTAAACGCAAAAAGTTTCTCTACTCGAGGGATAAGCCGGCAATAGCGATAGAGCCAGTATTTAACCCTCCCAAGTCGCTTAATGCCAATCGATTAAAAGAGCTTTTTGTCCAGGTGATAGATGCTATCGAGCCGATTGTCTCAATGCCACAACAGGTGTATTATCGCACTGTTTCTATTGAAGAAAAAATCAATCATCTCAGAGATAATATCCAAAAGCACGCAACGATGAATTTTCACAAACTTCTCAGAGAATCAAAAGATAAGACAGAGGTGATTGTTACATTTCTTGCCTTACTTGAACTTGTAAAACAGCGTATGGTCGTAGTTGTCCAATCGGATATGTTTTCAGATATTGAAATTAAACATTTTCCCACAAATTCATCTCAATCATAATAAACATCTATGACACAAAATCCTTCTCAAATATCGACGCTCGTTGAAAGCCTTCTCTTTCTTGCCGGAAAGCCGCTCTCTGTAAAAAAAATAGCAGAGATTACAGGTTTTTCAAATGAAAAAGTACGAGAGGCTGCTGATACGCTTATGGAACAGTATAATAACGACGAAAAAGGAGTCCACGTCATGAAGACTGCTCAAAGTTATCAGATGGCCACTAATCCTAAGGTCGCGCATATTGCTAAAGACTTTATTAAATCCGAACAAGCAGGTGAACTTACTAAACCATCACTCGAGGCGCTTACGATCATCGCATATCGCGGACCCATTACCAAGGCAGAGCTTGAGCAAATTCGCGGAGTTAACTGCAGTTTAATTCTTCGCAACCTTCTCATTAAGGGGTTAATTGAATCTCATGAAGATCGGGAAAAAATGGCAAGTGTGTATCAGGTGACATTTGATTTTCTCGAATTTCTTGGTATTCATTCCTCGGATGAGTTGCCTGAATATGAGAGACTTCATAAGCACGAGCATATTGAAAAACTTGTTGAACAACAAAAAGAAAAATCTGAACAAAAAGATGCCCCAGAATCATAATATATGACTTCATGGTTGATTTGTATCTTGTTTTTCTCATGACACTTTTTCATCTAGACAGCTCTGATCAGCTTGCCAGTTTAACATTTGAAGAGAAAACGCTTGTTATTGATGAATTACTTATGGAAGCCCCGTCTATTGGCATAGGAAATATTATTCGTGCAATTCCGCCAATATCTTTGGAGCCGTATGTGTATCCGCCAGCAATTTCCGCAGAGGCTGCAGTTGTTGTTGACCCAGTGAGCGGAAAAATTCTCTGGGAAAAGAATCGAGACACGCAGCGTCCTATTGCAAGTCTCACGAAGCTCATGACTGTTGCCGCTGTCTTAGATACCATGCCAGACCTTTCTCAGGAAGTTACCATATCTCGTGAAGATCTCACCCCGCGAATTGGAAGCTGGCTGAGAGTCTCTGAAGGAGAAATTGTTACATTAAATGATTTGTTATCAGCAACGCTTGTTGGTTCGATGAATAATGCCGCAGAGGCATTTGTGCGAGGTGCTGGTTTATCAGAAGAAGACTGTGTATTTCAAATGAATACGAAGGCACAATCACTCGGAATGGCGCATACTATGTTTGTCGACGTAACAGGTCTTGACCCAGAAAATATATCAACGCCCACTGACCTAGTTCGTTTGGTCGCACATGTATTTAGTTATGAGAAAATTTTACAAACAGTTTTACAACCGACATATGAGTTTAGAACCATTGATTCCGATCGAGTGATTCATTTTTCGTCAACAAATGCACTACTAGATAATTCTTCATTCACGTTCCGAGGTGCAAAGACAGGTTTTCTAGATGAGGCGGGGTATACATTTGCCGCATATCTTGAGCAGGATGATAAGCAGGTCATTACGGCATTACTTGGGGCTCCATCTGCATCGGCGCGTTTTACTGAAACAACATCATTGGCCGAGTGGGCCTTTCGTACCCACACATGGTTTTCATTTTTTACATCACCCCCAAAATAGTGTATGCTTGATATAGATTACGGAGCACTTTTTCAATCATTTCCACCCGAATTCGCAACATTGCTTGTTGCTATGACTCCTATTGGAGAGCTGCGTGCAGCAATACCCGTTGCCCAAACTGCATGGAATCTTTCACCTTTCGCAGCTGCGATATGGTCAATAATCGGTAACATCATTCCTGTAGTTGTTATACTTCTTTTTCTCAATCCGATAACAGAATTTCTTCGCCGCAACTCAAAGCTGCTTAATAGATTCTTTACCTGGCTCTTTGCACGTACCCGAAAGCGATTTACAGAAAGCAAGAAAAAGTACGGAATATTTTTTACCTTAGTTATCTTTGTTGCTATCCCGCTCCCAATTACTGGTGCCTGGACAGGATCGATCGCTGCATATCTTTTCGGAATTCCATTCAGAGTTGCCTTTTCTGCAATACTACTCGGAATACTAATTGCCGCAGGGATCGTGACAGCGATAACGATGGGAGTAATATCATTTTTTTAAAAAATTTTCTATGGCATCAAAACCCCTCGTCATTGGTAACTGGAAAATGAGCCTCACCTACAAACAAACCGGTGAGCTCGTTGTCGGATTAAAAAAAGGCGCACAACAATTCGAATCTTCCGTCGGAGTAATTATTGCTCCTTCCACTCCGTATCTTGATACTGTCGGGAAGCTTTTGAAGGGTAGCCAAATACAGCTCGCAGCCCAGAACATTTTTTGGCAGGCAGAGGGTGCCTATACGGGGGAAGTGTCAGCGCCAATGCTTCTTGATCTCAAGTGTCAGTACGCAATCATCGGACATTCAGAGCGAAGAAAATATCTTCGGGAAACAGAAGGCATGGTACATAAGAAAGTCGGACATGCGTTAGAACACAACATGATCCCCATCATATGCATTGGAGAAACATTTGAGGAGCGGCGCGAAGGAATCAAGGATTTGGTGGTAATGAAACAGCTCAAGAATGCACTGCATGGTATCATGCCCGCTGAGAATGCACGTATTATTATTGCCTATGAGCCAATCTGGGCTGTTGGTACCGGGCAAGCATGTGATCCTAATGAGGCAAGAGAAACGATTCAAGTTTTACGGCATACGCTGATTGATATATATCAAAAACATCATGCCGAAAGTAATTTTATCACTATTTATGGCGGCAGCATCGATGATACGAGCATCGTAAACTATGTAGACAATTCGATTATTGAAGGCGTGCTGGTGGGCGGCGCGAGCACTAAACTTGATTCCTATTTAGGAATGATAAAAGCAATAGCAAAATAATTTTATGCTTACTCACATTTCAGAACTTATTGCTGATGCAAATCAAAATAAATACGCTCTTGGCGCGTTCAATGTCCAAAATCTCGAGACAACACTCGCGATTATTCGTGCTGCTGTTGCCAAGAAGTCTCCGATTATCATTCAGATGTCCGAGCAAACGATTAAATACGGCGGCTTAAAGACCATGACTGCGATGATTGAGACGATGGCGCGAGATGAAGCGGGGAATATTCCCATTGCTCTTCATCTTGATCATGGAAGAAGTTTTCGTACTGTTGCAGAGTGCATTGCTGCTGGTTTTTCCTCTATTATGATTGATAATTCAGATGTCCCTTTCAAGGAGAATGTCATACTTACGCGTCAGTCAGTGGAGTATGCACATAAAAAAGATGTATGGGTGCAGGGTGAGCTTGGAGTGGTAAAAGGGCTTGAAGAAGCGAATCCTGAAGATCGTGAGAAATTTATGACTGATCCTGATGAAGCTATACAATTTGTCGAAGAAACTGAAGTAGACACCCTGGCAGTCGCAGTGGGAAATGTGCATGGGATTGTAAAACTAAAAAAAGGAATTCCCAAGCTGAATATTAAGCGGCTAAAAGAAATACATCGCGCCATACCAAAGACTCCTCTCGTACTTCATGGAGCATCTGGCTTACAGGCCGATCAAGTAAAGGAAACTATTGAAGAGGGAATTAGCATCGTTAATATGAACACTATTCTTAAGCTCGAATTTGCCAATAAGCTTCGTGACACGCTTATTGGACATCCTGAATATTTTGATATTCGGGAAATCTTACAGCCGTCTACCGATGCTCTTCAAAAGGTCGCTGAGGCCCACCTTGAAACGTTCGGTAGTGCTAACACAGTATAAAAAAACATATGAATAACCCTTCGACAAGCTCAGGACAAAAAAGAATTCGCATTGCAATAAATGGATTTGGCCGTGTTGGCCGCCCCGCATTCAAGATCGCACTTGAAAAAGACGATCTTGAAGTTGTCGCGATCAATGATCTGGCCGACAACGAAACACTTGCTCATCTCCTCAAGTATGATTCAGTATATGGGAGATATGATAAAAAAGTCTCTGCGACAGAGACAGAGATTGTTGTGGATGGGAAATCATTTCCAGTGTATGAGGAAAAGGACCCAGACAAATTACCCTGGAAAAAACATGAAGTGGATGTCGTTCTTGAGTGTACGGGGAAATTTGTTAAAGATAATCTCGCAAACAAACACATTGATGCCGGAGCAAAACGCGTAATTCTTTCCGCGCCTGCAAAAGGGGAGGGGGGTGCAGATATGCTTCTCCTGGGTGTTAATCATGAGAACTATAAAGATCAAACTATTGTCTCGAATGCTTCATGTACAACCAATTGCATTGCACCCCCGGTAAAAGTATTACTAAAGGAATTTGGGATTAAAAAAGGCATGATGACAACCATTCATTCCTATACTGCTGACCAGAGGCTTATTGATTCACCTCATAAGGACCTTCGGCGCGCACGTGCAGCTGCCTTAAACATTATTCCAACAACTACCGGCGCTGCTCGCGCAACGGGTAAGACCATCCCTGAAGTTAAGGGAATTTTTGACGGTATGGCGGTGCGTGTACCGACAGTTGTCGGTTCGCTATCTGATATTACATTGCTTGTCGAGAAAAAAACGACGATCGAAGAAGTAAATAAGGCATTGACCGATGCAGCTAACTCCCCGACATTTAAGGGTATTATGGAGGTCACCAATGATCCGATTGTATCATCAGATATCATAGGCAATACCCATTCGAGTATTGTTGATTTATCACTCACAAACGTACTCGATGGTGATATGGTAAAAATTATTGCGTGGTATGATAACGAAATAGGCTATTCAAATCGTCTTGTGGAAATGGCGCAGTTAGTGGGGAAGAGTTTATAGGTAGTACTATCACAAATATTGTTTGTTATCCTGAATTTATTTAGGATCTTTATAGAGTTTACATTCACTATAAAGATTCCAGATCAAGTCTGGAATGATATTTAAATTCTGGTAGCCCCAAGGGGAATCGAACCCCTGTTTTCAGGTTGAGAACCTGATGTCCTAACCCCTAGACGATGGGGCCACATCTTTTGAGTAATGTATAGTATACAATTTGGATGAATAAAATCAAGTTTATTGCCGATTGTGTAAAAAATGAAAAGCCCCCGAGCTGATGCCGAGGGCTGTGCGCTGTTGTGTTGTGGTGTTACCCCTTCGAGAAGGAGAACATGAGATTCGGGAGAGTTTCGGTTGAGGGAATCTGTGTGGCCGTGAGTCCGGTAAGACTCTCGATCATTTTGACGATCACTCCTGCAGCTGTTTCATCCAGCGGCGGGACTTGAAATTGGTAATCGTCGGTACCAACCGGGTCTCGCTGAAGCCACTGCTGCTGTACTGCAAGCTTATCGTTCGGTCTTCTGAATGCGATCAAGCCAGATCGCAAGTCGAAATGGACAACATCACCTGGCCGAAACTTCACTTTTCGGTGATTAAAATAGAGCATCACATCCTCCCGTCTTGTACCTAATTATCCAAGACTACCCACAACAATCGGAGTACTATAGCGAAGTATCAGGAAATTGTCAAGGCCAGTTACTATACATATTATTTTCCAATGGTATACTATCAAGGCATTTAATTAGAGTTAATAAAAACCTATGAAAAATTTAACATCACAAAAAGGACTAAGTACAGTGGCGATAATAGTGGTTGTCGTGGTAATTCTCATTGCTGCAGTAGTTATTTATTTTGTCGTATCAGATTCCACAAACGATAATACGAATGTTTCAAATACGAACACCACTACTAACACGGTCACCAACACTGTCGCAAATGCAAACGAGGTGATGGAAGAAACCAATACAAATACATCCGCACCAGGGGAGTCAGAGGTAAGTCAACTTGTAATGAATGATCCGGCTGCACAGCAAACTGCCATTATTGCAGTTGACGGAAGTCCTGGATCTGGAACTGCCTACCGTCTCTGGAAAAATGAAACACTATCTCATTATGTTCAGGCATCTCTTCAGCAACCAGCTACCGGAAGCTCATATGAAGGTTGGCTCGTACAATCATCTCCTGTAGCTTTTTTCTCAACGGGTGTGATGACGGATAATGGCGGTGGTATTTATACACTTGAATATACTAGTGAACAAGAATATCCGACATATTTACAGGTTGTTATCACAGAAGAAACAGTAGTTGATGAAACACCTGAAACGCATGTTCTTGAAGGGACATTCTAGTTGATTTCTAAAAGTATCTTTGCTACTGTGCAGTAACAACCAGAAACTGCACATTCTCTTAGGAGGTGACTCGTAATTGAGGTCGTGAGATTTCAGCCACGGTTTTTCGATAGTATGGTAACTTGTTACCGTCAGGGATATCCTTTACCGGTGGGACACAATCGATTCAGTCTGAGTCGAATTGTCAGATTTCTTCCTGAAGGGATATTCATTGCTGTCGAAAAAGACCGTGTTGTCGGAGTACTGATCGGCATAACCGCACATGACATTGCTTGGTTTACGGCTTTGGCGGTATTGCCGTCTGTCTCTAGTTTTGAAAGATGCTCACTACTTTTAGGTCAAGCAGTAGGTGAGCAATTCAGAAGGCTAGGGTATGCCCAAGCTCGATTTACAACCGAGCGAAGAAGTGTTCGTCGGTTAGCTGACAGAATTCAGGCGCAAAGCATTATTCAAGAACCTGACTTCTTCTTCGATGGAAAGCAGCGATGGGTAGTAACCGTCGATGCAGCAAGTCTTCCGCTCATTACTCAGTTGAGCCGTAGTAGATGATTTTATTAATTTGGCTGTATATCGCCCCGCTCTCGTGGGGCGATTTTCTTTTGTATTGACAAGCAGCACATCTTATGATAATCTCCTTTGATAAAATTGGACATTAGCGTAATTTCATATTCTTCGGAAGGGGATAAGACTCATGGAACGACACACCGTAATTGATTCATCGCAGCTGATGGACATTATCGGAGCAGGAAATCCTGACCCAGGCGATCCCGGACCAATTATGGTCGAAGTGACGTTGTGGGATGGTCGAATTGCACGGGCGACCTATTACAAAGGTTCAAATGAGCCAGACGTTGATTCACCCTCAACGGTCATGACCGACCTGTCACCACTCAACAATCCCGTCAACGCACTTCTCAACGACGGCACCAGCTTCGTCATCCGGATGGGGCAATCTGACGATACGGTCGTGTTTGAATGGACGGTCGAAGACCCGGGGAAATGATCTCCGAGAATTCCGAGATATCACCGCCAAACCCAATCTATCGGGCGTGGCGGTTTTATTTTTTGGAAAATTTTTGGTATCATACAGTAATGAAAATATGTGTTGAGAAAAAAATATTTGATATTTTTCCAGGTGTCTTGTTGGGGTTTGTGATAGCAAGGGGCATAAATAACGAAGAAAAAAATTCTGAAGTCATGTCCTCGATTCATGACGCCGAGGAGAAGTTGCGTAACAATTTTTCAAAAACGAAATCAGTGAACCAGCATTCCCGAATTCTACCTTGGCGAAATGCCTATAAAGCATTTGGCTCCAATCCCCACGATTATCGAAACTCTATCGAAGCGCTCGTGAGACGCGCAATAAAAGGAAAAAAACTCTACTCAATTAATACTTTGGTAGATTTGTATAATTTAATTTCACTTAAATACATCGTTCCAGTAGGAGGAGAGGATATAAATTCTATTTCGGGTGATGTTCAACTTGATTTTGCCAATGGCACTGAATATTTTATCCGTCTGGGTGGAGAAAAAAACGAGCCACCATCAGCCGGTGAGGTTGTGTGGAAGGATGATCAAGGTGTCTTATGTCGCAGGTGGAATTGGCGTGAGGCCGATCGAACAAAGCTCACTGAAAACACAAAAAATGCAATAATTGTTATTGAGGGTCTCCCACCAGTTGTCCGAGAAGATATTGAAAATGCGGCTAAAGAGCTTGCTAATTTAATACAGAAATATTGTGGTGGTTTCGTAGAATGGGGTATACTTGATCAGCAGGAGTCTCACAAGGAAATTAATTAATAAGATCACATTAATTCATTATTTTTTTTATGTTTATTATACGTTTAGTACTCAATGCGGGAGCCTTATTACTTGTTGCTTATCTTTTAAACGGTTTTGAGGTGGAGTCTTTCTGGCCGGCTGCACTAGTTGCGGCGCTCATACTTGGTGTTGCCAACGCAATTCTCAAACCAATTCTTGTCATTCTGACTCTACCGATTAATATTCTCACACTTGGCCTCTTCACCTTTATTATCAATGCAGGTTTTTTATGGATCGTAGCATCGTTTGTAATCGGATTCACGATTGATAAATTCTGGCCGACTGCAGTGATTGGCGCATTGATTCTCTGGGTAACTTCGTGGTTTATTAATGGTGTCACGAAGAAGTAGATATATATATCTACTTAACGAAGCTGGATTTATTAGCTATAATTACCAGGAAATAACGGAGGGGTGGTCATCGCTCATTTTTTTAAGCAACGTAGATCATAAGGAGGCGATATGTCACAAACGACATTCAGCCACATCATAAGTCCGACATTTGGTAGGCTCTCATTTCCAGCGATGTATGATCGAATTCAAGCATACATCCAAGGAACACCGGCAGAGGATGTTCGATTCCTTATCGGAACAGACTCTAAGCCTGCTCATAGGCGAAATGAGAAAATTAGCTACTACACTGTCTTAGTGGTGTGGTGCGTTGGTGGTGGGGCTCGATATTTCTACGTTCAGTCGAAAGGAATACGTACACCATCTTTTAAGCAACGTGTATGGAATGAAGCGACGCTTTCGCTTGCGTTTGCTCAGAAAGTCCAAGATGAATTTACCTCACATCTTTCTTCCCAGCCGAGAATCACTGTGGAAGTGGATGCAGGACTCAATGGGCAGACACGGGATATCATCAACCAGGTCGTGGGAATGATTACTGGTTCTGGGTTTGATTCAAACCACAAACCCAATACCGTAGCATGTCGCGTTGCCGATGCCTGCACAAACGGAATTACGTTTCGACAAGCCCATCTTGCAACTTCATAGAAGTTGAGCAATATGATTTGAGATGGGCTTTTGGTATTGATTTTTTCTAATCCTTCGGTAAAACTCAGGATGACAAAAAAGAAATTACTATTGCCTTTTTATCATTTTTCTGCTATAATATATGAGTAAAAAAACAAAAACACAAATAATTACATTTAGACCATGCATGAAGTAAAAGGCGGTCATGCCCGTCGTACAATCGTATGGAGCGTTGTAAGTACAATGCTTTTTTTTATTGCAGCAGTATTTTGGTTTTTTACTGCTGAGCCTTCCGTTACTATCACACACGATACTGTCGGTGAGTTTGCATCAACAAATACGTCCGTACAATTTATCTTTAGTCGCCCTTTTAGTAGAGAAGTGATCCCGACGATTGAACCGTTTGTTGCAGGAAATTGGGACTATGGTGACTTTATTTATTCCAACCATCTCGCGAGGTCACTTGTCTTCACACCTGAAGTGTCACTTGCTCCGGAGATGGAATATCAAATATCAATTGCAGGTGTTCGTAATGCACTCACGCCACAATCTGAAGCACAAACGATTGTCTATACTTTTACTACCCCGCCTGTTCCAACAGTTTCAGGAGTCTCACCAAGTCAAGAAGATATATTAGCCCCTGCCGCTAGTTGGACAGTAATGCTCGATGGTACTAACGACGGTCTCGCATCCTTTGAGTTTGTTTTTGAACCAGAAGTTACATTCATTGAAGAGTTTAACAGTAGCAAAACATCCTACACTATTACTCCATCTGAGCTTCTTAAACAAGGTACTGACTACCAGCTGACAGTATACAAGAGGAATGTTCAGTATTTTATCGGTACAGAAGATGTCGCGTACCAGAGTGATCCGGAGGAGGTATTTGTAGGTTCATGGAAAACTCGAGATGCCCCAGGAATTGTTTCATTTAGTCCAACGGGAACAGGTATTCGCAAAGGAACAGAGATATCGATAGAATTTTCTGAAAGTATGGATAGGGAGTCAGTATTTCTCGGTCTTAACGCGGATCCGACGTTAACGGGACTGTGGATTGCGAACAGTGAAAATACCATTTTTACAAATTATTCCACTCTAACATTTGGTGTTCAATATTCCATTACTATTGAAGAGGGAGTACAGACATCATCAGGTGGATATCTCGAGGAAGATGCCGAATACCAATTTACTACCTTAGGAAATGTCCGTGCCACACGCTTTTCTCCGGTGAATGCTGCGACTGGAGCAAGTATCGGGAGCACAATTCAAATAACGTTCGATCAGAATGTTGATCACTTCTCAGCAGAGGGTCTTTTTTCAATAAGTCCATCTGTTGATGGATCATTCTCATGGAACGGCAACACCATGATATTTGATCCGGCTGACGCTCTCGATTTCAATACACAGTATTCTGTTTCAATAGGATCTGGGGTGGTGAGCGTGGAAGCGTTAAATTCCACTGAGTCATATTCTTTCTCATTTACCACAGAGCTCTCCCAAACAAAATTAGCAGTCGTATTTCATCGTCAAGAGCGGCCATTAAGTTGTGAGGCGGCCACATTGGTTATGGCTCTCAGATATAAGGGTGTCAATGTTTCCGAATCCACCCTGATCGATCAAATTGGTATTGACCCGACTCCACACGAAAATGGTGTATGGGGCAATCCGCATATCGCTTTTGTCGGAGATTACTATGGCAGACAATCAACGACAGGTTATGGTGTATACTGGCAGCCGATCGCGCGAGTTGGTAATTTATATCGGACAAGCAGATGGTTCACGGGTGGAACAATTCAAGATCTCACTACAGAGATTCAGAACGGCAACCCAGTCATTGTATGGGGAAATGCAGGGTCTGGAACTCGCGTAGATTGGAAAACTTCTGATGGTGATAACGTAGTTGCAATTAACGGAGAACATACCAGGATAGTAACTGGCTTCGTGGGTTCAGCAGAGAATCCTACAAGCATTATTGTTCTTGATCCTTTATATGGAGAGAAATACTATACAACGTCAGCTTTTGAGTCAAATTGGTTGACTTTAGGAAAAGCGGGGGTAGTAGTAGAATAATAAACAATCTGTCCGGGTGAACCGTCAAGAGTTGACACGGCAAGAAGTTTATGCTAGTCTGGTCAGATTATGAAACATAATAAAACATTTATTGTTATCATTCTATTGGTCCTCATTGCAGGATTTTTAGCATACAAGTTTCGCGCAGATTTACGTGAGGCTTGGGATTCTATGTTTGAAGAGGACGTACCAGTATTGACCGTAAATGATTTTAAAAATATAAACAGTGTGACCAATGATAGTTCTACAAATACTACAAACACTGACATCATCAATACAAATCAAACACCCGAACCTATAAATGCAGAACCCGAGCCGCTCCCAGATTCAATTAATCTCGATGTTCCATTTACTTCTCAAGCACCGCATGCAAACTGGGAGTTGCCGTATCAAGAAGCTTGTGAAGAAGCTTCAGCTATTACCGTTCACTATTACTATGAAGGGAAAACATTTACCCAAGACATTGCTGATCAGGAGATTCTTGATTTGGTGGAATTTGAGAATAGCTATTTCGGTGATTATTTAGACACGACTGCAGAAGAAACGGCAGAGTTTATTCGAGAATACTGGGGGTATGAGCGGGTAGATGTCATATACGATCCGACCATAGAAGACATTAAAAGCCACGTAGCAGCAGGTAGGCCAATCATTGTCCCAGCGGCCGGTAGAGAGCTCGGAAACCCCAATTTTACGTCTCCAGGGCCTATCTACCACATGTTTGTGGTTAGGGGGTATTCCACCACCCAATTCATCACAAATGACGTAGGAACGCGCATGGGTGAGAACTACCGATATGATTATGATGTGGTCATGAACGCCATTCATGACTGGAATGACGGGGACGTGGATAACGGCCAAAAAGTGGTTATTGCGGTCTATCCCAATAATTGAATTTCCCCAAAAAAGGAGTATACTACTGACAAAGGTTAGTGCCTCTCCTTAGTATTTGCATTAATGAAAAAAACTTTTCTCTTTATCTTTTCCTCGCTGATCGGAGTCGGATTGTTTATCGCCGTCTTATACTATATTGGGATTGAAGAGGTTTTTAGTGCGCTCAAAGGCTTCTCATGGGGGACCCTGATTGTAGTTATTGGATTAGGTATTCTTCAGATCATGGTGGTTGTATACCGTTGGCAGCTAGTATTAAAAGCACAAGGCGATCATGTACCATATAAGAAGCTTTTTATACCTAAGCTCATTGGAAATGCGATCAGCTTCTTAACTCCAGGGCTCTATGTGGGCGGAGAGCCAGTTCGCGCATATGTTTTGAAAAAGAATACCGGTGTCCGGTTTACTCACGGGGTTGCCTCTATTATCGTAGATAAAATTCTGGATTTCACGTATCCGATGCCGTTTCTCATTTCTGCGCTCGTGTATGCCATGCTTACGTTCAATGTTGCATGGGAGGTTTTCAGTTTGTTTGTGGCAATTTTAATAATCTTGATAGTTGTTCTCATTTTATTTTATATACAGACATATCGTGGAAAAGGTTTTTTCTCACCGATTCTCGTACTATTTCGTCTCAACAAGATTAGATATGTAAAGAGACTATTTGAAAAGGTGGTCTATTTTGAAAATCTTGTTGTTGAATTTTTTCAAAAAAGAAAAGATATCTTTTTTAAAGGACTATTACTCTCCACGCTTGGCGGAATAATCATCTTTGTACAATTTGCCCTTTTACTTAACGCACTCGGAGTCGACACAAACTATTGGCACATATTTATCATGATGGTCTTCATGATCTTGTCATTTCTCATTCCTATTCCGGCATCTCTCGGTACATTTGAAGCAGGGCAGGCAATCGTCTTTAATGCACTTAATTATTCACCTTCAGCTGGAGTTGCCTTTTCGTTTATCTTTAGAATTATTGAAGTATTAAAAGCAGGAGTAGGCTTAATACTTCTTTCAAATGTTGGATTAAGTTTTCTCAAAGGGCTTAATGATCTCGCGACAAACGGTTCGCATATTCCGGATAAGGAAATCAAGAAAGACTAGCTAAAAAAACTTACTGTAGCTAATCTACACGCCGTGGGCTGTTTTTTGGTATACTGAATTCATTGAATATTAAACAAGTTTATTATGGATACTCAGCCAGAATCCCAAGATGTAAAAAAAGCAAAGAGTATTTTGTGGATCGGATTAATTCTCATCATCCTCATCGGTACCGCTATTGCCGTGTATTTTATTTTTTTGAAAGGGCAAAGCATAAATCCTTCCAATAACCAAAATGTAACCGTAAACACGAATACTGTAACACAAGGTGATTGCGACCTTATTACGGATAGTCAGGAATGCTATGATCGACAGGATTGTTTGCCAGTTGATATATGCGGTTGTACAACCACATATGAATTGTCCAGGCGATGTGGGGATGAAGATATGATACCCTGTCTTTGCGTAGCGGGTGGATTTGATCACTGTGAAACATTAGACTGTAATAATTCACAGGTTCCAAGTGTATTTGGAAGTAATTCAAATGCTATATCAAATACAATTACGAGTCCGGAATGGCAAACATATACCGATTTAGCACACGGATATTCAATTCAGTATCCGGATAATTACTTGATTAAATCTGAAGCTGACGGGTATGTAGCGTTTGACTCAGCTTCAATAGATTCCCCAAGTCTCTCACATCTTCATGTAACCGTCACCGTTGAAAAAAATAGTTTACACAAATACAGCCTAGGCATAAAAACAAATTCAGTCGTAAACACTGATTACAATGTTGTAGAAGAAAATTACACCATTGATGGATTAGATGGGAGAAAGATTACGTACCGAGATGCCCTAGGAAACTTTGTTATTCGGTATGTAGTTGAATACCTTGGAGCCATATATGACATTGAGGCATTTCAAAGTTCACATGAACAGACTCTTGACGCCATGGTTGCTAGTGTAACAATTACCCGTGCTCCATACGATCCCAGCGATGTGACAGCATATGAAGGAGCCACCTGCACCACAGACAGAGATTGTGGGGCTTTGCCATGTGTTTTAGGAGAATGCCTCGTGCAGTTGTGTGATGACGATTCTGACTGTTCTAACGGCACTTGTGGGCTTCATATAACACCTGTACCTGGGTATTGCACCACTGTAGACGCTTTATAGGGGATACACCGATATTGGTGAGTTAGCACTCTTGACCTTAGAGTGCTAATTGAGATATACTGCCATGTACACGTATGAATGACCGGAAAAAGGCTTTACTTAGCTCAATAGTGAAGGAACATATTCGCACAGGAAGCGCGGTTGGATCCAAGCTACTTGTGGATAAGTACCAGTTTGGCGTTTCTTCAGCAACACTGCGAAATGAAATGCTGGCCCTCGAGAAAGACGGCTTTCTTACACATCAACATACGTCGGCAGGCCGCGTTCCAACTGAAAAAGGCTGGAAGTACTATTTAGACAACTTTGTAAAAGACAAAGAGATTTCCAAGAAGGAATCTGATTTTCTGACAAACATACTCGAGAAAAGCAAAGATATCGAGGCTGACATGGCTACAAAGCGGCTCGCAAAGGCATTGGCAGAACTTTCAAAACAAGCAGTGATCGTAGGATTCACACCCGATGACGTATATTACACGGGAATCTCACATCTATTCTCACATCAGGAATTTCGTCAGTTTGATCTCATATCCCATATGACGGAAGTGATTGATCACTTGGATGACGTGGTTCACGACCTATTTCCTCGTCTCTCCGACTCTGTGGAAATTCTCGTCGGCAATGACAATCCTTTTGGAAAAAATTGTGGCGTGATGGTAGTCCAGTATCACGGTGCAGAAGGAAAAGCAGGACTGATGGGAATTCTCGGCCCAATTCGCATGGACTATTCTGCGAATATGGGAAGACTTCACCATGTAAGAGAACTTTTAGAAAATAATTTGAAATAATCATGACTGATCAGAAAAAAAAGCATACGGATGCAAGTGAACTAGATAAATCGAAAAAACAAGCTGAAGAATATTTAAACGGATGGAAGCGCGCAAAGGCTGACTATCTTAATCAAAAGAAAGAATTTGAAAAGCGTGAGAAAGAAACGATTCAGTTTGCTAATGCTGCACTTATTGCAGAACTTTTACCAATTTACAGTAATTTAAAACTTGCACTCAATCACAAACCAGAAGACAAAACAGGAGATTGGGCAAAAGGCATCGGGCAGATTTATGAGCAGTGGAAAAAATTCTTTTTACAGATCGGAATCAAAGAAATCGAAACTATTGGTAAGAAGTTTGATCCTGCGTTTCATGAAGCAGTTACCAAAGAGAAAAAAGAGGGAGAAGAATCAGGAATCATTTTCGAAGAAGTAGGAGCTGGGTATACGCTTCATGATAAAACACTCCAACCAGCAAAGGTCAAAGTAGTAGAATAATTATTAAACTTATACTACCAATATGCATAAAGACACACCCCATAACAAAGACTGTAATTGCAATTGTGGCGAGAATCATACCTGTCAGTGTGGTGAACACTGCAAGCACGAAGAAGGTCATAATTATAAAGAAACGTGCAACTGCACATGCGAATAATTATTAATTATTAAGAAAATAAGAAACATTTATGTCTATAGTCAGATGGAATCCATTATTTGACCTCGACGAATTTGACGGGTTTTCAAAAAACCTTTCAAGCTTCGTTCCCCCAATGGACGTGTACGAGGATAATGAGAACGTATACGTTGAATCACCCTTAGCCGGTGTTGATCCGGAAAAGGTCAATATTACGGTAGAAGATAATGTGATGAAAATTGAGGGAAGCATGGAAAAGAAATCCGAAGTTGATGAAAAAAACTATTATCGCAAAGAAGTACGTGCCGGGAGTTTTCACCGTTCGGTAGCTCTTCCCAGTCATGTACAGGCGGACAAGGCAGAAGCAACATTCGAAAACGGACTTCTTAAAGTAACCATCCCGAAACTCGATGAAGTCAAACCGAAGAAAGTGCCCGTAACGATTAAAAAAAAGTAAACTCATCGTGCCCGCATTGACCGGCCGAAGGTCTGGTCAAGGGCATGGGTCTCGAAAAGAAACCAATTTCTTTCAAGACCTATGCCTCCAAAAAATCAATTACCAATGTGGAATAGACCGGATCTTATCAAAGCAGAAGCATTTTGCTCGCTGTGCGGTGAACGCTTTGATTTCACCAATTTGCAGGTATTGGATGAGAAAGAGGGTGCAACAATCCTGTATATTAAATGCAATAAGTGCCACACTGGATCTCTTTCGTCAATATCGCTTGGTCAGGGAAAACTCAATTTCATTACCACGGTCACGGATCTTTTTGAAGAAGAGGTACTGCAATATCATGCACAGGATCCACTGGAAGATGATCATGTATTGGAACTTCATGTATTTCTCGCGAAGGATGCTAATTTCTTAGATCATTTCTAAATATGAAAAATCACGGCTCATGGAAAAAAGAACGTGCCACGGGGAGGAAATATTCCAAAAGTGACGTGCACAAGACTCCAAAAGCACATACGCGAAAGAAATACTGGGTAGGCGATTATCAGAAGAAAGACGGAACGCATATCAAAGGACACTTTCAAACTAATCCATTCTATAAAAAATAATTATCATTAAAAGCAATTAACACGAACACTATGCCAAAAATACTAGGAATTGACCTTGGAACGACCAACTCTGCGATGGCAGTCATCGAGGGCGGTGAACCAAAGGTTCTCGAAAATAAAGACGGAAATCGTACGACCCCTTCGGTTGTATCAATTTCCAAAACGGGGGAGCGACTTGTCGGTATGCCGGCAAAACGGCAGGCAGTCGTTAATCCTTCAAACACTATCTTCTCAGTTAAACGGCTTATCGGCCGCCGCTTTGAAGATGCGGAGGTGCAGGAGGATGTCAAACTTATGCCGTATGACATCGTAAAAGCAGGTGAGGGTATCAAAGTAAAAATGGGTGACAAAGAGCATACACCCCAAGAGATTTCCGCGATGATCTTAAGCAAGCTTAAGGCGGATGCTGAAGACAAGCTTGGCGAGAAGATTGAAGAAGCAGTTATTACCGTACCAGCATATTTTACTGACTCCCAGAGGCAGGCTACAAAAGATGCCGGTGAAATTGCGGGGTTAAAAGTCCGCAGAATCATTAACGAGCCAACTGCTGCGGCACTTGCGTACGGTTTTGACAAGAAAAAGGATCAGAAAATTGCCGTATATGATCTTGGCGGTGGTACGTTTGATATTTCCATCTTGGAAGTTTCGGCCGACACCGTAGAAGTCAGAGCAACCAACGGTGACACTCACCTTGGCGGTGATGATTTTGATCAGGTGATTATCAAATGGATTGTTGATGAATTCAAGAAAGATCAGGGAATTGATCTCAGCAATGATCAGCTTGCACTACAGCGTCTTAAAGAGTCTGCTGAAAAGGCAAAACAAGAACTTTCAACGCAAACAGAAACGGAAATCAACCAACCGTTTATTACCACCGATGCAACAGGGCCGAAACACCTGCAGTTAAAGATGTCACGAGCCAAGCTCCAAGAGCTCGTTGGTGATCTCGTTGAAAAGACGATTAATCCAGTGAAGAAAGCATTAGAAGACTCAGGTATGAAAGAATCTGAAATTGACGAAATTGTCATGGTAGGTGGTATGACTCGCATGCCGCTCGTGCAGGAAACGGTTGAAAAATTCTTTGGCAAGAAACCCCATTTAGGTGTAAATCCTGATGAGGTGGTTGCCGTCGGTGCAGCTGTGCAGGCAGGTGTTATGCAGGGTGACGTAAAAGACGTCCTCTTACTTGATGTCACTCCATTAAATCTTGGTTTAGAAACGCTTGGTGCAGTTATGACACCGTTGATCGAAAAGAACACAACCATCCCGACTTCAAAATCACAAGTGTTTTCAACAGCCGCTGATAATCAAACATCGGTAGAAATTAACGTATTGCAGGGTGATCGGCCAATGGCATCTGACAATAAAACGCTTGGCAGATTTATTCTCTCAGGAATTCCACCCGCTCCACGCGGCGTTCCACAGATTGAGGTTAGCTTCGACATCGATGCAAATGGAATCTTAAGCGTAAAAGCAAAAGACAAGGCAACAGGCAAAGAGCAGTCAATTACGATTACTGCTTCATCCGGCTTGTCAAAAGAAGAAGTAGAAAAAATGAAGCAGGAAGCTAAGGTCCATGCTGAGGATGACAAGAAAAAGAAAGACCTCATTGATCTTCGCAATAACGCAGAACAATTGTCATACACTGCTGAAAAATCTCTTAAAGACGCTGGATCGAAAGTTGATGACAAGACTAAGAAAGAAGTTGAAGAAAAGATTGAGGCGGTAAAAAAAGTAAAAGACAGTGATAAAGTAGATGAGATCAAGAAAGCGGTTGATGAACTTAATCAGGTTATCCAGAAGATTGGACAGGCAATGTATCAAGGTCAGCAAGGTGGTGCGTCGGAGAGTCAGCAAGCCGGTTCAGGGCCTGCGGCAGGAGCTAAAGATCAGAAGAAAGATGGGAAGGAGACTGTTGATGCGGAGTATGAGGATGTAAAGTCTGATGCGAAGAAATAAGTAGTTATTAAACGCGGGGCCTCGAAAGAGGCCCTGTGGAGTGAAGTGCACCTTACAATTAAAAAGACAAAACCCACCGGTGAGGGTGGGTCGGGTGCAAAGGGCGAGGTTGAAAGATTACATAGGTTGTGGTGCACGCGAATCTTCGCGTTCAGCAGCATCAGCTTGCTTACAGAGATCTGAGAGTTGCCACAGAAAGCCTACTACTGCGCCAGCGATGACACCGAGGACAGACAGTATTTGTGCCCATAAGGGCCACTGTGCGAAATCTTCCATTG
Organism: Patescibacteria group bacterium; assembly: GCA_042570925.1. GTDB lineage: Bacteria > Patescibacteriota > Patescibacteriia > UBA10025 > UBA10025 > JBHPFX01. Next base: position 28,783 of record JBHPFX010000010.1, read on the forward strand.
GACCCTCCCCAAGAAATTTGTGCGCTTTTATTACACTAATGTATTCCTCATAAAGTACTTTGTCAACTTAGTAAAAACCCCCCAGCATGGCAGCTGAGGGGCTCACAAAGATCGATGTGGAGATTACTCGTTCTCGAAGTACGAGCCGTCGAGGAGACTGGTACAGAATTCTTTCGGACCAATGATGCAGCAGAGGCGTCCGAGGGGATCAAAGCGAATCATCCGACGAGGACCGTCATTGATCGCAATTGCATTCCCGAGTTGGCTGAGGAGGAAAACTGCAGCAGCTGCTCGACCAGCATAGGCCTCCGGCATGTCGATTCTCCATTGGTTTCCGGGGCTCCCGGATATGGGTGAGAGTGTTTCAAACGGAACCACGTTCGCCGGGCCGGTTTCGATGCCCAACTCACGCATCATTTTCTGCGCGGTAGCCATTGGTACCCAGATGGCTTTGTTGTCTTCAGCATCGACGTAGATCCATGCCTTGGATCCATCGCCGACATTGACGGTAACCTTTCCTTCACTCGCTTGATCACGAGTGCATTCGACAAT
>JBHPFX010000011.1:0-28594 GCA_042570925.1 Patescibacteria group bacterium
TTTGGTTTAAATGAGAGACCAAGGAGCGCATTTATTAATGCCGGGATTGGGTATGGAGGATTATGTTTTCCAAAAGACATACGCGCCCTCATTCGTATTTCTGAGCGTATTGGATACAAATTTAAGTTTCTTGATGTTGTTGAGGAAGTTAATAAAGAACAACGCATAGCATTTGTTAATAAAATGAAACGTCTCGTTCCAAAGATTCGCGGTAAAAAAGTTGCGCTCCTTGGTCTCTCATTTAAACCAAAAACTGACGATATGCGCGAAGCGCCGTCAATTGATATCATCGAGCGATTACAAAAACTCGGTGCACAAATCCATGCAACTGATCCGGTAGCAATCCCAAACGCCCGGGAAATATTTGGAAAAACTATCACGTATCACAAAAAATTTGTATTCAGCGGTAAAAGGAGCTCATGTGATCGGTATTATCACTGAATGGCCAATATATCGAAAACTTGATCTTAAGAAAGTGCGACGTCTGATGCATTCTCCAAACATAGTTGATGGACGGAATATCTACGAACCGGAAAAGATGCGCCGATTGGGATTCAATTACCTTGCTATGGGAAGAGGGTACATTCGTGATATTAAAGTACAAAATAATTCAAAGTAATATTAGCTTGATTATGAAACGAAAAAAACAGCAAAGAAAAACGGTAACCATTATTGGACTTGGGTATGTCGGTTTACCACTAGCAACGCTATGTGCAGAGAAGGGATATAAAACATATGGACTCTCTATTGACCGGAAGAAAATGAAAATGATAAATGAGGGCATCAACCCGATTAAGGGAGATGTAGAGCTTGATAAGATGGTTGCACGTAAACAAGTAGTAGCTACATTTGACGCGAACGTCATGAAACGATCTGATATTGTCATTATCTGCGTTCCTACTCCTGTAGACAAATTTTATAATCCTGATCTCAAGCCGGTAAAATCAGCCACTGCAAAAGCCGCTCAGCATATGAAGAAAGGCCAGCTTATCATTATTGAGTCCACAATAAACCCGGGCGTCTGTGAGGAGGTCGTACTACCAATCTTAGAAAAAGGAGGAAAAAAAGTAGGTAAAGATTTCTATTTAGCCCATTGTCCTGAAAGAATTAATCCGGGTGATCCAAAGTGGAATGTAAGAAATATACCTCGTGTTGTCGGAGCAATTACCAGGCGAGGTACAAAGTTGGCAAGTGCTTTTTACAGCTCAATTCTTGAAGGTAGTGTCAGGGAAATGAAATCGATTAAAGAAGCTGAAGCCACCAAGATTATTGAAAACTCATTTAGGGATATTAATATTGCCTTCGTCAACGAATTGGCAAAATCATTTGATAGACTTGGAATAGACGTATATGATGTTATTCAGGGTGCATCAACTAAGCCTTTTGCCTTTCTCGCACATTATCCCTCATGCGGAGTTGGCGGCCACTGTATTCCAGTGGATCCGTATTATTTGATTGAACGAGCAAAGCAAAGTGGTTTTGATCACCGTTTTCTCAGGCTTGCCAGGGAAATAAATAACAGTATGCCGTCATATACGGTAAACCAGCTTATTCGAATACTGAACGAACTCGGCAAGTCAGTAAAGGGTACGCCGATCGGTATTCTGGGATTATCCTATAAAGCAGATGTGGGAGATATTCGAGAAAGCCCTTCACTTAAAATTATTGAACTGTTGAAAAACTTTCATGCAGAAGTGAATGTCTACGACCCGTATTTTCCAGATGAATCGACGGTAAAAAGTCTAGATGCGCTATTAAAAAAATCTGAAGCTGTTATCCTAGCTGCTCCACATAAGGAATTTATATCGATGGACTTACGAAAACTGAAAAAGAATGGTATCAAAGTTGTTATAGATGGTCAAAATGCATTTGATAAAAGAACACTGGTGGATTTTGGAATTCGTTATAAAGGCATAGGCAGATGAAAATTGCGGTTATTATACCCGCGAAAAATGAAAAGGAGAGGATTGTACAGGTGCTCAAAAAGGTAAAAGAGCAAGTTCCTGAAAGTGATATTATCGTTGTCGATGACGGTTCGGACGATCAGACTGTGAAGACAGCCGGAAGCGTACAAGGAATAATTGTTCTTCGTCATCGAATAAATCTTGGGAAGGGAGCTGCTCTAAAAACAGGTTGTGAAGCGGCTATACAGAGGGGTGCAGAGACGATTGTGCTCATGGATGCAGACGGACAGCATAATCCTGAAGACATTCCTCGATTTCTAGAATCATTATCAGGTGAGCATGATATCATTATTGGTTCTAGAAAAATTGGAAAAGATATGCCTCTTGCCATGAGGTTTGGGAATAAGTTTCTCTCACTCGTTACTTCATTACTGTTTAAAAGCTATGTAACAGATACGCAAAGCGGCTATCGAGCATTTAGAGCAAGTGTTTATCCGAAGATAAAGTGGGATTCCACCGGATATGCCGTAGAAACAGAAATGATTATCAATGCAGCAAAACACCATCTCCGTACGAAGGAAATAGACATTCAAACGGTCTATCATGACTCATATAAAGGCACAACAATCTTAGATGGTATTAGAATTTTCATTAATATGATACTTTGGAGAATCCAATGATAGGTATACAGATTGCCGCTATTATCTTTGCTCTCGGAATGAGCTATTTCTCATATCTCCACTTTAGGAGAGGGGAGTTTCGTAAATTCGAATTTATTCTTTGGCAGATTCTCTGGATTGGATTGGTTGTCGTTGTCTTGTTTCCGCAAAGTGTTAATTTTATACTTGAGACATTCAGCATAAGTCGGACATTTGACCTTGTGGTTATCGTTGGAATTGTAATTCTATTCGGTGTGACGTTTCGAAACTACGTTATAGTTAAACGAATAGAGAAGAAAGTCGAAGATTCGGTGAGACGTGAAAGCCTTGAAAATCTACCAAAGCAGTAACATAACTACAGTGCGGATTGCAATCCTCACGCAACTCTATTGGCCTGAAAAATCAGCACCCTCAAACAGGTTGCACAGGATGGCTTTGTATTTGTCGAATAACAATCATGTAACGGTGCTTGCCGGAATTCCAAACTATCCAACGGGAAACATCTACCCTGGATATTCTCTGAGGTGGATGATGAAAGAGACCATTGATCGCGTTAACGTGATTCGAACGTTTGTCGTTCCTTTAGAGAATGCTGGTTTTTTTCGCAGAAGTGTCAATTACGTAAGTTATTTCATTAGCGGCCTCATCAATGGCATAAAAGAAATAAGGAAGCCTGATGTAATTATTGCTTCCTCACCTCAATTACTCACAGGACTTCTAGGATTGATCATTTCTCGAATAAAAAAAGCAAAATTCATTCTTGACATCCGTGATATCTGGCCTGATTCGATTGTTGCGATGGGTTTATTACAAAAGGGACCCGTACTTTCATTACTCAGAAGTCTCGAAAGAAAGTTATATAGAGGGGCTGATCGGATTATTGTTATCAGTGAAGGGATGAAGGAACAAATACATAAAAAGAATGTCCCTATAGAAAAGATATCAGTGCTCCCAAACTGTGTTGACATAGGGGAATGTAAAAAAGTTACGAGTAAAATCACATTAAACATTCCATCTGATCACTTTATCGCATGTTATGCAGGAAATCATAGTAAGGCCCAGAATATTGAGCAGGTATTTGAATCGGCGGTATATTCAGAAAGAAAACACTATCCCATATCCTACATCTTTATCGGTGAAGGGGAGGAAAAGGAAAAAATGGTTCAATGCGCACAGGTCGAGCAACTGAAAAATATTCACTTTATTCCTCATCAAAAGTTTAATAAACTCCTGGAGTATATTGCATTATCGGATATCTGCATTACCAGTCTTATGCAGCAGCCACTTTTTTATTCTGCGATTCCTACTAAAACACTTGAGTATATGTCCTGTGAGAAACCAGTATTGTTCTTTGGAAATAACTTTTTTGGGAAAATAATTGAAGAAAAGCACATGGGGGTATATGTTAATTCTGCTGATATTAGTAGAATTCCCGAGGCAATAGTATCGGTCTGTTCAAACGAAGAAAAAAAGAATACAATGGGTAAAAATGGCAGGCAATACATTGAAAAACATTATTCTCTTAACTCGTTTAACGAGGGAATTCAGCATATTCTAGAGCAACTATAATCATGATATCCATCTTCTATATCATTATCCTCTATATTATTACCTCTTTGTTGCCAATGGAGTGGTATTTTGTGAAGGCGATTATTGGCCTTCCGGCGGTTATAATATTTCCGATTACCGTCGGAAGGACAGTAAGCGCAGGATTATTTCCCCTGATAAAAACTCTATCAGATATCTCGCGGCATCTCATTAATTGGCTGATTGGGGTATTGCTTCTTTTTCTCGCAGCGTATGTTTCGTTCGCATTCGAAATATTTTCTTGGGAAGCAATATTGTTTGTTTTTCTAGGATTAACTCTCGTATGTACCTTGAAAAAATTCTTCCGAAAAGGAGCTATACATTTGACTCGAGTACCTACCAAGGTGTTATTAGCTACGGTAGTGATAATCATTACCTCGATTGTCATAGTTGCATTTTTTCGTTCATATAGCCCGTTTCCGTTGCAATCAGGTAGTGACAATATATTTCTCGCAGGTTTATCATCTGAAATAATTAACAACGATTTCTCTAATTCAAATTTCTCCGTCTATAGCTATGCCCCGTTTATACCCTTCTTGCTTGCAATCATAAGTTCTTTTGCCCATATTGATCCAATTCATGCATTATGGGTTATGCCATTCCTACTCTATTCAGTTTTTGGATTTGGTCTTTTTTACTTCTTAAATAAAAAGATCCACAACATAGCTGTGAGTTTGTTGGTGGCTTGTGGATGGCTCTTTATTTTTGGTTTTGAGGGCAGGGTGCTTGATTTGATAAACTTTCGTGAAAAAAACCTGCTGTATGTTCTACTGCCGTATTTTCTTATTCTGATCGATAGTCATCTTACAACGATCACGCATCGGTTAAAGGAATCGGTTCTTACAGCAGTTTCAATGATTTTGCCTGCAACTCTGATAGCAGTACAGAGTTTGCTTTTTCAATTACCGTTTCAGTACACGTATATCTGCATTGGACTGACTTTTTTTGCATACGTGTTAGTTCGAGATCGTATTGAGAATTCATTTATTCCCATAGCAGTGTTTGTAAGTATTATGCTTGGGTTGTTGCATGGATACTCAGGCTTTTTCTTTTCCATCATGCTCAGTAGTGTATTGTTATTTCAGATGAAAGGAAAGGAAACTCTCAGTAGATTTGGAAAATTTGTCACATATTCTCTTATCGCTTTTTTTGGATATGTGTTGTTTGCGAAGGAAATACCTGATTTTTTGAAATCAACCATTGATTCTGGAAGTGTTATTTTTGGAGGTCAATATAATTATAGTATTGCCAATAAAATTAGACTTTTTATTCCAAGCATAACATTGCCAGTTCTTTTTATAGGTTTATTGGGAATTCTATTCTCTCTTAAAACTGTTATTAATAAAATAGCGCCGTATGTTATTGGCTTTTTAATAATGCTTATTGCATTTTTCTTGCCAATAAACTTTGCCTTTCGATTAATAGAGATTATTGTGATTATTTTAGCGCTTTTTGTGGCTATCGCAATTATTGAATTACGAAAACTGTTTGCGACAGATCATGGAAAACGCTCACAACTGATTGTGATTGCTATGATGGTAATTATATTATTTTCAGTGGTCCAGATGCCTTTTCAATATATAGATTGGATATATCAAAGGGGTATTGCACAAGCTGATTCGGAAATTACCAGCTACAATATGGCAGAATATGAAGCAGCGGTATGGGTAAAAGATAACTATCCTGACACGACGTTAATTTTTACTACCCCTGAACTTACACGATCTTTTACTGCGATTTCAGGAAAAACATTGATGCTAAGAAGCGAGGTGTATGAGTATCAGTATACCGCGAGTTACAGAACATCTGCAAAATCTCCGAGTTGTTCCGACGTTTTTATTAATGGCTATAAAATTCATCCGTCAAATGTTAGGGAAAGGAGTGATGCATTTGAATTTGGTATTAATACGGTAGAAAAAAGCTACACACCAAATACACGAAATCTGGTCCGTTTTGACAATTGTTCTGATAAATTGATTCCATCACTTACTATATCAGTCAATGGTGAAGACATTGAAGTTATTGCAGCGAAAGATAGGAACGAGGGGGTGGAGTTCGTGTTTCGGGATAGTCCGGAAGCACGTAAAAAGTATCCAATTGCAATTTTTGATTATGCAGATGATTTGCGGGAGCTGAGAAGGCAAATATTCAGCTCTACAAGCCCACAAGATGCGCACCAATTTGGTCAATCACTTGAAACATACTACATGGAAGGACTCACCGACTATATCAATATAAATACAGAAGAAGTTCGTACGCTTATAGTGGTATCTGGAGTTGCAGCACTCTGGAGTAGAAATGAACTCGTGACGTATAATTTAGCTGTTCCTTTCGAGCCGTTTGAGGGTTTTGAGAAATTCTTTGATTCATCATATTTCACCAATGTTTTTTCTATTCCAGGTGAGGTGTACGTATTCGAGCTTATTTAAATAAACAGGGTAGTATCCTGTTTATTTTTTAATTTGCGATCCAGGGATCAGCAGTGAGGATGAATTAACGAGTATTAATAGATATTGAAATGCTTGAGGAGGGCACGCTCCTGTTTTTTTGCTTGAGTGAGCTCAAACATAATACTTGAGGCTAAGATAGGGGAAGGAAAAGCTTTATGATAAAGTATTCCTTCATCCCAATCACGGGCAGTATCGATTTGTATCCATGTCCCATCTTTTTTGTACGAAAGAGTCCATTCTGATCCAGAAGTTTGTTCCGAATACCACTGAATGGTATATCGTGACAGCAGTCTTGGAATATCAAAATCTACTGTAAAGGAGTTTGGAAGTGTAGATTCTTTTGCTGCAGCATAGTCACTACTGCCAAAGTCTTTTCCATCGATAATTGCATCGGTATTATTTGGAAATGGATAAAATTCAGTTGATTGAACAATTTCTGCTCCGGCATTAAATCTCATGACATTGTTATGAAAATCAAGTAATGACGAAGAATAATCATTTCGAATCTGTTCGTGTAGTGAAAGATATTCGATGTTTGAGGAATCTAAACTGATAAGTGTTTCGAGGGTATTAATCGCTTCTTGATATTTATGATCGTTGAGATATGTGTTGATTTCATGAAGCTTTGCTGTTAAGAACGTATCAATTTTTTCCCTTGAAGCAGAAATGCTGAATAAAGCGTAATTATCATTTTCATATTCTAGCGTGAAGAACTCATTAAAGCGCTTGATTTTATCCTCAAGCGATAAATACGATTTAAATGATGTATAGGGACGGTTAACGAGAAAATATGAGACGCCATATTCTTCAAGTAGACGTAGTATGGTTCCCATATCAGGAGATGAAAGGATAAGTTTCGCATCTGCTGTACGAATAGAACGATCCACAACAGGGGAGAAATGCTGCCAGAGACTCGTAACAACATAATTATTAGTCATAGATGCAAGTCGATAGCTTGTCCATGAGTCAGACATGATCACTTGTTTGTGAGGAAGATTATTATTGATATATGAGATGATATCATCTGTCAGCAAGGGATTACCACTGAAATACTCTTCTACCTGCTGGGGATCAACGATGTTTGAACGGACATGAGTTAGATAGTTACCGGCAAATAGAGGAACAATGAGAATGAAAATTATGAGACTACTTAAAAATCCAGTGTGTGCCCGGATATTATGCAGCGCTCCCTTACTATTATTTGATGACAGTAGGTTAGTGATAACATATATTAAAGCCGTAATAATGAGCGGGAAAGAAATTAGATTCCACATTCTATGGATATACGTATATGTCACGAGCTTACTGCCGTAAGTGACGAGGTAAGGATTAAGAAGAATGAAGAAGGGAAGGATTGAGGTGATAAAGATAAAAACAAACCAATCTGATTTTACCCATTCACGTTTTTTTATAAACGCATACACAAACACAATCAACATAAGTCCGAGGATAATATATCGGAATATGTCTAAGTGAGACTGTGGGCTTATGATAAAGAGCGATTCAGAGATCCAGATCCCGTCACTTCGTAGTTCTGTGATTGCAGGAAGGCCAGAAACAAACGAGCTAATACCTACAATTTTTATTACAGTAAAAAGTAACGCAGATCCAAGCGAAACGATTCCAATAAGAAAAACTCTTTTGGCTTTTTCATTCTCTCGAGAAAAAAACTGGTATAGGGCATATCCCCCGAGAATGAGTGCAAAAGCAAGGGCAGAGTACAAGTGAATGAAACTTATCATGATTGTCGCGCATGCAATATATAAAATTGATAACTTAGATTGTTTTCGAAGCGCAATAAATACTAAGGCAAAGAGCGTTGGGAGCAGAACAACTCTCGCAATTTGATCTGGGTAGGGGAGAAGCTGAAATTCAAAAAAACCTGAAAAGACACCATAATAGGTGATAAACGCAGCCATAGCAATGAGAGCATAATATCCACGCTTAAAAACGGTCTCAGCGAGTGTACCAAGGCTTAACAGGGCTAAGATGATGATGAAAGAGGAGAGTAATAGCCAAATAGACGGCGCATCCACTCCTGATACGCTTATCATCCCTGCAAGTGGTAAATACCATACATTATAGCCATATGCCGCGGGAATTGCGTCAACATTAAACATTGCATCATTTGGCGTTACCATGGTGTTCTCTGCCAGTTTGTTCACAAAGGCCAAGTGATAAAGGGAATCTCCGTCCATATTTGTTTGAATATTAAACACGATCAGCATGCCAGTGATAACAATAAGAAGCGTCAAGATCATAATAGAAGGAGACTTGTATCTTTCAATTTTCAATGAACTCCAGGATTTATTTGCCGTGTGATACGTTATGAGAGCGAGTGAGACTATAAGTGAAATAACTGGGAGTAAAAGAACGGGAAATTCAGCGATGTATGTAAGTATTGAAAGTGGGAAAAATAAAATTAGGGAAGTAAGGAAAGAAAGGGGTATCGCTGAAATTGGAGTTACTCCAATACTTTTGGAAAAAAATGTACGAAGGATAAGAAAGCCCGGCAAAAGAAAGTATGCGGTAAAGAGAAGAAATATATTTAGTGTTATGTAGCCTTCCATATGTCTGAGTATATATGTCTATGGATGTTTTGAGAAACGTCTCTCCAAAGGTAATTATTCTTGACTTTTTCTTTTCCACGATTTCCAAAACTTTTACAAAGATCCTCATTTTCAAGAAGAAGTAAGATCTTTTCAGCAAAGTCTTTAGCATTGTTACTTTCAGCAAGAAAGCCCGTTTGGTTGTTATCGACAATCTCAGGAATTGCTCCTACATTACTTGCTACAACGGGCACACCGGTAGCCATGGCTTCAATCAACACGACACCGAATCCCTCGCGGTGGGAGGGGAGCACAAAGACGTCAGACTGAGCATAGTATTTATAAGTATTTTGAGGAGATATTTTACCCGTGAAGATCACGTGTGAGTCCAATGATCTTTTCATGACCTCTTTTTTAAGGAATTCTTCCTGAGGACCCGAACCAACGAGATATAACTTGGCAGATGAAAATTTCTTAAGGACACGCTCAATAATATCGAGCAACAACGAAACATTTTTTTCGTCACTGAATCGACCAATCCATAAAAGTGTTGGTGCGTCATGCGTGGTTTTTTCAGCATCCATAAACTTCTCGGCAACTCCGAGGCCATTTGGAAAAACAAAGACCTTGTTTGTATCCTGAATAAAAGGTTGAATTTCCTTTTTTAAATAACTGCTTACACAAATGACTTTTGATGCCTGCTTGAGTGAGATTGTTCCAAGAAATTTAAAGATACAAGAAGACTTCATTATTGCTACGTCACTTCCATGAAGGGTAATAACAAGAGGGATGCCCCGTATCTTAGAGATAAGCGACCCGATAAATCCATATAATATCCAATGGGCATGAATGATATCAAGGTGCTTACTATACCTGAGGGCATGGAAAAAAGCGCAAATGATGAAAAAGGGTAATTGCACTTTTGCTAATAGGGAATATTTCAGATTATAAAGAATTCCACCCGGCAGGAGTAATTTTTCGGCCGATGCGGGGAACCAATAGGTAAATCTTCGTATCCTGATACGACCCCAAGATTCGTTTCGTGGGGAGTTATTTTTATGAGGAGTGAGGACGGTAATATGAGTGACTGCCCTTGGCAGCTGTTGGAGAAACTGCAGGATAAAAACTCCCGAATAGTCGTCTTGATCCTGCGGGAAGGAAGATGTAAAAACTCCAAGCCTCATGGCTATTCAACTCTCAGATGACGATTATTGTCCATATCAAACCACATCGCAAAAAGAAGAAACTGAAGTCCGGTGAGTGTTACAAAAATAATTGCCAAACTATTTATTGGCAGGAGTCTTCCCGTGTCAATGAGATACACGAGAAGTCGAATAATAAGGATGATATCAATAAATGCAAGGAGAAATGAAAAGAAGTAGAAAAACACCAGGGGATGAAAATCCCTGATGATGTATTTTTCTTTAAGTCGCCAGAAGAATCCTTTAAGCAGAAGAAAAGAAATTTTTGGAACTACTTCGATTAATTTAATACCGGACTTCCCGTCAGCATGGTAAATGGGTCGAATAGGAATTTCTTTAATTTTTGCATTTATGACATTCAATTTAACGAACATATCGTTAGGGAAGCCATATCTTGGATAAATACTTTTCAGGTTGAGAAGTTTAAGCATTTTTAGAGAAATAGCTGTGTATCCTGTTTGGGTGTCGGTTATAAACCAATACCCAGATGCAATTTTAGTAAGTAATGTAAGAATGGAATTGCCGATGAAACGGTATTTAGGCATTATTTTCCAGGCATCCTCATAAATAAGACGGTTACCTTTTACATAGTCAACTCGTTCGTCAATGACAGGCATGCATAGCGATTCAAGCTCAGAAGTGTCCATTTGTCCGTCGCCTGCTACCACTGTGGTAACCGCCATATCATTATCACGAGCGTGGGCATAACCTGTGAGGATAGCGGCTCCAACGCCACGATTTTTATTATGTCTGATAAGATGGACCCTCGAATTCTTTCGAGATTCTTCTTCAATGAATTCAGCGGTTTTATCTTGGCTCGCATCATCAATCACGATAATTGAATCAACAAACTCGGGAATGTGATGAATGACTTCCACTATACGCTTTGATTCGTTATATGCAGGTACGACGACGGCAATGGATTTATTTTCTAACATGGTATTACTCGTTTTGTTTAATAAGTTTAGCAGGATTGCCGGCAATTACGGAATTGTCGGGAAAAGACTTGGTTACAATACTACCCGCACCTACAACACAATTTTTTCCCAACTGAACGTTTGGAAGAATTACTGCGTTTGTTCCAATCCACGTGTTTTCACCGATACGTACCGGCGAGGCTTCTTGAATTACTTTATGATCTTTGAATCCATGGTTGGCGCTAATAATTTTAATTCCGGGGGCAAAGAGTACGTTATCTTCCATCTCAATGCCATTCAATCCCTGAATGTAACAATGTCCGCTGCGGGCAAAGCTTTTTTCAACGTTTTTGCCAATATGAATTTTTTTTGGAGAAATGACTTGCGAAGTGAAGTGAACCATCCATGGGCTGTCACCGTTAAGACGAAGTATACGCTGATAAAAGCCATTAATGAATAAAAGGGAGATATTTGACGTTTTTCTGAGCAAATTGAACAGCATATTATCGTTTTGGAAGTAAGTTTCGTAAAGCGTTCTTTAACTCCACAATATCAGATAATGTAATAAAAACAAGGTTATTGGATGTTTTCACTATTCGAAGCTTATAAAAGGCAATAATGGAAACTATTGCGCTAAAGGTGTACGAAATGGTGCTCGCAAGCGCAGCTCCATTGATTCCCCATTTTGGAATGAAGAATATATTCAACACAATATTAATTACAAGTGCTACAACAAGCGTAATTGAATTCATGATGGGCTTACCACGGGAGGCGAAATTGTTAAACAAAACATAGTTGATAGTCATCATAATGACACCGGGCAGGAGAATAACCAGTGCTGAGTATGATGATTCAAATACGGGACCATAGAGTACGTCGATAATGATCTTTCCAAAAACAACGGCAATAAGTGATATCACAAAAGCAATAAAAACTATTTGACGGGCCTTTTTGGGAGTCGAGACATCCATTTCATCAACATTCTTATCAGACCACGTAGAATATAAAATTGGGCCTATTGAGCTGGGAATCAAAAAAAGACTGGAAGCAATAATAACAGAAATTGAGTATAACCCAACTTGGTCAACTCCGAGATAATAATTCACTAAAAACATATCGAGTCGGTAATTGAGAATGAGGAAAATATTACCGAGCCAGTTTTTTATACCGAAGGAAAGAGATTCTTTTAATATATGTGCCCGATATAAAAATGTAATATGATACTTCTTTTTTAAGAGGGTTATTATCACGAGAGAACTTAAAATATATGTAATGCCGACTGCATAAATAATTCCCTGTGCATCGAGGTCCAGAATCCAAACGAGTATTCCCATCGTAATGATGAGTAGAATATTTTTTATAATAATGAGAACGCTCTGAAGTTTAATCTTCAGCTCGACAAGAAATCCCTGAATAAGATAAGCGTCGAGGAGGGTAAAGGGGATGAGAATTGCGCCAACAAGAAGTGCATTGGCTGGCAAACCGGAAAGGATATTTGGAAAAATTGAGTAGAAGGCATATACCAGAATGCCAAGAGTAATTCCCCATACGGTTCCAAATGTTAATACCGAAGAAAAAGTTTCATGCAAATCAATTCCTTTTCGCTTGATAATATATACCATGGCGTGACCGACTCCGAGTGTCCCGATTGTTACTGAGAGGGTGACGATCAACTGGAAAAGCTCATATGTCCCATTTCCTTCAGGACCCATTGCACGGGCAAGGATCACACCTACGACAAAAACAGCAATAACCTGCGAGATCTTGCCAATGAAAGTATAGATACTATGTTGCGCTATGCTCATGTAGTATGCGCGTTATCTTTTCTGCGGCCTTCCCGTCTCCATAAAGCTCTTGATACTGATGAGTATCGGGAGAAGTGTTTAATGCCTTAAAAATGCTATCTGGTTTGACTCCGCCTACCTGATTCCAATTACCCACTAGGGTTTCTTTCCATTCTGTTTCTGTGCGCAACGTTATGCAAGGGACTTTCAAAATGTATGCTTCTTTTTGCATGCCTCCGGAATCAGTAAGGATTGTTTTTGCATTACGCTCAAGCTGAACCATGTCAAGATAACTTATTGGATCAATGATGAGGATGTGCGGATACTTTTTAACCTGTCGTGCCAGCTCTTTAGGCATAAGCTTCTTTGTCCGTGGATGAAGTGGAAGAACGACTGTCTTATCAAGCGAAAAAAGTGCTTCAAAGAAATTATTGAGGCGTTCAGGATTATTCGTGTTCTCAGCCCGATGAATTGTACAAAGAAAGTACTCTTGTGGCGTGAGAGAGTATTTTTTGAGTATTAAGGACTTTTCTTTGGCAATGTCAATTGATTGTAATAAAACATCTTTCATGATGTCGCCGACGAGATGAACCCCCTGCGTGACGCCTTCTTTTTTGAGATTTTCAACAGCGAGTTCAGTCGGACAAAATAGTATGTTGGAAAGTCTATCAGCCACAATACGATTAGTTTCTTCTGGCATGATATTGTTGAAGCTTCGAAGCCCAGACTCTACATGTGCCAATGGGATATTTAGTTTTGCAGCTGTTAGTGCTCCAGCAAGCGTTGAATTTGTATCCCCATACACAGTAACTATATCGGGAGCTAGTTTTTGAATGAGTGGGTCGAGTTTTTCGAGCATTTTGCCGGTCTGTACGCCATGAGAGCCTGAACCAATTTCTAAGTTATAATCCGGTTTCGGGATTTCAAGCTGTGAGAAAAAAATATCAGACATGCCCTTATCGTAATGCTGACCAGTGTGGATCAGTGTTTCTTTGAATTGTTTTCGAATCTCATGTGAAAGGGGGGCAGCTTTTACAAACTGTGGCCGTGCTCCGATGATTGATACGATATGCTTCATAATTTTTCCACAGTTTCAATAATTGCCTGTGCGATCTGTTTGATATGATCTTGAGTCAATTCAGGATACATGGGGAGAGACAGAACCTCCTTACTGGCTTTTTCTGATTCAGGAAAGTCGCCTTCTTTGAAGCCAAGTTTCATATTCTGAAAAACCGGCTGAAGATGAAGAGATAACGGATAGTGAATTGCAGTGGGAATGCCTTTCTCTTTTAGCAGTTTATGTACTGTATCACGTTGCGGCACTTTAATGGTGTATTGCTGATAGACAGATTTTGTATCTGGCAGAACATATGGAGTAATGATGTTAGAATTTGAAAATAATTCATTATAGAGTTTAGCGTTGTAAATTCTTTTTTCATTCCATTCATCGATGTGACGGAGTTTTACGCGTAAAATTGCAGCTTGTAAATTATCGAGTCGTGATGAATCTCCGAGAAACTCATGGAAGTATTTTTTCTTTGAACCATGGTTTCTCATCATGGACATTCTTTCAGCAGTGTCTTGGTCGTTTGTAGTGATCATTCCAGCATCACCGAATGCTCCAAGATTTTTTGCAGGGAAAAAAGACAGACAGCCAATATCGCCAATAGAGGTAACAGGTTGCTTTTTATATTCTGCACCGATTGCCTGTGCGGCATCCTCAATTACTTTGATATTGTGTTTCTTGGCGATTTCAAGAATCGGATCCATATCAGCTGGTTGGCCGTATAAATGGACTGGGATGATAGCCTTGGTCTTGTCAGTAATTACTTTTCCAATCTTAGTTGTGTCGATATTAAATGTTTTTGGGTCAATATCAACAAAAACAGGTTTTGCGCCTTGCATAGAAATGACTTCTGCGGTGGCGATGAAGGTAAAGGGTGTAGTAATTACTTCGTCACCCGGTCCAATATTATAATTACGTAACGCAAAAAGAAGTGCGTCAGTTCCTGAATTGAGTCCAACCGCAAATTTAGTATTACAGCGCTTAGCTACCTCCTCTTCGAGCTTTTCTAGATTCTCACCAAAAATAAACGCACTTTTATTTATGACGTCCTGTATGGCCTCGTCAAGTTCTTTTTTGAGGGCATCATGTTGGATATTGAGATCGATAAGTTTCATACGTATATGAGCCTTATGTTAGCATATTTCAGGGTATAGAAAAATAGCCTCTATACAGCATGTGAGAGGGTAGTATAGCGTCATTTTTAAAAGGTGAAAAGGGTCTTGTCTTACCGTTCTATTTCACTAATCACATCATTATCATTTTTGTATTTCCTCTGGCAAGATGAGCACTCCGTCGTGTCAGTGTTAAAATCTAAGGTCGTTCCGCATTCACAAATCCAACCATAAAACTTTGCTGGATTACCAATAACAATACCATAATCCGGAACATCCTTAGTAACAACTGCCCCTGAACCGATAAATGCGTGCTTGCCGATAGTATTGCCACAAATAATTGTTGCGTTCGCACCTATTGATGCACCTTCTTTCACAAATGTTTTGGAGTAATTACCATTTTTCGGATATTTCGATCTGGGATTGAGGTCATTAGTAAATACCATTGATGGTCCGCAGAAAACATGATCTTCAAGGGTTACGCCATCATATACTGAAACATTGTTCTGAATTTTTACGTTGTTTCCGATTACTGCGCTTCCTCCAACATTGACATTTTGGCCAAGAGAACAATTATTGCCAATTTTTGCACCTTTCATAATATGTGAAAAGTGCCAAATTTTTGTTCCATCTCCAATATCACATGGTTCGTCGATAACACTTGATTCATGAAAGTAATATTGTTTGTCAGACATACGCAAGTCTTACGTTAGTGTATTGAGAAAAGGATGGGGGTTAGATGGTGAAGAGGTGATAGGGCTTTTACGAATGTCATGTGCGAGCTGAACTGATAACCGGGCATCCTCAATTCCGTGTCCATTGCCAGCAAGAATATTTTTATATACCTCTGTGTGAAGATCAGTAAAACCGTCTGAAAATTCAACTTCATTTCCGTCTAACGTTAACGATCGGTGAGTTCTTTTACCTTTATTTTTTGCTTCTTCAGGAAGATCATTACTGTCAATTGAAAGAAACCATCTAACATGTGCATTCTCAAGCTCAAGTGAGCCCGAGTTACGAGTAGCTGAGTCATGGTGGACTTCATAATGTTTAACTGAGCCAAACAGCCAGATAAGCAGATCGAAGAAATGAATACCAATGTTTGTGGTAAGGCCTCCAGATCGTTCGAGGTCACCTTTCCATGAAGCAAGATACCAATTTCCACGTGAGGTGATGTAGGTTAATTCAATATCATGCTTATTTGTATTTTTCGAAGATTCTAATTTCTTTTTCAGTTCCAAAATTGTTGGGTGAACACGAAGTTGAAGGATTGTAAAAATCTTTTTCCCGCTTTCATCTTGAAGTTCTTTCAAAGCATCCATATTCCAGGGGTTGAGAACGAGTGGTTTCTCACAAATCGCATCTGCACCTATTCGAAGGGCAAATCGAATGTGCGCATCATGCAAATAGTTTGGAGAGCAAATGGTGACGTAGTTAATCTCTTTCCCTTTGTCTTCTCTGCGCAATTTGTCGATATGACGGTCAAATCGCTCAAATTCCGTAAAAAAAGCGACATCATTAAAGAAACCGTCAAGAATTCCGACTGAATCATGGGGGTCAAGAGCCGCCACAAGGCTGTTACCCGTATCTTTGATGGCTTTTAGGTGTCTTGGGGCTATATAGCCGGCAACGCCGGTCATAGCGAAGTTTTTAGGCATCTGGAGTGGTGTTACTTAATATGTTAATTATATAATGATTACTCTCCATATTACAGGGAATATGAACTTTGAAAAGGGGGGTAGGGAATGGTATACTCACATGTGCCTATGCTAAATGCAGTAACAAAATTCCTCAAAAAACATTTATTTATCCTCACAGTTGTAGCAGTGGGGGTCTTTTTCTTTTTTGTGTATAGTTGGCTTTTTATAAATACAGGAGTTGGCTTTACATCTCCTGATGAGACTGCGAACCATTTCTTTGCTACTCGATTTGCAGATACAACAGAGCTTGGCTTTACTGAACCGCTCAATGAAACGATTAATGATGATGTTGTTCACCCTCGAAGCACTTCAGTTGTGAATGGGAAAACCGTACCAGCAACATTTCTCGGAATGCCGCTTTTGTATGGAAGTATTGCAAAAATATTTGGGAATTCAGTGATAGTATATTTAACACCATTTTTTGCTATGGTGGGGGTTGTTTTTTTCTATTTGTTAATCAAAGAAGTATTTTCAAAAAGAAATGCATTTATTTCAGCCTTACTTCTTTTTACTCTCCCGCCATTTTGGTTATATAGTGCCCGAGGAATGTTTCATAACGTTTTATTTATTAGTTTGTTTATTATCGGTATATATTTTCTTGTTAAGGTTTTAAAAAACGAAATTACTCCACATTTGAGAAATCTTTACTTCGCCGCGGGCGGACTTAGTATTGGAATTTCATTGACTGTGCGCACCTCAGAAATCATTTGGGTCGCAGTGAGTGTTTTAGTATTGTTTATTATCTTTAGACGAAAAATTTCATGGACACATATACTAATTACTTTTGTGATGGTAATAATAACCTTTATACCGGTAATGTATTTTAACAATCAATTGTATGGAACGTTGTTTTCTTCAGTGTATTCTCAAGCTTCAACAGATGGACCGGTATCAGTAGCTGCTTCGCAGTCATTATTAGCATCAGTCGGTAAGGCTTTTTTACCTTTTGGGATCAACTTTCAGCGAGTTGGAACTACCGCATCTCAATATCTCATCCAAATTTTTCCATGGATATCTTTACTTACAATAGTTGGAGTTATTTGGCTATTACGTGCAAGCGTTTTTCCTTTTTTAAAAAAACATTTTCCCATAAATTATTTTTCTTCTGAGAAAGTGTCCAGTATATATAAAGGATATTTAGCAATATATCTTCTTATTGTCATGTGGCTTTTATTGTATTACGGCTCTTTTGAATTTTATGAGTTTTCAGATAAAACAAAAATTATTCTTGGTTCGTCATATTTGCGGTACTGGTTGCCGATTTATATTTTTTGCATACCGTTTATTTCACTGGGTATCTTTTGGGTTGGTGGGTTATTCAAAAAGCAACGTATAAAAGATGTTGTTATAGTGTCACTAGTGGTGCTACTATTATATTTTTCGATTCATACAGTTGTGAGTGACCCGTTATACGGACTTGCTGAAACAAAAGTAAATACTCAAAGATCATTAGCGCACAAGGAAAAGGCGTTAGCGGTTACTGAGCCGGAATCGGTAATTATTTCGGGTCATGCTGATAAAATATTTTTTCCTGATAGAAGGGTGATTGTTGAATTACCAGTTGGAAGAGAGGAACGTGTAGAATTACTGGGGCAACTTCTTTCTCAAGTCCCGGTGTATCTTTATTTCAACCCTATTGATAAGGGGAATGTTGAAATATTTAAAGAACTTGAAGAGAATAATTATGTGCTTGAAGAGATGATGCGTTTTGAGGGTACGGACAGTATTTTATTTGGAATAAGTCGCTATTGATTATCTTGAGAAAAAATTGTATAGTATCGATTGTTATCAATGCTACGAAAACATACAACTGAAAAGAAAATTCTTAGTTCAATAAAGATTGCGCTCTGGCTGATGCCGGCGTTGCTGTTGGTTTGGTTGCTAAATAACCACATTGTGCCAAGCGGACAACTGGAGATTGTATATAACGTTGTGGAGGATTCGCAGTATGTAGATAATTTTGCTGCAAAGGAAGAAGATAGGATTATCGGCACAAAAAACAATCCTGGAGAAAATGAATATTTCCAGCTCATTACAGCTGAGCCGCTGTATTTTGACGTAACGATACCCAGGGCTTTTCCTAAAGCAACTGTCAGTTTGACCTACCAAAATCCTGATCAACAAAGGGAGATGATGTTAGGAGTACGCCAGCCAAATGGGATATATTTTTTCGAAGACCTGGCTTATGATCACCCATCACTTGAAAAATTAGATGATTTCTGGATTAAGATACAGGATGGTGATTTAATACTATGGCAGAAGAACAACGACTATTTTCAGCGAAAAGTTGTTCTTCGAGATGAACTCCAAACCAAGCTTTCCGCTATTGATGATGAGTATAACAAACTCAACCGTACGCTTACGGAAAGTGAAAGTGCAGAAAAAACTAACAAAGCGGAAGAGGCTAATACGATATATAAGAGAAGCATCAATGAATTAGCGGAAGAGAATAGTGGGAATGGTTGGGTTCCTCCATATGCTTCAATACAAGATTTTTTAAAGAATTTTCCAGATCCGGAGAGAGCCCTGCAATACAACTTTGATCTTTCACCGTATTTAGAAATTCCCGGGTATGAAAAGAGTAATGAAACAATACAGATTTCTAATAGTATACGGGGTGGTCATGAAATATATACTTACATTGGTGAGAACGAAGATCTTAATTTCACGTTTTGGTTTCAAGACATTAATAGGCATGATGGTGAAGATCTATTTTCTTTGAATGTGTATAATAGCAGAGGTGAAAAAATCCATAGCATAACACTCCCTGATGATGGCGTGGTGGAAGATAATGGCAGGGTATTTGACGAAAGAATGTATAAGCTTCTTCTCGAGAAAATTCCACTTGGGGTATATCGAATTGAAATTTCGATT
Source organism: Patescibacteria group bacterium (assembly GCA_042570925.1). GTDB lineage: Bacteria > Patescibacteriota > Patescibacteriia > UBA10025 > UBA10025 > JBHPFX01. The sequence goes on from JBHPFX010000011.1 coordinate 19,805, forward strand.
AATGACGATATATTCATTAAAAATTTTGAAACGTTTCAACACTTATTCATGTTCAAACGTAAAATATATTTAACTGATAACGAAGAGTACCAAGGTATTATTGGCAATAAAGAATTCACTCCTACGACAATATATACGACCAGCAATACGGTAAAGGCAATGACATCTCATGAAAGTGGAAAACAAGTTCTCCGCGTAGGAAGCGAAGATGTTATCATTGACAAAACACACACAGAGTTTGAATTAGTGGTTAACGAAGGTATTACACGCATCAGCTCACCAAAAAATGATTTACTGATCAGGGGGAATGGTTTTTTCGCATTTTCAGAAAATCAGCTCTTTGATCCAAATTTCAGCAGTGTCGGATCTCTCGAGGTTGCAAAAACCACTAATGATTACGACTTCATCATCGCAAAATACCCACAAGCAGATCAAGAGGGGGATTGGCTAGTTGCGAGTGCTACTGTTGAAGCACCGGAATTGTATTTAAGCAAGAATGAAGATTATAAGGGAAGTTTTATGATTCATCTTCCCGATTTGCCGGAAACAAAACGCACACTCAAGGTAAAAGAAGTTACGATTCTTTTTGAGAAAGATCCGATCACACTCTCAAATGTTTTTGATAAAATTAAAAAATGGATAAGTCGATAACGCCCAAGGAAAAATTCATGTTTGCAGAAAATAAATCACAACGTATCTGGCAGTTTACCCGACAAATTATAAAAGAGCTTTTTAAAGTATCGTTAGTTTCATATTTTTTGTTATATCTTATTAACGACCTTGCTCCTGGATTTGTATCAAGATATTTTAATTTGAATATCGTTCTTGTTATTATCGTGGTAAGTGGAATAATTTCTATTTTTGGAGGAGAAGAAGAAGTAAAAAAAGAAAAGAAACATATTAGAATGCTCGATTACATTTTTATTCTCATCGCTGGGCTCATAACGGCCATTCTCATTTTCGTTGGAATTAAGGATATGGGGAAGCTGGCATATCTCGTTTCTATAGTCGCTGGTGGTATAGTTATCATTATATCAATACTCTTATTTCATGAACCAACAAAAGACCATGATTAATGGAGTTATCGTCAAACCACTACGAATTCATAAAGACGTTATCGATGAAGGAGAGGTAGTTAATACGCCTGGCTTTCTCATGGAAGTAGTGCGAAATGACGAAGGTTTACTTAAGAAATTCGGTCAAAGCACGATGACGGTAGCATATGAGGGCACGATAAAAGCATTTCATTGGCACAAGAAGCAGGATGATATATGGTTTATCGCGACGGGAAAAGCCATGGTTGTGCTGCATGATCTAAGAAAAGATTCCCCGACACATAGTGAGACGCAGGTAATCTTTGCTGGATCAGATGATTATAAAGTAATTGTGATCCCTGTTGGAGTTGCACACGGCTATAAGGTGATTAGCAAGGAGCCGGTGACACTGCTTTACCATACGACGGAATCATACAATATACGGGCTCCTGATGAGGAGCGCATGAGATACGATGACCCTATAATTAATTTTAACTGGAATGAAATAGAAAAATATGAAAAGTGATATTTCAAACAAAAAACTGGCAATAAAAGGTAAACAACGAATTGAATGGGCTGAAAAGCAAATGGATGTATTGCGCGATATTCGTGAACGGTTCATGAAACAAAAACCACTTGCTGGTGTAAGAATTGGCGCATGCCTTCATGTGACCACTGAGACTGCAAACTTAATGCGTACACTAAAAGCAGGAGGGGCCTCTGTTGCTCTCTGTGCCTCGAATCCGTTATCGACACAGGATGACGTGGCTGCTTCGCTTGTAGCGAATTATGGAATCGCCGTGTTTGCCAGGAATGGTGAAAATCGTACAACGTATTTCAAACATATTGATGCTTTGCTTGATTTGAAGCCTCATATAACTATGGATGATGGCGCTGATCTGGTATCAACGATTCATAAAAACAGAAGTAAGCAGATTGAGAAAGTATGGGGAAGCACCGAAGAGACTACCACAGGTGTTATCCGTCTAAAAAGTATGGAAAAGCATGGTGTGTTGCGGATTCCGGTAATAGCTGTTAATGATGCCAAAACAAAACACTTTTTTGATAATAGATATGGAACCGGCCAAAGTACCATGGACGGAATTATCAGAGCAACAAATGTACTTCTTGCAGGAAAGGTGGTTGTTATTGCCGGATACGGATGGTGCGGAAGAGGTGCCGCAATGCGTGCCCGGGGGTTGGGTGCACGGGTTATTGTAACTGAGGTTGATTCATTGAAGGGAATTGAGGCTACTCTTGATGGTTATGAAGTAACCACTATGAAACGGGCTGCTTTGGAAGGAGATATATTTATAACTCTCACAGGAGATGTTAATGTTATTCGCAAGGAACATTTTCTGAAGATGAAAGATAGGGCGATAGTATGCAATTCAGGACACTTCGATGTCGAAATAGATATGAAATCACTGAGAAAAATGGCGCGTAAACGTCAACAGGTTCGAGAGTTTGTTGTTGAATATACAATTAGGGGAGGAAAACGAATCAATATTCTTGCAGAAGGAAGATTAATTAACTTGGCTGCAGCAGAAGGGCATCCACCATCGGTAATGGATATGAGCTTTGCTAACCAAGCGTTGGCTGCAGAGCATATTGTAAAGAATTACAAAAAATTGGATAAAAAGGTGTATCCTGTTCCGGAAGCAATTGATGTGCGAATCGCAAAAGTAAAATTGCGTACGATGGGTATTACTATAGACACATTAACTCCTGAACAAATAAAATATCTTGAATCATGGCAGATAGGAACATAAATTCTTTATGAAGCTACTAGTTACCGGTGGTGCCGGGTTCATGGGATCAAATTATATTCATTATGTCCTTCGTGAACACGAGGACTATGAAGTTATTAACCTGGATAAGCTGACGTATGCTGGTAACTTAGACAACCTTCGTGACATTGAAGATGATCCTCGATATACGTTTGTGAAAGGTGATATTGCAGATACAAAAATTGTCTCAGAAGTGGCAAAGGGTGTAGACGCGATTGTAAATTATGCAGCTGAAACGCATGTTGATCGTTCCATTTTATGGGCACGAGATTTCGCGATGACTGACGTAATTGGAACCCTGACACTCCTGGAAGCGACGAAGAACTTCAATATCCCACGTATGGTGCAGATATCGACTGATGAAGTATTTGGGAGCATTGAAAAAGGTTTTTTCACCGAAGAGAGCCCCTTTCTCCCAAATAGTCCGTATTCTGCCTCTAAGGCTGGAGGGGATCTTATGTGTCGGGCATTTATTAAAACACATAGCACTCCGGTGATTGTTACTCACAGTGTTAACTTCTTTGGACCATATCAGTATCCTGAAAAAGTAATCCCGCTGTTTGTAACAAATCTCATGGAAGGAAAAAAAGTGCCACTCTATGGCAAAGGGGCAAATCGTCGTCAGTGGATTTATACAGAAGATCACTGCGCTGCTGTAGATCGGGTACTTCATAAAGGTGTTGAGGGAGAAACGTACAATATTACCACGGGTGACGAAATCAGTAATATTGAGCTGACAAAAATTATTCTTCGTGAACTTGGCAAGGGTGAAGAATCTATCGAATATGTTAAAGATCGTCTTGGACATGATTTCAGGTATGCACTAAATGATGATAGAATCAGAGACCTTGGTTGGAAGCCAAAGGTGGGTTTTGAGAAGGGAATTCAAAAAACCATTGACTGGTATAAAGAAAATACTTGGTGGTGGGAAAAGCTCAAAGGGGAAGAGTATCAAGACTATTATAAAAAACAGTATACAGAACGATAAAATCTATGAGTGTACTCATCATCGGAGCTACTGGGATGCTCGGGCAGGAACTTGGTAAAGTATTTGCCGAAAAGGATCCAATTCTATGGAGCCGAAAAGAAATTGATATCAGTAACGGAGAGGAGGTAGAAAATAGGATTGGAACTATACAGCCTGATATTGTGATAAATGCGGCTGCGTATAATCATGTGGATGGAGCGGAGCAAGAAAAAGATCTTGCCAAGCAGATCAACGGGCTGGCAGTGGGATATATTGCTCGTGCAGTTAGAGCCTATGGAGGCTTGTTAATTCATTACAGTACAGATTATGTATTTAAGGGTGATATACCAGAGGGCTATAATGAAGCAGCACAGCCTGATCCCCAGTCAGTCTACGCTCAATCTAAATTCTTCGGTGAGCAGGAGCTTGCCCAACAAATGGACCGGTATTATCTTATTCGACTCTCTCGACTTTTCGGAAAGAAGGGGACCGGAAAGAGTGTAAAAGAAAGCTTTGTTGATAAAATGATACGTCTATCAGAGACTCATGAATCAGTACAGGTGATTAATGAGGAAGTGAGTAATCCGACATTTGCCACGGATCTTGCTAAGAAGACGAAAGAAATTTTGGATACAAAAAAAGATTTTGGTATTTATCATGTTACTAATGCTGGGAGTTGCACATGGTATGAATTTGCTCAGGAGATATTTGCGCAAATCGGCTGGAATGGTACACTTGAACCTGTACCAGCTAGTACGTTTCCTCGTCCGGCAGAACGACCAAAATTTTCAGTTTTGATAAACACAAAATTACCAAAAATGCGGACATGGCAGGAAGCACTAAAAGATTATTTACATATTAAGGGATTTATATGAAGGGAGTAATTCTTGCAGGAGGAAATGCGACACGGCTACGACCTCTCACACGGGTAACAAATAAACATTTATTGCCTGTGTATGACAAGCCGATGATTTTTTATCCGATCAACACTCTTGCTCAAGCGGGCATTAAAGATGTTTTACTCGTAATGGGTGGTAATAACCCGGGAGATTTTGTTAGACTTCTTGGAGATGGCAAAGAATTTGGGCTTCATGAAATTCATTATACATTTCAGGAAGGTGCAGGGGGAATCGCTCAGGCACTATCATTGGCGGAAGATTTTACTGATAATGACCAATTGCTTGTGATTCTCGGAGATAATATTCTTGAGGATGATATTTCACAAGCTGTTAAAGAATTTAAGAAACAGGAAAAAGGAGCAAAGATTTTCTTAAAAGAAGTAAAAAGACCGGAATCGTACGGAGTTCCAAGAATTGAGGGAAAAAAAATTACTGAGATAATTGAAAAACCAAAGAATCCACCAACTAATTATGCAGTTGTTGGGGTATACATGTATGATAAAGATGTTTTTAACGTCGTTAAAAAGCTTAAGCCGTCTGCTAGAGGAGAGCTAGAGATTACCGATGTAAACAATCACTATATAAGAGAAGGAATGATGAGCTACGAGATTCTTAAGGGATGGTGGGGAGACGGAGGTGAATCATTCGATTCACTTTTAGAAGCACAGAATTTAGCTGCAGAATGGGGAAAAAGGAAGAGATAAATCTAATCAAGAAGACGATATCTCATCAAGCCCTCAGTATCAACAGCATAGAGATATTCTCCACTAGAATCTGTTGAAATACTTAACCCCTCAATGTCCTCGAGTCTCGTTACGACGGTCGGGGATGTTTTTGGCTCGGCAACATGAATATGACTATCAAGAATAAATAGGACGTGCTGATTTTTTGATTGCCAGGTGGGCGATGTAATTACATCGGAGTATCGGATTAAGAGCTCTTTTTCTTTCATGGTTTCTGCGGTAAAAATCTCATGAGAATTCGCGAGAAGGAGCTGACCTCCTTCCAATGTCCAGCTAACATTTTGTACAAATTGTTCATCTCGTTCAATTATATGAATATTACCGAAGGTACTTAGCACTAAAAATATCTGAGACTCCGTATCGTGAATAGTTATATAGTTGTTGTGAAGGTTAAGTCGAGCTGAATTTGATAATTGATAATTAGAAAGACTAACATAATTAAGCTCTTCACTTGTTTGAATATCGCGCATTGATAATGATATTCCGGAATCTTCAGCTCTTAATAGATACATTTCATTTCCAGCTATTAATATATCGAGCATATGCTCTGCAACATTGATTTCAACATTCTCCTGAGCGTTATAAAGCCTACCTTCAGTGTATAAATAATATTTTTTATCATTTTCATTGTCCCAGTAAAGTGATTTAACGGGTTGATTATTAGGAGAGTAAATAGGAGCCATCGTATCATCTGAAAAAAGATACGAATACGTCGCACTGTCGTTAGGTTTGGAAGCTACAACATACAATGAAGTACTATTTGGTGACCAATGTAATTGCTGAATATTTTCATCAATGAAGGTTTTTATAAACATTGGCATGTCTGTTGGTTTCCTTTGAATGTATAAAGACTCTTGATTATTTTCATTAATTACAATCGCATGAGAATTTTTATCACGTGAACTAATAAAATGAATCGGTGAGCCAGAAAGGAGGCGTACTGGTTGACTGTCGTCTACTATAAGAGAAATATTTTCGAGAATTGTAGCTTGTCCCTGAATGATGGTGATGTTTTGATCTCTGAGAATCCAGTTCTCTTTCTCAAGAGTAAGTAAATACTCGCCAGGTGGATAATGTAATGCTTTCAAGGGTGTTTTTCCGACGTATTCGCCGTTGATTCGTATTTCAGCACCTTGAGGATCGGTTTCTACTGTTAATGACCCGGTCTGAAGGATAAGGCCCTGACCTATATCATAACGCCATCCCCGGGAATAAAATAATAGAAGGGGCGTACCTGCAATAAAGAGCAGTGCTAACAATGAAAGATATATCCTTCTTTTTGCGAGAGTCATAGTGGTTGAATTATAGTGTGCTGGTGTACTTATGTCTATAAAACTTGCTTTTTACCCGATGAATCACGTATACTATACGTGAAATATATGGAAAATTTTGTAATTCAAGGAGGTGAATCGCTTGAGGGTGAGATCAGTGTCAGTGGCGCAAAAAACGCAGCCCTTAAATTGATTTCAGCAGCACTTCTTACCGAAGAAAAATGTATTATTCACGGCGTACCAGATATTGCTGATGTTCGGCATTTATTAGATATTTTGGTAAAACTTGGAGTAAAAATAGAATTCAAGGATCACACTCTTGCCCTGGAAGCAAAAAGTCTTGTATCTGGAAATCCTGATTATCAACTTGTTAAGCACATGCGCGCATCAGTGGTAATCATTGGTTCATTATTAGGTAGAGTTGGTGAAGTACAGATTCCTCATCCCGGAGGGTGTTTAATTGGAGCTCGTCCAATAGATACCCATATTAGAGCTTTTGAACAAATGGGTGTAAAAGTTGTTCACTCTGAAGACATGTATACATTTAGTGCTCACCCGCTTCAGGGTGGTAAAGTCATTCTCGATGAGATGAGTGTTTCAGCAACGGAAAATATCCTTATTGCAGCATGTTGTGCAACGGGTGTTACTGAAATCCACCTAGCAGCTTCAGAGCCTGAAATAGTTGATTTGGCCAAATTCCTTATCTCCATGGGAGCTAAGATTGAGGGTGTTGGAACATCGATAATCAGAGTTACTGGACAAAAAAAGTTACAAGGAACAAAATACACAATTTTACCTGACAGAATTGAAGCAGGTACGTTTGCTATTGCTGCCGCTGTTAGCAGGGGGGATGTAAAAATTAGAGGAGTGATAGCAGATCATCTTGACGCGGTATTAAATACTTTTCGAAAAGCAAATGTAACATTCTCAATTGAAAAAGAAAATGATGTATTATCGACACTTCATATACAGCCCACAACGATGTTTGAACCAATTCATATTGATACTCGCCCATATCCAGGATTTCCAACAGACTTGCAAGCGCCAATCAGTGTTTTAATGACGCAGGCGCGAGGTACAAGCAGAATATTTGAGACGATGTATGACGCCAGATTGGGATACATAAGAGAACTTGCCCGCATGGGGGCTGATGCGACAATTCTTGATACACATACGGCAGTCATTGAGGGGCCGACGACATTATATGGAAAACGGATAACTTCTCTTGACATTAGAGCGGGTGCAACATTGCTTATTGCTGCAATGATTGCGCATGGAGAAAGTGTTCTTGAACGGGTGGATCTTATTGATCGCGGGTATGAAGAAATTGAGACACGACTTAACGGTATAGGAGCAAAAATTAAACGAATACAATCCACATAAGATGTACAACGAAATAATTCCACAAACTCAGCCAAAAAAGAAATCAGTTTTTTTTATTACTGTAATAATTATTATCTCAGCTTTCATTCTTTTATCACTGGGGTTTGTTATTGGAGTGTGGCAGACGGTCACATCTACAGAGGAAATTACATTTGAAGAGTTTATTGATACCGTGCCAACTGTTCTTAATGATGATCAAGTTGATTTTGGTACATTTAGACAAGTATGGAATGCTATACAGACTCGCTACGTACACGGATCTCAATCGGAGGAAGATATGTATTATGGGTCTCTTACAGGTCTTGTGGCGAGTCTTAATGATCCATATTCGGTATTTTTTGACCCAGAGACTACCAAAGATTTCAATCGTGAGCTTGAGGGTAAATTTGAAGGAATTGGGGCGGAAATTGGATTTAAGGATGATCAACTAGTCATTGTTGCTCCGTTGCCCGATTCTCCAGCATCAGAGGCTGGATTGCAATCAAATGACAAGATTATGGCGATTGATGACGTAGATTCGGCGGGTATGTCTCTTTCTGAAGCAGTTTCACTGATTCGAGGACAAAAAGGCACTGTCGTCGAGCTTGGGATTATACGCGACGAAGGGAATGAACTCTTTACGGTATCGATAATCCGAGATACAATAAGTCTTGAGAGTGTTGAGTGGGAGCTCTTTGAGAATGACATTGCATATCTAAGAATA
>JBHPFX010000012.1:0-25095 GCA_042570925.1 Patescibacteria group bacterium
GATAAACTCTGCTCTTGTTTTTTTTTGGTATCATCGGAATTATTTTTGCCATCATCACCGCCATTCAAATCACGCAAGAAGGGAAGCTCACGTGGGAATTCTTTACTGAACGAAGCGGGTATATGGCCGTCTTCGCGATAAGTCTTTTAACTGATTTATATGCATATTCCCGTATTGATCGAGAAGCAGCTTTTCGGGACTATGTGAAGCGCCGATCTTTTGACCAGGCCATGACCGCTGAAGAGCCCGATGAACTTTTTAACAGGATTCTTGCTGATCAAAAATCACAAATGGTAGAAGTGTCAGAGAGCCTTGACCGTAAGACCATGCTTGCCGTGGAAAAAGCCTGGATGCTCGTGCAGAATATCAAGCAGGGAGCCGTTGAACCGATTCATGTTTTTGGCACGCTCATACCATATCCGGAAATTCAAATGCTTCTCGCCCGACTTGGTATCCCGGCAAAAATACTGACTGAGAAAGTCGCAAGAGCCATTCAGCGTTATCCGCAAAAAGATTTCAAGAAAGTGGGATTATCTCGTGATATGAAGCAGGCGTTGCTCGCGGCGTATCGGGAGGCATATCTTACTCGCCAGAGAAAAGTTGGCGTCCCACAGCTTTTTACGGCGATTGTTTTGCAGGGCGGGATCGCGGAAGAAATTCTATATGATATGGCGGTAGAAAAGCATCAAGTGGCGAATGTGACTGAGTGGCTGAATATTCGCAAATTGCGTATTGAAAGACTTCATCACTGGCGAAGCAGGGCAAGTCATAAACCAGCAGGCGCAGTGAACCGGTCATATACGTCACTACAAACTCAATTACTCGACCGATTCAGCCACGACTTAACGAGCGTTGCGCTTCGTGGAGCACTTCCAATGACGGTCGGGCGGGAAAAGGAGCTTGAAGAACTATTTCGAATTATCGAAAGTGGAAAAGGAAACCCGTTATTAGTCGGTAACCCGGGAGTGGGAAAACAGGGAATAGTGGAAGCAATTGCAACATTGATGGCTTCAGAGGAAGTACCGGAGGTTCTTCAGGATAAAAGACTTATTTCACTTTCTGTCGCATCGCTTGTAGGCAGTTCGGGCAGGCAAGGTGAACTCGAGGGCCGGCTCATTCAACTCATAAATGAAATAGTACGGGCAGGAAATATTGTTCTCGTGATCGATAATATTCAAAACATGGTGGGTGTCTCCACGGAAGGTGCGGAGAATTTGGATATTGCCGACATTCTTGCTCAAGCATTAGAAAAACGATTATTTGTTTGCGTTGCATCGACAACTCCTCAGGATTATCGAAAGTATGTAGAAACATCTGGAAGCCTCATGCGGGTGTTTCAACGGGTAGATGTGGGTGAGCCTGATGAAAATGAGACTATTCGCATCCTCGAAAGCAAAGTAGACGTTGTTGAGTATAAGAATGACATATTTTTCTCGTATAAAGCACTTGAAAATATTGTTCGGCTGACAGACAGGTATATTCATGATCGTTTCCAGCCAAGCAAGGCAATAGGTATTCTCGAGGAGACAGCAGTGCACGTGCGGAAGAAGAAAGGAAAAAAATCGCTCGCAACCGCTGAAGATGTCGCCGAAGTAATTTCATCCCGTACAAACGTTCCTGTCACTCGTGTGACGGAAAAAGAAAGTGAAAAACTATTAAATCTCGAAGAACAGATTCATGAACGCATTGTCGGTCAGGACGAAGCGGTCAAAGCTGTCTCGACGGCGCTCAGGCGGGCACGGGCAGAACTACGGGATATCAAACGCCCGATTGCTAATTTAATGTTCCTTGGTCCGACTGGTGTTGGGAAAACTGAACTGGCAAAAACGGTCGCAGCAGTGTATTACGGTTCCGAAGAAACGATGATTCGATTAGACATGACGGAATATCAGGAACAAGCGAGCATTAATCGTCTCATTGGTGCGCCACCAGGTTACCGCGGAGAGTCAGAAGGCGGACATCTTACGGAAGCAATACGTAATAATCCATTCTCACTTCTACTCCTCGACGAGCTCGAAAAAGCCCACCCGGATATTATCAATGTCTTTCTTCAGGTGATGGATGATGGGCGATTAACTGACACATATGGCAGGACGATTGATTTTACCAATACGATTATTATTGCCACGTCAAATGCCGGTTCATTGCGTATTCAGGAAGGTATCCAGCAAAACCAGTCTATAGAACAGATTAAAGATGTGTTAATCAACGAAGAGTTGAATAAACATTTCCGACCAGAGTTTTTAAACCGTTTTGATAATATCGTGGTATTTAAGCCGCTTGCATTCGAGGAGATTGTGCAGATCACCGGACTCATGCTTAATCAGGTTGCGAAGCGTTTAAGTGTAAAAGGCATTACGCTTCAGGCTTCTAAAGAGGCAATGGAAGAATTGGCGCGCACGGGGTTTGATCCGAAATTCGGTGCGAGGCCTTTACGCCGGGCGATTCAGGAACAAGTGGATAATGCACTCGCGAATCATTTGCTTCGAGGGAAAATTGGCAGACGGGATATTGCCGTGTTAGAACCTGGCGGAAAAATTAGGGTGGAGCAGGCGAGAGAGTTATAAAGAATATATGACTCCTAAGGATAACAAACGTATGAAAAATCAATTTCATACAGATATTTCCACAAAACAAAAGGTATCCTTGAACTTGCAGGTGGGGATAATTTTCGGAATGATTTCAGCTTTTTTAGTTGGAATGGGTTTTTTATTTTCTTTGCCTGTTGAACAACAAGATACAGTTGTGACCACCGCTGATACCGACACCACTGAAGTACAACTGACGGTAAGTGTGAGTAACAATGAAATTGGCATGGCAAACCCGGCCGCTGTGTATTGTCTTGAGATGGGGTATGACCACGAAGTGGTGAAAGATGCAGATGGGGAATATGGAGTATGTACGCTGCCAGATGGGACGGAATGCGGAGACTGGCAGTTTTTGTCGGGTGAATGCGGCACAGAATATTCGTATTGCGAACAAGAAGGGTACACGTTGAAAGTTAAAGAAGATGGAAACGACTCGCTCGCAATGACTTATGCCGTATGCGTCACAAAAAATGGAGAAGAAATCGATAATGTGTCGACAATATTGGACTTAACTACAAAAGCAACGGTCGGTGAAGCAGCAGTTGAAGCAGTGAATCCTGAGCCAACTTCAGCGCCTATAACGACTTTGAGCACCACGACACTCCCGACATCTTTTGATTGGAGCAATTATGGTGGCATTAACTGGATGACGCCGATGAGAGATCAGGGTAGCTGCGGTAGTTGTTGGGCTTTTGCGGCTACAGGTATGGTTGAAGGAAAATACAATATCGAACAAGGCTTTAATTTTATCAACATTGATTTATCAGAACAACAGATGGTTGCAGACGGCGATGATGAGAGTCCATGCACATTTTGTTATAATGATCCTCCTCATGTGCAATGTTATAATCCGGGAAATTGTAGCGGAGGTACAAGTATTAACGCAATCGACTTAATGAGAATTAAAGGTATTGTTGATGAGGCTTACTTCCCATATCAAGATCAAGATTCTGAATGCTCACTTGGAGACAGTTGGATGTATAGAACTTATAAGCTTGAAGGATGGGGGCTTCCCGCAGAGCGCACCATGGAATCTTATAAGCAAGCGATACTTGATCATGGTCCAATGTCATGGCCAATGGGATTTGGATCTAATCACGGGGGACATTTCATTAACGGCGTATATGTTTGTGATCATGAAGAGGTAACAACGGATCACGATGTGGTGCTTGTTGGTTGGGATGATGCTGCTGGCACGAATGGTGCATGGATAATGAGAAACAGCTTTGGTGTAAATTGGCCATACCAAGGCGCTGGCGGATATTTTAAGGTAGCGTATGGTGAATGCTTGCTTTCTCCGGATCTAAATGTTAAGCCGATGTGGGCTGAGAACATTTATCAAAACCGGTGTTATGATGGTACGCTCTATGGAGAATGTAACTATCTTGGACAGTACTGCGATGAAGGAACATTACGATACGCGTGTAATCCAACGTGTCCCGGTATGGGATGTCCGGCTCATTTGCCGTACTGCAACTATGATGATTTTTGTGTAAAATGTATGAATAGCAGTCAGTGTGATGATGATTATCATTGTACTACCGATACCTGCGTAAATCCGACAGAGTTAAATTCCTACTGCAGAAATATCCGCTCAGTACCAAATGATTGTACTCCCGATATTTGCGGTTTGAGCCCTTCAGGATGTTGGAACTGCTCATGTCCAACTGATTTTGAGTGTGATTACGGAACACATACATGTGTACCAAAAGGACCGGAAAGTTGTAATCCGAAATTACATACCTGTCCTTGGGATTATATAATCCCTCAAGATGTAGCTGAATAGTAATAGTTATTTTATCAAAATCAAAACATCCCTCTTACGCAAGAGGGATGTTCGGTACATTAGGATATATTTACACTTCCAGTGAGGTAAAGACGAACGTTACAATCGCCCACGACAAGAAAATTACCATCATTCCGACAACTGCCCATTTAATAATTTCCTTAGCCTTTGTTACCCTTGCTTCATTTCCTGCCGATGTCATCCACATAAATCCACCCGCGATAATCATGACAACCGCCACAAGCCCGAGTAGCCCCAGAGCCCACTGGACAGTGCTTATAGCGATACCTTCCGGATCAGTATCGGGTAGCTGGAGTGCTTGTTGGTATCTATTTCCTGGATCAAACGTAATTGCATTTGTCGGAGCAAACAATGCGAATGTCAAAATACCAAGCACAACGAAGCTCAGCAAAACGCTGACTATTCTGAATTTTTTCTCATTTTGGGACATATTTTTATGATACTAGTATACATGATTTGAGGTGTTTCGTCAACGAGGATATTTATTGACAGAGTATCCCGATAGCACTACGATTATTGCGTGAAAACTGAATTTGATATTGTACACTCTACATCCCTAAAGGGGGGGGCTATGATCAAAAAATTGATTTACGCAATACTGGGTGCAGTTGGCCTTGTCACGATTGTTATGGGCGTGATCTACTGGCCACTGATCAGTGAACAAATTGAGCACATATGGCGAACACGAAGCGATGCATTGCCGGAAACATGATAACCATCATGACTGATGGATTTCAAACCCGGTCTTCTGACGAAGGCCGGGTGTTTTGATATTATTGACAAAGTATATCTTTTTCAACTAAGGTTTGAGTATTCACGGAGGAAGAATAATAACGCTCTTTCACATGGGGGTGTTCTATGAATTGGGAATTAAAAGCAGCCGGCTGGATCTGGGCACTTGCCCTTATCATTCCACTTTGCTTTGCACTTCGCGATCCGAATGTGGATTATTCCTCATTCTACTGGCCACCATTAGTCATCGCTTCTGTGCTTGTTGTACTTACCGCAGTACTTTCTGATCCGATCCGATCAGGACGGTTCAACCTTCCCGCATCTCTGTCGGCAATGGGAATCACGGTCGTACTACTTACGGTATGTATTATTGTCGATGCATCTACTAGATTAAACATCGCCATCGTTCTCGTCGGTCTGACAATCTCGATCATTATGGGCTTTGCCGACAGAAATCGATACTGGCAGAATTGTATGTTGTTCCGCGATTTTAGTCGCGGAAGATGGAGGAGGACGTAATGTCTGACAAATGGTTCTTCGGAATCTGGGCAGCTGTCGCCGCCTTATGGACGGGTGGTTGGTACTTGTTCAGTGGTTGGTCCTGGCATATGCTTTGGGGCCTTCTCATTGGATTCGTTGTGGCACTTGTCATCGGTTTGAAAACCAGTCGCGACAACTTTTCAATCAATTGACGATCCAGCATTGACAATATCGTGTCCCGCTTACATCCGTAAGCGGGACACTTTCTTATTGAATAAAAAAAAGGGATCCTTCGTCGCCATCACTTCGTTAGGTCTCCTCAGGATGGCTTGGATTGATTCTGTATTCACTTGAATAAAACACATATAATGGTATAATACAATCTATCTATGAAAGGAAATGACGCCATGGAAAAACTCATTTCGCTTTGCAAAAGGCGTGGTTTTATTTTTCCATCGGGAGAAATGTATGGTGGGCTTCAGGGTTTCTGGGACTTTGGGCCTTTAGGAGTAGAATTAAAAAATAACATAAAAAACTCTTGGTGGAAGCGATTTGTTCAGGAACGCGGAGACGTAGTTGGATTAGATTCAGCAATTATTACAAATCCAAAAGTTTGGGAAAAGAGCGGACACGTTGAAGGTTTTCAAGATCAACTCGTCGAATGTAAAAAATGTCACCATCGTTTTAAGGCTGATGACTTGGATTCAAAAAAGTGTCCAGAATGTGGTGGAGAGTTTACTGAAGCGAGACAGTTTAATACCATGTTCAAGACTTTTGTCGGGCCAACTGAGGATTCAGCCGCTACGGCGTATTTGCGACCTGAGACAGCCCAGAATATTTTTGTTAATTTCGAAAACGTACAGCAAGTCATGCGACTCAAGGCTCCATTCGGCATTGCGCAAATCGGCAAAGCATTTAGGAATGAAATCACCCCAGGAAATTTTATTTTTCGCTCGCGTGAATTTGAACAGATGGAGATTGAATATTTTGTGGAAACAAAAGACGACGATACCTCATTTAAAGAATGGGTAGAGAATAGTTATCAGTGGTTTGTCGAACTTGGAATGAATGAAAAGAATCTTCAAAAGCGGAAGCAGGAAAAAGACGAGCTTGCGCATTATGCGAAAGAAACAGTTGATATCGAATACAAATTTCCATTTGATAAAGGATTTGCAGAGCTAATGGGTATTGCAAATCGAACCGACTATGACTTGAAAGCCCATAGTATTACCTACAAAGAAGAAGGCAAGGAAAAAAAGCTGTCAGTTATTGAGCCTTCAGCAGGTGTTGACCGCGCAGCGCTAGCGTTTTTACTTGATGCATATGAAGAAGTAGAGGGTGGACGAACTACTACGACAGAAAGTAATAAGGAGAAAGAAGTAGTGTTGCGACTACATAAAGATTTGGCACCGATAAAAGTAGCTATATTACCCCTATCTAAAAAAGAAAAGCTTTCAGGCCTCGCAAAGGAAATTGCAGGTTCACTACGAAAAGAGTTTGTCACCCAATATGACGAAGTCTCATCCATTGGACGCAGATATCGGAGGCAAGATGAGATTGGCACACCATACTGTGTAACTGTCGATTTTGACTCGTTAGAAGACAAAAAAGTAACTATCCGAGACCGTGACACAATGAAACAGGATCGAATAGCAATTGACGAATTAACCACTTATCTCAAAGAAAAATTATCTTCATGAGGCACACAGTAACAAAACTCCCAAACGGATTACGTGTCGTATTTGTACCTTTAACAGAAACAAAGGCAGTTACGGCTCTGTTATTAGTTAAGGTAGGCTCACGGTATGAAACACGCCAGCTAAACGGCATGTCTCATTTTATCGAGCATTTAATGTTCAAAGGAACTGAGAAGCGTCCTTCGACGCTAGAAATTACCCGGCTGCTCGATGGTGTTGGGGCGGAGTTTAACGCCTTTACTTCCAAAGATCATACGGGGTATTACATCAAGCTCAATCATGAAAAGCTTGAACTTTCTTTGGATATTCTGTCTGACATGGTTTTTCATTCCACTTTTGCACAAAAAGAAATCGAGCGTGAACGAGGAGTCATTATTGAAGAGATCAACATGTATGAGGACAACCCGATGATGTATACCGAAGATCTCTTTGAGCAAACGCTGTTTGGGGACACGCCATTAGGTTGGAACATTGCCGGACCAAAGAAAAATATCAGGAAAGCCGGGCGTCAGCAGCTTATTGATCTGCGGAATGCGTATCATGTGCCGTCAAACATGATGCTTGTAATCGCCGGACGTCTGCCAAAAAACGTTTTACCATTGGCGAAAAAATATTTCAGCACAAACCACGAAAGAAAAATAAGCAAGCCATTTATACCCTATACGCACAAACAGGCGCATGCGCGTGCACTCGTTCATTATAAAAACACTCATCAGGTGCAGTTAGCGCTTGGAGTGCAAGGATACCAATATAAGCATCCAAAGCTGTATTCCTTAAATCTGCTTTCAATCATCCTGGGTGGCAATATGAGTTCACGACTGTTTATTTCTTTACGGGAGCGCCAGGGGTTGTGCTACTTTATTCGCGCCGGAGTGAATGTGCTTGAAGACACTGGCACTTTTATGATTCAGGCAGGGTTAGAAAAAAAGCGTATCAAGCAGGCGATTAAGGCCATTTTACATGAGCTGCGGCTCGCCGTGACGAAAGGCGTTACCCAGGAAGAGCTCACGAAGGCAAAAGAGTTTATGAGAGGTAAGCTGATTCTCAATCTCGAAGATTCTGACAATATTGCTTCATGGGCAGGTAAGCAGCTAATGTTTCGCAATGAAATATTAAGTCCAGAGGAGCAGTTAAAGAAAATTCAGCGGGTAACCAAAAAGCAGATACAGGACGTAGCTAAAGATATATTTAAAAACTCGAAACTCTCCCTTGCAATGATTGGCCCGTATCGTTCTGCTGCCGAATTCAAACGGCTTTTACGATTTTCGTAAATACGTATATACTTATAGTATGGAGGAACAAAAAGCCCCAATTAACGTAAATATATCTTCAACAACGATTATCAAGATTTTGATTATCGTGGGGCTCTTGTGGTTTATTTATCTTATACAGGATGTCATTCTCATCCTTGTTGTAGCTGTAATATTGGCATCAGCGTTTAATCCATGGGTAACGTGGCTAAAAGCGCGAAGAATTCCTCGCATTGTCGGCGTCTTGACGATTTATCTCCTTGTATTTGGAATTTTTGCACTTTCGGTAGGTATGCTCATTCCGCCAATCGCAGAGCAGCTTTCACAAATTGGCAGTAACTTTCCCGAATATTATGATCGGATTACAAATGATTTCGACAATTTTAAAGAATTCTCTATTTCGAGCGGAGTGTTGGGAAATGTCGAGGATGCCCTTCAATCACTCCAAGAAAATATTGCTCAGACGACAAAGGGATTATTTTCTTCACTCATAAGCATCTTTGGCGGATTTTTCGCGTTTATCGGAGTCGTGGTTATTACTTTTTACATGCTTATTGAGGAGAATGCGGTAAAACGATTTTTACGCGCAGTAGCGCCAGAAAAAGTTCAACCATATCTCAATCATATTGCAAACCGCATTCAGGAGAAGATCAGTCAGTGGTTGAGGGGACAAATTATTCTATCAGCAATTATTGGGGCTATGTCATATGTTGGTCTTCTCATACTTGGGGTGGATTATGCCTTGGTTCTGGCATTGTGGGCAGGTCTTACTGAATTTATTCCGTACCTTGGACCGTTCATCGGGGCAATTCCTGCTGTGTTTATCGCGTTCACCGTGAGTCCGCTAACCGCCATTCTTGTCATTGCTCTCTATACACTCATTCAACAGCTTGAAAATAACTTTATCGTACCGCGTGTCATGTCCAAAGCGGTCGGCCTGAATCCGTTGATTGTTATCATTGTTATGCTTGTCGGTGCAAAGTTGGCTGGACTCATTGGAATCTTACTTGCAGTACCTGTCACATTGATCATCGAAATTTTCCTTCGTGACTTCATGCAAAAAAAAGGACAGTCAGAGAGGCGACTGGGAGTGTAGGTAACAATTCAAAAAGATAACAATTTGCCGTAGATGGTGTAGTACCACCTACGGCGATGTGCTATACAAGCCGGTTACGGCCATCGAGTTACGAGCGGTTGCTTTCTATTTCTGTTCGAATCTTTCTCGCGCGCTCTCTTTGCTCTGCGGCGTTCACTTGCCTGTTTACTGTGCCGTCTCCTCGTGGACGGCTTTTCGAATCTGTTGTGCCTTTTCCACTCCTTCTGAATACCTGCCTGCTCACATACCTTTGCGAAACGTTTGAGAGCTCTTTCAAACGTTTCATCATCACGTACTCGTACACCCGTCACGACCCCTCCCCATGATTGTACGAATTGGACGTTAAGAACAATGTAATTATATTAGCTTAAGTTGCATAGGCGGTGTCTGTCAATAGTGCTGAAAAATAACAAAGACCGCAGATTGACATCCAATCTGCGGGATTACATACCAAATTTGGCATGAAACATTACGTGTCGTATTCTCCTCTGCGTCTTGCTTCTTTCCTTATTCTGAGTAAAGACATTCGTACATCCTGCCTTCTTTTATCCGAAGGCTTTTTGTATCTCGATGCTCGCTGAGCAGCTTTCAGAATTCCTGACATGTCTACGGCTTTGTTAAACCTTCGAAGCGCCGCCTCAAATGATTCTCCCTCCCGAACTCTTATTCCAGCCACGATACAACCTCCGTCTGTATCTTTTTGGAAATGAAGTGCTACGTATTTTTTCTTACTGTAATGTAAAGCATGTTTACTGTCAAGCAATTATCAGGTAGGATCATACTATGAGCACTCTCTATATAGTAGCTACGCCAATTGGAAATCTCGAAGATATCACTCTTCGAGCTGTTCGCATATTAAAAGAAGCAGATATTATACTGTGCGAAGATACGAGGCAAAGCCAGAAATTACTTTCACACCTTGATATTCATAAGCAGCTTGTCAGCTATCATCAACACAGCGGCTTTCAACGGGAAGATGAGATCATTCAGTACTTACAAGACGGCAAAACATTGGCGCTTGTTTCAGATGGAGGCACCCCGGCAATATCTGATCCAGGAGGTAAACTCGTTTCACTTGTACGGGAAAAGCTTGGTAACGATGTTCAGATAATTCCAATACCCGGCCCGTCGGCAGTGACCGCAGCCGCGTCCGCCGCAGGGTTGCCAGTGTCGGACTTTCTTTTTCTCGGGTTTATCCCACATAAGAAGGGGAGAAATAAGCTCTTTGATGAGATAGCTGAGAGCAAAAGATCAGTCATTTTTTATGAATCTCCACATCGAATTCAAAAGTCCATCCAACAACTTGCAGAACGACTGAGCCCTGAACGAAAAGTGGTAGTCTGTCGGGAGCTTACAAAGAAGTTTGAAACCATTACAACTGGTACTATTGAAGAAGTAGGTAAAAAGGTTCAAAACGAAAAACCACGAGGAGAGTATGTCGTAGTAGTTGAAGGCTCATAGGCTCTTGACACTTTTTTCATTATAGATAAGATAGCTTAATAAACTCTCGCTCTTTATCACATGAGGTGGGCTAATGGCACGAAAAAAAACCCAAAGAAAAAGGGTTCGTAGGTCGTCCAAGAAACCTCTCGGTGTCCCTCTTACAGCAACAGAGCGTTGCGAGGCCTGTTCTCCTTCGGATCATACCCGGCATGTCATATGCCCTGAGTGTTCGACATTCTATGATCCGACGAACACTTTTCAATTCACAAGCCCGCGATTTAACCCCCTGGCAATGGTTGTCTAGGGGGTTTCTATTTGAAATAGTGCTGTTTTTTTAGTATACTTCACGCATTGTGACAAAGAAATTCTATATAACAACTCCAATATATTACGTTAATGACAAGCCGCATATCGGTCATGCATATACGACGATCGCGGCGGATGTTTTGGCGCGATATTGGAGATCAAAGATTGGAAAAGAGAATGTTTATTTTCTTACCGGAACTGATGAGCATGGTGATAAAGTTGCGGGCAGTGCTAAGGCGGAAGGAATTGACGTAGAAAAGTTTGTTCAGAAAAATGCTAAAGAATTTGAAGCAACGTTTACAAACCTCGGAATCAAGCATGACATTTTCATGCGCACGACGGACAAGGAGCATAATGAGTCCGTGCAGATATTTATGAAGAAGCTTAATGAGGTTGGCGCACTCTATCAGGGAGAGTATAAAGGATTGTATTGCAGGGGATGTGAGGATTTTTATACTGAGAAAGATTTGATTGATGGATTATGTCCTGTTCACGGCATCAAGCCGGAAGTTGTTAAAGAAAAAAATTGGTTCTTTAAATTGGAGAAGTATTTACCTGATGTCAAAAAGTTAATTGAGTCTGACGAAATCATCATAAAGCCAGAATCAAGAAAGAATGAAGTCCTCGGTCTTTTTAAACAAGATTTAAAAGACTTCTCAGTCACGAGAGAGCGGGTCGACTGGGGATTGGATTTTCCCATCGATACAGGCCAGAAAATATACGTGTGGGTAGAAGCGCTGCAAAATTACATTTCTGCAATTGGATATGGGCGCGATGATAAAACATTCAAGAAATGGTGGCCGGCTGATGTGCATCTAATGGCAAAAGATATTATCAAATTCCATGCGGTTTACTGGCCAGCTATGCTGATCGCAGCAGGGGAGAAGCCACCGCATAAAGTGTTTGCACATGGTTTTTTCAGTCTGAATGGCAAGAAAATGTCCAAGTCGGTAGGCAATGTCATTGATCCAAATGACTTGGTGAAAAAATTTGGCGCGGACGCAACGAGATATTTACTCCTCTCACAGTTTCCTTTTGGGCAGGATGGGGATATCAAGGAAGCTAAATTTGTCGAGCAGTATAATGCGGATTTGGCCAATGGATTGGGAAATCTCGTTGCTCGGACATCCAACTTGATTGAAAAGAACAATCTATTAATTAAAGTCGTGGTGACAGGAAGCTCACATAATACTGAAATTGATCAAGCTATTGAAGACTTACGGTTTGATGACGCGCTGAAAAAAATCTGGCACCTGATTGCCAAAGCAAATAAATATATTGATGAAAAAGAACCGTGGAAATTGACTGATACGCAAGCACTCACTGATGTGTTTACCAAGCTTGTTCGTGATATACTAATAATTACTGAAGCACTGCAGCCGTTTATTCCTGAAACGTCGAAGAAAATCATTTCACTCTTTAATGCCAAAAAGATTGTAAAAGGCGATCCGTTATTTCCCCGCTTATAAATCATATGCCATCGTTCGACATCATACTCTTAGTAATTTTCCTCTACTTCGTTTTTAGTGGTTTTTGGTTCGGATTAATCCACACATTTGGCGTGCTCGTTGGCATTATTATTGGCGTATTGGCCGCGGGACAATTCCATGAGTTTCTTGGAAATTTTTTACAATTCCTCTTTGTGAAGGAGGGCGTGGCAAATACAGCTTCCTTTATTCTTATTTTTCTTGTTGTAAATCAATTAGTCGGCTTTATTTTCCAAAGGCTTAATAAAGCTTTTAAGCTCGTTACGATTATTCCATTTCTTGGTCCGATCAACCGAGTCGCCGGAGCTGTTCTGGGTATTATTGTCGGGGTGCTCACTGTTGGCATGATGCTTACTATCGCACAAATTTATCCCTTCTCAGACGGTTTTGTAGAAGCAGTCGATTCATCCCGGATTGCTGGAATGTTCGTCGGAGGCGCAGCAATTCTTACGGGCCTGTTACCGGACAATTTGAAAGTCCTCTTACCATAATATGATGTTCCTATGCTGATAGATTCCCACTGTCATCTTAATTTTAGTGCATACAAAGACGACATCGACGACGTTTTAAAGCGTACACTCGATGCGGGTATGAAAATTATTAACGTTGGATCACAGGGTACCACGAGCGAACGTGCAGTAAAAATGGCAATAAAATATCCAGGAAAGTTATTTGCCGCAGTAGCACTTCATCCCATTCATCTTCATTCTGTATTTGTAGACAAGGATGAAGTGGAATTTCCATTTCAAACGCGGGAAGAAAAGTTTGATCCGTCTTTTTACGATACGCTTGCCAAAGAAAAAGAAACAGTTGCGATAGGTGAAACAGGATTGGATTATTATCACATTCCTGAAAACGTCGACGAGACTTCTTTTAAAAAAAAGCAAAAAGACGTTTTTATCAAACACCTAGAGATTGCTGAAAAACGTTCACTGCCGGTCATACTGCATTGCCGGTCACCGAAGCAGGCGCCAGAAAAAGCTTATGTAGAGATGTTGGATGTATTGAATCACTTTGGATTCACTAATGCAGTTTTACATTGCTATAGTTCGACGTTAGATGTCGCGAAGAAGTATATTAATGACGGATTTAGAATTTCATTCACTGGGATCGTTACGTATCCAAATGCGAAAGAAGTTCAGGAGGCAGCGAAGTATGTGCCACTTGATCGTATGATGGTGGAGACTGATGCGCCTTATTTAGCACCCCAAGAAGTGCGTGGCCAGCGAAATGAGCCATTGTTTGTGAAATATATTGCAGAAAAAATTGCCGAACTGAAGGGGATTTCGTTTGGGGAAGTGGAGAGACAGACGACTAAAAATGCTGAAAAGTTTTTTAAATTACTATAACCGATAGGAATACTATATGGTAAGCAACGAGACACAAGGTAATATCCCCACTAGTGAACTTGCACATCTTGAAGAAATTGCGGAGAAGTATTTACTTGAAGAGAAAAAATGGAAAATTGATGAGTTTCGCCTTGAATACAAGGGTATAAGTGAAGATGGAAAATTGGTGAATATTTGGGCAGTTTATCTTGAAGATGAAAAAAACCCCATGCGGGGTGGGGGAAAATCACTGTCATTGTATGTTGATCGTAATACAAAACGCGTTGCTCAAGAATTACATTTTCAGTAATGTAAAAAAGAAACCCCCGTCCGTTATGACCCGGGGGTTTGTATGTCTTTGATATTGCGGGACTATCTGCGCGTAGGTGGCTGAGTTCGATCACGCGGGGGAGGGCGGTGTCTGTCACCTTGCCGTCTTCGCAATGGTTCTGGTGCAAGTGGTTTCCGGCAAGGTGGAGGTAACCTATCCGGCGATGGTCTATCCGTCTCTTTTTCCCTTAAAGAATGGTTCATTGGTCCTCCATCTGATAACCAAAGGACAACGTTTTTAACTTAAATCACTACAAAAGTAACATCTGAGGAATGTTTGTCAATACTATAAAAGCACTTGAAAGTAAGCTAAAAAGTAAGCTACAATACCCCTATGGACATCCTCACAACAGTATTAATGGCATTGGCGCTTATCGGCGTCGTCATTCTTATTGTCCGTCAAAATAAAAACAAGACCGAGCAGTCACCTGAGGTAAATGAAAAGATGGTCAGACTGGAAGAGCGCATTGGGCAACTCAACGAAAAAGCAACTGAGCAGACTCGCGTACTTGATCAAAAACTGGGTGAATCCACAAAAGCTATTCAAGATCAATTCGGGCAATCCGCGAAGATTGTTAAGGATGTCACTGAGCGGCTTACGAAGCTTGATGAAACAAATAAGCAAGTGGTCAACTTTGCTGATCAATTGCAGAATTTGCAGGATATTCTCAAGAATCCAAAACAGCGAGGCGTGCTGGGCGAGTACTTTTTAGAAGAGACATTAAAAAACGTTCTCCCGCCGAATTCGTATAAAATGCAGTATAAGTTTAAAGACGGCGAGATTGTGGATGCCGTCGTATTTGTTGAAGAAAAAATAATTCCCGTAGATTCAAAGTTTTCATTAGAAAACTATGAACGAATTCTTAACGAACGTGATGAATCTACCAGGGGAGATTTGGAGAAACAATTCAAAGCGGATTTAAAGAACCGCATAGATGAAACGGCAAAATACGTCCGCCCAAGTGAAAATACGATGGACTTTGCTTTTATGTTTATTCCATCTGAAGCAATTTACTACGATCTTCTCGTAAACAAAGTTGGCGCGGTGAAAGTCGCTACAAGAGATTTAATCGAGTACGCATTCAAAGAAAAGCATGTGATTATTGTCTCTCCGACGAGCTTTCTTGCATATTTACAGACCGTTCTCCAAGGACTTCGTGCATTACAAATAGAAAAGTCGGCAAAAGAGATTCGCAAGAATGTCGAACAACTTGCTAAGCATATTGCCAGCTATGATCAATTCATGCAAAAACTCGGCCAACATCTCGGCACGACAGTGAATACATACAATACTGCGTATAAAGAATTCAAAAAGGTGGACAAAGACGTTCTTAAGATTTCGGAAAAAGGCGGAGGAATTGAGCCGGTGGAGTTAGAAAAACCTAAGGAGGAGTAGATAAAAAAATATGGACACAAGCGTACAAAACATACCACCAACACCAAAGCCATCCGTTGTCAATCGCCGACAGGTTATTGCAGTTATTGTGTCGGCCGTTAATATTCTAATTTCTCTTATTCCGTTACTGATGCTTGCTGAATATCTAGGATTGAGCCTCAGAGCCGGGTCTGTTGAGTTGGAAAGGTCATTAAATACTTATATAGTGATATGGTATGGGGTAGTGGTGTTCGTGTATAGTATATATAGCCTGATACGCTATTTTTTTCGCCATAGGGAAATCAGCCTAACCCTCCCGTTAGTGTTTTTAGGAGTGTACGTCGGTTTGATTTTGATGGTTCTTTTTTTCATCTATATTCTTCTTAGTTGGTCGAGCGGGAGTTATTAGTATATAGAATCTAAAAGGAATAAATAATCAATTAATGATAATGCTATGAAAGGTGAACGAGGAATCCCACAGGAGGACATGCGATTCTCAGCAGATAAAAAGCGAGGGAAATTGTCAAGACTAAAAAGAAGAGTTGGCGACTATGTAAAAATTGCCTTAGTTGTTGGCATAGCTATGATGCCAACTGGCTTAAGAGCAGAAACAGGATCTGGTGATCCTGCTGAAGGTAATGCTAAAGTAGATACCGAAAATAAGCGAGAACTCAATCAAGATGAAAAGAGTCAATTAAGAGAGATGCAGCAGTTTGCCAATCAAATGATGGAAATGGCCTCGATGGAATTTAGTAAAGTAACTGATGAAGAGCTTAATGACTTTCAGCAGAAAGCATGGGATTTGGCGGATCAAGTAGTTAGGTCGGGTGGAAATCTAGAGGGTTTCCGATATGCTTTACAGCAAATGTATGCTGAAGCTTTTTCAGGTGGTGGTGAGGAAAAACCGGATTCAAGCACTAGCGGAGCTCAGGAATCTCAGCCTACCGAAACGCCAGAAGCAGAACAACCCACAATTAGCCCGGTTGAGCTTGATTCCAGTGTTGATTTAAGTGATGAGTGGATGGTGGAAAATACCCGTCGTATTTTTCGTCAGGGCAATAAATTACTAGTGGTAGCTGTTGGCTCATCGTTAGATATGCAGATAGCTGCCGATAAAGCAGATATGAGAGCTGAAGGTATTATGGATTTGCTTAAAAAGCAGGAAAAAGCAACCGGTGTGCCGAAAAGAGCAAGGCAAGTTACCCTAAAGAGGGGTAATCGTTATGAAGTGGTTATGTTGTATGAGATGGAAATTGAGTAATGTATTTTGTAATGAAACCTAAAAAGGATTAAAACATATGTCTGAGGAGCCAATTCAACCATTAACTAACAGCACCGAAAAAAAATCAAAGTTAGGGATGGGTACAGGTACTACTAAGGCGAGAATTATCGGAGGGATACTATTTGGATTAGGTATTATTGGCCTAATTGTAGCAATATTTTACTTTAAAATTTGGGATAGTATTGAGGGTGATGGTGGATTTCTGGAAATGTTATTTTTTATACCTATAGTAGCTGTGGTACCTCCATTATTGCTCATTGGTGCTATTATGTTGGTTCATAATTGGAAGAAAAAGAAGGAATAAAACATATGCCCGAAGAACACATCTCACATTCAAATGGTAGAAACGAAGAAGAAATAAAGAAGCCGATTCTTAGTTATATTTTTAGTATCATTGGTTTCATAATGATTGTTGTTGGTGTAATTATTTCATTCATAGATACGAGTGAAGGACTAGAGGAGACAACATCCGCTGTTTTGGTTGGGATGCTTCTTGTGTTTGGTTTTCTTTCTATAATAATCTCCTTGTTACACATCATTCGTTCACCAAAACCAACATCAAAAACAGCAGGAGCAGGTGTTGCAAGGGGAGTGAGAACGAGTATAAAAATTGTATTAATTATGTTTGCACTCTTTGTTCTATATTTTGTAATAAATTTATTATTAGATGCGTTTGTAAGATAACATGAAAAAAATATTTCCCATTGCAGCAGCAGTAATAGTGGCAATAATCGTTATATGGCTACTTGTCACTATTCAAGACGAGGGAGAAGTTGTAGCTGCTGCGCCATATGAATATCAATACCCAGCAGGATTCGAGCTTAGTGAAAAAAATTCAGACGGTGAAAACTATCAAGAGGTGTATGTGCATTCGACCGCTGATGCGACATTTCTCACTAATATCTGGATCACTGTTATTCCCGGGACAATCAGCGAATCCCTTGAACTTCACGCCGAAGAGACACTTGAAATCACACGATCTGATCCACAAGTAGAGAATATCGACGTAGTTGAAGAAAGTGAGATGCCAATTGATGGTGTTGATGGATACTTTCTTAGTACCATTCTTACCGATAATGAGGGTTCTTTTTCTCAGAAGCAGGTGTTTTATGAAAAGGACGATCGAATAGTGTATATAACATTTTCAACATCAAATGATGCTTTTGAAGGGCTGGAACCGGCGTTTGATGCTTCGATATCAACATTTCAGTTAACTGGATCAGAATCTGCAATTGAGATATAATGTGAGTCCCTATGCTCTCAGTTCAAGGTCTCACAAAATCATTTAACGGCTTAATAGCGGTTGATAACGTCTCTTTCGAAGCGAAAGCCGGTGAGATTTTTGGGTTGCTCGGGCCGAATGGAGCCGGGAAGACTACAACAATCCGAGTTATTGCTACTGTGCTTGAAGCAACCGGCGGAACAGCCGAAGTTGCCGGCTTTGATATTAAGAAACAACCGGAGGATGTTCGCAGGAATATTGGCGTTTTGACGGCAGAAATTGGATTATATGATCGATTTACCGCTCGGGAAAACCTGCGTTACTTTGGCCGACTCTATGGAATTCAGGGTCAAAAGCTGGAAGACCGCATCGAAGAACTTTTTAACGTTCTTGATATGAGAAGTTTTGCGGATCGCAGAGCTGGGAAGTTTTCCACCGGTATGAAACAAAAAGTGGCCATAGCTCGTTCAATCATTCATGATCCAAAAGTGATTATTTTTGACGAGCCAACAGCGGGGCTGGATGTCTTAGCTTCTCGGACAATAATTGAATTTATGAAAAAAGCTCGTGAAATGGGAAAGCTGGTCATTCTCTCAACACATGACATGTTTGACGCAGAGAAGCTTTCTGACCGAGTGGGTATTCTTCATCGGGGAAAGCTGGTCGCGGTAAATACAGTAAAGGGGATTCTTGAGTCAACAGGTGCGAGCAATCTCGAAGAAGCATTCATGCAGACGGTGAGAGAGAAGCAACTTTCAACTGAATCTGATGAAGAACGAAAGAAAAAGTCACAAAGTCTTACCACGCGTTCTAAAAAATCGAATCTTACCAAAGTGCGAATTTCATCATTCGTATTTGTTGCTATTGGGTTGGCGGTACAATTCTCGGGCTTCCTCGGAGATGCAAGCGATATGGTAGGTGTCAGTCTTGTTATCATTGGCGCGCTGGGAGCGGTGATCAGTAAGCAAATGTTAAAGAAATATCAGAAATAGTATGAATAAAGTATTTACCGTTTGGAAAAAAGAACTCATAGACAATATCCGCGATCGTCGGACGCTGATGACGGCAATAATTCTGCCCGTGGTCTTGATGCCCATGATTCTTATCGGCTCGTTAAAATTACAGGAGTACAGCATTAAGAGTGCGGAAGATAAATCTGCCAAGGTTGCATTCAATACAGAAGAATATGCACCGACACTTGTTAATTATTTAGAAAGTAACGAAAAGATTGAAATAGTAGAAGCAAGCGATGCATTTGAGGAAGATTTCGATACCGGAGTTATTAATGTATATATCGAAGTGTCTGAAGATTTCGAAACCCTGTTAAGCGAGGCAACTCCGGCAAACATTAAAGTATATTCAAAAACGTCCAGTATTGATTCTCAGCAGGCAATTCAAAAAGTACGCTTAGCGATCCAAACACTAAATCAGGAGATTGGAAATGCACGACTCACTGAGGAGGGGGTGAGCGCCACTATCCTAAACGTTGTTGTTCCTGAAACGATTGATATAGCTACTGCCGAAGAAATAGGCGGATTCTTTATCGGTATGCTTCTGCCAATGTTCTTGGTCATCTTTTCCATTGTTGGAGGTATGTATATCGCCATTGATGTATCAGCAGGGGAGAAAGAGCGAAAAACACTAGAAGCACTGCTTTATGCTCCTGTCTCGCGAATGAAGCTGGTGGCAGGAAAATTTCTTGCTGTTGCCACGATGTCGAGCGTGACGATTATCTTATCATTAGGTTCTTTGTATACGGCTTTTAAATTATTCCCCCCTTCTGAGCTAATCGGCGAAGAGATCGCGTTTAATATCAGCCTCGGAGCTATTGGAGTAATGCTGGGGATTGGAATAATACTTGCCGTAATGTTTTCAGGCTTGCTTCTTTCTGTTGCCATTTTTGCAAAAAGCTACAAAGAGGCACAAAATTATATAACACCATTTTATCTTTTAGCCGTATTGCCCGTGGCGATTCTAAATACACTTCCCGATTTCAAGCCGGTAGACGTCTTTTTTGTCATTCCGGGGGTAAACGCCATATTTGTAATGAAGGAAGTGCTGCTTGGTGATTTCAATGCTCCGCATATTTTAATCACCGTTGGCTCGTTACTCTTTTTTGCCGCCGTCAGCATTGTAGTGGCAAGTAAAATATATTCAAAAGAGGGGATACTTTTTAGGGACTAATATATGGAACTTCTTTTTCTTTACGGTCCACCCGGAGTGGGCAAGTACACAGTCGGCAGAATCCTAGCAAAGAAAATTGGCTACGGATTGCTTCATAATCATATTACCGTTGATCTTGTAGAAGATATTTATACATTTGGATCACCGAAGTTCAGAAAACTCAACAAAGACATTCGTCTAAAAATAATTCAGACTGCGGTCAAGCACAACGTGCGGGGTTTGATCATGACGTACGCGCTGGCTCTGAACAAAGAGGAAGACTGGAAAGAAGTTGAAAGATTCAAGCGGGCTGCAACCTCACAAAGTGGGAATATGTCTTTTATTGAATTGCGATGTGATGAAGATGTTCTTTTCCGCAGAGTTGTAAAAAAAGATCGCAGGCATTTTCATAAAATTAAATCCAAGAAAAGGCTGCGAGATCTTATGCGCAAGCATGTCTTTCGTTCATCAAGACGTTTTCCAAGACACAGCGATACGCTTGTTATAGATACAACTCGGTCTACTCCAATCAAGACTGCCAATCAGATTATTACATCTTTACACTTACGTAGAAAGAGATAGATTCCTTGACAATCTCTCTTCATGGGAGTAGTGTTTGTTATTGGTGAAAGTAAAACGAAAAAAAGAGAGGTTCTTTCATGGATACATTTGAGAATACGAAAGCGGCAGTTCTCAGGCATTTGAGAGCAATTATCGATGAACGTCGGGCACCGGTACCAGTAGTTCGCGTATTGAGTGCGTGGTCATTCCCAAAAAGTGAGTTTATCTCACTACCCGTTACGTCTTTACGTCCAGTGAGGGCTGTTACTCCGGTCGAGCCCGGTACATTCTTTAGATCATTGGGGTTGGATATCACGGATCCCTTGGAAATCTGTACGGAATTGGCACGGAGATTAGATATCCCTCAGATCCACTCGAACTTTGTTCGACAGATACCCTCCACTTCGGATTTTCAGGACTCCATGCCCCCGCTCAATAAGTCTGCCGATCTATCCCTCACTCTCGATACATTTGCTGGCAAGATTGCCAGATCGTTGACCAGATGACATCCGATTGTCTCGTCGACACCACCCCTCCTACTTCCACAGTTTGAGGGGTTTTTGCTAATGTTAGCCAAAAAATGATCTTATGCCCACATTAGGAAACGCGGGGGATTGACTTATATGTGATATCGTAGTAGTATATGTTCCAACTTGGTGAAAGCGAAGCTACTGAATAGGCTGATTTTACGGGAGTATGTGAAACCAGGTTGAACCCACATAAATGACAAGAATATGGAAGAAAAGCCGCAAACTCCATGGTGGGAGCCCGCACTACGGATATTTGCTCAAGTTACCGGGCTGATCGCCGCACCAATCGTTCTTGCACTATTTGCAGGGCAGGCGCTTGATAGACGATATGACTCTGAACCGCTATTTTTCATCGGACTGACAATCGTGGCGATCCTTTTCTCTACATACTCAATTGTTCGTATCGCGTCGAAGTATATGCAGGACATTGAGCGAGAAGCTAAAAATAAAGACAATGACAACAGAACACACAACAAATGAAGAAATACTAGAGGTCGAAGAAGAAATCTTCGGATCCACTGAAGGAGTTGTAGAGGAGACTCATGCGGAAACAACGGAAGAAGTGACTCATGAAGTAACGTTGTTTTCAGAACCGATATTTAATGTCGGTGGATTCACTGTCACGAATTCACTACTTAATTCATGGATTGTGGTTGTTGCACTTGTATTGTTTGCCGTGCTTTTTGGCAGGACAATCAAGAAAATTCCATCCAAACTTCAGAGCATGATGGAGATGATCGTTGACGGCGCATTAAAACTCGCAGATTCGGTTACGGGAGACCGTAAAAAAACGCTCAAGATTTTTCCGATTGTATTTATCATTTTTATATTCATTCTCGTTAATAATTGGTTAGGAATATTTCCTGGTATTGGCTCTGTCGGATATATAACGATGCATGACGGTCATCAGACATTTATTCCGTATTTCCGTGGAGGCACAGCGGATTTTAATGCGACACTTGCTCTTGCGCTTCTCGCGGTCATTGCCTCAAATGTTTTCGGCATTCTCACCGTCGGTATATGGAAGTACTTTAATAAGTTTGTAAATGTGAAGGCGTTAGCAGTGGTTCCTAGACGGATGTTTAAAGATCCGTCCATCGTATTTGTAAATCCTATTAAATTCTTTGTCGGCATTATTGAGATCATTGGAGAATTTGCAAAAATCGCCTCACTGTCATTTCGTCTCTTTGGCAATGTATTTGCTGGAGAAGTATTACTCGCCTCGATAGCCGTCATTTTTGCATTTGCCATGCCGATACCGTTTATTTTCCTTGAAATCATTGTTGGATTAATACAAGCACTTATCTTTGCCATGTTGACGCTTGTGTACTTTACAGTTGCTTCTACGGCAGATGAGCATTAAGATTACTAAATAGCTAATTAAGTAATGGAGTTACCTTGGCGACGTTAAACACCCATTCCCCGTCGTAACCAGAGAGCTCCAAAAAGAAAGGTCAAAAAAATGGAACTTGCAACTATTGCAAAAGCACTCGCGATCGCCATCGGTGGTTTTGGACCAGCTATGGCAATCGGCAAGATTGGCTCAAAAGCCATGGAATCAATCGGACGAAACCCGGAATCAGCCGGTAAAATCCTTGTTCCGATGCTTCTCGCCGCAGCATTTGCTGAGGCTATCGCAATTTACGCTCTCGTTATTGCCTTCGGAATCAAGTAATTGACTTTCAGGCAGGGTCCTATCCATTTTGGCGGACCCTGAAGAAAGATAATTATCAAAAAATATGGAAGATTTTATAGAGACATTTCACGTAGATTGGAAACTGCTCATAGCGCAGTTGATTAATTTCGCGATCGTTCTTTTTGTCGTCTGGAAGTGGGCACTTAAGCCGCTGATGAAGACGATGTCAAAACGGTCAGACGAAATTGAAAAAAGCCTCAAAGACGCCAGGAGAATTGAGGAGGAGCTTGCTAATACCGAAAAGAGCAAGGAAGAAAAAATTCTTGCCGCCCAGAAGGAGGCGCAGGCAATTATTGAAAATGCGACGAAAGAAACTGAACGAATAAAAACAGAGAAAATCGAGGCGACGAAGCAGGAAGCCAAAGAAGTAGTTGAAAAAGCTAAACAGCAGATTGAAGCCGAGAAAGACAAGATGATTGCCGATGCACGTAAAGAAGTGGGTGGACTGGTGATCGCAGCAACAGAAAAAGTGATCGGAAAGAAAATGGACGATTCAACGGATAAAAAATTAGTCGACGATACCGTACAATCAGTAAAATAATATGCGGAAAGTATCACCAACACAATACGCAAAAGCATTACTCGCAGCATACGACCAGACTTCTGAAGATAAAAGATCGGATCTGCTCAAGCATTTTGTGTTGATGCTCAAGAAAAAGCGGGATATGAAAAAAGTTGACCGCATTCTCAATTCACTGGCTGAACTGGTCCATGAGCGCGACGGGATTATCTCGGTAGATGTTGTTACCGCCAAAACACTTACTCCAGGTACTCAGTCGTCACTAGTAGATAAGCTCCGCACAGCATTAAAAAAAGATATATTACTTCAAGAGTCAGTTAATCCAAAAGTTATTGGAGGCGTTCGTGTAAGAATAGGAGATACGTTAATAGATGGTACAGTCAGACATTCGCTCGATAAGCTTAAAAGCTCTTTTTAATATAAGACAGCCGGGCATGGAATTAACCAATGCCCGGAAGCTCGTTGCTTGATTGTAATGTATTATGTAGAAGGTTTCACGTCGGTGATTCCTTCCAGTAACACATGGAAATTAGGTGCACACGGTACGTCGTTGATGGTAGCATCATCGAGAATAACTTCCGTATCAGTGAATCCCTTCACCATACCGATATAGGTAGCGGGCGCGGCACCATCCACTTTAACGAAAGTTACTCTTCCAACGAGCTGCGATTTGATACCAGATTCTGACATGACCCCTCCCAGTTAATCCGAACCTCCCAAAGTCAAAAATGCAATATTGATACCTACCTTAGCAAGTCGAAAATAATACGTCAATCACAATTTCACGCTCATTACATCACTTATAAGAAATCGACCGGGAACGTAAAAATTGTCCCCGGTCAAAGATCGATGCTATTCATGATGTGAGCTCCTGAAGTTCATGCGGCGAACGTTACCTCTGTTACACCTTCGAGTGTGATAACCAGTCCTGGTTCGAGTGGATCATCATCGACAAATCCACCATTTCCGACCTCAAGTCCGGTTTGATCATCACCCCTGGTGAAAGGAAATCTGTATCGCCTTTCTTCCTTCATGAAGCTGACTATGCGCCCAACGCATTGGTCCCAAAGTACCATGCCTGGCTGAGCCATTTCCCCCCTCCTTGAGAGAGCCCCGAAAAAGATCAATCCAACAACTTAACTTATTACAAAATTTACCAATAAAAACACTTTATGTCAACGAAAGATCACATTGTAGATAAC
>JBHPFX010000013.1:0-24708 GCA_042570925.1 Patescibacteria group bacterium
TTTTAAAAAGACTTGCCGCAAACTGGCTTCCCATCCTTATTATCTTAATTCTTCTTATAGGAATTGGGATGGTGGGCACCTTTGCCTGGTTTTCACGAGACCTTCCAAATCCTGACAAGGTTATTGATCGTTCGCTTGCTCAAAGCACAAAAATATATGCGCGTGATGGCACTACACTATTATATGAAGTGCATGGAGATATCAAGCGCACCGTAATCAATCTGGAAGATATTCCTGAACACGCAAAGTGGGCAACTATTGTCGTTGAAGATAAACACTTTTTTTCCCATAGCGGTGCTATTTCATGCTCTTCCTCAGAAATATACCCTTCATTTACCGGGATAGTGAAAGCCATATGCCATGAGGCTTTTGGGAGTCTCGGCGGTATATGTCCTCAGCGTGGTGGATCTACGATAACCCAGCAATTTGTTAAGAATGCTATTCTTACCAACGAAAAAAGTTATACTCGTAAAATTCGTGAACTCATTCTCGCATATCAAATTGAGAGAAAATTTTCCAAGGATCAAATCTTAAAAATGTATTTCAATGAAATCCCATACGGCTCCAGTGCATACGGCATTGAAGCTGCCGCTCAAACCTATCTTGGAAAATCCGCTAAAGATTTAACTATTGCTGAAGGCGCCTTACTCGCTGCATTGCCACAATCGCCAACATATTATTTTAATAATCAGGATGACTGGATAGCACGGCAACAGATGATCATTAATCTTCTTGAAAATGAAGGGTATATTTCTGAGGAAGAGCATGAAATAGCACTTGCCGAGGAAATAAGTATCCACTCAATTCAATCAAATATCAGGGCTCCGCATTTCGTCTTTTATGTGCGAGAATACTTAGCAAACAGGTATGGTGAGAAGGTGATCGAGCAAGGTGGACTTAAAGTAACCACAACGCTTGATATCACTCATCAGGATGCTGCTGAGCAGGCAGTGGTTAATGGCGTAGAGCGTAACGAAAGTTATAATGCCTCAAATGCTGCTCTCGTATCTATTGATACAAAAACCGGCCAAGTGCTCGCCATGGTAGGATCAAAAGACTATTTTGATGAAAGTATTGATGGAAATGTAAATGTAGTATTACGGGAACGTCAACCGGGATCATCTTTTAAGCCAATCGTGTATGTTACTGCCTTCAAGGAAGGCTATACTCCCGATACGATTCTTTTTGATCTCGTAACAAAATTTAAAACAGATCTTAAAGATTATGAACCTAAAAACTATGATTTACAGGAACGCGGCCCTGTCACTATACGACAAGCACTTGCGGGCTCCCTGAACATACCCGCAGTAAAAGCACTCTACCTTGTAGGAGTTGAGGATGTTCTCGATACCGCCAGGGATCTCGGTTATACAACACTTAATGATCCATCCCGGTATGGTCTCGCACTTGTATTGGGTGGCGGTGAAGTGCGTTTACTTGATCATGTTTCAGCATTTGCCAC
Source organism: Patescibacteria group bacterium (assembly GCA_042570925.1). Classification (GTDB taxonomy): domain Bacteria; phylum Patescibacteriota; class Patescibacteriia; order UBA10025; family UBA10025; genus JBHPFX01. The sequence goes on from JBHPFX010000013.1 coordinate 1,463, forward strand.
ACTTGCCCGAGAAGGAGTACGACACCCAGTGACACCAATAATGAGTATTGAAGATAAAGATGGAAAAACGCTGGACGAGTACAAGGATAACGAAACCCGTGTTATGGACGAAAAAGTTGTCCGTCTCTTAAATAACATTCTTTCGGATGATGGTGCGCGTGCTTATGTGTTTGGTTCGGGAAGCAAACTTACACTTCCTGGCAGACCCGTAGCGGCAAAAACCGGGACCACAAATGACTATCGCGACGCCTGGACCATTGGCTACACCCCGTCGCTGGCCGCTGGGGTATGGGTTGGGAACAATGATAATTCGGAAATGCGGCGAGGTGCGGCCGGATCTGTCGTCGCTGCACCTATTTGGAATGAATATATGCGCGCTGTCTTAGATGGAACAGTTGTGGAAACATTTAAGAATCCTGATTACATTAACGTCTCAAAACCAATACTGAAGGGTGAAGTAGAAGGTGAAGAAATTATTAAAGTTGATAAAATTACTGAAAAGCGAATTCCATCAACATGTATTGACGAATATCCAAAAGAATATATCGCGGAAAAAACCATAAAAAACGTGCATTCAATACTTCACTATGTTGATAAGGATAACCCGCGTGGCCCCGTGCCTGAAAATCCTGAAGTGGATCCGCAATATGAGCGTTTTGAAGAACCGGTCTTGCGTTGGGTTGAAGAAAACGGCTTTCTCACCGCATATCCGTTAGATGAAGACTGTGGTCTTCGCGATGAAGACCAGATGCCCGGAGTTCGCATTCTTACTCCGGCAGTTGGTGGAGATATCGCCACTCAAAGTATGACCGTTCAAATTAAATATGCTGGACCACGTACATTATTACGCGCCGAATATTTCATTGATACAATTAAAATCTCTGAAAGTACCAAATTATCATCAGTACTTGATCTATCGACTCTTACCACTGGATTCCATACGCTAAATGTCGTCGTATATGACACGGTAGAAAACACAAATTCAGCATCAATTGATTTTAACTATACCGGAACTCCCGTCACGACCGAACCAATAGATTCATAACTAAATGCCAAAACACTTCCGGAAATTTCCAGGAGTGTTTTTTATTTTCTTACACTAATTTGCTATTGCTTTATCGGCATAATTATATACAGATACCCCTTTCCACCAGCTGGCCTTAAGACTCCCGGGCTTGCATTATCTTCAATGGTTAACTCCACCTCTTCTGTTCCTATATTTGCAAGTCCATCAAGCAAATAACGATAGTTAAACACCCCATCATTATTCTGACACGTAATTTTCGCTTTCAAAACTGTTGTGTTCTCACCCAGCTGATTATTCAACGCTGAGATAGCCACTTCTTTTTTATCGGGGATAAATTGAATGGTCACGTCGTTCACACCTGATTTACAAAATAAGCTTGCCGTGCGAATCGCTTTTGATAGCTCCTCAATATTTATTGTTACGTGCGTTTTATGGCTTTTGGGAATTATTTGTGTGTAATCGGGAAACCGACCTTCAATTGTTCTGGAGATTAACTTTGTAGCGTCAAATGAAAAGAGAATTTGATTTTCGCCCATTATCACCGTCATTTCACCCTGTTCATCGCCAATAATGCGCAGAAGTTCAAAAATTGTTTTAACCGGCACTATGACGTCCGCATCATCGCTTGCCGACTCAAGCGGGAGTACCCGTTCAGCGAGACGATAGCTGTCTGTGCCAACGAGCGTAAGCTCTTTTCCTTTTACTGAAAAAAGTGCACCACTTATGTCTGGCCTGGATTCATCATTAGAGACCGCAATTGCAACCTGGGACAGTGCGGAACGAAGATCAGATATGTTACATACGTATTCATTTTTCTTCTCAACTTTCGGGATAAGTGGGAATTCACTAGCGTCCATACCACGAATGACTGTTTGAGAATTTTGGGCATGAATGTTGAGGCTATGCTCCTGAAGGTCAAATTCAATCCGCTCATCGGGTAAAAGTGTTATAAAATCAGTGAGAAGCTTTGCTTGAACCGTAAAAGTTCCCTCTTTTTCAACTTTTCCTCTTACTTTACTAATTACCGCGAGCTCAAGATTTGTTGCGGATAATTCAAGTGCGCCATCGTGCGCTTTAAGTAAAACGTTGTTTAAAATCGGAAGTGTAATATTTTTACTTGCAATGTGACTGACTACTTGCAGTCCCTTTGCGAGATTCTCTTTAGTGCATGTTAACTTCATATATGTAATTAGTTTTAATATATAGTGTTGTGGAAATGTGGAAGAAGGGATGTTTTAATGAGAAAGATGTATTGATTTTGTTTACTAACTGCTACTTTAGTGTGTGGTGATAACTCATTAAGCGGGTGAGGGCGGTTTGTGCGCAACTTTCAGTCTGAAAAAAATCAACAATATTTATCCTCCAACCACCAACCACGGGTGCACAACCTTATATACAGACATGTCCCACATGCAAACACACTTTATCCACGTGAAGTATAAAGTCTTTGACGAATAAGATTAATATCTTCCCGGATCTTTTCATCGGTATCCAAAGCATTTTTAATTTTTTCGAATGCATGAATGGCTGTTGTATGATCTCTTCCCCCTAACTCCTGACCAATGGTTGGATATGAGCTTTTTGCATCTTCACGAAGCAGGTACATGGCAATCTGACGAGGAACAACGAGTTCTTTTTTACGGCTGATACCCTTTAGATTGTCAAGACTAACATCATAAAAACTTCCAACAATGGCAAGTATCTGTTTTGGAGTGAGCGCACCATTGCGTTTTTGCTGATGTGAGGCGGTTACAAGAAGTTCTTTAACTGATTCAAGTGTGGGTTTTGTATTATTAAGGTCATTATAGGCAACAATTCTATTAAGCGCTCCTTCAAGCTCGCGCACGTTGCTCTGCACGTTTGTGCCGATATAGCGTATTATTTCCTCTGTTAGCTCACAGTTTCGTTCTTTGCATTTGGCCCGTAGAATTGCAATTCTCGTCTCAAGATTGGGTTGCTGGATGTCAGCAAGCATGCCCCATTCAAATCGTGACACAAGCCTGTTTTCCAAAGCTGGAATAGCCTTTGGAGGACGATCGGAAGTTAATACGATTTGTTTATTGGCCTGGTGAAGAGTGTTGAACGTGTGAAAAAATTCTTCTTGAGTCCCTTCTTTTCCTGCAAGGAACTGAATGTCATCGATAAGTAATGCATCTACTGACCGGTAGATTTTTTTGAAGTTTTCTATGGAGCCACGAGTGATAGACTGGATAAAATCGTTAGTAAATCTTTCACAAGTAACATACAAAACATTTTGATTTGGATATTTCTTTTTTAATTCCGCACCAATTGCTTGAATAAGATGGGTTTTACCGAGCCCAGACCCGCCATAGAGAAAAAGCGGATTGTATGCAGTGCCCGGTGTTCCGGTAACCGCTTTGCATGCAGCACGAGCGAGCTCATTACCTTTTCCCACGACAAATGTTTCAAAAGTGTATTTTGGATCAAGGGCAACTCCCTCAGATGTTTTAGTCGTGCGTACGGATGTTTGTGGTGAAGTAATAGGGGCAGTTTTTACTGCAATATCATCTGGTTTTTTTGTTACAGTCTTCTGTGGTTGTTTTGTGGTAACGATGTACTCAATGGATTTTATTGGATTTTCGGATATATTCTGAAGGGCTTTAAGAATTGAATCATGATATTTGTTTTCAAACCACGTTTTGGTAAATGTGTTGGGAACGCCAACTGACACCTTCTCATCATTTCGTTCTATAATGAAGGTGTTTTTAAACCATGTAGTAAAATTTGCCTTACTCAAAGAGAGCTCAAGTTCTCCAAGTGTTGCTTCCCACAGTTGTTCGTTTGTCATAAGATGATTCGAAACTTACCACTCTCAGCTTTTGGCGGTACTAAAAACTATACCATGAATACTGAACAAGAAGAATGGACGAAGGTTGATAGAATGTGCATAATCTGTGTATGTCCTGTGGAGATACTATGAGGGCATATTTTGTATTTATGTCTCATTGACCAAGTGAGAGGGGCTTGGTACAATAGTGGCGATTCCTAAGAATTTTCTACATATGCCGAAGAGAACGTACCAACCAAAGAAGCGAAAACGAAAACGTATACACGGATTTCGTAAACGGATGAGAACAAAAGCCGGAAAGCGTGTATTGAGTCGTCGAAGAAAGAGGGGGCGCCAAAAGTTAAGCCGGTAGCTTTATGCTGCCTGAAGGAAATCGACTTCAGCGAGAACGGGACTTTAGTCATTTGTGGCGCCGAGGGCGTGAAATTCGAACTCAAGGTTTACGGATTCGATCAGTAAAAACATCCAATACGAAACCCCGTGTGGGCATCGTGGTAAGTAAAAAAATTTCTAAGCTGGCAACCAAGCGAAATCGGATTCGGCGCGTAATCAAAGAAGCATTGCGCCCCATAATCCCTTCTCTGCGCGGGGAAAGGGATTATCTAATTATTGTAACGCCCCAGTTTAAAGAAATCCCCCCGAAGAAGCTTTCTGCTCAACTTATCACCTTATTACATCATCATAGGTTCTTAAAATAAACACGTGAGACGACTACACATATTCATTCAATCAACTTTAATTGCGTTGCTGCGCTTGTATCAGCGAACGCTTTCCCCAGATCATGGATGGTTTCGTTCACGATATCCATATGGTTTTTGTCGTTTTCATCCAACATGTTCTGAATACAGCATCCAGGTAATTTCTCGTTACGGAATTCTACGAGGAACGGGAAAAAGTATTATTCGAATAATTCGATGTAACCCGCTTAACAGCGGAGGGTATGATCCAATTACTAAAATAGCAAAACAACATGATAGAACTGTTTAATACAGTCATTTTCGAGCCACTTCTTAATGCGTTGGTTGGTATTTATCACGTTATTCCTGATCTTGGAATTGCGATAATACTTTTAACTCTGGTTATTAAAGCAATTCTCTTCTTACCCTCCCGTTCATCCATCGTTTCTCAAAAGAAATTACAGGACATGCAGCCGCAACTGAAGGCACTGCAGAATAAATATAAAGATAATAAAGAAGAGCAGGGTCGGCAGCTCATGAAGTTTTATAAAGAAAATAAGGTTAATCCCCTTTCTTCCTGTTTACCCCTACTTATTCAATTACCAATTCTCTTGGCACTCTATCGGGTATTTATAGCGGTGGCACAAGTAGATTCCTCAACGGGGCTATTAGTTGAGGAACAGATTGGACATCTCTATCCTTCACTTGCAGCGATATATTCTGATATCCCGATTAATAATATGTTTTTAGGGTTTGTCGATATGCATGCGACGGGCAACTGGATTCTCGCTCTTTCAGCTGGAGCCGCACAGTTCTTTCAATCTAAGATGCTGATGTCAAATAAACCGCCGAAAGTTGAAGGTTCAAAAGATGAAAGCATGGCTTCAACAATGAGCAAGCAGATGACCTACTTTTTTCCTCTACTTATTATCTTTTTCTCCTTGCGCTTTCCAGCAGGGTTAGCTCTTTACTGGTTTGTCGCCACACTCTTTCAGCTTGGACAGCAGTATCTTCTTTTTAAGAAAAAAGATGATAAGCCAGAGGTGCTTCCCAAGTCCTCATGATTTTATCAAGAAAACAACTTCTTCACCTTCCTGTTGAGACACGATCCGGGCAGTCTATAGGCCAGGTTATTGATTTAGAGTTTGATGCCGCGGAGCAAAGAATATGGCGATACCATGTTTCTCAAGGGTCTGTTTTTTTGAAGAACAAGTTTCTTATTAGTCCCTCACAAGTTATTTCACTGTCTGAGAAAAAAATGGTTGTTGAAGACGGTGTAGTAAAAAACACTCTTCTTTCCGAAGAGCGTGCAAGAGCATCAACTTCATAATTACAATATCGAAATCATGAGGTGCGCCGATTAGAGGCCGGCTTTTTTCGTATCGTAATTTCTCTAATCTTTTTATCGACAATTGTACATCGAACATTGTGGGTAATATATTTCTTGAGTTTGTTTGGAAGTCGTGAAGCCCACTCAATTGCTATGACAAACTTTTCTGAATGAAAGAGCTCATTAAGGATTTGAGCGTCATTTTCGCTCATAGGATCGATTCTCCATAAGTCGATATGGTGGAAGCTCGATATATTTTTTTTACGCACTTTAAAACTATGGATAAGCAAGAAACTCGGACTCACAACCTTTTCAGCCGGCGTGCCGAGTCCACGGGCAAGTCCTTTTACAAATGTTGTCTTTCCGCTTCCCAATGATCCTGTAAGCGCGATAATCTCACCTCCACGGCACGATTGAGCGAGATGCGTGCCCATTTTCATAGTATATTGTGGATTACGGCTTATTGTCGGGGTGTTGGTAATATTCATAATGAGGCTTGTCTTGACAGGCTTTTTATGCCATTCTATACTAATTTGATTTCTACGAACAGTATGCAAGAATCATCAGATAAACAAATCACCGATCTCCTCAAGCGATCGAAAAGCATCTTAATTGCATTACCACGTAATCCATCAACGGATGCGGTGTCAGCCAGCCTTGGCTTATATTTGGCGCTTGAACAGCTTCGAAAGAAAGTTAAGGTGGTGTCAAATGAATTTGAACTACCATTACATCACCGCTTTCTTCCAAAGAGCAAGGAAATTCACAAAGAACTCACCGCACTGAGGAAGTTTGTCATTTCCTTGGATGTTACCCGAACCAAAGTTCAAGAGTTGTCGTATGATATCCTAGGAGATAAGCTGAATATTTTTATTACTCCTAAAAACGGTTTTTTTGAGGAACGCGACGTAAGTACTTCAGCATCAGAATATGAGTATGATCTGATTTTTGTAATTGATGCTCCGGATCTTGAATCGCTTGGAAAACTATATGAGGATAATGCTGAATTTTTCTATCACACTCCGATTGTTAATATCGACCATAATCCGGCAAATGAGCAGTACGGACAGATTAATTATATTGATCTTGTCGCAACATCAAGCTCTGAAATAGTTTTTGAGCTCATCCGATCAATGGGAAATAACCTCCTTAATGAATACATCGCAACAAGTCTGCTCACTGGAATTATTTCAAAGACCAAAAGTTTCCAAACTGCGACAGTAACCCCGCGCTCGCTTTCTATCTCAAGCCATCTTATCGAACAAGGTGCAAGACGGGATGATATCATAAAAAATCTTTATCGCACAAAATCGATTTCTACTCTGAAACTCTGGGGTCGAACACTGGCCAGACTTCGCACAGATCTTGCCGGTCGTGTCGTGTGGTCAATACTGAATCGTCAGGATTTTGAAAGATCAAATACTGATGAAAATGAGCTTGACGGTGTTATTGATGAACTCATAATTAATACTCCGCAAGCGGAAGCGATTGTTCTGGTATATGAAAAATCTGACGGAAATATTGGAGTAATTGTAAATACAGCCAAAGCGCTCGATGGACGGGTAATGCTAAAAGAGTTTTCACCCGCCGGCTCAAAAAATTATACAACCCTTACTTTACAAGGTACGACCATTACTGCAGCTGAAGAGAAAATTCTCTCTACCGTAAAATCCTATCTTGCGGCACTACAATAGTCTTTCTCATTAGCTTATCCTGCGATCACCAAGGAAAGGCTGTTTTTTTATACTCCAAGAAATGGTATACTGCGGCTATGGATGAAGACCAAAAAGACAAATCCCTTGATGATCTTTTAAGCCCACAGGCGAGAAAGCATATTAAGGTTTCCTCAGACGAAGCAAAGGGAAAGTTTGAGGAAAAAATGCAGCAAATAGATATCAAAGAAAAAGAACGGATTACACAAAGCCGTTCTGCCGAACTTGGGTTGGATTATATCACCCTTAAGGGTTTTCCGATTTCTGGAGAGGTGCTTGCCCTTGTTCCTGAAGAAACTGCAAAAAAACTTAAAACCGTCTGTTTTTTAAATAGTGGACATGAGCTTAGGTTAGGTTCGACAGATCCGACAGATCCAGAAGTTCAAAAACTTTTAGCTGATCTCATGAAGAGTCAAAAAGTACATGGAAAAATATATCTTATCTCCGAATATAGTCTTTCTCAGGCAATGAAGCTCTATGCGGCAATACCAAAACCTCGCAAGTATGTCACTGGCGTTGAGATTACTGAAGAAGATTTTAAGAAGTATCAAGCTCAATTACTGACATTCAAGGAAATAAATAAAAGCGTGCAGGATGTCAGTGTCACGGAAATTATTACGCTACTTGTAGCGGGAGCAATTAAAAATCATTCGTCTGATATTCATATCGAAGCAGAGGAGAGTAATATTAAAGTCCGATATCGGATTGATGGTGTTTTACATGATGTCGCAGAATTACACAAGGAAATTTGGCCTAAAGTCATCAGTCGCATCAAGCTCCTTTCAGAGCTTAAGATCAATGTAACAAAGGTTCCCCAGGATGGACGCTTCACTATTCATTTATCAGAAGGGTACATTGATGTTCGTGTTTCATGTGTTCCCACTGCTTTTGGAGAAAGTGTCGTAATGCGTTTACTGGACTCCTCGGCAGTCGGTCTTGAGTTAAAAAACCTTGGTTTACGGGACCGGGAATATGATATTCTTATGCACGAAATTGAACGGCCAAATGGCATGGTACTCACCACCGGACCGACCGGTTCGGGAAAAACGACAACTTTATATGCGTTTCTCAACTTATTAAATACTCCGGAAAGAAAAATAATCACACTTGAGCATCCGATCGAATACAAAATTCCGGGCATTAACCAAAGTGAGGTAAACATAGATAAAGAATATACATTTGCCAATGGTCTTAAGTCAGTATTGCGACAGGATCCCGATGTAGTAATGGTTGGAGAGGTGCGTGATCCGGAAACGGCGGCAATTTCTATTCAAGCGGCGCTTACTGGGCACCTCATGCTTTCGACGATGCATACGAACAATGCTGCAGGAGCCATCCCTCGACTTCTATCGCTAAAAGTGGTTCCCTATCTTCTGGCACCTGCACTTAATGTGATTATTGGTCAGCGACTTGTACGAAAAGTATGCAAAGATTGTAAAGAAGAATACATGCCGACAGGTGAGCAGCTGACACGGGTAAAAAAAATATTATTGAATATTGCTCCGAACTCCGGACTTAAGGTCGATGTAGAAAGCTTAAAGTTCTATCGTGGGAAAGGATGTGGTACATGTGCTCATATCGGTTACCGCGGACGGATAGGAATTTATGAAGTGTTTGCGATGAACGAAGAGATTGAACAGCTTATTCTTACTAAGAATGTTTCAGAACGCGCTATGCACGAGGTAGCTGTGAAAGAAGGAATGGTTACTATGGTGCAGGACGGTTTACTTAAGGCTTCAGAGGGTATTACAACGATTGATGAAATATTCGCCCATACTGAGTAAATGGATTGACTTTAGTCCATTTTTCTGCTATCATTACAGTAGTTGGGGATAATAAGTAACCCTATTTTTTTATGGGAAGACGAAATCTAGAGAGAATCGGCGATTTTTCAGGAAAGGACATTCGCCGGATACAAGCCGAAGCAGCTGCTAAAGTTAAGGAAGAACATGCGGAACGGGATAGGATTCAAGAAGATAAAACGAGAGAAAGACGTTTTCGACAAGCATCAGAAGAAAGTGTGGGGATGAATAAAAGAGAGCTGGGGACAGCTGCAAGAGCAAAGCGATAATACTGTCACAATTACCTAAAATGTCCTTGTCTCTTGACAGGGATGTTTTATTATGATACTTTGCTGTATTCTCAAATTACTGCGGAAATAGTACCTTCAACGACAGAAAGGGTTATTCAATGACCCCAAGCTCACGAATCTCCTTTCGTGGAATTGTGTGGGATCCTGAAGAAGTTTCCTGGAGAGTCCGCTGGACACTTTGGTGGATGTCAGGAATGCTCGACAGATTCTTAAGCGAGCAACAGCTTGATGAATTTCAATATGCGGTTATCGCAACTACGCCGATGAATCACTCAGAGACGTTTATTGGGAGACCAATGATACGTCTCACCAACGGAGTGATTATCCTATGGGATAATGGCGTTGGACCGGATACCCGGTCGTGCGAAAACATTCCCTCGCTAGTTTTTCTGAACGTAGGTGGGGGTGCGCATATCTTTGCCGCAAGTTTGGCGAAGAACACATACGCTTGGACAGGCGTCCATTCGTTTCGTCTGTTTTTCGATGACGCCGATCTCGTTCTCGGACGCGGACAAATCGAGCAAAGCTTTGCTCCACCAATTCCTGGGGAAGGACTCATGCCGTGCAGGCTGCTATAACCTTAGCGCCTGCACTTTTTTTATTGCGAAAGCTGCTGTAGGCGACTTTTGGCCTCTTTCAGCTTCTCTTGCTGGGCATTCACAACTTCCTTCGGAGCGTTTGATACAAACTGCTTATTTTGCAGTTTTTTGTTTAATTGATCAATGTATTTATTGAGATTTTCCATTTCTTGCTGTCTTCGCTTGTCCAGCTCTTTTGGCAGTTCGATATGAAAAGCAACACCCTGCACCGTGCCGGTTGTTTTTTTCTGGGGACGATCGCTCCACGAGAGCTTACATTTTGCGAGCTGTTCAATAGTGTTTTTAAACGAAGAAACAAACGATTTGTGTTTACCCCAGCTGGTAACATCAACAACATTTTGAGGTGGAACTTTTGCTAACGACCGGGCATTGCGAATAGCTGTGACCAAGTCCTTCAAAATAGTAAATTCATCCTCTGCCTTTTTATTAACAAGCTTTTTATCAACAGTTGGCCAGCTTGAGACCAATAAAAGGTTTTTGGCATCTTTTTTACCTGATAAATGTGCCCATAGTTCTTCTGTGACAAATGGTGCGAACGGATGGAGTAAGGTAAGAACTTGTTTGAGTACATGCCGCAGGATTCCCGGATTTGGAGCATTCTTTGATATTTCTACGTACCAATCGGCCACTTCATGCCAGATAAATTCGTAGAGTGTTGTTCCGGCATCCGAAAACCTAAACGCCTCAATGTCCTTTGTAACGCTTTCAGTAATTGACTGAAGGCGTGAGAGAATCCAGCGATCCGCAATTGAAGAGGCTTTTACGGATTGTGATGACGATTGTGAAAGAGTAAACCGAGCGACATTCCAAAGTTTATTAATAAAATTCCGATAGCCTGCAATTTTTTCTTCATACAGGCGGAAGTCCTGACCAGCTGATGTTCCGAGAATGAGAGAAAGTCTGATGGCGTCTGTCCCATATTTTTCCGTCATGAGAATCGGGTCTATCCCCGTGCCTTTTGACTTGGACATTTTCTTTCCATCACGGTCGAGCACGAGCCCGTGGAGGTATACTTTTTTAAATGGCACTTCTTTCATGAAGTAGAGACTCATCATCGTCATGCGCGCCACCCAGAAAAAAAGTATATCCCAGCCTGTCTCCATGACAGATGTCGGATGGTAGGTTTTGAGATCTTTTGTTTTTTTCGGCCAGCCAAGCGTTGAAAATGTCCACAAGCTTGATGAAAACCACGTATCGAGCGTATCAGGATCCTGAATGAGATATTTTTTTTGTTTGCACTTTGGGCATGCTTTTGGTTTTTTAATGGAGACGATGATCGTTTCACACCCATTGGCTGAATTTTTCAAAGGAGTAAAAACGTACGAGTAGATAAATACGGTGGTATTGTTAGTAACCGCCTTGTCTGGATTATGACGCTTAAAGGCAGTAATGAGCTCGGAGTGTTTTGTATACGTTGAATGATGTGTTGGGTCGCTGAGATCAATTTCTCTGACATTTTTTTGCTCGACATTCGTAATAGTGCCCGTACCAACGATCTCCCCTGATTGACTATTTATGAATTTCACGGCGTCCCCCGCCTTGAATGAATGATCGCGCAAACGATATGTTTTTGTCTTGCCATCAAATAATTGAGGAACAACACTTGTGTGAAATCCCATTCGATTTCCTGATAGCTGTGGTTTTCCGCAATACCATACGGGAATTTGATGCCCCCACCAGAGCTGTCTGGAAATACACCAGTCTGTGATGTTGTTCATCCAGTGGAAGTAGACTTTTTCAAACCTTTTTGGAATGATTTCAATTTCTTTTGACTTCACAGCGGCAATTGCCTTTTTTGCCAGTGGTTTCGTCTTAATAAACCATTGTTTGGAAATAAGTGGCTCAATAACAGAATGACAACGATCGCAAGTAGCAACGTTATGGTGGTAGTCCTCAATTTTTTCAATATTTCCCTCTTCCTCGAGCTCTTCCAGAATAAGCCGGCGTGCTTCTACGACACTTTTTCCGTAATACTTCCCGGCATCTTTCGTCATTTTAGATTTCTCATCAATGACTGATATGTGAGGAAGTTTGTGACGCAATCCAATTTCAAAATCAAGCGCATCATGCGCGGGAGTAACTTTTACCGCGCCCGTGCCAAAGTCCTTTTCAACGCCGCGATCGGCAATGACCGGAATTTCACGCTCCATGATGGGCAAAATGACCTTCTGTCCAATATATGTTGTGTATCGTTTATCTTTGGGATTCACGGCAACGGCCGTGTCTCCAAGCATCGTTTCCGGCCGTGTAGTCGCGACGGTAATATATTTTGTCGAACCCATGAGGGGGTAGCGAATGTAGTAGAGCTTCTGATTTCTTGAATCATGTTTTACCTCAAGATCAGATATTGCCGATGAGCATCTCGGGCACCAACTGATAATCCGTTCTCCTCGGTAAATGAGACCATCTTTATGCATTGTAATAAACGCATGCTGGACAGCTTCAGTGAGCTTCGGGTCCATCGTGAAATGTTCTCTCGACCAGTCGCATGAAGCACCGATAGATCTGATTTGTTCTGTGATGCGGGAGCCATACTGTTTTTTCCATTGCCATACTTTCTTTAAAAACACATCACGGCCAAGTTTGTGACGGTCAACACCCTGATCGGCAATCAGACGTTCTACCATTATTTGCGTTGCGATTCCTGCATGGTCAGTGCCGGGCACCCAGAGCGCTTTATACCCCTGCATTCGTTTGAAACGAGTTAGCACGTCTTCGATCGTTAATGCGGTCGCATGTCCAAGATGCAGTTCGCCCGTAACGTTCGGCGGCGGCATGGAAATACTGAATGACTTTGTGCGTTTACCCGGCAGGTTATCAGGATTAAAAAACCCCGACCGTTCCCAGCGAGTATACGTATCTGATTCGATTGCTTTAGGATCGTACGCTTTCGACAATTTTATTGACATGGATCTTCTAAATGTGTAAAGTCAATCTTCGGTGGAGTCATTTTACCATCAAACAGGTTCGAAATAAAGACAAAAAACCGAACCCTAGCCGGGAGGGCATATGCCAACGGTGTTCTGTGCACAGTGCGATTGGTGGGTTGAGGCGGATCCAGACGGCAATCCCCTCTGCATCCACGGGCCACATCCTCCTCAAACGGCTGAAGAGCATGCGGATGTTGTCGACGCAGGTTATGTCGATGACGAGTAAGTGATCCGCTCAAGCGGAAATCTATAAGGGGTGCGATCTATTGGTCGTACCCCCTTTCATTTACACTAGTTCCCAGTTCGAATCAGGGTGAAGCTTGTGCCAAGGAGTAGACTTACCTCTTTTGATATTGAAATAACCTGCAACAGCGATCATCGTTGCATTATCGGTACAGAGTTTAATAGGCGGGTAGTGAAAAGCAATTTTAGGGAATTCGGATTTTAATTCTGCGGTAAGTGTTTGACGAAGAAGTGTATTGGCCGCGACTCCTCCAGAAAGGAGGACTGTTTTTACTTTATACTTGTTCACTGCCTTAATTGTCTTATCAACCAATACATCCACTACGGCTTGTTGGAATGAAGCTGCAATATCAGCTTTTATTTTGGGAGTCTTCTTAATTTTGTGATACATATACAGGACTGATGTTTTTAGCCCAGCAAAACTGAAATCATAATTGGCATGCCCTATCATCGGGCGAGGAAAGTCGTATGCCTGAGGATTCCCTTTTTTTGCTAATTTCTCGATAGATGGTCCACCAGGATAAGAGAGTCCAAGTATTTTTGCCACTTTATCAAAAGCTTCTCCAGAAGCGTCATCACGAGTGCGCCCCAAGAGTTTGTATGAACCATGCTTTTTCATATGCACAAGCTCGGTATGTCCGCCGGAGACTGTGAGATTAAGCACTGGGAAGCGAATGCCGGGGTTTTCTGCCCAATTGGCATAGATGTGCCCTTCCATGTGATTTACTCCGATGGCCGGCTTCTTCCATGCATAACTTAAAGTGGCGGCCGTTTGAATCCCGACGGAAAGTGACGTCATTAATCCGGGGCCAGCCGTTACTGCTATACGATCAATATCTTCAGGTTGAGTTTTTGCTTTTTGTAGTGCATATGAAAGCGTGGGAATAATGTTCTTTACATGTTCCCTTGCCGCAACTTCAGGCACCACGCCTCCATACCGGACGTGTGTAGGGATTTGTGATGAAATGACATGAGCTCGCACGTTAAAACGCTTTGCTGATGCATCAACAATGCTGATAGCTGTTTCATCGCATGATGTTTCAATTCCAAGTATGCGCATAGATTATTGACTAATAGTAATGTATAGTATACCATGTGACCACTCTTCTTAAGCCGCCATCGTCTAGAGGCCTAGGACTCCACGCTTTCAATGTGGCAACACGGGTTCGAATCCCGTTGGCGGTACTTACCAAGTTTTTTAGAAGTAAATAGATTGCCGCTAGTAATTAGTTTCTAAGATCTAGGGATTCGAACGGGCAGAAGCGAACGAGTCACAAATTGACGAAGAGAGCGTCGACCCCGCCAAAGGCGGGGGCGCTGACCAGGACGAGAATCCCGTTGGCAGCACTAGCTTCTAAAAACTCCTCCCAAAATGGGAGGTGTTTTTGGTCGCAGAAGGGTGTATACTGTAATTAGAGATAATAAACTACTGATAACATATATGCCAAGTAATATTCAAGAATGGTTAAAAGATGTCCGTAGCGCTGGTTATTCAAAAGAACAAATAATAAATCAATTAAAGTCACAGGGTTGGGCTGAGAGTGATATCCAAAATGTGCTTACCAGTAATAAGGGTGTTTCTATTGAAGAAAATTCTAAATCTCCGAAACCTAAAAAATGGTTGATCATAGCAATCTCTGCAATAATTGGGGTGCCAATTTTGTATGTTATTGTTGCTCTTGCAATTTATTATATTCAGAAGGAATCACCAATAATCACTTTAGAATCTCCAAATGAATTCCATCTCTATGCTCCTAATAAGACTGCTTTTAGTTTTACAGCTGAAATTGGTAACGCGCCAGACTTTTTTCCATTAACAACCATCATCCCCTTCTTAGAGGGTGGTGATAAAACAATTGAGTCTTGCTGGCTCGATATATCCGGTGAAACGGTTAAAACTAATAATTCTATAACTGAAGACTCAATAGTTGAGTTCATGCCAGAATCAATGGCCTATGGAGAACAAGAATGGGAAATTTATTGTAAAGATAATAGTTTATTATTTTCAGAGAGTAAAAGCGAAACTCGCTCAATACTACTCCCCGAACCTCCATCTATAACAATCAATCTAATTGATAGCACGGTAATTTCATACAGTCACGAATATGATATCCATTTTTCAGTAGAACCTCCCAAAAATACGGTTCCAGAAGATATTCTTCAAAAATACGGATTGGATAGTGAGGCTAGTATCTCATGCTGGTTGTTGGCTAATGAGGAACAAAATAATGTGCTGAATAATGTTTCGTTTCAAACGGAGTTAACTATCACCTATGAAGATGTGATGACAGGCTCTAATAATATTGAGGTGGCGTGTGGCATTGGTTTGGATCAAGCTGGAAAAAGCGAAAAGGAAGTATTAAATGCTATTGTGCCACTTTCATTAAAGAACATCACTGATGTTGAATCAACCCGGGATAAGTTGCCCGATATTACGATTACTCTGGCATCAATAGAATCTGATATTGGATATGGGACACGTTTATTTAAGACGTATGCAAGTACAGCGTTTGAAGAACTATGGTTATCAATTGACATTGATGAATTTGAAATTGCTCGCGGCATCGTTGCCATAGATTACAATGGCAACCCTGAAATGGAACAGCATGAACTAATTGTAACTACAAATACCGGAGAATATACTATTTATATTCCTGATATGGAGTCACGCCAAAATGTTGGAAACAATGCATTTTACGTTGCTAACGACGGCTCAACATTCTGGCAGATAAAAAATGAAGGTATCGGCAATGTGCCAATATCTGATAATCCAAGGTTAACGGGACTCCAGGCACTTCATCCTGACTACCTTGCTCGCGCTGCACCAGGTTTTCCATTTACAACAAGTGACGGGCTTTCCTTTGATTGGGAACAAGGGCAGGATGAATTACAGGAAGTAGTAGAGAGAGCAGTATGTGAAAGAATCCCCTGTACTTACATCGGTGATTCATTCATTAATAGTGAAGGTGCGTGGGACATGCCTCCAGAATATGTCTCGGCGACTTATCCATATGTCGTCACTATTGATGAATCGGGTGAATATGATATGAAGCTAAAATATCGCTTTGGAAAGGATATTACATGGAGATTAGGTGCAGTGTATGATCCTCCTAATACACTAAATGTTATCATTGATGGCAATTCGCTATTCCAGCACACTCTTGGACGCGGTGAGCCAAGTAGCGCTGGATATGAATCAATAATTTCACTTGGTTCTCTATCACAGGGTAGTCATACACTGGAATTTACCACAACTTCGGAATCGTCACTTTTTGTTTTTTCAGAATTTCAAATAGATTCAGTTGCATCTTATGGGGATCCAGATATTGTGCTTGTAGAAGTCGATGATGCTGATAATGACGGTCTCAGTGATATAGTAGAAAATATGTATAAAACTGATGAGAATAATCCCGACACGGATGGTGATGGAGTTAATGATGGGGATGAAGTTCGTGCTGGATCTAACCCCAACGGTGAGGGCAACCTCATTGAAGTAGAAGATCCGCACGCTGGCACTGGGTATAAAACTGAATAAGATTGGTCAAAATCATGTTCTGTTGGAAATCATATAGTAACTATGTAGAGATTTGTTATTCTATTGAGGTAATTCGGGAAAACAAATATACCCTCCGTACTGCTGAATAATAGTTCTAACGTTGTTCACAGTGCGGTACTTACCAAGTTTTTTAGAAGTAAATAGATTGCCGCTAGTAATTAGTTTCTAAGATCTAGGGATTCGAAGCCCAAATGGCGAATCTCGAAGATCCCGCCTGAGTCCTGAGATTAACGAAGGGCGAATGGCGGGGCCGTTGGCGGTACCATTACCTTAATGAAAAGGTGAGTTTTTGATATACTCAAAACGTACGTAGCCTCTGAATACTAAACATACTTCATATGACAATGAAAAGAAGGTTATTAATAGGCTTGACCGTTTGTTTGGGGTTAAGCACTTTTTTATTATGGGTTGGTACTTCTTTCTCTCAGATCAATTTAGGCAGTAGTTATGGTACGCAAACCGCACCGTCAATAGTGGACGGCGACATTCCCGCAAGCTTAACCGTGGTTGGCAAAGAAGAGTTAGAATTTCCTCTTAAGCATACAGAGGTAGATGCGACAAT
Source organism: Patescibacteria group bacterium (assembly GCA_042570925.1). GTDB lineage: Bacteria > Patescibacteriota > Patescibacteriia > UBA10025 > UBA10025 > JBHPFX01. Next base: position 19,000 of record JBHPFX010000013.1, read on the forward strand.
TTCCGGATTTGTAGCGGAAGTGGAAGTAAGACAGGAATACTATAATCCATTTACAGATGTTATTGAGGCGATTTATGTATTTCCTCTACCACATGATGGGGCGGTCTATGAAATGCAGATGATTATCGGTGAAAAGATTATAAAGGGAGAAATTAAGACCAGAGAAGAGGCGCAGGAAATATATGAATCTGCTAAGGAGCAAGGACAGGTAGCAAGTTTACTTGAACAGGAGCGGCCGAATATTTTTACGCAATCAGTAGCAAATATATTACCCGGTGAGCAGATAGATATAGTTATTAAATATACAGAGACATTGGATTTCGAGGATAATAATTATGAATTTGTTTTTCCCATGGTGGTTGGTCCGAGATATATCCCAGGTAATTATGTAGAAGGCTATTTTAATCCTTCAATCGATGATGCTGACAGAATTACTCCGCCAGTCTTACCCGAAGGCATGCGCTCAGGTCATGACATTAATTTGTCGTTGTCTCTCAATACAGGAGGGATACCTATCACAGACATCAGCTCTGCGCAGCACGAAATTGTGAAAACACAGGCACAGGGAAACAAAGCTACCATTTCTTTAAAGGAAGGCGACACGATACCAAATAAAGATTTCGTCTTGCGGTATTCATTAGACAGCGATGAGCCTCAGTTTGGCTTTTTTTCGTATGCTCCTCCCGGTGAAGATGGATACTTTAGTTTAATTGCTCAGCCGCAATCTGATTACACCGTTACTGAGGTTACACCTAAGGAAATATTTTTTATTGTTGACACTTCAGGTTCAATGAGTGGTGAACCCATCAAAAAAGTGAAAGACGCCATGATCTATGCACTGCAGAACCTGAATCCTGAAGATAGCTTTTATTTTATGACCTTTTCCAACGTTGTTGAGCGTTTATCCAAAGAGCCGCTGCCCAATACGCCGGGAAATATCATGCGGGGACTTGAGTTTGTCGATGCGATCGAATCTGGTGGCGGAACAGAAATGCTGCCGGGTTTAGTTGAAGCGCTTCAATATCCTAATTCCCAAAATCGACTCCGTATTATTGCACTGATGAGCGATGGCTACATTGGCAATGAAAGCGAAGTACTTGGAGCAGTGCAGGAGCATTTAGGGGATCAGACCCGCTTATTCTCTTTTGGAATTGGTTCTTCGATGAATAGGTATTTGATGGATGAATTGGGTGAACTGGGTCGTGGAGGAGTTTATTACGTTACTCTGGGTGACGAATCAGCCAAAGTAGTTGAAGAATTCTATGAGAGGATTGGGTCTCCATTACTGACTGATTTAGTCATTGACTGGGGAGGTGTAGAGGTTACAGAACTTTACCCCACGCTTTATCCGGATTTGTTCGGAGGACAGCCGATTTATGTTTTTGGCCGATATAAAAAATCCGCTAATACAGAAATAAAAATTACAGGACGCCAAGGACTGATTGAAGAAGGCTTAGGCAACGACATTATGAAGCTGATCACCGGAGATGCCAGTGTGCAGAGGACAGAAGAGCTATTTTCTCTAACGGCAAATTTTACAGCTAATAATACTGATAATGAATGGATTGGTCGCATGTGGGCAAGGAATAAAATTGATGAATTGATGGATCATCTTAATCCGAAGGCATATTTTTATGGTGCAAACCGCTACGACGACAGTACTGTGGAATCACAAATTACCGAACTTGGTTTGCAGTACGGGCTCGTGACTAACTACACGTCGTTTGTTGCTGTATCAGAGGAAGTGGTTGTAGAGCCCGGTCAAACACCTATTACCATCGAAGTTCCGCTCGAATTGCCTGAAGGGACGGAGTACGAAGGCTTTTTTGGTAGTTCCGATAAAAGTTTATCTAATCCCATGGATAGTGGACTCATCAGTCAAAGTGTAGGCGCAACCTTCGGTCTCGGTACATCCAATTTAGAATCAACAACACTGGAAATGATGAAGTGGATAGGCATAGCTTTTGCTGTAATTTTAATATTTGCCATTCTGATAGGTAAGATTTATCTGAGGTACAGAAAGAAAAAACAAAAAATTACCAATAAGCTGCATAAAATATTAACTTATTTAATAAGTTTTGTTGCGGTAGCAGTAGTACTTTTTGGCCTACTTTTTCTAGTGGCGGCAAATAATAACGGAGATGAGGCTGTTAGCTGGGTAGTGGATAACATTCTAGTTTATTATGGGGCACTATTCGCGCTGTTGCTGGTACTGCTGGGTTTGTGGAAAAATGTTGGCTGGAAGAAAGTATTGTATGTAAGTATATATATCCTCGTGGTCTACTATGCGTGGCAGGCAGTCATAGCTATTTTAACTATCTCTGAATATCCAGACATTTTATCTGGCGCCAGTTGGGTATATGTAGTGCAGTATATCTGGCCTTTTATTATCACTGCTATTTACATCATCTTGCTCATTGGATTGTTAAAGAAATTCCGTTGTTCCTACCTGGTACTGTGGGTTTTAGTTGTTTTGACCTTACTGCAATATGTATTTTCTGGTCTATGGCCATTGTGGATTTACGGATACGACATTGTAGTAGTACCCTTACTGGTTAGCTTGATTGTATTGAGAAAACAACTTTGGCATAAAAAATTACCCACTCAAAACGAATAAAGGCAATTAAATATCTCATGGACTCTTGGTGTGTTCATGAGGTATTGGCAAATGTAAAATGTACATTGCGGTGCCATATGAAATCAAGCCCACCAAGCCTGTGGATTTCATCCATTGCATCCCTAAACGGATTTGATACAATGATCTGGGTTAATCATTAATTATCAAAAACGTATGTTTTTTGATGACGACGGTGGCATGGACATGCCGGAAGAAGAGCAGATAGACGGTGGCGACGAGTCCATGGATGAGCCGATGTAATTCACCTTACTTTTATCGAAAAAAGAAGCCCCGAATAATGGGGCTTCTTTGAATAATATGATCTTGTGTCAGCTTGCAGGTCACCGGAGATTTGCTACACTACATAACATATATGGAGGAAATAGAAGAAAAAATAAAAGACTCCCTTTTAGGCACAGAGTCTGATGATATACCCCAAAAGGATAAAACAATCCTTGTGGAGGAGGATGAATCAGCGTCCATTGATCATGATTGGATGGCTGAGGATTTTTCCGGCCAGCTGGCGGTGGATGTATACCAGACTGAGAAGGATATCGTCATCAAATCAACCATTGCCGGCGTGCGACCGGAGGAGTTGGATATTTCCATAAATAATGACATGGTGACCATTCGGGGAAAAAGAGATAAAGAAATAGAGGCGAAAGATGTTGAGTATTTCTACAAAGAATGTTTCTGGGGAGGATTCTCGAGATCAATCATTCTCCCGACAGAAGTGAAAGTGGACAAGGTTCAGTCGAATCTGAAGAATGGCATTTTAACGATCATATTGCCGAAGGTGATGAAGGCAAACAAGGTCAAGGTTATCAAAGTCAGCGAAGAAAAATAAATATTTCGGACATGTAATAGTGGGGCTTTACAGAACCAGCTTTTTTTGCTAATGTAATACATCGGTATGTCAAAAAAGAAATTAATCAAAGGCTCAAAGACACAAGCGAAACAAATTCCTGCGATGTTCGCAAAAAGCATGCTTATTGCTGGACTTGCAGTCTTTTTTCCGGTGTACCTCTTTTTTGTTTTCGTATTTGTCGTCAGTCAGGCAACTGAAGGAAAGATACTGCCTCATACATATGTTGGAGTTGTTGATGTAAGTAACAGGACGTTTGAAGATGCGAGACTTGTATTGCAGGAGCGGGTAAATGACATTCATGATGCCGGTATTCTTTTATCATTTGAAGAAGAGCATTTTACCATTGAAACAACTATCACTGATCCGGCAAATTCTGAAATTTCTTATCCGCTTGTAACATATAATGTCGATGAAACGGTTAATATACTCCAGGAAAAGCAGGACGCGTTATTGCCTGTCGAGCGGGCAATCGCATTTCTTTTCAAAGATGTAGCTGCGCCAATAAGCGATATTGATGACGAAGTTCTCGCTGCGGTGCTTGAAAAAGAGCTTGGACAATATGAGACGCCGGCCCAAAATGCACAGATTATTTCAACGGACGGAGTATTGTCACTTGCTGCTGAAGAAAAAGGATTAGCATTTAATTATGAAATTATCGTTTCAGATCTTGTTTCTCAACTAGCACTTCTCACAGCCCCCTCACGTAAGGTGCAGCTAGAAAAAGACGAACCTGATATTCAACTGGTTGAAGTCCAGGACATGCTGCCACAAGCTGAGGACATTGTTGAATCATCCCCGTATTTACTTGCATATGAAGATTACTTATGGGCAGTTGAAAAAGAAGATGTTCGGTCATGGCTTACGTTTTATCATCGTGAAGCCGGTGCACAGAATGACTCTGAAGAAAGTAGTGTGCTAGGGACATTTGATGAGATAGCCATTGGTCTTTCTGCGGATGATTTGGAGATCTATCTCGAAGACATGGCGCAGATAATAAACGTAGACGCCAGGGAGGCAAAGTTTGAGATGCAAAACGGTCGAGTAACTGAATTTCAGGCGAGCAGAAATGGCTTGGCGCTAAATATCGACGCAAGCATCATTGCCCTTAATGAAGCAATTGCAGAAGGTTTAGAGGATCCGGCACAGTTAGTCGTTGAAGAATCTACGCCGGAAGTGTCAACTGCTGATGTCAACTCTCTTGGTATTACTGAACTTGTAGGATTTGGGAAAACTGACTTTTCGGGGAGTCCGAAAAACAGACGACACAATATCAGTCTTGCTGCAGAAAAGCTGAATGGCACATTAATTGCACCGGGAGAAACATTTTCTTTGGTTAAAGCGCTTTCTCCTATTGACAAGGCCAATGGATATTTGGCCGAGCTTGTTATAAAGGGAAACAGAACTATTCCGGAAGTAGGCGGAGGATTATGCCAAATCGGCACGACAAATTTCAGAGTTGTTTTGGATGCAGGTCTTCCAATTGTTGAAAGACGCAATCACTCTTACCGAGTTTCGTATTATGAACCACCTGTTGGCATGGACGCAACCATTTATGATCCAAAACCGGATTTTAGATTTACGAATGATTACGCATCACACTTGCTACTCATGTCATACGTAGACGGTAATGAGCTGATATTCGAATTATACGGAACAAAAGACGGTCGTACGGCGACAAGCACGAAGCCGAGATTGTATAATGTGGTCAAGCCCGGCCCCACAAAAATTATCGAAACAACTGATCTCGCACCTGGACAACGCAAATGCATTGAGCATGCCCATAACGGCGCCGATGCGGATTTCACGTATACTGTTGAATATGCTGATGGCCGAGTCGAGACGGAAGTCTTTCAAAGCCATTACAAAGCATGGCCGGAAGTATGTCTCGTAGGTGTAGCAGAAGTAAGTGAAGATACGGAAGAAACAGAGCTTGAAAACATCAAGGACGACGATATCCAGTAACTCAGCTCTTCAGCATATTAGCCGTAAGCTAAACCCTTCCGCCCTTCGTCTTACTTAGGGACTGTGTCAAGCTCAGGGTATCCCTCGCTTTGTTCGGGATAAGAAAAACCCGGATTGCGATCCAATGCGACCCGGGCTTGTAGGTTTATTAAGGCAGGTAATGAGGAGCATGATAGCACTCCTTTTAGTAGAAAAACTGTGGACTCTACGGGGACTTGTTGCCTGATTGTTTCGCGGCTTTTTCCTCTGCGGCCTTGGATGT
>JBHPFX010000014.1:0-23218 GCA_042570925.1 Patescibacteria group bacterium
GGAGCCAACCATAAACCTTTTAAATTGTAACTTGGATTCGAAGCCGCTAGCGTGCTTTGTTGTTGCGCTATTCTTATTGGTGTTATAATGAACATGAGGTTTAATAAGCATTATAAGGGAGGAAATATATGAATAAGAATACTATTATGTTCATAGTTATCGCTGTGGTAATTCTTGTGGTAATTGGAATCGTCTTTTTTATACCCAGCGATGAGGAAGAAGCAACGAATACAAATACTACTACATCAACCACGAATACTGGCGAAAATGTGGTTTTAACCACTGAAGAATCTTCATTCAGTCACGAAGGGGCGACGTTGATATTTTCTAACGGAGCCACCGAAAAACAGGGAACAGTAGAAATTAAAACAATTCCGGTGTCCCAAGCACCTGCTGCAAATGAAGGAGAGGAGATTATGGGTACTGTCTATGATATTACTTCCACAGCAACACTAGGTTCAAATAAATCAGCATCATTAACTCTCAGGTATGATCCGACAATCATGCCAGAAAACTACACGGGTGATGAAACTACAAATGAAAATCTACTATATTTTGGCCATTACAATGGCACAGAGTGGGAAGAAGTGCCCGGAGCCATTATTGATAAAGATAATCAAACTGTATCAGCGCCAGTAACAGAATTTTCATATTTTTCATTTATATTGAATCCTGCGGCGGCTTTTGCTCAAGTGGACATCATAGAGGGTATTGACCGTTTTGCTGATTTACCACTAGGTGTCAAACAGGATTTAGATAATGAATATTCCCAGGGCAGTATTAAATCTGGTCTTGATTGGACAGTTTCTTCTCGGACTCGAATTGCTAGCCAAACGATTCTCGGGGCAAATTTTGTAAATACCATTTCGGGAGGCATACTGGCAGCAATCGAGGGTGGTGAGGATATGGTATACGATTGGATTGCTGAAGAACTGGTAAAGGAAATTGGCCATGATGTATTGTCCTCAACGTTTGGAGAAGAGTCTGCTGACTTTGCAATCACTCTGTATGATACAGCAACTCTTGGATCAGAGATTTATGATATGGGCTTTGAGGGAGTTAAAAATGCACCGATGCTACAGGCTAAGATTGCAGCTCAAATTCTTTCATACACAATGGACTATATCAATGATAATACTCAAGAAGCATATTCTGATTTGGCTACACTTGATTGGTGGGCGTATCTCACCTCTGATGCACCACTGAATGTAATCGTAGTTGGAATTAATGGAGAAAACTTGTTAACAGGATATTTTGACCAAGGCTTGAAATTCTATTATTACGACAACACGGATAAAAAATGGTATGAATATGCGAATGGAGTTGTCGGCATGGATGTAAATGACGTGCAGATAACTGCAGGAACGTCTACAAACTCCAACACTTCGGCGAACACAAATACCTCCGTAAATACCAATACATCGGCGAATACAAACACAGCAGTAAATGTTAATGCTCCAGCAGCTTTATCAGGATGTGAAAATGTGGATTTATCTGAGGACTACCAGACATATGAAACAACAAAAGGGAATATGTGTGATGGGTATGAGGAAATATATGATCCCACATCAATAGAATGGAAGTGTGCGAATATGAGTGCGAGCTGGCGCGGTACATATATTAAAGAGTATGATTTGACGGGGAGTGATACCGTAACAGTAAAGGCCGATTTGGGATTGTATGATAGCGCTGGATTGTTTATCTCAACATGCGGAGAGTATGGCGTTCATTATGCAAATTATGTACGCTTAACAGTCCATGAAAATGACCCGCGGGATACGTTAGATACAGCATGTGTAGCCGATGAAGAAACTGCTTGGACGGATTGCGCTATGCGGGAAACTGATGATGATGTGCTAGGGTATTGTGGAGTACCAAAATGTGCAACATCAGAAACATGCGAATTTACTATTGATGTACCAAGCAGCGGAAAAGTGTATTTCGCCTATACCATCAGTGATGCCTGGGGGTATGCTGATGTGCAGGGAACGCTCACTGATTTGCGGGTATGTAGTTTATAAGATACAATGCATCACTTTCTGCTGTAGCTAAAAAAGGCGCGGCAAGTCCAGGAACCACACATGTTAAATCATTTTCCCATAAAATTAATCCTCTTTTTGATGGTAGCGGGACTGTTCGTTTTACCATCTATTGCATTTTCCCAAGATAATCAAAACCAAAAGGAAGAAATATTTAGTGGAAAAGTGATTGAAATTCTTGAAGAGAAGGAAATAATCAATTTTGATGACTCGATTACTATAGGTCAAAAGCTCAAAATCGAAGCGCGTGACGGGACTTTTGATGGTCAAGAAATAATTTTTGATGGCACGCAATATAGTATTGTTGCAAGTAATCAGTACGAAATTGGTGACAAAGTAATGATTTCCTATTCCCAGGATGCTGAGGGGAGTGATATTTTTTTTGTTGTTGATTATGTCCGACAAAGCCCACTTTACTGGCTTGCTGCATTGTTTGCTGTTATTGTGGTTATTGTAGGAAAAATGAAAGGATTGCGTGCGCTTGTAGTGCTAGTATTTACCTTTGCAATTATCCTTGGGTTTATCATCCCAAGGATTCTGGATGGAGCTAATCCTCTTTGGATAAGTATTCTTGGATCAATCGTGATCCTGGTATTATCTGTATATATTACAGAGGGGTTAAAACGGACCTCTACCATTGCAATTGGCTCGGTATTAATTTCATTATGTATTACTGGAGTTCTATCAGTATGGTTTTCTGCTCTGAGTAAACTCACGGGTTTTGAGAGTGAAGACGCACTATATCTTCTAAACATTAGTTCTGGAGAGATAAATATTCAGGGATTACTATTAGCAGGAATAATTATTGGAACTCTCGGAGTATTAGATGACATTGTGGTGACACAGGTTGAGCTTGTAACACAATTACGGAGCACTAACCCCGAGCTTACGAAGATTCAAATATATTCCAAGGCCATGCGTGTAGGAGTCACGCACATGGCTGCTATGGTAAATACGCTATTTCTTGCCTATGCGGGCGCGGCATTACCCTTATTAGTTCTTTTTAGCATTAAAGAGCCTCCTTTTTTAACAATGAGTCAGGTTTTGAATAATGAAGTTGTAGCTACTGAGATTGTTAGAACTCTCGTTGGAAGTATTGGTCTTATACTCTCAGTGCCAATCAGCACTTTTCTTGCGATACGATTTCTTAAGAAAAATAATGACTCACATCACTTAAAGAAATCACGCGGGGCAGATTTGCCCACGTGAATTTCACGAATGAATACTTTTGGGGCATGGATTATTCCAGATCAGGCAGTACCCCGAGTGAGTCGTTAAAACGGTTAATGAAATTAAAGAGGCCCACAACACTCGTAATTTCAATAATTTGCTCATCGGTATAGTATTCTTTCATCTTCTGAAAGATACTCTGGTCAATTTTATAAGCATGTTCTGTGGATGCTTCAGCGTATTCCATAGCGACTCGTTCTTTTTCATCAAGCTGGGTATTCAGTTGGGCAATATCCTCGTCTTTTATCCCAAATGTTTTCAACATTTTATCAGCAACACTAACGCAAAAGTCGCATTTGTTCTTTTCTGATACTCGGTATGCAATTTTCCATTTAAGCATTTTATTCACTGGAGCATCATCCATGGTGGCCTTAAAGAGTGTAAAGAATCCAATGAGAATATCATCACAATTGGCCATAACTCTCATCCATTTTGGAACTTTGCCACTGGATTTTTTAATTTGATTAAAAAGATCTTTTGCCCTACCTTTTACCTCATCATCACTAACGAGGTGCACTAATGGCGGGATAGTAGTCATAGTATTTTTATGATTATGTTTATGAATTATTTTTTAAAACTTTATTTAAGACGAGGGTCAAGGTAAAGAGGGTTGTGCCGGTAAGGACAATTGTTGCACCTGTAGGAAGATTAAAATAATAAGATAAAATTATTCCGGAAATAATTGTAACTTCTGAAATAATGATACTGATGACTATAAGGCTTTTATACGAAGATGCAATTACCTTTGCTGTCGAGGGTGGGATGATTAGCAAAGCGGACACCAGGATTATGCCAAGGATTTTTACCCCTAGTACAACGGCAATAGCAAGCATCACATAAAGGGTGATCTCTAAGGTAGTTACAGGGATACCGGCCAGATACGCGCTTTCTCGGTCGAATATTATCAGTGTTAGTTTTCTGTAGTATTTAAAAAGGAAAGCTAATATGATAATTGTAAGTAGTCCAATGGTGATCAGCTCAAACGTCTGAATAGCAAGAATATTCCCAAAAAGAAAACTAATAAGCTCGGGCTGGTACCCCGTTTTGAAACTCATTAGCAGTACTCCTAAAGACATGCTTGCCGTAAAGAAAATACCAATAATGGTGTCTGAAGAAAGGGTAGTCTTTTTTTCCAAATAATAAATGACAAGTGCAAGCACTACGCTAAAAATAATGGCGATTAATAGGGGGTTTGTTCCCGCAAGAATTGCAATCGCAATGCCCGCGAGAGAGGCATGCGCAATACCATCACCAAAAAAAGACATCCTTTTAAGAATGACAAATACTCCGAGGAACGATAGAAGTACTGCCAACAGTATTCCTGCCATCAGCGCACGTTGCATGAATGGAAATTCAAGGATTTCAATCATGTTTTTGGTAGTCGTGTTTATAAAGTGTAATATTGATATCGTAAAGTTCCTTTAAAGTTTTATCAGTTAATATATCATGAGGTTTACCGATACAAATCAACTTTTTATTAAGACATAGAACTTGAGTTGCATATTTATGAACGATATCAACCTCATGCGAAATGAATACGATAGTTACTCCATGATCCTTGTTGAGATGTTTAAGTAGTTCAAAAAAATTGCGCTCTCCTTTAATATCTACTCCTGCAGCTGGTTCATCTAGAAAAAGAATTTCCGGCTCATTAAGTAATGCCTTAGCGATCAATACTCGTTGCAATTGTCCGCCTGATAGTTGACCCAATAATTTATTATGAGTGGAGCTCATACCTACTTCATTAAGTTTTTCAAGGATTTTCCGGTTTACGTTTTTATGTCCCCGATGTTCTAATTCCAGAAATTCTTTAATAGTGATAGGAAATGTTTTTTCAAAAGTAAATCGTTGAGGTACATATCCGATTTTTTTTAAAATTTCAGATGGTTTTTTATTCAAAATTGAAACGCTACCCGAATAGGGGATCAATCCAAGTATTGCTTTAATTAGAGTTGTTTTCCCACAGCCATTTGGACCGATGATCGCAGAGATGGATTTTACAGGGATATCGAAAGTCAGGTTTTCAATAACCTTAACTCCGTTAAAGTGAATACTAAGATTTTTTACACTTACTGCTATCACTATTGTAATGCTTCGTAAATAGTATCTACATTGTATTGTATCAATTCAATATAGCTCTGTCGATTTTCTACTCCGCCCAAAGGATCAAGAATATACACATCAAGGCCAGTATCATTTGCAAATGGTTGAACAATCTCAGCTGAAAGCTGTGGTTCAGAAAAAAGAGCTTTAACACCATACTTAACAATGATTTCTTGAAGTTCGGTAAGTTGTTGTGGAGTCGGTTCAATTCCGGGAGTAGGCTGGAATGTACCGACAACTGAAAAATTTAATTCATCTCCTAAATAAGACCAAGCATCGTGGATAGTTATGAGATTATTATTAGGGAGAGTAGAAAGCGCTTTAATCGCATTATTCGATACTTCGTCCAATTCTGACAAATAAGCATCCAAATTATTCTGATAATATCCGGTATTTTCTGAATTCAATGTTGAAAGTTCGTGAGCGATTGTTTGAGCAATGATCTTTGCATTATCCGTGGATAACCAGTAGTGAGGATCAAATTCATCAAGAGCATGATCTTCTTCATGTCCATTTTCACTTTGAAACGTTTTTAGTCTGACGTTTTTATCGACTGTAATAATTTTTATTCCTGATAGGCTCTCTGAAAGATCATTGACCCAATTATCAATTCCGTGGCCGATGGTGAATGCCACACTCGCACCTTGAAGCTCTTTAAGTATCTGTGGGGTAAGTTCAAATGTATGCGGACTTGCACCAGATGGCAGAATGTTAACAACTTCGGTCTTGTTGCCGGCAATATTCCTTACTATGTCATATAGGGGAAAGATAGTGGTGGCGACTTTAACCTGTTGACTAATTTCACTACTCTTTTTCGAGGATAAGATAACAACACTTAAACCTACGACGACGATGACTATTAAGATAGCGACGATGATGTTCGATTTACTCATATAAGTATTAATTATCTTCAGACAGTTTTGCGCATTTTGCACAAAGGCCGGTAAGAGTGAGTTGATGCTCGATAGTTTTAAAACTTTTAGGTTTGGGAGTTTCGACTGTGCAGGGGAGGCATTCTACCTTGTGACATCGACGACAGGTAATGTGGTGATGAATTTTTTCGCTGAGGTAATAAGCGGTTTTCCCCAGAATAGTATCTGAAAATACAAATCCGAGCCGCTGAAAGACTTTAATCGCCCGGTAAATAGACGCAAGATCAATCTGCTCAGATCTGATATGTGTGTAAATTTCCTTTATTGTTTTTGGTTTTCGGTTCCTTTGCAGATATTCGAGTACTCTTAATCGCGGTAGTGTAGCTCTGAAAGTTGAGGATATTAACTTTTCTGAATAATTCATATATAATCATAGTAACAGGTGAGTATTGTTATTGCAAATAGTTTGCAATTACATTTTTACGCATTGGATGGTATAAATATTGACACAAATAGTAACTTCGAATATTTAAAATAATATTTAAGATCGTTATCATAATATTATGATTAAAAAATATTCTATCATCTTTATACTAGTAGTGATTTTATTCAGTGCAGGAGTTGTGTATCTTCAATTTCATGATCGTGACGTAAGTACTGAGAGAGTTCAGACTGTTTTTGGTTCAGGATTTGAACTAACTTCATGTGAACAAATAGTAGAACAGGATGTATATGAGCTATGTTTACGGGTTAGAGATAAAGATGCGGAAGAATTTGAATCCATTGTGTTAACAAATAAGTTTCATCAGCATATTGGGCCGAATAATATATATGGTGCAAAGATGGCTTTGTATGCTAAAAAGTTACTAGAAGGAGAAAATCATAACATTCGAGTATTGAGCGAAGCAGGTACGGCTCCGCCAATGAGTTGTCTGAATGACGGAATTATGGTTGCAATTGGTGCAACTTTTGGTCGGGATCTCATTCAAATAATGCCGGGTTCAAGCACGCTGGCTGCGACTTTTTATTACAATGATAAGTCAGTAAGATTAGAAGTGAAACCTGAAAAACTGAAAGTCAGTCAAGAAAAAATTGCTGACTCTCTCAAGGAATATGGTGGATTGACTGAGGATTATTTTAAAGACGTTAGAGAAATGGGTTTATACGTTTGGGAGCATTATTCTCAAGATGATCTATTTATTGTAAGTACACAGGGGGAAGGAGAAAATCACTGTAATTATACCGAGCAAAACGTAAATTACTATTTTGCACAAATGCATAACTATCTTCATACGTCGCCAACAAATGATGAAATAATTGATTTTATTGATCAAGATAGCTGCGTAACTGATGGAAGCGTCGCGATAACAGAATATGGCTTAGAAATATCTGCAATATGGAAGTCCAGTGGAGAGACGGTCATTTACTACCATTGAGATTCTGTCGTGATATACAAAGTAGTGTGTGACGAACATTGTTATTGATAATATCGTACTTATCCACAGTACGTTCTTGACAGGAATAATGAACGCGCTACCATGGTAATGGGTATATATTCATAACTATTAATCTATGTAAGGGGGTGAACACTATGCCATGGGGAGACGGAACAGGTCCATTTGGGACCGGACAAGGAACTGGCTGGCGCCGGGGACGATGCTATAATAAGCAAAGTGCCTGGCCGGTTTGGAGGACAACGCGAAATAAGCTTTCAAAAAGTGAAGAGTTACAATACTTGGATGAGCAGGAAACAGTACTTAAGGAACAATTAAGTGCTGTCGCAGACCGAAAAAAAGAATTAAAGTAATTATTAGTCACATATGCCGCGACCAAGATCGTGCAGACGTATCCAATTTGATCCTCGAATTACATATTTCAAACCTCGTGGGGTACCTCTGCGCAATCTTGAAGTGGTCGAACTAACTAAAGAAGAAATTGAAGCGCTTCGTCTTAAAAATGTTCTCGGTTTTGATCAGATGAAATGTGCAAAGCGCATGAATACTTCTCAAAGCACTTTCCAGCGAATACTATCAGTCGCGGAGAAAAAGGTAAGTGAGGCACTAATATCTGGAAAAGCAATTTCAATCATCAATGAATAAATTACGTTTATATAGGTTTACAATCGTTTTTCTTCTGGTACTGTTTTTTGTTACATTTATTCCGATTAGCACTGATGCTGCTAAACCAGTAGAGGTGTATTTTTTCTATAGTGATACCTGTCCTCACTGTTCTCATGCGGGAACCTTTCTTGATTCACTTGAAAAGCAGTATGGAGAGCAGATTGCCATACATCGATACGAGGTAACGAATGATAAAGAAGGACAAGTGCTTTTCCAAGAGTTTATAAGCCATGTTGATCAGCTAATTACCGGGGTGCCAGCCACATTTATTGGTAATCAAGTCATCGTTGGGTTCGGAACTGAAGATACAACGGGTGCTCAACTCGTGTCACTTATTGATACTTGTTTAGATGCCGAATGCGTTGATCCAAGACTATTAATCGCTGGTGAAACGCCAATCGAAGAAGCTCGAGAGGATGAAGGAATAATAGATGAGCCTCAATCCCTCGTCGTTGATCTTCCTTTTGCTGGAGAAGTTGATCTGACTCATTACTCGCTTTTTGGTCTCACCGTGGTGTTGGGGGCTGCAGACGGATTTAATCCGTGCGCCATGTGGGTGCTGATTTTTCTTATCACCATTCTTCTTGGCATGCAGAATCGCAGGAGGATGTGGATTCTTGGTCTGAGCTTTATTGTTGCATCAGCTGCCGTTTATTTCGTATTCCTTGCTGCGTGGTTTAACTTCTTTAAGTTTGTTGGAGCTGTTCGATGGATGCAAACATTAATCGGTATTGTCGCACTTGGTATCGGGGCGTATTATCTTAAGCGATTTTGGAAGATGCGGACGCTCACATGCGATGTGACAAATCCTGAGCAGCGGCAGAAGATAATGGAAAGGATTAAAAATGTAGTTCGTAAAAACTCCCTATTCCTTGCTTTGGTGGGTATTATTGGCATTGCTGCGATTGTTAACGTCATAGAACTTTTTTGCTCGTTTGGTCTGCCAGCAATCTATACTGAAGCACTGTCTTTAGCCAGTCTCGCAAACACTCAGTATTATTTGTATTTATTGCTATACGTGGTTGTGTTTATGCTTGATGACATGATTATATTTGCTATTGCGATGATGACCATGAAGGCAGTTGGCGCGCATGGAAAATATAGTCGCTATGCAACGCTCGTTGGAGGGATTGTTATACTGCTTATTGGAGCACTACTAATAATAAATCCAAAATGGATTATGTTCGGTTAATTACCGCAGTTACACTCTCTATTGAGTTTTAAGGATATGGATCCCTTGTGAATGCTTTCAGCACTAACAGTCGGGCTTCGATCAGACAGTTGTTCAAACCAGATACTCGATTCCTCATTAGTCATCAGTCTTGGCCGACTTTTTTCGCTTCGAATGGGGTATAGCATGAAGTCTAAATTCTTTTCTGTCACTTCAATTCCAACAAGCAATCCCTCCTGCGTGTCTTTGGAAAAATACTGATCAAAAATCGTATTACCAAGCGAGTAATAAATCAGTGAATTATTATACAGTTCAATTTCTTGCACGACATGAGGGTGGTGGCCGATGATTACATCTGCTCCACTGTCGATGAGCGCATGAGCAAGATTTTGCTGTGTAGTATTTGAACGCAGACCATACTCACCACCCCAATGAATAGTGACGACACATAGTTTGCCATGAATACATACTTTCTTAACAAGGCTTGTTAATTCATTAATGCTTGTTGAAGATACTGCCTGAATGCCAATAAAGATTATTTGATGATCACCAATTGCATCTGTGACAATATACTGTTCGCTTATTTCTCTTGGATGGCCTATGGGGATTATATTGCTATTTGAGAGGTGGGTGATTGTTTCTTCAAAACCACTTTCCCCGTAATCGAGCAAATGATTATTTGCTAATGAAGTATGGGTAATATTGTTTGCGGTAAGTATATCTGTCACCCACGGCCTGAATGAAAAACGCAGTGATTCATCAGGAGTCTTTGAGGCACCCTCAACTATTGGACCCTCGAGGTTTGCGAGGACGACATCATATCTATGCATCAAGCTCTGAAGATTTGAAAAAGGATATTCATTTCCATTTTTTTCAATGAGTGTTTCTACATACCTACCCAGCATTACGTCTCCTAGCGCGAGCAGTGTTGTGGGAGCAGCCGGTTGTACCTTTTCTTCCTCTCCCACGTCAATTACAGAAACCTGTGAAGTTTCAACTTGAGCATTTGGATTTACTTGTTTCTGTACGGCAGTGTTTGATGAGCTAGCCGAACTAAAAGTCGGAAGCAATAGTATTATTGTTCCCGAAATAAGAATACTTACAAATATAAGGACTGATATAATAAATGCTGCCGCCTTTAATTTCATACAGTCAGTATAGTCCAGTGTCTAGGAATTAGAAAACCGAGTCCGCAACGGGAAAGTTGCGGACTCGTTAGTAGATCCCCCCAATTACCATCCGTACCTCCGAATGAACGATTCAGTCCTCCTAAAAGCGACTTCATCTGTGGGTTGTGGAGGAGGGGGCGTCTTGAATAAGTACGACGACGGGGCGCTAATTTGCCCTTTCAGTCCATTGTCGAGCGCGAGCTTGGCAAACCGTACCGCATCAATCACGATACCCGCCGAATTCGGTGAATCCTGCACAGAAAGTCGAACGTCGATTACCATTTTCTGGCCGCCAAAGTGCTCTGCGACGACTCTGATGAAGCAGACCTTGTTGTCACCCAGCCACGGTACGAAGTCTGATGGGCCAACATGGATATCGTCTGCATCGAGTACGATGCCGGCATTAACTAACTGTGATGCCACGGCGTTGGTTTTCGAGATCTTCTTTGACGTGAGCCGTGAGCGTTCCAGCATGTTGCGGAAATCGTTGTTTCCGCCGACATTCAATTGATACATGTGCAGAATGCGCATACCTCGGGCGATAAAGAGATTTGTGATGATCCTGTGAAGGATCGTCGCGCCGACCTGTGACTTGATGTCGTCACCAAGTACGGGTAGTCCTGCTGCCCGGAATCTTCTCTGCCAGTATCTTTCCGAAGCGATAAAGACCGGGATGCAGTTGACCAACGCACAACCAGCTTGTAGAATCTGCTCGACGTACCACTTGGTTGCCTCTTCACTGCCGACAGGAAGGTAGTTCACAACGACGTCGGTATGAGTGTCTTTGAGAAGCTGAGCAACGTCGACTGTCTCACCGGGAGCGACCTTGATTACCTCTCTGAGATACGTGCCGAGACCGTCATGTGTCATGCCTCGCATCACCTTCACACCGAGATTCGGCACTCTGCAAATCTGCAGAGCATTGTTGATACGTGCCCGAATTGCCGCAGATAGATCTCTACCGACCTTATTCCGGTCGATATCGATCGCCGCCGAAAACTCGATGTCGGAGATATGGTATCCCCCGAGGTTAACGTGCATCAAGCCCGGTACCCTGTCGTTTGGCGATGCATCACGATAGTGATGCACACCCTCGACGAATGATCTGGCGCAGTTGCCTACGCCGATCACAGCCACGCGGACTTTTCGGTTACGCGGCCCTCGCCTTCTTCTTGCTCCCGTAGGGGAACGTCCTTTTGAATGCGCCATGGGCGCACCTCCTCTTTTTACCCTCCGTTTATCTAATTTCCTATTTGTTTTATTAACGTTCAAAAGCTAGGGAGGTATTGTAACAGGGATATTTATTACGTCAAGTTGATATCCGGCATTGACAGGAAGGGGGAGAATACTTATGATAATAGGTACATTTAATCCCATATAAGATCTCTGTGAGCATCGTTGAAGATATTCATATTCAAGAGGAAGCGACAAATTTTCAGTCAAAACGAAAAGGCCGAAGTAGATACTCCGTGCTCAAGGAAGGAAAGACCCCAGAAGTCATATTGATACATGGGAGCCCTTTTGTAATATCAATCGGTGAGGGTAATCATTTGGATATTCGAAAAAACACCTCCGTACTTATTAAGGGCGACACCATCGTGGATGTATTTGACGCATCTGACAAGTCCCGGGTGAATCTTGATGACGTGGGTCTCATTTATGACGCAGAACAACGGGGAGGTATCGTGGTTACCCCAGGTTTTGTGAATGCTCATGCGCACCCTCCAATGTACCTGTTACGATCTGCACTTGCGTTTGAAGAGGACGATCTTTCGACGTCTCTTAAACGCATGTACGAGCTTGAGAAGCACATGGATAACGATGACTTTCTTCTTGGAACAATCGGAGATTTCACTGAAGAGCAGAAATGGGGAATTACCACCACATTTTCTCATTACGGTGTTTTTGACCCAATTGAAGAGGCGGCTAAATGTACTCGACAAAATGTCATAAATGCATTGAGCGCAGTATCAAACTCTCATCCGAAGAACACTCCAGAGCTTGTCGCGAAGTATTTAGATAAGAAAGGGTCATATTTTTCTGAACCAGCTATTGCTCTTCACTATCTCTATAGAGCAAAACCCGTAGTGCTTAAGAAAATTGCTGAGCTGGTCAAGAAGCACAAAGTTCGTCTTACGCTTCACGTCGCTGAAACTCCGGATGCAGTGGAGCAATGTCATCGTGTTCACGGTGACACTGAAGTTAAAGTCCTTGATAAGCATGGGCTTGTCGGTCCTCCTCTTTCAATTTCCCATGGTATTTATCTTCTCGCTGAAGATGTAAAAATTTTACGTGATAAAAAAGCCTGTGTCGTGCATTTACCTACATCTAACTTACTTCACAGAAGTGGCACGTTTAACTATCCATTATTCCAGGAACTTAATGCTACATCGCGTATTGCATTGGGTACAGACAGTGTGATCAGTAAAAACCGTCTTGACCTGCTCTCGGAAGCTCTTCAGGCAAAAACGCTTCATCAAGAGATGTCCAATGTCAGCTATGAGGAACTTTTTAATATGATTACTGCCCAGGGAGCCTCGGCATTAGGATTGAAAAAAGTTGGACGCATTGCCCCAGGCTATCGGGCAGATATTGCTTTGTGGAAACTTAAAGACAGGGGATTCTTGCCATTTGACGAGGAAGATCCTTCCACGCTTGTTTCAAATATGATTACTCATGGAGGACAAAATATCAGAGATTTGATTGTAAATGGTGATTTCATTATTTCAAACAGGATGCATAATTATATCAATGAAAGCAAACTACTGGAAAAGCTTCAACAGGCGCATAAGAAACTGCGAGCAAAGATACAAAAGTTATAATATAAATACGAAAAAACTGAGTGGTTTCCCGCTCAGTTTTTTAATTCTTATCCAGGGTAATTTGGGGATTCTTTCGTGATACTGATATTGTGGGGATGATTTTCGGTTTTTGATGCGGAAGAAATTTGAATGAATTTTGCCTTTTTCTGAAGTTCCGGAAGAGTATTTGCACCCACATATGCGAGTCCGGCTTTTATCCCGCCGACAAGCTGATGGACATGCTGAGCTAACGGGCCTTTATATCTTACCCGTCCTGACACGCCTTCTGGCACCAGCTCCTCTTCTTTTCGTTCCTCAGCTTGTCCGTAACGATCTTTGCTTCCTAAGACCATCGCATCCCTTGATCCCATTCCGCGATATGATTTATATATTTGCCCCTGATGGTATTCGATATCTCCGGGTGTTTCTTCTGTTCCTGCAAAGAGGCCGCCGATCATAACTGATTGAGCTCCTGCAGCAAGTGCTTTAACTACATCTCCTGAATATGAAATGCCTCCGTCGGCAATTATTGGTATTGTTCGTTGACCCCGCCCTTTGACCGCATCCAGAACGGCCGATAGTTGAGGCACACCTATTCCTGCAATAACTCGAGTCGTGCAGATTGAACCGGGGCCTACCCCTACTTTAACGGCATCGGCACCCGCGGCGATTAAATCTCTGCTTCCTTCTGCAGTGGCAATATTTCCCGCGATAATGTCAACGTTTTGTAGAGACTTTTCTTTCTTCAGGAGCTTCAGAGTATCAATGACTCCTTTTGAATGTCCATGAGCTACATCTATGATAATAGCATCTACACCGGCATCGGCGAGTAGTTTTGCACGCTGTAAGGCTTCATTTCCCAAGGAAACAGCTGCACCAACGCGGAGTTGTTTTTTGGCATCTTTTGAAGCCTGAGGAAAACGCACATTCTTCTCTAAGTCTTTTCGGGAAACGATTGCAAAAAGCTTTCCTTGTTTATTGACTATGGGGAGAACAGCCAGACGTTCTTTTTTTATAATCTTATTTGCTTGTTCAAGTGTTGTGCCTTGTGGAGCCGTTACAACATCCTTTGCCAATCGCATCTTGAATTTAATAGGAAGTTTGAGATCATCGGGAATACTATAATCAAGTTCACCAATAATGCCGATGAACTTCTGTTTCTTATCAACAATGGGAATTTTACTAAACCCTTTCTTTTTCTTAATATCTGCCACTTCCTCAATTTTATCTTCGGGAGACAGTACCACCGGATCCTCGATAAATCCATTTTCAAATCGTTTTACTTTCTCGACTTCCGTGGCTTGCTTTTCCGGAGACATGTTTTTGTGGATGATTCCGATGCCCCCTTCGAGTGCAAGTGCGATTGCCAGACGTGATTCTGTTACTGTATCCATTGGCGCTGACACCAGCGGTGCTTTGATCTTTATTCGTCTTGAAAATTGCGTTGAGACGTCGGTTTGTCTGGGCCGGACTCCTGAATACTGGGGAGTCAGTAGCACGTCATCGTAGGTAAAGGTCTCTTCGAAATTTTTCATAGGATGTTTGAGATTTCGTTGATGAAGTAATGTATATGATACAATAAAGACACAATATGTCAAACCCATCCACACACCAGGAAATTCTTGTTCTTGACTTCGGATCCCAATACACCCATCTTATTGCGCGCAGAATACGTGAATTGCGAGTATTTTCACGCATTGTTTCTCCCGATATTCCGGCGTCGGAAGAAAAAAATGCTGTGGGTATTATCCTTTCTGGCGGTCCTCAGAGCGTACTTGAAGAGCGAATTTCGTTTGATGCAAAGATTCTTCAACAAGGTATACCTATTCTTGGGCTTTGCTATGGCCATCAATTATTAGCCCACTCCTTGGGGGGTAAAGTGGATGCCGGAAGGACTCAGGAGTATGGTCTTTCAACGCTTACTATTTCATCCTCAAAGATATTTAAAGGAGTGGATGATAATAAGCATGTATGGATGAGTCATGGTGACAGTGTTGTGCAGCCCCCTGATGGATTTTCAATAATTGGCACAACTGATAATTGTAACGTTGCGGCAATGGCTGATGAGAAGCGCGGGTTCTATGGACTCCAATTCCATCCGGAAGTAACGCATACGACAGAGGGAATGAAAATTCTGAAAAACTTCATAATAGATATATGCAAAGCACGGCAGGATTGGACAAGCGATATGATGCTCAAAGAAATGGAGCAGGATATTAAAAAAAGTGTAGGGGATAAAAAAGTATTTTTACTCGTAAGTGGCGGTGTGGATTCAACGGTATGCTTTGCCCTTCTAGAAAAAGTCTTAGGTAAAAAACGCGTCTACGGTCTCCATGTAGACAGCGGCCTGATGCGATATCAGGAATCTCAGGAAGTTGCAAAGACTCTTGCACGGTCAGGATTTGAGAATCTTCATGTTGTTAACGAAAGTTCCACATTCTTGAACGTACTCGAAGATGTCACTGATCCTGAGGAAAAAAGAAAGCGCATTGGTACGACGTTTTTGCGAGTGAAGGAGAAGGCAATGGAGCATCTAGATCTTGACCCGGATCACTGGATGTTAGCACAGGGGACAATTTATCCGGATACGATCGAGACAGGCAGGACGGAGCATGCAGACGTCATTAAAACACATCACAACAGGATTCCCGAAATTCAGAAGCTTGTTGAGGAGGGAAAAGTTGTTGAGCCGCTCAAGGATTTATATAAGGATGAGGTTCGTATGATCGGGGAAAAGCTTGGATTGCCGCATGAGCTTGTTTGGCGGCATCCTTTTCCTGGTCCGGGTCTGGGAATTCGTATTCTGTGCGGAGATGAAAGTAAAACCATTTCTTCAATGCCTGAGGTGCAAAGAAAAGAACTCGATTCTCTTACATACAAGCTCGCTCGTTCTGCAGATCTTTCAGGAATTTCAAGTCATCTTCTCCCCGTGAAGAGCGTCGGAGTTCAGGGTGATCAGCGAAGTTATCGTCATCCAGCCGTTATTTCTGGCTCGACTGATATTCGAAAAGTCGGTACCATCGCCCCTCAAATTGCAAATAGCCTGTCTTTTATTAATAGAGTCATGGTGCTCGTTTCAGAGTCAGCAAACGATATTACTCTTGCCGCGTCACATAAGGCATTTGTTGATGCGAAAAGATCTACATTACTTCAGAAGATTGATAACGATATTAACGAGATAATAAAAAAAGCCGGCTTATATGAAAAGATCTGGCAGTTTCCAATAGTGCTCATTCCTTTTGGCATGGATGGAAAAGAAAGCATAGTCCTCAGGCCGATAGCGTCAAAAGAAGCAATGACAGTTTCGTTTTTTGAACTCCCGGATGATGTCCTGAAGGAAATTGTTAGCGTGTGTATGTCGTATAGCGAAATTTCATTTGTGTTTTACGATGTAACTAATAAACCGCCCGCTACCATTGAGTGGGAATAATCATTGTACTTTTTTGGCCTGTGTGATAGCATAAGTGCCACACTTTTATACATATACTTTCCTAACGGTATGGCGGTTACAAAAAAACAAGTGCTAGAAAAACTTAAGACGGTCAATGATCCGGAATTACGACTGGATATCGTCTCGCTTGGCTTGGTATACGAAATAAAGATTGAGCAGGGAAAAAATGTTTTTACTCAAGTAACCTTGACTACCCCGGGTTGTCCGCTCATCGATGTCATAATGCAGGATATTCATTCTTCGATTAAAAGCATTCCTGGAATCGGGAAAGTGAAAGTACAACTGACCTTTGATCCGCCCTGGAAGCCGGAGATGATGTCAGAAGCAGCCAAAGCAGCACTTGGAATCGAGGAATAAAAAAACGCCCACCTGATGGTGGACGTTTTTTAAAAATATTATTGCTGTGGTTGCTGTGGTGGAGTTTGTCGAGGAGGTACTGTCAGATCTTCCTTTGGCGGTTCTTGTGATTCTTGCGATCCGCCATCTATCATATCTGACTTATTCTTCTTTGAGGCAAGAATGCTAAAGATAAAGATTCCAAGATAGAGGAAGAATCCGTACACACATGCTGGGAGACCAGACCATTCTACATCGAGGAAGAAAAGCTCATATACTGAAAGACTGGCGGCAAATAACGTACCGACTATCCCAAGTACCACAAGTGTTTTAAACGCTGCTTTTTGAGATTTCATTAATCCAATCACGGCGAGCACAAATACAAGCAGGTACATAAAGAATCCGTATACACAATTTGGAAGTCCAAAAATTTCCACGGGCTCTGTTCCACAATTAATAAATGTTTCAGTGCAGCCATCGGTAAACAGACTGTAGTACGATAAGTAACCCGAGAGTAAAAGCCCCAGTATGGAGAGAATGAGTACGAGCGTAAGCGATGTGCGTTTATTCATATTGATTGCTTAAGAATTATACGGTCATCTTAAAGGATTCTGAGGGATTAATCAAGTCGGTGATTGGGTAAAAAATAACTTTGACACTTCAAAAAGCAGGTGATAAAGTAACTAACCAAAAAAGAACATAAACAATTCATGCAGGATAACCTGGAGGTGATTTTTGAGAATCACGAGAAAGATGAGGCGGATCGAGAAGCAACTGAGCGAGATTCTTCTCAATATTGGGATGCTCATTGTTACCGGTACGTGCTGGGGCGACGAGGGAAAGGGTAAGATCGTCGATCTACTCAGCAAGTACTTCAAAGTGTCGGTTCGTTTCAGCGGCGGCGCCGGCGCTGGCCATACACTGGTCACTCCCGATAATGCGAAGATCATTGGGCATCTCATCCCATGTGGAATTGCTCGACGCATCATGTGCGTACTCGCTCGGGGTGTGTTCTTTGATCTTAGGAGGTTCGTTGATGAGCGCCGGAAGGCTAACAAGGCCCTGAAAGGAAAGCTCCCAAGGATCGCGATTGATCACATGTCTCCGTTATGGACGCCATGGCATCAGTTATTTGAGGCGTGGGTCGAGTATGCTCTACGTGGAGGCCGTATTCAGACGACCGGCAAAGCAATCGGACCTCTCGAAGGACTATTCAAACTTCGTGTCGGTCTTCTTGTCGGGCATCTGTTTCTATCTGAAAAGGAATTGCGACGCCACCTTCAGCAACTCTACCGTGTTCTCAAGCCAGACTTTGACGCGATGGTTGCCGCAAAGATCATTCGGCGGAAAGATATTCCTTTGCCGAAGCACGTTGCCGATGAGTTTATGAAGCTGGCTCCGAAAATCAAGGACTGCGTCACGGACACGGCATTCCTTCTTTCTGAAGAATGGAAGAAGGGTACGCGAATCATCTTTGAAGCGGCGCAAGCTCCGGGTCTTGATCCGCGTGCGGGTACTTGGCCATTCGTTTCTGCTGGAAATAGCACTGCGGCAGGAGCACCGATAGGGACACTGTTGCCTCTCGCAGCATTTGCCAAGGCGGTTGTCGTTTCAGTTGCTAAGGTGCTTCCGACACGAGTTGGAGCGGGCCCGTTTCCATCAGAGATCTGGGACCGAATAAAGTCGGAGCTATTTGCGCTCAGAAACAAGAAGCTCTTCCGGAACACACGGGCACGTATTGATTTCTTGGCGGAAAAGCGCGAAAGGATCAATGCCGGTGTGGCAAGTCAAGATGAATGGGCTCAGTATTTCCAAGTTCTTGGATACGAACTTGGAGCTACCACGGGCCGCGGTCGAAGCATTGGCTGGATGGACCTCCAGTGGCTATCCTATGCGAATCGGGTGAATGGCACTCGCTATTTGGCTCTTACGCGACTCGACATGCTTTCCGGCCTCAAGCAAGTTCCGGTTGTCGTCGGTTACCGGCACAAAGGCAGACGTGTCAAGTTTGGAGCAATGCCGCCACCGCTGGAGCTTGATCAGATCGAGCCGATCATCGAGATGTGGGACTGCTGGAAAGAAGACATTTCCGGTTGCAGTACATGGAATGACCTTCCTGCTGCTGCTAAGC
Organism: Patescibacteria group bacterium; assembly: GCA_042570925.1. Taxonomy (GTDB): domain Bacteria; phylum Patescibacteriota; class Patescibacteriia; order UBA10025; family UBA10025; genus JBHPFX01. Next base: position 19,424 of record JBHPFX010000014.1, read on the forward strand.
GCTTTATCTGGCGCATCGAGCGTGCTCTCGGTGTTCCGGTTCTACTAATCGGTACTGGACCAGGGCGTGACGCGATTATCGTACGCGAATCTGCCATACGTCGACGTATTACTCGGACGCCAATCAAGGCGAAAGCTGCCTGACAATCCACAAAACAAACACGAATGACCTTTGGAGGTGATAGGGCCCCGTTCGACGGAACGGGGCTTCTCTTTATGTTGATTGCCTAAGAAAAATATGCTAAACTCCTGACATGCGTATTCCGTTTCTTTATAATATTAGTGGACGGGAAAAGAACCAGACAATAGAGAAGCTCATAAGCCGAAGTGTACCGAGCAGAGGTTTTTTTGTGATGATTACGTTGTCAGCACTTATGGCAACGCTCGGTGTTCTTCTTGATAGCGTAGCTGTTTTAATTGGAAGCATGCTTATTGCCCCGATCTTGTATCCTATCTTAAGCTGCTCAATGGGAATAGTAATGCTTGATATGAAACTTTTTGGTCAATCGATTTTTACGATCATTAAGGCTGTTGTTCTATCTGTGATTGCTGCAATTATCCTAACACTTCTTTTTCCAAATCACGGCGTCAATCCCCTTGGTGTTATTGCTTTCATGCAACCCTCTTGGCTGTATGCAGCGATTGCGCTTGTAGCAGGATTTGCCGCATCGTTTGCATTATCCCGCGAAGAACTCAACGAGACATTACCGGGTGTTACAGTATCAGTGGCTCTTATCCCGCCTTTGGCAGTAATTGGGGTCGCCATCGCGCGCCTTGAATGGGAGTTGGCCCTCGATGCTACGAATCTTTTTGTCATCAGTGTTGCGGGAATATTACTATCAAGTTCGATCGTATTTCTCTTTATGAATTTCTTTGCGAAGAAAAATGTTGCCAAGAAAGTATTGAAAGAAGAAATCGAAAACATCGAAGACGGGAAAAAGTAAGTATTGTTCATGTAGTAAGGTTCCCTGCAAATTGACTTAGGGGAGCCTAATTTAAAAATTGTTAATGTCTACAAATAATTCTAACAGCATCATTCTACTCTCTGCCCTGGATATTTGGTCAATGGGTGAAAAAAAAGGCGCACAATCTCTTTACCGTACGCTCATTGGCCTAGCTGATATTGCTCATGTTTATTATATTACGAGCAATAAAAAGCATTTTGACGACAGGATACATGAGAATATCACCACTATTCGGTTTGACGTGCCCTGGCTCCAAAAAACATTTTATCCGACAAGTAGTTTTAATTTTTTAATGCCAGTATTATTCCCTCTCTGGTGGATAATTTTTCAGATGGTCTCCTTTTTTATCGTAATGAGATTGCTAAGCAAAGAAAAATCATCAGTTAAATTGCTCTATGCGTATGAGAGCATGGCCACACCAGTCATGAAGCTCATCTCTCTTATTAAAAAGAAAAAACTGGTATCCCGTTTTATGGGCACAATTTATTATCCCAAGCTTTCTCAACCATTTTCATGGCTCACCCATTTTTATTATTACATTCCCTTAAAAACTAAGGCCGACATTTTAATAATGGCAAATGATGGCACACGGGGCGACAAAGTTCTAAAAGCATTAAAGAATAGAACTAAGGAGATTCATTTTTGGAGAAATGGTGTTGATCTGCCCCAAGTACCAGATACCATTAACTTAGGTTCATTAGTAAGCTCGCTCGGGATACCTGATGGTTCGCATATTCTGCTCACTATTAGCCGTCTTGTTGGCTGGAAAAGATTGGATCGGGCAATTAATGCTCTTCATAGATTACAGGATTCTCAAGTTCATTTAGTTATTGTTGGTGATGGAGACAAAAAAGAGGACCTCCATAACTTATCTCGGCAACTGAACCTTGAAAAAAATATTCACTTTTTAGGAGCTGTTAGTCAGCAGGATCTTGGTCAATACTATGCCATTGCGGATATATTTCTATCTTTGTATGATCTTTCGAATGTGGGTAATCCTTTACTTGAAGCTATGTCCTTTGGCAAGACAATTATTACCCTCAATAATGGTGATACGGGAAAGTGCATACAACACATGCAAACAGGTATATTGATTGAACCTGCAAACGAGACAGAAATTGAAAAATATATTAATCAATTATTACATGATAAAGAACTCAGAATGAAATTGGGGAGTAGTGCTAAAGAATTTGCCAAAGAGAATTTTTGGACATGGCATCAAAGAATAGAAGAAGAAAAAAAAGTTATTTTACGTTTAATCAACAAATAATTCTGAAATAAGATGAACAAACACGAACTATTAGAAAGCTACAAATCATTGTGCGCATACCTTAAGGAAGAAAATAAGATTACTGACTTTGATAGTTATTTTCATAATTTTGCAGCCTTCGTATCTTTTGCAATCCATTTAAAAACATATGATTTTGTCGCACCCTATTGTGACAATAAGGAAATATTAGACGTTGGATGTTTTTTAGGGTACGGCGAGGCATGTATCGCTTCGAAAGCAAGGAAGATCACCGCAATTGATCTCGATCATCAGGCAATTGAATATGCGAAAAAAAATAATAAATATGATAATGTCACATTTGAGGAAGTAGATGCAACGAAATTATCTTCAGTGGGTAAAACCTTTGACGTCATTTTTGCGTTTCAACTTATTGAACATATTCCTCCGCGGAAAGTAAAACACCTCGTTCACAGCCTAAAAGGACTGCTTAATAGAGGGGGATTACTTTTTGTTGTTACTCCAAATCGAAAATTTCGTTTATTACCATTTCAACAACCATTCAATCTGGAGCATTATCAGGAATTTTCTTCAAAGAGCCTGTCTAATGCCTTACAAAGTGAATTTGATGAAGTAACTATGAAAGGCATTCGGTTGAAGGATTGGCTTCAGGAAATTGAAGAAAAAAGAATACATAAATCGATACTATTTGCTTATGTATTTACTCCAGCATATAGACTCCTGAGCAAGATCTTTCCTACACTCACGAAAAAAATAGTCGGTAGATTATTTCATTCTCAAAAACCAGGTGATAATAATACATTCAATGAGTTGTTTGAGAAATTTACCATGGAGGATTTGTATCTAGAAGAAGAAGCTTCTAACGATGCAACAGATTTGTTTGCTGTTTGCCGAGACACATAATAAAAAAAGGGACACCCGTGGGGTGCCCCATGAAATCTGTATTCATGTCGGAGCGTAATGCTCCTAGCGTCGTGCCGGCGTTGTGCCATCAATGGGGAATTCTTCCCCACCACCGACTGGTTTTACTCGAACAGTTGTTCGAGTTCCACCAACAACTCGTACCTAAGCAGGTTGCTCGCCATCTGGAAAGATGGTAATTCTTGATTGTTTCGGACGCCTGCCCGATGTGCGTTGTGAGACGAAATCTCCAGCACGATTGTGCACTGATTGACCAGATGAGTCCTTAAAGCACATTCGATGCGCCTCCCGGTTTTCCATGACAGGTAAACCACAGTGAGCAAATGGGTGCCCCCATTTCACTCAATTTCGGGAGGGTCGTGTGTTGATGGTGAAAAGAGCATGTGAGGGCGCTCCTCTGTTTTGGGTTTGAGTTTTCGTTCTCAACCTTTTCGAACTTACCATATTCAAACACTGATGTCAATAGTAATTACTGACATCAAATGGTCGGGGTGGCGGGACTCCTCTTGCGAGCCTGGACTCACGGCTCCTCGGTTCCCTCGAAGCAACGCTCGTCCTTCTCGTCCCGACGCGACACAATAAATTGTGCCGCTCCACTCCTCCCGTTGGTCGGGGTGGCGGGACTCCTCTTGCGAGCCTGGACTCACGGCTCCTCGGTTCC
>JBHPFX010000015.1:0-20028 GCA_042570925.1 Patescibacteria group bacterium
AACGATATAAGAAAAAAGTATCTTAGTTTCTTCAAAAAAAATAAGCATGTTATTGTAGATGCATCAGGACTTGTACCCGCAGATGATCCTTCGGTTCTTTTTACCACTGCCGGTATGCAGCAGTTTAAGCCGTATTTTCTGGGAAAAAAGGATCCTAAGAAGGATTTTAATTCTACAAGGCTTGCTTCATCTCAATTAGTATTTAGAACTTCAGATATCGAATCGGTGGGAGATTCATCTCATTTGACACTTTTTGAAATGCTTGGAAACTTCTCAATTGGAGATTATTTTAAGAAAGAAGCTATTAAACTGGCCTTCGAGTTCCTCATACAGAAGATGCACCTAGAAAAGGAAAAAATGTATGCGACATATTTTAGTGGAGACAGAAATATCCCAGCAGATGAGGATACCAGCAAACTATTACTAAAATACATTCCAAGACAACGGATATTCCCATTTGGTAAAAAGGACAACTGGTGGGGTCCAACTGGTGATTCTGGTCCTTGCGGTCCTTCAGCTGAGATACATTTTGATAATACTGGAAAGCAATGCAAAAAGGGTGATGCGTGTGAACCAAATTGTGAGTGTGGAAGGTTTGTAGAATTATGGAATTTAGTTTTTACCGAGTACAATCAGTCAAAAACAGAGAAGCTCACCAAGCTTCCACAAAAGAATATAGATACCGGATTGGGATTAGAGAGGCTTGCGATGGTCGTCCAAAAGAAAAATAGCGTATTTGAAACTGATTTATACGATCCCTTAATCAAAATTATTGAAAAGGACATTAATTTCGGAAAAATAAATCAATATGAAGATGAACGACGCAAAAGAATAATTGCCGATCATATAAAGGGTGTATTTTTCTTATTATCTGAAGGAGTAGTATTTTCAAATAAGGAACAGGGATATATATTAAGAAGAATTTTTAGGAGAGCATCTGACCAATATTTGCACCCTCATTTCAATTTCGATGAATTATTCAAGTCATTAATCTCGATGTACGGAAGTGCCTACCCAAAAACGGGACAAAAGTTTAATGAAGTCCAGCAGGTTCTTAAGGGTGAAGATGAAGCTTATAGAAAATTACTCCAGGTAAGTGTTGATGAAGTTGTTGAAAAATATGTAAAGCATTCAAAGAATTATCCTGATTACGATAAAACTGAAAAAAAACCATCAAGGAGAATAATGACTGCTCAAGATGCCTTTAATCTTTATTCAACGTACGGAATTTCTCCTGATCGGTTAAAACGCAAAGGGTATGATTTTCCTATTGATGAGTTTGAAAATGAAGTGAAGAAACATCAAGAGAAATCAAGAGAAGGATCAAAGTCTAAATTTGGAGGTCACGGACTGGCGAATGTAGATTCAGGATTAATGACTAAAGATGAAATGTGGAATATTACAAGAAATCATACAGCAACACATCTGCTTCATCAGGCATTGAGAAGTATTTTGGGTAATCATGTAAAACAACAGGGATCTGATATTAATACAGAAAGATTACGGTTTGATTTTGAACATCCAGAAAAACTAACTGATAAGCAAAAAAAAGATATTGAGGATCTGGTGAATTCAGAAATTGAAAGAGATGAACCAGTGAAGTCGAAAGAGATGCCACTCAAAGACGCTTTGGATTCCGGAGCTTTATCGTTTTTCAGAGAAAAATATCCTCCTGTTGTGTCGGTATATTCAGTAGGTGACTTCAGTAAAGAGATTTGTGGAGGCCCGCATGTTGACCATACAAAGCAGATCGGAAAATTCACCATTGTTTCAGAAAAGTCCTCAGGAGCTGGAATTCGCAGAATAAAGGCAACAATCGCAGATGGCGAGGAAAAAGCCCCTAAAAAGGCCTCTTGACAGGGTTTAAGGGGCTAGGTATAATTTTTCATACAACACGCTTGTTGCCTGAAATGCAAGAACTAGGCAAGAAATGCTTGAATCCTTACACTACTCTACATTGAAAGTAGGAGAAAGGTTCTTGCAGACAGTCAAGAATTTTTTTTATGCCCCAATTTAAAAGAAGAAAGAAGAAGAACAAAACAAATAAGGAGAAATTGCAAGCTGATCTTGCAAATAAGAAAGAGAATAAGTTTCTCGAGGTAAAGGGTACTGTTGAAGAACTACTGCCAGCAGCAATGTTTAAAGTCCGCCTAGAAAATGGTCATGAAATCCTTGCACATCTTTCTGGTAAGATGCGAATGTATCGAATTAGAATTCTTCCCGGTGATATTGTTACACTCGAAATGACACCATACGATCTAAGTAAGGGACGAATAACATTTCGCCACTAAGTATGAAAGTACGAACGTCTGTAAAAGTACGATGTAATAATTGTAAGGTAATACGACGTGGAAAACGAGTATACATAATTTGTTCTAATCCAAAACATAAGCAAAGACAAGGCTAGTATATGGCAACAAGAATTGCAGGGGTTACACTCCCAAGTAACAAAAGAATAGAGGTGGCGCTCACCTATATTTATGGTATTGGACGAACTCTATCAAATAAGGTTCTTAAGATTGCTCAGGTGGATCCAAATAAATCATCTGATAAGCTTACTGGAGATGAGGTTGCGAAGATTAAGGATATAATTGAAAAAGAACATAGAGTAGAGGGTGACCTAAAGCGTGAGGTGGTAGCAAATATTAAAAGACTTAAAGAAGTAGGTTCATATCGTGGTTCACGACATGTAAGAATACTTCCAGCACGCGGGCAGAGAACGAAGACGAATTCAAGAACAATTAGGGGTAATGTTAGAAAAACGATGGGAAGTGGAAGAAAAGCTGCAGCAGAAAAAACATAATCTTAGTAATATATGACTGAGCAGATAAAAGATACAAAAAAGGCAGCGCCTAAACCCAAAAAGCGGAAACAAAAAAGAATGGTTCCACAGGGTCGAGCGTATATTCAGGCAACATATAACAACACTTTAATAACAATTACCGATCAGTCGGGAAATACTCTCGCATGGTCGTCCGCCGGTCACATTGGATTTAAAGGGCCAAAGAAGTCCACTCCGTATGCTGCGGGCTCTACGGTGAAAGATGTTTTATCAAAAGTTCATGACATGGGACTAAAACGAATTGATGTTTTTGTAAAAGGAGTCGGAAGCGGCCGTGAAGCAGCGATACGTTCTCTTGGTGCTAGTGGAATAACAATTAATGCAATTAAGGATACGACACCTATACCACATAATGGTTGTCGTCAGCCTAAACCTCGACGCGTTTAATATGGCAAGATATCTTGGTCCAAAACATAAAATATGCAGAAAGTTTGGAGTGAAACTTTGTGATTCGCCAAAATGCCCTTCTGTTAGACGCCCTTATCAAGCAGGTCAGCATGGTCCAAAGGGATCAAAGCGTCTTTCGGAATATGGAACTCAGTTAGCAGAAAAGCAGAAAGCACGTGCAATATACGGCATTCTTGAGCGTCAATTTAGCAATTATTTTAATAAAGCCACAACACAACCAGGCGATACAGGAGAAAATCTACTACGTATGCTGGAGAAGAGAGTGGATAATGTACTGTATAGAAGTGGGCTAGCGCAAAGTCGCAGAATGGCAAGACAATTAATTTCTCATGGACACGTACGAATCAATGGAAAGAACGTTAATATACCATCATATCAGTGCCGGGCAAATGACATTTTAGAGCTAAAAGAGAAGAGCGAAAAACTTACAATTATAAAAGATGCTAAGAAGAAGATCGCAAAGCATAGATTTCCCACATGGATAAAGATGACAAATACTAACCCTATTAAAATCGAAATAGTTAATGAGCCAGAAGTTGAAGAAGTAGGAGTGGGCGTAAACACATCATTGATTGTAGAATTTTATTCACGATAATAATTTATTTTCATAAACATTTTAAAGCGTATGAACTCATTACCCCTTCCAACAAAAAATGATATTAAAGTATTGGAAAAAAATAAGGCAGAGATAATCATTGAGCCATGTGCACCTGGTTTCGGAACTACTCTGGGAAATTCACTACGGCGGGTTCTCCTTTCATCACTACCTGGAGCAGCGGCGACTTCTGTAAAAATTAAAAATGTGACTCACGAGTTTTCCACAGTAAAACATGTAAAGGAGGATGTTGTTGAGCTAATATTGAATTTAAAAACAGTGAGATTCAAATTACATAATACCCCAAAATCGAAAGTAATACTAAAGGTAAAAGGTGAAAAGAAGGCAATGGCAAAAGACATTACATGTCCAAGCGATGTTGAGGTAACAAGTCCCGATATTCACATTGCTACCCTTACGGACAAAAATGCTGAATTGGAAATCGAGATTAATGTTGAAGAAGGAAGGGGTTATGTGCCGGTTGAAGCCGCGGAAAAGAAAAATCATGAACTCGGGGTAATAGCGATTGATTCAATATTTAGCCCTGTACAGAATGCAAATTTTGGAGTTGAAAATGTACGGGTTGGACAAATGACTAATTTTGATAAACTGACAATGACAATAGCGACAGACGGCACTATTGCTCCGGAAGAAGCCCTTCAACAAGCCTCCCAAGTACTTGTTGATCATTTCACTTTTATTGCAGAATCCTTAAAAAAAGAAAATCAAAAAACTAAGAATGTCACTAAAATATTAAAGCAATCAAATGAGCAAGCAGATGAAAAAAAGGAAAAATCTGAAACTGAAGAAAAAACTCCAAAGAAAGCAATTAAATCGAAGAAAGAATAACCGATTCATTACGGTATGCGTCACAGGAAGAAAAGAACAATTCTTAGTAGAAAACGTAACTCTAGAGATGCATTGCTCAAGGGGCTTGTAAGATCACTCATTTTGAAGGGTCATATAACTACTACACAAGCTCGTGCTAAGGCAATTCGGCCAATAATAGAGCGTTTTATTACTCTAGCAAAAAAACCTTCATTACATCACAGAAGACTGCTCATACAGAGATCTGGATCAAGACAAATTGCAGAAAAGTTACTTTCAGATATCGCAAATCGATATAAGGATAGGAAGGGGGGATATGTACGGATATTATTACTTGGGCCTCGTAAGGGTGATTCAGCGCAAGTAGCGAGAATTGAATTTATATAAGTTACTATGGTGGATAAAATACAATCAAAACAAGATACGATTCATATTGATGCTAAAGGTAAATCTCTTGGTAGGGTAGCGTCAGATGTTGCCCGTTATTTACAGGGTAAACATATGCCGTCATATAGACCACACATTCCAGCATCGACACGAGTAGTTGTTTCGAATATAACGTTATCAAAAGTTGATACAAAGGCACTTGATAGAAAGGTTTATTATCATTCATCGCTTCGACCAGGTGGTCTGAAAGAAGTTACTTTTAAAGAAAAGTTTGCATCTAATCCACAGGAAGTATTTAGAAATATGGTGAGGAGAATGATTCCTAAAAATAAACTCTCAAAAATTATACTTAAACACTTACAGATCACATAATTCATGCCTGTGATAAAGAAAAAAAAGACTCCTACTCGCACCAAGGTCAAGAAAACAGATATTCAGAAAAAAGCGAGGAAGAAGCAAGTAGTTGCTGAAGTTCATATTAAGAAGGAAATACACGTTCCTAAAGTTTCTGAGAAGAAAGAAAAGTTTCTTTACAGTGTTGGAAGAAGGAAGTCATCTGTTGCACGAGTAAGATATTATCCTTCACGACAGTGGGAGTTTGAAGTAAATAAAAAATCACTAGAATTATATTTTCCCTCACCATCACTAAGGTCGATAATACATGGACCTCTTCAAATAGTTGATTTAAACAAAAAAGGTCAATTTAGTGTCCGCGTAATTGGCGGTGGAAGTAAAAGTCAGGCTGAGAGTATTCGTCTAGGTCTTGCCCGTACGCTTTTGCAAATTGATTCATCACACCGTCAAATACTGAAAAAGGCTGGATTTCTCACTAGAGATCCAAGAGTGAAAGAAAGAAAAAAGTATGGATTAAGAGGAGCGCGACGTGCTCCACAGTGGCAGAAACGGTAGAGTCTACGGCAATGGAGTCCCCAAAAGGACAATCCACAAAAACCGGAGACAGTGGTCAGGATCGAATTCTGAAGAACACATCATTTCTCACAGTAGCCTTCATTATACAGAAGGCTATATCGTTTTTGTTTTTTGTTTTTGTTGCACGTAGGCTTGGACCAATAGAGCTAGGACTATTTGATCCGTTAAAATCTCTGATACCAATTTCTCTTATTCTTATTGATTTTAGTCTCAGTGCTGTTTTAACACGAGAGATTGCGCGCGCCCCTGAACGTAAAAAAGAATATTTGAATAATGTGCTAGGAGTAAAACTTATATTTGCGCTTCTTGTTATGATTATTGCTGGCCTGGTAACTATATTTGGCAATTTCGATCCTGCAACTAAATCACTTCTTTATCTTATTGGAATAATTGTAGCATTAGATACGTTTACTTTGACATTTTTTGCAGTATTCAGGGGGCTTCAAAATCTTAAATATGAGTCTATTGCAATAATCTTTAATCAGTTGATAGCAGCTGCAATTGGAATAGCCGCTCTTTTACTAGGTTATGGGCTTACTGGTTTATTTATCGCAATTCTTGCCGGAAGTGTTTTTAATTTCATTTTTGCAGTTACAATTTTAAAGAAAAAAACTCAACTCATGCCAATGCCGAGTTGGGATTTAAAAGTGATAAAACCATTCTTAAAAATTGCCATTCCTTTTGCCATTGCAGCAATATTCGTGAAGGTATTCACGTATACTGACAGATATATGATTTTAGCTCTTGCTGGTAAGCAATATGTGGGATGGTACACGAGCGCACATAAGTTAACTTTTGCGTTGGAATTCATCCCGTCAGCTTTTGCCGCGAGCGTGTATCCCGCTATGAGTGCATTTTACGTTTCATCAAAGGAATATTTACGTAAATCATTTGAAAAAACAATATATTTCTTAATGGTAATAGCAATTCCGTTATCTGTAGGCATGTTTGCCCTCGCTGACAGATTGGTTGTTCAACTTTTTACCAAAGACTTTGAAGCTTCAATAGTGCCTCTACGAATCATGATCGCGGGGCTCGTATTTATTTTCATGAATTTTCCGGTTGGAGCACTGCTCAATGCATGTAATAGACAGAAAAGAAACACGATTAATATGGGGATTACCGTGGCGATAAATATTATACTTAATGCGATTCTTATACCAAAGTTTACATTTGTGGGTGCAGCAATAGCAACACTAATATCTACATCTCTTCTCTTTTTTCTCGGTCTTTACTGGGTCGGTAAAATCATTCCATGGAGTAAAAAGCGTATTTTTATCCTGTTTGGTAAATCGGTCATTTCTGCTTTTATTATGGGGGTTGCGGTGAAAGTTATAGCACCGTTGATAGTATTTGATATTGGACAGTTTTTCCCCACGGTTGGAAGCTACGTACAAATCATAGCTTACTATGGAATCATTGCACTTATTGGAGCAGTAATTTATTTCGTTGTTCTGTACCTTCTAAAAGGAATTTCAAAAAATGACTTTATGTCAGTTTATCAATCAATCGTTAGGAAGGTATCATGAGAAATACATTATTAGTGTCATTACAATTTCCTCCGGATTTTGGCGGGGTTCAAACATATCTATATGAAATTGCACGCAGAATCCCTTCTGATCAATTGACGGTTTTAGCCCCACAAACTGTGTCAAATGAAGATCCTAAAAACGTCAACATTGTTCGAAAAAAATTCATTACAAGACTTATATGGCCTCGGTGGATTCCATTATTGATATCAATGGTGCTACAGGTAAGGAGGTCAAAGATCAGTCTTATATTGGCGGCACAAATATTGCCAGTTGGTACTGCGGCGTATATCATTCGTAAATTATTTAATATACCCTATGCAGTTTTTACCCATGGCATGGATATAACGATACCGCTTGCAAAATCACGCAAACGCAGATTGGCAACAAGGATATTAAAAAATGCAGAAGTAATATTTAGTGTCAGTAATTACACGAGAGAGAAGGTACTGAGTATGGGTATAAATCCGGAAAAAGTAATTATTTTAAAACCATGTATTGACCTCAAGAGTATTATTCAACCCACCGATGATGAAATTGAGACTATTCGTAAAAAATATGCTGTCACAGGAAAGCCAATATTATTAACAGTCGCAAGGTTAGTAAAACGAAAAGGTCATGAACTAGTCCTCAAATCAATAAGCAAACTAATTGAGGAGTTTCCTTCACTACAGTACATAATCGTTGGAGATGGACCAGAAGCAAATAATATTGATACATGCATTAGTTCTTTGCATCTATCTAATAACGTTGTAAGAACATCAGAAATTGATGATAGAGTGCTCCACGCACTATATGAATTATGTGATATATTTGTATTCACTCCAACGCATGAAGATAATGAAACAGATGTTGAAGGTTTCGGCATCGTGTATCATGAAGCAATGGCTCATAGAAAACCGGTTGTGGCTTCACGTACGGGAGGAGTACCGGATGCTGTCGGTCAATCTAGCGGGATTATTGTTCAACAAAACAACGTCGAGGAGATTACACAGGCGATAAGAATATTATCGAGCGATCCAATACAAAGGCAAAAATTTGGGGAAAACGGTTTCAAATACGTATCATCAAGATTATGGGATAAAGAAATGCTACCATTATTTAAAGTTCTAAACAGGCGTATATGAAAGAAAAAATATCTGTGGTGATGTTTTCAATGTCACCGTATTCAGAGTGGGTTATAGAAAAAAAAGCAAACAGAAATTATCACGTTTTAAAACAACTTGAGAAAGATGATCGCATTGAAAAAATAATATCCGTTGACTTTTTGCCGCATACAATAAAACGGGCGTTAACTTCTTTTTATAAAGAACAAATAAAACTTAAGGTGGGAAAGACAGTGCGATCAGATGCTTCAACACGTGTTAGAAAGATAAATGAAAAAACATATGTGTATGAAACGGTTGATTCTGTTTTATCCACTGAAATGCTTTCTAGAAAACTATCGGAAGTATTAGATCAATTGAAATTCAATAATAGGGTAGTGTGGTCGTTTATTCCCACATTTATCGGCTATTATGGAAATGTATCAGAAAGCGTATCGGTATTTGACACTGTTGATAATTGGGCAGAACATCCAACATATAAAAAAATTCGTAAAAGGCTTAATCGTAACTACGAATATATTAATGAAAATGTAGATGTTATTTTTACTGTTACCGAACATTTATTGCATTCACTGTATCCTCATCACAAAAATGCATATTATATACCAAATGGTGTCGATGTACATCATTTTCAAGATGAATATGATGAACCTAAGGATATGCAAAGCATTCCTCATCCAAGATTTGGGTATGGTGGAGTCATTCAAAATCGAGTTGACTTCAATATGATTAAACATGCAGCTTCAACCTATCCTGAGTACCAGTTTGTTTTTGTCGGACCAGTATGGCCAGATGCAGGAGACCATGTTGTGAAGGGGATGAAGAACGTGCACTTTTTAGGAAAAAAGGGATACGATGAGTGGCCGGCGTATCTTCAAAATTTTGATGTAGGGATAATACCGCATACAATTGATAAATTTGTTAAATCGATGAATCCCTTAAAAATGTACGAATATCTTGCATGTGGTAAATCAGTTGTTACAACTCCTGTATCAGGATTAAGTATGTTTAAAGATGTAGTAAACGTTGCAAAAAGTGGCGATGAATTCACATCAATATTACCCCAAGCACTTGATCAAAACACGCTTGAATTGAAACAAAAAAGAATTGAGGCAGTACGATCTCATTCCTGGGAAAACAGGGTGCAAATGATGCTAAAAAGTATTTTCTCCGTTTTGAATAAATAATTAAATAACGTGGAAGCCAGTAACAGCATTTTTGCATACACGTTGAATTTTTGGTACGCTATCTACATTGAACGCGCTTTATGGAACTATCAATAATTATCGTCAGCTGGAATGTAAAAGAGTTACTGAAGAATTGTTTACATTCGGTTTTTCAATATCCTAGCTCAGGTTCGTTTGAAGTTTTTGTGGTAGATAATGCTTCCCATGATGGAACTCACGAAATGGTAAAAAAGTATTTCCCATCAGTGAGAATGATATCAAACGCTGATAATAAAGGATTTGCCCGAGCAAACAATCAAGCCATTAAGGATGCACAAGGGGAATTAATACTTCTTCTAAATCCTGACACCGAAGTTACTGCTGGAGCCCTTGATAAATTGGTAAAATATGTAAAGCACAAACCATCAATAGGGATTGCGGGACCCGCCTTATTAAATACTAATGGATCAAGACAACTATCAGTAAGATCGTTTCCAACGATAGGATCTCTCATAATGGTTTTTTTAAAACTTCATAGATTATTTCCTCAAACAAGAAGTATTAAAAAACTCCAAATGAATGAATTTAATTACTCAAAAGATGGAAAAGTTGATCAAGTAATGGGTGCATGTTTTTTAATTAAAAATGAGCTCATTAAAAAAATTGGAATGCTTGATGAGAATTACTTTATTTGGTTCGAAGAGGTGGATTTTTGTAAACGCGCTCATGATAATGGTTGGGAGATTTGGTATGTTTCAGATGCGAAGGTAACTCATCATTTTGCAAAGAGTTTTGGGCAAGTATCAAATTTGTCAAAACAACTTCTTTTTACTCAGAGTGCCAGGATATATTCTCGAAAACATCTTGGGATGCTCCCATGGCTCATTCTAACGGTGATCACACCACTAAGTCTTTTGCTAGCCTTTTTTCAACAAATATCTAGAATAAAAAATGCTAAATATTAATATATTTGGTAGACATTTTAAGATTACTTTTCTCATAATTATTATTGTTGAATCGATTTCATTTATCTCATTCGTATTTTTAGGACTCAATACGGCACTGTTTATAGGAATTACCTGTCTAGTATTTATATTAAGTTTGTACAAACTAGAAATTGGATTTTTTGTATTACTGACTGAGTTGATCATCGGAGGTAAGGGATACCTTTTTTCAATGGATATACATGAATACACAGTATCAATACGATTAGCAATTTTTATTGCGGTAATAGCCGCATGGATTATATATTCAATAAGAAAAAAGACATTTCCCTTTTTCCGAACTAAGTTATTCTGGCCACTTGTTGGATTTGTAGGAGTACTACTGTACGCCGTTATTATTGGTTTTCTTTCTGGCAATGAATCAAATAACATATTTCTGGACGTAAATGGATTCTTATATCTAGGCGCTGCACCACTTTTTATTTATTTCATCTCTGACTGGAAAATGATTAATAAGGTTCTTCAAACCATTTTTGCGGGAGTACTGGCGATATCTGCAAAAACGTTATTTGTAATAACATATTTTTCTCATGAGACTTCAGAAAATGCTATTTTTACTGTTTATAAATGGGTACGTGAAACAGGAATTGGTGAAATTACAAATGTAGATTTCAACTTTTATAGAGTATTTTTTCAAAGTCATATTTTCCTTCTGTTTATACTATTTCTCAGTATTTCATTTCTTATATTTTATGGAAAAGAAAAGATTCAAAAGTCAACATACAATATGTTATGGATAAGCATCGTAATATCGTCAACTGTACTGATAGCATGTTTTTCTAGAAGTTTATGGATTGCGGCTGCTACAACATTTATTTTTTTGATTATTTATTTTATAAAACGATTACGATGGAGATTGCCTCGAATTGGTAAATTTTTAGCGATAACTGGGGTAATTGTAATTCTTGATGTTTTATTGCTAACATTTTTAATTAATGTTCCACTGCCAGGAGGATCTGGAGAAAAAACCTCTGCTTTTTCACTTGTTACAGAACGAGTTAGCTCTGGTACAGAAGAAGTCGCTATTGCGTCTCGGATGAATCTTCTAAAACCTTTGCTAGACAAGTCCTTAGAAAGTCCATTTTTTGGTTCGGGTTTTGGAGAAACAGTATCATATGAAACAAAAGATCCGCGGGCAGTTGAAACAACTGGAGGTATGTATACAACATTCTCTTTTGAATGGGGTTATCTTGATTTTATTGTAAAGCTTGGTCTTCTTGGTACAATGGTTGTTGGAATGTTTTTTTGGAAGATATGGTTAATCGGACGTCACGCGTATAAAAATTGTGAATCAAATAAACAGCTATTTATCAATGGACTGCTATTCTGTTATTTAGCACTTATGTTGACTCACGTTTCTACTCCATATCTAAATCATCCTCTTGGAATAGGATATACGCTAATAATTGCAGCAATGTTTATAGCAATGAGTAAAAACCATAAAACAATCAGGGATGATAATTAAATATAATGTCAATAAAAGTAACAATTTCAATCGTCACATGGAATAGTGGAAATGTGATAAATTCATGTTTATTACGAATTCGTGAACAAACTTTTTCGGATTATGAAACGATTGTAGTTGATAATAATTCATCGGATGATACGAGAGCTATTCTTGAGCAATTTCCTTGGGTAACGGTAATACAAAAGAATGAAAATACAGGATTTAGCGCACCACATAATGAAGTGATTAGAAAATCTGAATCGGAGTATGTACTTTGCATGAATCCGGATGTTTTTCTTACGCCTCGTTTTTTGGAGTTAATAATTAAAGCTGCAGAACAAAGACCAGAAATGGGGAGTTTTGGCGGAAAGTTACTTCGTGGGACACCCTTGATAATGAATGAACAGAATGGTATAATCGACTCTACTGGAATTTTAATAACAAAAACTTTTAGAGCAATAAATAGGGGAGAGGGAGAAGTTGATAAAAAACAGTATGACTCTCAAAATGAAGTTCTCGGACAGACAGGGGCCCTTGTTCTTTACAGAAAAAAAGCATTAGAAGACATAAGATTTGAACATGAGTATTTTGACGTAGATTTTTTTGCGTATAAAGAGGATGTTGATCTTGCATGGAGGTTGCAGAGGAAAGGATATTCATCATATTATGAGCCTTCAGCAATAGCTTTTCACATTCGACAGGTAAGAAGAGGCAGTAGATCACAAAGAAAAAATACTGAGAAGCATCTTTCATTTAAAAATCATATACTTATGCTGGTAAAGAATATAAGTATTAAAAGATTTATTTTAAATGCGATATGGATTATTCCATACGAATTGTTAAAAATTATATATCTCATATTGTTTGAAAGGGAAACACTCGCATCGATTCCATTACTTACAAAACAATTGAAAAGAATAATCGTAAAACGCAAATATAACTTCAAATCCTTCTAGTATGGATTTATCAATCATAATACTAAATTACAAAACTCGAGGACTGCTTAAGCAGTGCTTAAGGGGAATAGAGCTATACGACATGGGGTTATCTCATGAGATTATTGTTGTAGATAATGCATCGTGCGATGGTACTCGTGAAATGATGAAAAGTGAATTTAACAGGTGTGTATTTATCGAAACAAAGAAAAATATTGGTTTTGGTGCGGGTATGAATCATGGGATAAAAACCGCAAAGGGTACGTATGTTCTTCTTTTAAATACGGATGTCGCAATTCTCAATAATGCATTAAGAACAATGTATGATTATATGGAAAAAAACCAAAAAGTCGGGCTTGGTGGACCTCGACTCATTAATCCTGATGGAAGTGTTCAGCTCTCTTGTTATCGTTTTCCCAGTTTTTTAGTAGCCCTGTGGAGAAGGAGCCCAATAGGCAAATTACCATTGATAAAAAACAAACTGAGAAAATATCTCATGATTGATTTTAACCATTCAAATAGTCAACCTGTTGATTGGGTATTAGGTGCATGTATGATAGTCCGCAAAGAAGCCATAAAATCAGTTGGTCTTTTTGATGAACGTTTTTTTCTATACGTTGAAGACACAGATTGGTGTAGGAGATTTTGGGATAATCAATGGGAAGTCCATTATATAAGTGAAGCTGAGTTAGTTCATTATCATGAAAGAAAATCTGCAGAAAACCCGGGACTTGTGGGAGTCTTTAGTTATGCAACAAGAGTACATATAAGTTCGTGGATAAAGTATTTTCTAAAGTACAAGGGGTCATCACTACCAAAAACGACTTCTAAATAATATACATGAATACTGGAAAAAGAAAAACTGATTTATTACGTATAATTAAACCCAAGAAAAAGAGAAGTCGTAAACCTCTGATAAAGATGCTACGAAATACTGCCATAGTTGTTGGCGGATTAGTAGTTGCGCTGATAATATTTCTAGCTGTATCTATCGGAGCAGCAAAAGATTCATATAATGCGGCTATAGAGGGAAAAACTCTTTTTGAAAGGGCTCAAGAGCACATATCAAATCAAGAAATCGAAGAAGCGGTTGATGTACTGTCTCAGGCTAATGAAAAGTTTATTTTTGCTGAAAAACGATTCGGAAGATTTCGAATTTTAAAGGTGATTCCATTTATAGGTCGTCAGATATCTGCTATTGATAATACTTTTAAAACAATTATTCCGACTGGAAAAGCCATAGAGGGCATATCTCAAATCGCGGTAGAAATATTTGAACCATTTAATGACGGAGATACGTTAAAATTTTCTCATCTTAGTAAGAATGATAAAAGAGCAATTTTTAAGACGATTGATGAATCACAGGAAAAGCTCAGTGAAGTGAGAGATACAATTTCAGAGGCAACAAAATATTTCGAAAAAATTCCTGATTCAGGATTAATACAACCTTTAAAAGACATTATTATTCCCTTTAAGGAACAGTTTCCTCAATTTCAAGATACTCTGCGCCAGGCCATAGAGCTCAGTGACTTCATACCGAGAATTGTAGGATACCCTCAAACACAGAAGTATCTTTTTCTGCTACAAAATAATACAGAAATGAGACCAACAGGTGGGTTCATAGGAACATATGGAGTTCTGAAAATTTCAGACGGAGAGATTGATTCTTTCGAAACAGATAATGTGTATAACCTGGATAGTGGAGTGCATGATACGTTATTTATTGAGCCGCCATGGCCACTGACAAGATATAATAATGTGCACCAGTGGTTTTTACGTGATGCGAATTGGTCTCCTCATTTTCCAACATCTGCGAAGAAAGCATTGGAGTTTTATCAACTTGAGGGTGGAAAAGAAACGCTCGACGGCGTAATTGCGATTACCCCGACATTTATTGAGTCACTTTTGGCTCTTACGGGTGATATTACTGTGGATGGAATAACATTTACAAAAGATAATTTCACTGAATCGCTTCAATATGAAGTTGAACAAGGGTTTCTGCGTCAGGGAATACCTTTTGAAGAGAGAAAAGAAATAATAGGGACTCTTTCTGAAAAACTCATGGAAAAGGTTCTTGATTTACCAAGAACAGAATGGGGTAAACTGTGGTCGACAATAGCCATTAATCTGGCTGAAAAACATGCGTTACTATATATTAAGGATGATGTTGTTCAGGAAAAGGTAGCATCTCAAAATTGGGCAGGGGAGATACGTGAGTATGCGGGTGATTATCTTATGGTAATAGATGCAAATCTTGCAAGTCTAAAATCAGATCCTGCAGTAAAAAGATCAATTGAATATTCAATTGATCTGAGCGCATCAGAACATGTGGCAAATGTCTCGATTACGTATACAAACGAGGGTAAGCTCGATTGGAAGACTACTCGATATAGAACATACGTTCGTGTGTATGTACCAAATGGCTCAAATCTCATATCATCCAATGGATCAATGATCGATTGTAATATTAGTGATCGGGGGAGCGTTGAGGTAAGCAATGAAGAAGGAAGAGTTGTTTTTGGCACTTTTTTGTGTACTGAAATTGGAGAATCAAAAACACTTACATTTACGTACACAGTCCCTGATGATGTTATTCATAATAAGGAATATAAGCTGCTCGTACAAAAACAAGCGGGTACGATTAACCATACACTTAAGGCGAATATAACATTACCAAAGAAAATTGATTGGGTAGAGCCATTTGACAAAGTAACGGAAAAAGAGAATAATGAGGTGAGTTTTGAAATGCCACTTAGGCAGGATAGGCATGTACTTATCAGAACGAAGTAATTTGTTATGCCCATATTTAATAAAAAACTTGGCATTGATTTAGGAACGACGTACTCACTTGTGTTCATTCCCGGCAGAGGAATTGTTATTAATGAACCCTCAGTTGTTGCAATATCCTTGATTGATAAGAAGGTTATGGCGGTTGGCGTTGAAGCAAAAGAAATGCTTGGCAGGACTCCAGAATCAATTGTAGCATCGAGACCTTTAAAAGACGGCGTTATAGCAGATTATCGTACCACTGAGGCAATGTTGAAATACTTTATCAATAAAGCTCTTGGCGGAGTTCGTTTTTTTCATCCCGAAGTCATGATTGCAGTTCCTGCGGGAATAACTTCAACTGAACGCAGAGCAGTGATTGATGCTACTCTGCAAGCTGGAGCAAAAGCAGCCTACATTATTAAAGAACCAATAGCAGCGGCAATAGGTGCGAATATTCCTATTGGATCTGCTTCTGGCCATATGATTGTTGATATAGGTGGCGGTACCTCAGAAGTTGCGGTGATTTCTCTTGGAGGGATAGTAGCTAACACTTCAGCGCGAGTTGGAGGAAATAAGATTGATATAGCAATTCAGGAATATGTTAGGAAGAAATATGGTTTGGCAATAGGTGACAGGACTGCAGAAGAGCTTAAAATTAGCATTGGATCTGCATTGCCACTTGAAGAAAAACTAACAATGGATGTGCGTGGACGAGACATGATACAGGGACTTCCCAAGACAATCACTGTTTCGAGTGAGGATGTAACAAACGCCATACAAGATGAACTGACTGCAATAATTCAAGCAGTAAAATCTGTTTTTCAGGATACTCCACCTGAGCTTTCTGCGGATGTCATGGATAAAGGAATGGTATTATCTGGAGGAAGTTCATTGCTTCGCAATATGGACAATCTTCTTACTCAAGCTACCGGTGTCCCCGCATATGTAGCAGATGACTCTCTTCTATGTGTAGCGAAAGGAACAGGTATAGCACTAGAAAATCTCGATTCATATAAACGAAGTATATTAGCTACAAAATAGATGGTAATAGGAATCGATGCTTCGCGAGC
Organism: Patescibacteria group bacterium; assembly: GCA_042570925.1. Lineage (GTDB taxonomy): Bacteria > Patescibacteriota > Patescibacteriia > UBA10025 > UBA10025 > JBHPFX01. The sequence goes on from JBHPFX010000015.1 coordinate 17,017, forward strand.
AAATATTAAAGAGCGAACAGGCACCGAATGGTATGCCTTTTTTCTTATAAAGAATTTTATACATTTAATACCTTCTTCATATAAAGTAATTCTTTATACCAAGGAACCGCTGAGAGAAGAATTCGGAACGCTTCCTAGTAATTTTGTTAATAAAGCTCTTGGATGGCCCCCGCGCTTCCTATGGACGCAGGTACGTCTTTCTTTTGAAATGCTTGTTGCAAAACCGGACATACTCTTCGTTCCAGCTCATACTATACCTATAATTCATCCAAGAAATACAATAACCACCATACACGATGTGGGATTTGAGAGAGAAAAGAAACTGTATGATTCAAAAAATATCTCATACAAATCATCATTTTCACAAGTGGTATTTAGAATCATCGTTCGTATATTGACTTTGGGAAAGTATGGCAATACAGAGCTAGATTATCACAGGTTCTCAGCTAGATTTGCCCTAAAACATGCAAAAAAGATTTTAACGGTATCTTCATTCTCAAAAAGTGAAATAAAGGATGTGTACAATGTTAAAAGAGACAATGTTGTAGTTGTACCTAATGGATATGATACTGATAATTTTAATCAGATTAGGAATTATAAAGAGGAGAAGATAATAAAAGAATTAATTGGATCAGGCGATACATATATACTCACTATTGGAAGACTTGGATTGAAAAAAAACTCGATTAATATTGTTAAAGCTTTTGGCGAGTATAAAAAAAACAATCCCGAATCGCAAACTAAACTTATCATGATAGGAAATAAAGATTATGGATATAGTAAAGTAGAGGATGCAATTAATCATTACGGCATATCACAAGATATTATTTTACCTGGGTGGATTGATGTAACGCCATATTCTCATCTGCTCCGTGGCGCTGAAATGTTTATCTTTCCCTCGAAATATGAGGGATTCGGGGTGCCGTTACTAGAGGCAATGGCATGTGGTATCCCAATAATTACTTCGAACGCAGCATCAATGCCAGAAGTATGCGGAGAAGCTGCTCATTATGTCAATCCTGATGATGTGCGTGACATTTCGAAAGGGATAATGATTATTTCATCGAATAATGGTTATAGATCATCACTTATTAATAAAGGTCTTAAAAGAGTGAAAGAGTACTCATGGAAGATTACGGCTGCTAAGACGTTAACTCACATTATTGGTAAATAATAAAGTGTTAGACTGCCTTGATAATACTACTCATTTGTGGTATTATCACTTCACGCTTAAATACATTGAATTGTTAATTCAGTAATGATCAAGAGTCAAAATATTAGTTGGCCTATCATCGGACACGATAAGGTCATCTCGCTTTTAGAAAGAAGCTTTCACGCGGATCAGCTATCACACGCGTATCTTTTTTCAGGTCCATCGAGTGTGGGCAAATGGACTACTGCAGAGTATTTAGCTCGTTTGCTAACATGTACCGAAAAAGTAGGTTTAATTCCATGTGAAAAGTGTGATTCGTGCCGACAATCAATAAAAGGATCCCATTCGGATATTATTAAAGTTTCGAGAGAAGAAGAACAGAAGATATCAATAGAAAAAATAAGAAATTTACGTTCCCGACTTTCATTTCGACCGTTCATTTCAAAAAAGAAAATTGCGATTATCAAAGACGTAGAACATCTTACAGCCGCAGCTTCAAATGCACTTCTTAAAACACTTGAAGAGCCAACATCTGATACGATAATTATTTTAACGTGTAATGATGTTGATAGGGTCTTATTAACTATTCGTTCAAGATGTACTACATTACTATTTTATCAAGTTCCTTCATCTATCATTGCTGAAGGATTAATGAAAGAGGGAGCAGATAAAAAGATAGCAAATAGTATTTCATTAATCAGTCAAGGACGTCCTGGTCAAGCAATTAACTATTTTAAAGAACAATCAACAATAGATGAATATTATGAACAATTACACCTTTTCTTGGAGTTAAAACGGGGGTCTATTGTAGATCGGTATACTCGCATAAATGAATTGTTACCTAAAGGAGGTCAGAATCATTCGGCTCGTACCACATTAGAAGCACTTTTTTTACAGTGGCAGCAGCTACTCAGAAAAACTCTATTACAATCTTATAAAGTTGATAATGATAGATCAGGAAGAGAAAAGCAGTTTGTGGATCAGCTGAAAATTGCGTATTCTCCTTATGAACTTATTGCGTTAATAAAGAAGCTAAGCACCATGATTTCCATGCTTCGTAATAATGTACAACCATATATACTTGCAGAATCAGTTATTTTACACATATGAAACAAATTTCATCTAAGAAAATCTATATCTTTATTACAAGTATTCTAAGTCTTGTAGTACTTTCTGGATGTGGACTTGGTAGCAGTGGCCCAGCAGCTGATGGCGGATTCTTTGTTTCATACAATTCAGCTGAAACCTGGGAAGCAAAAAATCTGGTATCGCAAACAGAAGCGGGTGCTGTCACCATCTCCACGTTAGATTCCGCTGAAATTATATTTGACCCGCAGGATCCGCTCATTATGTACTTTATTTCAAGGAATAATGGTATATACAGATCAATTGATGGCGGAGAAAAATGGTCCCTTACAACACTTTCTAATGGATCATACAGCGCACTTGCAGTTGACCCTGTTAATTCTGATATTATTTATGCTGCCCAAGGAGTGACGATATTAAAGAGTGTCGATGGGATGGGTACCTGGGCTACCATTTATGTTGAAACGCGCCCTAAACAAACACTTACGTCATTAACAGTAGATTCCTTCGATCCGAGTATCATATATGCATCAACCCAGAGTTTTGTAATAAAAAGTGAAGATTTTGGAACAACATGGCGTTCACTTGATTGGACTGGTACCTTTGCGACAAAACTATTCATGAGTAAACAAGACACACGAACACTATACCTTCATTCACTTAACTACGGACTGTACAAGACAGTTGATGGAGGAGAGACATGGACCGACTTGTCAGAGGGCCTTTTGGATTATAGAGGGTCAAATATAATTTCAGCGGAATCTAACGTGGAG
>JBHPFX010000016.1:0-18423 GCA_042570925.1 Patescibacteria group bacterium
ATGATGGCCGGATTAAACCGGAACTTGTCGCATCTGGAGATGAAACCGGCTCTAACGCAATTTCATCCACAAAAGATATCTCCTCGTATCAGGATATGTGGGGGACGTCAATGTCTGCACCAGCTGTATCAGGATCCGCTGCAGTACTCATTGAGGACTATATAGATCTTTATGGTAACGAACCGGATCCTTCACTAGTAAAGGCTTTACTTATCAACGGCGCTAAAGATTTGGGACACGTGGGACCAGATTATTCATTTGGGTTTGGTAAACTACAGCTGCAGCGTTCGGTTGATATGCTACGAGATGGTACGTTTCGAGAGGATTCAGTATCACAAGGGCAAACAGACACGTTTACATTTACCGTTTCGAGTAATACCGCGGAAGTGAAAGCAACTTTGGTATGGAATGATCCTCCCGGTACAGTGGGGGCCGGGCAGGCATTGGTGAACAATCTCGATATAGAACTTGAAGACGCGCAGGGCAATGTATATTACCCTTGGACACTTGATCCACTTCAACCCTCTCTTCCCGCAGTGAACACAGTCTCGGATACACTCAATAATACCGAGCAAATTACGATGAGTGATTTTCCTCAAGGTGGTGTCTGGACCTTGCGGGTGATTGGTGCGAGTGTGCCCGTGGATGCTCCGCAATCGTATTCGATTGTATACTCTGCGAAACCACTGAATGTATATACTGTGGATATTCATAATACAACAGCTCCGCAAAGCACCTATACCGTACTACTTCCAGTATATATGTATGTTGAGCAGGGTGCGCCGACGGTCAGGGGTTTCCATTTGGAGATTCGGGATAACAACAACCCATATTTTGATTTTCTGGCCCCACGGATGGATTTGCCAAGTGCTTCGTCATGGCGCGCGTATACAGATGATGAAACCGGTGAGCGGTGGTATGAGCTGTTTGCCGATTTTAGCTCACCGAGCGATTACCTTGTTCCTGGGGCCTCCCATCATCTCTTTGATCTCGCACTATCTACGGGAGCATATGAAGGTGGAATCACCTTCTCGTTCGACGAATCAGCAAGCTACCTTCTCAACAGCTCTGGTGCGCAAATCGCAGGTGATGAAGTTGATTATTTTAGCGGATTTGTCACTGAATCATCGTCAGGCAAGGGAGATATAAATCTCAATGATATTCCATTTGAAGTCGGCGACCTTGATCTATTCTTTGCATACCTCGAAAAGGGCGATAGCGTACTCGATCCAAATGCGGCAATTCGCGATCTCCAATACCAACAATCGGATGTAAACTGTGATGGACTCGTGTGGACCGACGAGGACCGCGAGTTCCTTGAATTAGTGGTGACTGGTGGAGCAACCCAGCTCACCGCTGAGGCGTGCCAGTAATGTAATCATCGGGCAAGATTTAGAGTTGACAGAAGGAGATACGGCAAGACATAAAAACATATGTTGTTACAGAGCAGACAACTGCCACAAAAGTACAGGCGGTTGGGGAAAAGACATTATAAGTAATCAACACCCCTATGGAAGAGCAACCTCAACAGGGGCCCCATACAGCTACTAAAACCAAGCCCACGGTGTGGGTGTATATAAGTATTTTGATCACGATGATTGCGGCGATCACGCTGGCTTTTAGTATTATGGTGGGGTTGCTTGAAAAACTGTGAATGCCTCTAAATTCAAATTGATATATGAAGAAGAAACCTATGAAAAATGAAAAGGTTATCCTGGGGGTAAAGAATAAGGTTAGTGTCCACGAAAAAATCAGCGTCATGGTAATGATGCTAGGGGGATTCGCATTAGCAGCTGGATTAGTTGTAGGACTAATTGATCAAGAGAGTGTCACGGTAATAACCGAGGATATGTCTGACACTGCATCAACAACCTTAACAATGCCTGACCCAGATTCTGATTTTACACTTATTGCGTTACCAGATACGCAAAAGTATAGCGATATATATCCACAGTATTATGTTGACCAGACGGAATGGATTATAAATAATCGGATTAATTATAATATTCTGTTTGTCACTCATGAAGGAGACGTGGTTGAACACGGCTCGGTTGAGCGTGAGTGGAATAACGCAATGTATAGTATGGGCCTTTTAGACGAGGCAAGTATTCCATATGCTGTGGCGGTGGGGAATCATGATTATAATACGGTGTCGTCAAGAAATGCCACTAATATAAATAATTATCTTAATATAGATAATTACAATACGAAGGATTGGTGGGGCGGCGCCTATGAAGATGACTCAGTTGAAAATACCTATCAGTTTTTCTCATCCGATAATGTTGATTATATGATTATGCATTTGGAATTTTGTCCGAGGAATGCAGTAATTGATTGGGCTAATGATATTATTAGCGACAATATGGATAAGAAAGTTATTATAACGACTCATGGATTATTAAATGAGTATGGCTGGAGAATGAGTCAGGGAGAAGATTATAGTTGTGAATATTATGATTTAGATGGGGACAATGGTGGGATGAGACAGTGGGAAAAACTATATTCTCAACATCGGAACATCTTTATGGTGCTCTGCGGACATATGGACGAAGCGGCACATGTGCATTATCCGGGTATTTATGGCAACGAAGTACATCTGATTTTAGCGGATTACCAAGCTCGAGATAATGGCGGTAATGGATACTTAAGAATTATGCAATTTAGTGAGTCAGAAAATAAAGTGTCTGTGCTAACCTATTCTCCTACATTATATTCACAAGGATCTCCAGATGCTTATTTAACAAGCATTGAACATCAATTTGAATTTACGCCGTATGAACCAATGACTTTTCATGTAGATGAGGATTATTCGGGTGATTTAGAAAATGGCTCGGTTGAATATCCCTTTAATACAATTCAGGAAGGCGTTAATTTGGCACAAGCGGGAGATACTGTTTTGGTGCAGCCGGGAACATATAATGAGCAGGTAGCTATATCAGTATCCGGCATTTCATTAGTTGGCACGGATCATAATACTACAATTATTGATGGTGGGGGCGGAGATGCGGTAATTTCTACGGAAGGTATTACTGAAGGAATAATTACTGGTTTCACCATAAGAAATGCTCGCAACGGTATTGTGGCAAATAATGATTCTGAAAATATTACGATCAAAGAAAACCTTATAATCGATACAATAGATACTGGAATACATTTTTCTCGTTCCAGCGGATCGTTGATTAATAATACTATCGCGGTAGAAAATAGTGACAAGGGTGTGGTCATTGATAGATTTGGATCGATTGAGATGAGAAATAACATCATTACTGCAAATAGGGTGGGGATTGAGGCGTTTGGTGCGGATTTAGTAACTACTTCATATAATAATATCTGGGGAGGAGGGAATATTGGATTTACACCGGGTACCGGAGATATCTCGTACGATCCAAGATTTGAGGATCCAGCAACTCATGACTATCATTTACAAATTGGTTCGGCCTCAGTAGACACTGGGGATCCAGGTGATGATTATACATACGAGCCCACACCGAATGGCGGCAGAATTAATCAAGGCGTGTATGGAAATACTGCTGATGCGACAGTCAATTATCCTCCTGCTTTATATCCTATCGAGCCAAAAGTATATGAAGTCGGAAGCGACATAATTCCGTTTAAGATTGCAGCTGCTGACTCATATGGCAGTATATTATCATATTCAGCTCAGGTATTACCCGGTTTGATTAGTATAAGTGATGATAATAGTACGGCAACACTGTCAGGTATAGCGCAACAAGAAGGAATCCATCAGGTAGAGGTAACAGTTTCTGATGGAAATCTAACGGACAGCGAGATCTTTACAGTAGAAATTAGAACAAATAGCACCCCTGAACTTGAACCGATTTCAAATATTACGACTACGGCAAATCATAGTATTCTTTTAGATGTAAATGCTACCGATGCAGACGGAGATTCACTCTCTTATTCGACCACTGGCCCGGGAACTATCGATGTAATTACAGGACAATATTATTGGAGACCGGTGTGCACAGCTATTGGAACTAATTACATAACCATTGAAGTTACTGATGGTATTGAGGGCAGCACTGATGCAGCGGTATTCCAGGTTACCGTTACTGACGTACCAGAAGGAACATATGAGATATGTAATAATACGCTAGATGATGATTGTGATGGTGAACGCGATGAGCCGAGTTGCCGGACTGAAAGCGGGATCAGTCCAAGCTGCCTAAAAAAGATTGATGGGAGGTTGGTTAATTTGTGCGATGTGAATACTGATTTACCCTTACATTATTAGTTTTTCAATCCCCATATTAATATACATACTTTAAATATGAATAACTCAAAGAAAAAACATATGAAAAATGGCAAGATCACAGTTGAAACAAAGACTGCTGTTACTACTTCCCAAAAGGTCGCCGGGGCAATCATGATCATTGCGGGTATAGCGGCGGCTACAGGTTTTGTCGCGGGAATAATGCTTATTCCGACGGAAGATCAAGCAGAGGTAACATCCGTTTCTCCAGTGGAAGCATGGTCTACTTTTAAAAGTTCGTATGGTACTGACTGGTTGTTTACTGCTGACACCGTAGGGGGAGGAAAGCGACTTCAAGGTGGGGATATTCCTGCCTCTGAAATTACGGGAACGGCTACTGTTGATGCGTTAACTATTGATACAGTATCGAAGGCATTTCTTACTGAAAATAAAGCATTTTTACAGGTAGATACAAATAACCTTACAGCTCATAGAACCTTTATCGATGATGAAGTTATTGAGGGACGTGGAGAAAGCGCCATTATTCATTACAACCAGAAATATAAAGGTCTACCAGTGAAAGATAGTAAAGTAACACTGGCATATTATGATAATAATTTGACGCTCGTTGATTCACATTATGCTGATGAAGATGTGCTTCCACTCTCAACGACACCAAATGTGACTCAGGGCCAGGCAGAAACTTTTGCCATTGATCTTGAATCTAGCGGCAGGTATCAATCAATACTCGGCGATGTTGCACAAGCGTATCTGGAATTTACCGTTGAAGAAAAACTAGAACGTCTGGATAATCCCGCGTCTATTGCCATCGAAAATCTTGCAATTACTGAATCGACGCTACTTATATATGAGTTTCCAGAAAATTCTGAGACATACGTATTGGCTTGGGAGGTATTATTAGAAAGAAATGACACCGCTTCTGCACCGATATACTATTTTGACGCATTGACGGGTGAATTGCTTTTTAGAGAAGAAACAATACTCGAAGAAACAATAACAGGAACGATTAGCGGGCAATACTACCCCAACTATCCTGCTGCGATTCGTTCGGGTGGAGACAGTCCGCAAACCATACAAATGCCTCAGGAAAATGTGTTGATCGCACCCAGCAATCTGACTGACACTAGTAATAACATGGGACAGTATTCGATTTCTGATATTTTTGGGACTCAAATTCTCGAGTCCCGATTGGAGGGGCCCTATGTGCAAGTCGTGAATGATGATGAAAGCGATTTGGTTCACAAGGCAACAGTTAATCCACCCAGTTCGCATTCATGGGACTGGTCTGCAGAAGATACGGAAGTATATGGAGAGCGTAGCAATGTCTTTTACCTTGTGAATGAGATCAATCAGTTTTTCACTTCAGGAAGTCCATTTAACATTCCAATTCCAATGCAGGTTGTTGCTCATGTAAATTCAAAATGCGGAAGCACAGAAGCATGTAATGCGTGCGCAAATCTTTTAACCAAAGAACTAAAATTTCTGTCCGAGGGGACTATTACGTATCCAGATGGATCGACGTTAACCTGCGCTCCAACATCGCTTGGGAGTGATATTATTTATCACGAATTTACCCATTTGATCAATGAGGAAACTGATACCGATATGCCCGGTGCTATGCATGAAGCACTGGCTGATTATTGGTCTTCAACACTGACCAGTGATGAATGTGTGGGTCTTGGCCCCTGGCCATTCTGTATCCGGCATTTAAGCAATTCCTATCAGTATCCAATGTTCCTCATCGGTAAATCGCATACGGACAGTCAGCTTTTGAGTGGATCACTATGGGATTTTCGAGCTATCGTAGGTGAAGAAGTCGCTGATCCATTAATCATGGTTGCACAAAAAATGGCGGGTCGAACCTTCCATAGTTTCCTAAGCAATCTTATCATTGCCGACGGGGGAATTACCGGACCACACATCGTTGAGATCTGCGATTCATTTTCCACGTACCACGGAATATACGTACCAGAATGTGCGGGAAAAACTACAAAACCGGTAGCAAATATCTCCGATCCATTCAATGAGATGTTTAACAATAACAATGTAACAATCCCTATTGAAGGTACTGCTTACACTGCTCAGGGTGGAACTTTCACTGATTTTGAAATTCACTATGGTGAAGGATATGACATTGAAGATGTTTTTACTTGGTCATCTGCAGGAGTAACATTAACGAATGGTGGTACATCACCTGTTTCTGAGAACTCTCTTGGAACAATAGCAACCGATTCCTTAGTTAATGGATGGTATGTCGTACGTTTGACGGTAAATGATTCAACTGGAACGATAGTCCATTACAGCCGTTTTCGATATATTGGCGACATGCACATGGGCTGGCCTATCGATTCTATTCCAGCTATTAAGGGATCGGCCGCATTTTATGATGTCGATAATGATGGAGCTACGGAAGTCATTTATAATGACGGCAATAGCGTCGACGCAAGGACACATGATGGCGAACTACTTTGGAGCAAAATTAATATTAACATGAGTGCGCCGATGAATGTTGTAGTTGGTGACTTGGATCTTGATGGGCAATTCGAAACAATCGCAGTTGACTATGATGATATTTACGCTTGGAATTCTCAGGGAACCCAATTATGGGTCTATACAACTGATAATGGGACTTCTACGACCCCGGTAATTGCAGACGTAGATCCTACAAGTCTAGGACAGGAAGTAATTATTTCCAGTGGTCACCGGTCACCGCAAAGCATGTATATTCTCAGCAGCACCGGCCAGCTCTTACATAACTGGGAAGTACCCAATTCATGGGATCCGGCGTGGGGCGGCACCTTTCCGTCTCCTGCTGTAGGGGATATTGATGGTAATCCACAAAATGGTCTTGAGATAGTGGCAACGTTTAGAATAAGTGGAACGACAACGACGTATGTGTGGGATGAAAATGGCAATCAGGTTACCTCAGCTAAAGTATTAAGTGGAATTGCTAACGCTTCTCCGGTAATTGCAGATATTGATAACAATGGTGTTAATGACATTATTCAGTCCGTCTATGATTCTGATCCCAGCAACGGCATTTCCGAGAATAGAGTATATATTTGGAATAAACAAATACCCGGAGGATTAACTGGATGGCCCGTGACACTTCCAGATGAGGATAATGAACCCTATGCCTCTCCTAGCGTTGCAGATCTTGATAGCAATGGTACTAATGAAATAGTCCAATCAACTCTTGATGGGTATGTCTTCATTTGGAATGTAGACGGCAGTCAATACAGAAGTCCACTTGTTGGGAATGTTTGCGGAACTATGCCTTCACGCTCAGCTTCAACAATTTTGGTAGATATGGATAATGACTCGGATCTCGAAATTCTCACAGGTATGCATGATGGCAATTTATACGCGTGGCATCATACAGGTGCTCCTGTAGCTGGATTTCCTAAATCGACTATGTCATGGACGAGTAGTACGCCTACAGTTGGGGATATCGATGATGATGGAAAGCTGGAAATTGCCATGGGCACCGATGAAGGCTATATGTATGTTTGGGATGTACAAACAAATTTCAATGCGAGCAAACAGATATGGCCGACATTGCACCACGATAACACTAGGAGCAGCAATGCGAACTACGGTATCTGCTCGGATGGTACATTTAGAGGAATGTGTTCAGCGGTCAAGCCGCAATTGTGCCAAGAAAACCTAAGTTTAGCTAATAATTGCAGTGTCTGTGGTTGCGAATCAGGATATACTTGCGGTGGAGATGGAAACTGTCAGGTATGCACCTGTGATGGAATAGATTGCGGAGTTAATAACTGTTCCCAGTGGTGCGGATCTTGCGATCCAGGCCAAATATGTAGCGGTGGTCAATGTGTTACCTGTACCCCGAATTGCATAGGAAAGATTTGCGGCTCTGATGGTTGTGGAGGTTCTTGTGGATCGTGTCCTCGCCTCTATTCATGCAGATACAATGGTACGCGGTGTATAAGCCGATGCACATCAAGTTTTCTTGCAGAAACACCGATTCTCATGGCAGATGGTTTAAATACATCTGTAGATGAGCTTGAAGTAGGCGATAAGGTTGTGGCTTTTGATGTTGAGACGGGTGAATTCGTTAAGGATGAAGTGACTGAGGTGTATGAATATGAAGCTGAATCGCATGTGATAATTAATGGATATCTGAAGGTCACTTCAACTCACCCGATGTATTCGCAGGGTGAATGGGTGACTGTCGGCGAGCTTCAGGTTGGCGATACAATGACCAATGTCCAGGGTGAACCTGTTGAGATTGTTTCGATTCAGGAAGTTAATAAACGGGCAACAGTATATAATATTGAAGTAAGTCCCCATGCAACATATATTGCTGGCGGTATGATTGTCCACAACAAACCGCCAGGTGAATTTTGTCTACCGCCTGTGCGATAATATATTCGCATGTAGATGTTAAGAGTTATATATAATACTCATAACCATATATCTTATTCATGAAGAAAAAATCATCCATGCGCAATCCAAAACCAGTAATCGAAACAAAGACTGCCGTTACTACTTCCCAAAAGGTCGCCGGAGCAATTATGGTGCTTGCTGGAATAGCGGCAACTATCGGATTTGCTGCTGGATTATTATTAACTCCAATAACTCTTCAAACAGAGCCGACATCAATTACAGCTGCACAGGAGTGGTCTTCATTTACTGATACGTATGGATCTGACTGGTCTGCATTATGGACTCAAGAGGGGACACAGGTAGTGCGTTTAAGTGGAGATGAAATACCAGTTAACACGATACAAAGCGGAGTTGCCAATATTGATGAGCAAAATGCCGATACGGTCTCAAAAAAGTTTCTCAATGATAATCTGGAGGTGTTTAAGATTGATACAAATGAATTAGTTGTAGCTCGTGTTGAAACTGACGAAGCTATAGATGAATCATCGTCAACCATGACGGTCATCAGTTATGATCAGGCGTATCAGTCACTGCCAGTACATCGAGCAAGAGTGGTAATGGGGTATATGAATGATTCGCTGACGACGATTAATTCAACCTATGCCCCAATTGAAGATATCTCAATTGAGCCTGTTGTTCTTCAAAATGCCGCTGAAGAAAGTGCATTAAATCTAGAATCATCGGGGGAATATGCTCAGTTGTTTCCAGAGCAAAACTATTATTCTGTTGATGAAAATGGAGAGATTATAATGGAATCTGGAGATCACCCGATTCTGACAACTAAGGAGAATATTACAATAGTAGAAACTCAACGTGTCATTTATCCAACATTAGACGCAAGTCTTCTTGCGTGGGAAATATCCCTTGAAAGAACGGACACGCCTTCTTTACCCGTATATTATATCGATGCGGTTACTGGTGACCCGCTTGCACGAGAAAATCTCATGATTGCGGGTGATATTAGCGGCACTGTCACTGCGCGAATTCACTCTGATACTCCTGGGCAGTACGCAACCGTTAACGTTGATGATGAATATGTCACTGTCGGAAGCAACCAAGTTTCCACAAATGCATCCGGGGCATATAGTTCCCCGGCATCAGGCAGTGTTTTAGTAGAGTCAGAACTCGAAGGTCCTTATTCCATTGTTCATAAATATGGTGAATCTGATCTGACACATGCTGCCACAGTGGCAAATCCGGCAAATCATTCATGGAATTGGCAGAATTTTGACTCTGCGAATAACTATGAGCGTTCGAATGTTTTTTATCATAATAATGTTGCTCACGATTTTTACTCAAAAGGTGACCCATTTACGTATTCATACCCATTAACGGCAACAGTTGATGATCCCACGTGTCCGCCTGGAATCGCTGCCATGGCAGGTTACAGACAGATGTTGTTTTGTTCTGGTGAAGCTGCGTTACACAGAGGGGTAGTATTTCATGAATATGCACATACCGTTGTGGCTGAAATTTATACTCACCATCTTAGCAGCGATATGAATGAGGCGTTAGCTTTTTTCTGGTCTGCGACAATGCGAAATAATCCTGTTGACTCTTTTAATGGCAGGAGTGTTGATAACACCCGTCGCTATCCTATTGATGTATATGGAGATATGTGGAATCGAGGTATGTCGTACGCTGGAGCTATGTGGGATTTGCGTCAAGCTGTCGGCCAAACAGTAGCTGAGGAAATTCTTTTTCGAACGCTTAAGCTTCAATCAACGTCCTTCCAACTTTTTCTCGAAGACTTAGTGACTGTTGATCAAAATTTCTATGGAGGATCTCATATTACCGATATATGTGATGCTTTTACTACAGAACATGGTATCTATACGCCCACTGCGTGTCAGAATCATACAACAAAACCTGTTGCAGATATTACAGAACCATTTGAGATTGTCGTATCATCATCTGATTCGATACAAGTAATCGGTAGCGCATGGCCTGCCAACGGAGCATCATTCAGCAACTTCACTGTTGAGCACGGACCGGGTTTCTTACCGGGAGATACCTGGTCATCAAGTGGCGTTTCATTGACAGGGGGAGGATCTTCACCAATTGATGAAAATATACTTGCAACTATCAGTGGAAGCTCGCTTACTGACGGTTGGAATGTCTTTCGGGTAAGGGTAAACGATTCATCGGGTACTACCACTGATTATACTCGTGTGTTTTTTGGAGAAGATATTCATGACGGATGGCCGGTGTATTCAGGACCAAATGCATACAATGACTCATCCTCGGTTTTCGCTGACCTTAATGGAGACGGCATGAAGGAAGTCATATATCACGATGGAGATAATTTACATGTTCGAACTCACAATGGAGTTCTTCTCTGGATGAAGTCGGTATCTCATAATGGCAGGGTCCATCCAACAGTCGCAGATTTAAATCTTGATGGATCGTATGAAATTCTCGCTCTTTCTGCAAGTAGGATATATGTTTGGGATGCAAATGGAAACGATGTGTGGGGTTACCCAATTGATCCTATTAGTATGACGGTGCCATTAGTAGCCGACGTAGATCCTTCAAGTCCAGGACAGGAAGTCATTGTTGCGCCAGCGCATCGTGGGGGTGATTACTTAACAATTAATAACTATATTTTGAGTGCTAGTGGAAGTCTACTTGCAAGTCGTTTTATTCCAAAAATTGATATGAATGAAACATGGCTCGTAGATTTCCCTTCGCCAGCTGTTGGAGATATTGATGGTGATCCGTCCAATGGTCTTGAAATCGTCGTATCACTGAATATGACCGAAGGAATCACTTACACACATGTATTGGATGAAGATCTCAATGACGTGTATCCACCCAAAATTCTAAATGGTGTTACTGGCGCCTCTCCAATTGTAGTTGATTTAGATGGGGATGGAGTTATTGATATCATTCAGCCGACCAAAGATCACGATCTTCCTGACGGAACGAATGATAATGCAGTATACGTATGGAATAGAAATACTCCTGATTTACCGGGTTGGCCGATCGCACTTCCAACAGAAGATATCCAACCTGTACATACACCGGCTGTTGCGGATCTCGATCCACTCGCAAATAATGGACTAGAAATTGTGCAGACAACGCTTGATGGTTATATTTATGCATGGCGAGCTGATGGAACTCAGTATTTCTCACCAATATTATTAGGTACTGACATAACAGTATCTTCTCCAATACTTGTTGATATGGATGGAGATTTTGATTTAGAAATCGTTGTTGGAGATTCAGATGGCAATGTGAGAGCATGGCATCATAACAAAAGTACCGTCTCAGGATTTCCTAAGCTAACATTTGATTGGGTCAATAATGTCTCAATAGCTGATATTGATCAGGATAGCATGTTGGAATTAGCCGCAGGTTCGAGTGACGGGAATTATTATATCTGGGATCTCAGCACTTCTTTTAACGCTGATCTCCAATCCTGGCCCATTGATCATCATGATATGTCGAGAAGCGCTAACATAAACTTCGGATTGTGCCCAGATGGAGCATTTGTAGGGACGTGTTCCGGTAACCAGCCGCAATACTGCGGATCGCTTGGATCTTCTAATCCGGGTCTCCAAATGCCGCGCATGGTCTGTGTGTTACGTACTGGTCACGAAGGTGGTGAAAATGACGCATGTGATTTAGTGGCAATCGTATCTGATCCAAAGCCGGCATTTTATTCATTAGCACTTGATGATTGGCGCCGGGGGAGAGATCCATTTATTGGTACCACTGCTCAAAATCAATTTCACAGCAGGTACATGTGTGATCCTGATGGAGGAAGCGGAGATTGTGCTCGTGATTGCTGGAATATTATAGGAGAGGCTGGCAATCCACCTAGCGATGACGCTGACAAAAATGATGGACTTAACAATATTTTCTGCGCACCCGGAGCAGGTTGTTCCCCAGTTTCGTACTCTGGCTGTCCATCTGATGCGTCATGTGTAAATCAAACGAGAACAGACCTTGAAAATGTATATCACAAAGTAACGTATTTTGCTTGGACTGATGATAATAATGCACATCAGGAGTGTGATGATGATAATGGTGATCAGTACTACAAGCTCACGACTGAGACGAACAATAATTATCCGCACCAGCAATGCGCGGAGGAGAGATGTGAAACATCAGTTTCTGGAGATTTATTAGACGGCTTTGATCGATTAACAGATAGTGGTGGCGGATTAAGCTTGTATGCATCAGACTTTGGTTCTGTTCCACGGACGGAAGATTCTACCCTTGTAGAAAATTGCAACCTTTGCGGTTGTCCAGGTGTTGACGTGTGTAGCACAAGTACCGGCACCTGTATTCCAACCTGCGCTGATGGCACTGTCTGGGGCCAGTGTAATTGGACCACAAAACAATATTGTGATGGTGGCACTTTAGTGAATGATTGCACAAAATGCGGCTACACGTGTGATGCCGGACTTCGGTGCTATAACGGAAATTGTGTAACATGCTATCAAAATTATCACTGCACTGATTATGACTGTATGACACAGGATATCTGTAATAATCCCGGTACAGTCAGTTCGAGCTGTAGTCACTCCTCATTATCCAGTGATGGATGCGAAGGGCTGATTTGTGGATACAACCCACAAGGGTGTTATTGTGGAGATTGTCCAACTGGCTATAATTGTTCTGGGAATATCTCATGTGAACCGATTATATATAAATGTAATCCTAAGAATCCATTCTGTATTCATAATAATGAACCGGCGTTAAAGTAATCCATTTATCATAAATCGCTCATGCCAAATAAACCTGAAATTGAAATAGACACACTTGAGGAAGTTGATGTTAAGCAAAAAGTATCACAGTCTTTTCTTGTAACCACTGCGGTAATATCCCTTCTCGCTGTTATCGTAGTGGTAATTGTTACGATCCTCAAGCCATAGGTATTCCCAAATGCATTTATATCACGTACACTAAGAGTGTATGAATTTTCCCTACATTGAATTCATTGTGCTTTTTCTCGTAATTATCGTATTTGGTACTGCTGCTAATGCCTCAATAAAAGCTGCACCTTGGCTACCTGTTCGAAGCAAAGATATGAAGAGAATTATCGCCCTTTCCGAACCGGAAAAGCATGATTTAATATACGATTTAGGTTCTGGAGACGGGCGGATTCTTGTCGCACTAGCACAAAATTCCAGAAGTCGGGTTGTGGGATTTGAAATTTCACTCATACCCTATATATTCTCCTATCTTCGTATGTTTCTTTCAGGAGTTATGCGCCGGGTGGAAGTACGGTTTGGTGATTTCTTAAAAAGAGATTTGTCAAATGCAAATCTTATTTTTTGCTTTCTTACTCCCATGGCCATGAAGAAGCTCGCACCAAAATTTCGACATGAGCTAAAGCCCGGAACGTGCATTCTCTCCTACGCTTTTTCTCTTCCCGGATGGGTTGCGAAAAAGGTCGATAAGCCCGAGCAGGACTCAATTCCCATATTTGTTTATGAGGTGCCCCCTAGGCATTAAAGTGCCTCTTGACGCCATAAATGCTTACTGGTAGACTCATACATAGCGTTAGATAGGAGGAAAAAACCACAAAATAAATTAGAAATCGAAAAAAAAGGAAAAATATGTCAGACAAAAACAAACTCACAGAACTAAACCAAATGATCGAGACCGCGCATGCCTCTTTGAATGCTGCTCGGCAAGTTTTACGTGATCTCGGGGTCGAAGAAGCGCAAGAATCGTCTATTAAGGAAAAAGCAAAAAAATCCGGGGATATTTCAACTGAAGGAGATGGGAAGGTCGTTGAAGGAGTCTTTGATGGACAAAATATGGTTGGTCCCGATGGAAAGCGCTACAGTGTTCCCGCGAATTATGCAAGTAAGTCAAAGCTTGTAGAAGGAGATATGCTTAAGTTAACAATCACCGCAGACGGATCATTTGTCTTTAAGCAGATTGGGCCGGTTGAACGGGCTCGATTAGTCGGCACACTTACGAGTGATGATACGAGTGGTGAATACCAAGTGCTTACAGGTAATAAATCATATAAAGTTCTCCTGGCATCAGTTACCTATTTCAAGGGCGTGGCTGGAGATGAGGTCGTAATTCTAATCCCCAAAGAGGGTAATCCCACCTGGTCGGCAGTAGAAAATATCATCAAAGAAAATGATGCCCAGGAAGTCCCGCGGGAGGGAGTTGTTGAAGCAACTACAGAAGAACCAGTACAGCCAGCCGCGGCAGCCGTCTCTGAAGAAGATACGATTGACGACATCAAATAAGAGTTGCTAAAAAACTGAGTTTGTAGGCCCACGTACCAGAATGGGTCGGTTTACTCATTGCGCAGTCTTTCAGAGCACGATATACTGATAGTGAGGCAAGATCCTCGCTTTCATTTTTTTACCGAGATGCCATTAGCACTCTACAGAACATATCGTCCAAAAACGTTTGCCGAGCTGATTGGTCAGGATTCCATCCGAACGGCGCTTTTAAATCAGCTTTCTGGTGGTCGTACCGCACACGCCTATCTTTTTGCTGGGCCCAGGGGCATTGGAAAAACAACAACTGCGCGGCTGGTCGCACGAGCGATTAACTGCAAGAGCCCAAAAAACGGCGAACCTGACAACACCTGCGAGTTTTGCAAAGAAATACTTGACCAGAGGTCTCTCGATATCATTGAGATTGATGCTGCATCTCATACGGGAGTAGATCATGTTCGCGAGCATATCATAGAAAATGCACGGTTTACTCCGCAGAGACTTACGTATAAGGTGTTTGTGATTGACGAAGTACACATGCTTTCGACGTCCGCTTTTAACGCATTATTAAAGACCCTTGAGGAACCGCCCGAACACGCATTATTTATACTCGCCACGACAGAAATTCACCGGGTCCCAGAAACGATTATCTCACGATGTCAGCGTTTTGATTTTAAGCGAATCGGCATTGATGATTTAGTACAACGTCTTGAGATTATTGCTGAAAAGGAAGGCGTGAAAATTAATAATGATGTATTACGTTCAATCGCTCGACGTGCCAATGGTGCAAGCCGTGATGCGGAAGTGCTCCTGTCCCAACTTCTTGCGCTTGGGGAGAAAAAAATCACACGCGACCATGCCGACCTCATTCTTCCCCGATCGGATTCTCAGGCGATTATGAGACTGCTTCACGCAATTCATGATCGTAATGTCCGAGAAGCTTTGCAAGTGGTAAATACCATCAGTGATGAAGGGGTGAATATGAGTGAGTTTATTACCGAGCTTATAGAAATTGTACGGAAAATGCTTGTCGCAAAAGTAACAGGGGAGTTACGTGAACTTGAACGAGGAGACCTTGATGATGAGATTATGAAAGAGTTGCCGGTATTTGCAAACGATTTTTCGTTAACAGAATTAACTCGCATGATCGAGCTCTTTATAGAACGAAGGAAGGATATCAAGTCAACGCCGCTTCCCCAGCTTCCTCTCGAGCTTGCGATCGTTGAGCTCGCATCTGATGTGGATTCCAATGACGCAGATTCTCAAACGCCGCCTCCAACAGTATCTAACATACATAAGGAATCGGCTCCGACAAAGAGTGAGAAAAAGATTACGAAGCCTAAAGATGTGCTGCAGGCGGTGAAAAGTGTAGTTAAAAAAAGTATTAAAAAAGATGGATCACCTCTGTCATTGGAAAATATCAGGACTATTTGGCCAAGCATTCTTGATGATATTCGTAAAGATCACCGCGGACTCTATCTGGTCTTGAGATCGGGAAAGCCGGTGGAAGTCGATGGTTCGATAATCACCATTGGTTTCCCGTATAAATTACTTGCTGACCAGGCTCGTAGCGCAAAAT
This sequence comes from Patescibacteria group bacterium, assembly GCA_042570925.1. GTDB lineage: Bacteria > Patescibacteriota > Patescibacteriia > UBA10025 > UBA10025 > JBHPFX01. The sequence continues at coordinate 16,421 of JBHPFX010000016.1, forward strand.
CACGGATACTCATTGAAGAAATATTTCAGGCGAAGAGTGGCAATAAAATTGGCATTGATGCAAAAGTTGTTTCACGAGATGAACTGCAAGAAGAGAAAGCCGAAACCGCACAAGAAAAAAAAGAGGAAAAAACACCTGCAAAATGGGATGAACTTCTTGAATCATTTGGTGGAGAAGTGGTAGGGGAGGAGTAAGAAGTCTCATAATTTATCCACATCCAAAGCACCCAATAAAAACGGGTGATTTTGCATTTTAAAGATGTGAAAGTGGGAAATAAGGAAGAAATGCTTACTCATTATTTGGCTAATATTAGATACATATTGCCCTTCTACTCTTGACAGGATTTGAATATGGGTGTATGATCCCCAGTTAACAATCAAATACGACTCTTTGAGGAGAGAGTTGAAAAATGAAATAGATGGCTTTGTGCTTGAATATTGCTACCTCAGTATTTAAACACAAGGCCATTCTTTGTACGAATAATCGTACTGAAGAGTGTCCTCAAGACGCACCTTACAAATTGGGAATAAATGGGACAACATATATTATAAACGTGGTACTAAACCACAAACGAGGGAGGACATGAAAATGTCCAATCGTATCAGCACCGCAGTCATGGTCGCCATCCTGGCGACCGCAGGGTTTGTTAACGTCAGTGTCGCCCAGACCGCGACGCCGACCGAAACGCTTATCATCAGCACCAACGACACGCTGACCGTCGAGCTTACGCTCGATCAAGTTACCAAGTTGGAGGCAGAAGGAACACCCGAGTCTCTCGAATTCGCCGACTCGGTCCTCGTGGCAATCGAACGTCACAAAGCGACCGCGGCGCGAATCTCGAAGGCCAAGGCCAAACTCGAAGCCGAAATCGAAACCGAGCTCAAGAATCTTCACCGCAAGTGGACCAGCGAAGTCGGACCGCTCGAAATCGACGAAGTCTGGAACTGGGCGAATGCTGACAGTCTCAACGGTGACACGACGCTAATGAAGCAGTACTGGCTATGTGGCCGGTACAATCTCGATTCGACTGCGATCAACACCGGTGAAACTGTCCTTGAACGGACAACAGCGCTCAAGAACATGTACGACGGCAAGATGAATTTCCGGGCCGAAGTCGGCACAGAGTTCCTGCGGGTCCTGGCCGCCAACGGTATCACTATCGCCGACCTCAAACGGGTCATCAATGGTGACTTCGTAACCCAAACACAATTTCGTGCGATGGGTGTGCAGGTCGACAAGAACACCAGGGAACTGAAGGTTCAAGACAGTCGGATTGGTGAATTGGAGGTCAGCTTCGATGAACTCGAAGCGGCGGTCGCGGAGATCGGTATTACCGCCAAGGTTGCGTTCGAGCAGGGAAAGTTTGCGAAGCGCAACGGCACGCAAAAGCATGCCGACGAATTCGAAGAGGCGCTTGCAAAAGCCCTCGCCGACAACGACAATTGATCTGTTGTCCCATCCCTCCCCGGACCCTGACTTGCTAGCGCGAGCCAGGGTCCATTTTTATATTTAAGTATAGCTTGAATTACGAGCTATTTTTTGTTACCCTATAACTTACTTTCCGGGATCGTCCCTCGGCAGGCTCGGGACAGGTCTAATGGTCCCACTTCGTTGAAGCTCCGTGGGACACGTAGGACGCATAGTCTTTCATCCATCTTCTAGGTTTAATAAGTTCACTAACTTCTTTCCGGGATCGTCCCTCGGCAGGCTCGGGACAGGTCTAATGGTCCCACTTCGTTGAAGCTCCGTAGGACACGTAGGACGCATAGTCTTTCATCCATCTTCTAGGTTTAATAAGTTCACTAACTTCTTTCCGGGATCGTCTAATGGTAGGACGCATGACTCTGAATCATGTAATCTTGGTTCGAATCCAAGTCCCGGAGCCAACCATAAACCTTTTAAATTGTAACTTGGATTCGAAGCCGCTAGCGTGCGAAGCGGCCGGGCAGAATCCAAGTCCCGGAGCCAACCATAAACCTTTTAAATTGTAACTTGGATTCGAA
>JBHPFX010000017.1:0-18319 GCA_042570925.1 Patescibacteria group bacterium
GCCATTTATCAAAAAATTCACTGAAAAAGCGATTCAGCGATATCGAGAAAGGCCGGCGCTTTTTGCCACCGTATCATTATCAGCCATTAAGCTCATCGGACTCGCTATTATTCTTTTTACCTCGTTAATGCTGATGGCGCACGATACGTATAATCCGTTTATATACTTTAGATTTTAGTATTATGGAACCTCGTTTTCTAAAAACGAATAAGAACGTGGACATCATACTTATCGTCTTCTTCCTGGCAGTGTTATGGATACCAATGGCAGGGATGGTTTTTGGATTTGAATCTGATATCGAAGAGCAGGAAAAAAGAAAGCTGGCTGAAATGCCGGAGTTTACCGCTTCAAGTATTTTACGAGCCCCCTTTCGAAAAGATTTTGACGAATACTTCAGTGACAATTTTGGGTTCCGGAGCATACTCGTGCATGCCGGAAGCCTTCTCCATGTCGGCTTATTAAAAAGTTCTCCGACTCACCAAGTGGTAATCGGAAAAGATGACTGGTTTTTCTTTGGCGGAGGAAATGTTATTGACGATTTCCGCGGCGCCATTCCACTGACTGATCGTGAGCTTAAAAGCATCAAAGATAATATTGAACAACAACGAGAACTGCTTGCGAATCAGGGAATTGATTTTTATATCCTTGTCTCACCAAATAAAACTTCCATCTACCCGGAATTCCTCCCTTCAAATATTGAAAAGGTGGGAGAACAGACCCGGCTTGATCAGATAGTCACCCATCTTTCTGAACATTCTGATTTTGTCATTATTGACCCACGGGAAAAACTGATTAAAATTAAGGAAAAGAATTTCGCCTATGAAAAAACCGGCACGCACTGGAATGAATACGGAGCATTCGTAGCATACAGCGAACTGATTAATGAAGTACGAAAAAACTATCCGAACATTCCAGCGCCGGACATTAACAATTTTGAATTGCGAACGGAAATCGTTGGCGGCAGCGACTTGGCGATACTGCTGTCCCTGCAAAATCAAAAACAGGATGAACTCGTATATGTTGATCCGTTCACCCCGCGAATTGCACAAGATGCCTCAGTTGCATTTGAAAATCCCAATCCAAATCCCGTCATGCCGCTCGTCGCCAAAGAAGTGGCAAATAATGAGCTTCCACATGCACTAATATTCAGAGATTCCTTTACAAATCACTTAATCCCTTATTTATCGGAGGATTTCAGCCGTTCTGTATACGTTTGGATGTATAAAATAGATCCTGAAATAGTTGAATTAGAGAAACCAGACATCGTAATTCTAGAAGTGTCGGAGAGAAACCTATTTCAGGCCCTATACAGCGATATCAAGCAGTAAGTTACACTCCCTGTTTGAGTCTCTTCTGTTTTCTGAATCGTTCTAAGAAAATTGCTGACGAAATAATTGCTATTCCAAGCGCAGATAGCAGATACCACTGTATATTCTTATTTTTTGTTGGTGAAGTAAAACCCACAGCCTCTTCATCAGTACTTTCACCAAGCACCGTTGCTAATACAAGGTCATCTTCAGTTCTCGGAAGAATACGAATTCCATTATCAGAATATTCTACGACTCCGGTGATTGAAACTGTATCTCCGTCTTCCCAAGATGGCTTTTGTATTCCGGTTGTACGTTTCAGATAGGCATCTATCGTCTCTCCTTCATCGTTTACAATCGTTATAGTGCTCCTATAGATACCTTGCAGCTCCCCATGGATAGTTACGAGTTGGTTTAAGTATGAATCAGCATCAGTAAATAACATCTCATATGAAACGACATCTTTTGTTGACTGAACACCAATTGTGCTCACGTCCAAAACGTTGATTTTGGGCTGACCAAGCTCTGTGGAGGTCTTGCCAAAAAACGAAATTACGTCTCCGACTGACAGTTCCGGGAAACTTTCTTTCGTCGCAACGACCTTGATGCCTCCCGTATCGTCCTGAATGTACATTGACTTGCTCCCAAGAAGGTCCGGCTCGGCAATTATCACTCCCTGGATCTGAATTTCTTTCCCTTTTTCCATTTCCCGGGCTTGAGCAACTGTCACAACTTGTACACCATCATTGTCCTCACTTATTTCTTCATCATTTTCGTTCTGATCACTGATAACATTTTCTTCTCCCGGCGTTGCATCCGTCCATTGCCACCCTTGTTCTGGAAAAAATGCAAAAGCTTTATCGGATTCCGCTTTTCCGTACTCAACTCCTTGAACAATTTCGCCTGCTGGATTGATAAGATAAACAGTGTCACCACTATTGTTTAATGAGATCTTTGTCTCTGGGCGAAAAAAGACAAAAACATTTTCAGATTCTATGGTCGTACCTTTGGGAATTACGAATGAACTTTTTGTATCTGTTACTGACCATCCAATTAAATCAATATCATCATCACGTGTGTTATACAATTCAATAAATTCCAATTCAGCATCTGACCCGTCTGGTGCTGGGAAAAGTTCATTCAAGATAATACCCTCGAGTATTTGATTTTCCATGAACACTGAATCTTCATCAGTATCTTCTGGGACAGGTGTATTCGGCCTAGCAGGTATCCCTGGAGAAGCAGGCGGAACCGGTGAAATTGGGCCAATAGGAGTTGGTTTACATGGGTCAATCGGAGTGACTTGAAGCAATGTTTCCGGGGCTGATAGGCTATTTTGTGGATCTGGAGTCTCCCGTAGAACAAAGTCCTCTGAATTGAAGTCAGAATCATATCCGTTTCCATACAAATAATCTTCTCCTTCTGCACTCATGCTTTCAGTAGTGGATTCTGCTTGAGCTTTTCTCTCGACACTTCTCCCAGCTGAAGGATTGGCTACTGACTCACCTTCAAAAATTGTAGTACTTCCAAATCCAACGAGATCTACAATGTCCCCCTGATCATCATAGAGAACTATCGAATTACTGTTAGCAATTGTATTTCCTGTGTCGAATACAACATCAGGTTCTACGCCGCCTTCATACCCTTCCGGATGAGTAATAAGCAAAAATCCAAAACCTGGAATATTTATTGAATCGAATATGGTGACAAGGTCATACTCATTTCCAGACGAAGTTTGTTTAGTGAGACGAAAACCAGAAAGTTCCACATTAAACTTACTTGGATTATAGAGTTCTATAAATTCATCCTTCGTGTACCCCGATCCTCCGCTGAGTTTAATTTCACTTATAACAACATGAGCCGCGTTTGAAGAATAAGCAGAACCAGGAGATACAGCAATTCCGACAAATATCACAATGCAAATAATATGTAGTAGAATTTTCATATATATACTGATTAATAGACTTTTAATATTTCAGTATGGAGAATTCGATTTGATGGAGTTTTCACTTTCACTCTATCTCCTTCTTCTCGACCCAAGAGAGCGCTTCCTATCGGGGATCCAAAAGATATCCGGCCCACCTCTGGGTCACCGCACGATTCAACAATTGAAAGCCGAAACAATTGATCTGCTATACGCACATCAACATCCGAACCAATTAATATGCTCTTTGACATATATTTATTTATTAATAATTTTCTTCCCTCATCACTTGATCCATCGAAACGGCAGAAATAACCTGGGTCGATAGATCAAGAGGATCAGCAAAGAAGATGCTACTTTCCCTCGCCTACTGGCACTTTGGATAGTGTTACTTCTTCAGGTGCTGCTTCCGCATTTATTTTCTCGCTCTTCGGGCCTGACTTACCGCCGAGCATGATAAGCTGACTAGCCACTATTTCCGTACGATTCCGCTTCATACCCTTTGTATCCTCCCAATTTCGAGTGTTTAGCCGGCCTTCAAGATATACGCGATCTCCTTTTTTCAAGTACTTGGACACAATTCCTCCGAGCTTGCCCCACGCCACCACAGGATGAAATTCAGTAGTTTTTTGGCGTTCTTTTGAGTCTGAATCTCTCCATGAGTAGTTTGTAGCAACAGTTAAAGAAGTAACTGATGTACCTGAAGGAAGAGCGCGGACAACCGGATCCTGCGTCAGATTTCCGATAATTGAAACTTTATTTAGGTTCATAACTTTCACCCCCTTTCACATTTCCTTGTTAATATCTATTGACAAAAAATTTAAATCACGCATACTATAAACAGGTTCAGTAAGGAATTAGGTAGATATAAAATCATATCCCCCTGATCCAAATTTCAGCAGCGAGTTGTGCACATCGTCTGTTGACCCACGAACCTCCAAGAGATGACCGGCCCTTTGTAGCTAAGGTCGTCTTTTGGTTTTAACTAGTTTTTTGTGTTTCTAATCCAAGAACCTCAATGTTGAAAGAAGATCTTGATACATCACAATATATTGTTCGCGATTCGTTTGATCAAATATATTCCCGAGAAAAACGATAAAATTACCGTCTCTTTTACTATATGTCGCCAATGTATGACCAAACACCTGAAGTTCCACCTGTTCCGCCTTTCTGCCATCGAGAGTCATCTCTCGTCGTGACTCTACGCTCTGTTCCCCATATTGTATTATATCCTTTTCAACCTTTTCAGAAAGAGAAAGTTCCGGCTCCACAGACGAAACGTATATCTGAATTTTCATTCCGTAATCTGGTAGTGTCTCTGCCTCGGCAGAAAGTATCCATGGAATATACACGAGTACGTCATTAGCATTATCAATCGGATCCAGTGTCCATGATTTTGAGAAGGTTACCCCATATCCGTATTCATTATTTGTAAATACAGTATCATCACCGACAGTCTCGGTAATAGTAGGAAAATCTCCATCGTAACTGTATGTGTCATTCTCACCGTATTCATCATCCTCTTTTTGTAAAAGATATACGGCACTCCAAGCCAGGATAATGACCGCAAATACCACAAGAACTTGTAAAACAATTCGTTTATACTTCTTTGAATCGGAAATGTTTTTCATGAACCTATTGAATCACAGCTGTTTCAATAATCCTTCTCGCAACATCAGAATCCTGAAATTCGTCAATCCTCACCGCCTGAACATAGAGAATATTTTCATCTATTTCTGTAGAAACATACAGAACTCCTGATTCTTCAATATATAATTCATAGTATTCTCGTTCCCCGATGGTACTGAGCGTGGCCCGTGTGTCCTGCGTGACAGAACCGTAAGTATAAATTATTGATTCAACCTCTTCATCTCGTGAATTAACCACATAGATCTGAAAATCAGGGGCATCTTGCGTATGATCACATGTTCCGTCCCTCCATACATACCCTACAAGACCGGGAAACGGCCCCTCACCTACAATATCCTGGCAAAGTTTATAGCCCTCGGGAAGGTTAAACTGCACAGCGACTTCTTGTATCAAAGAATTATTTGTATTGCCATTGGAAGAATTCTCTTCAATGGTAGTGCGAATAAACCAATACCCAAGAGCAAAGACCGCTGTCGCAATTATCAGATACACAATAACCTGAGTTATTTTTCCTTGTTTTGATTGTTCGATATGCATAGAATGTTGCTACTCATTAATAACATCACAATGAAAAGCATTTTCGTGTTCTTTGTATCAATTAATTAGAAATACTGTTAATTAAATCAGAAAATTCAGATAAGAGTGCTTGGTATTCTTCGGCAGTTGATACAGTTAATGATGCAATGAGCGTGTTTTGATTATTGATATTTTTTAGCACTACCGTCTCGACAATTCCAATTTCTGTCACCACAGAATTACAGAATTCTAGGTTTGTATTATCTTGTTTAAAAGCGTAGGTATCGAGCTCACCCGCAGCATATTTATTTGTAGTAAAAATACATTCATTAGTACCTTCTTCAAGTTTGTCAGCAATTTTATCATCCTGGATCAAATTAGTAACATCTTTTGCATTTAAGCGTTCATCAATAGTAAATGTTTGGATAGTTATCACAGGAGAAAAAACATCATTTTGAGCGCTTTCCTGAACAAAATTTATTATGTATGCCGGAGATCCAAACTTAACGGTATTAATTGCATCCTCAAATTCGCCTTCTATCATCCATCCTTCAGGCAGTGATGCTGAATATCCATTTCTGAGATCTGTATTACCCGTTAATGTATTCAGCTCGATCGTTGATGAATTACCATTTGAATCTCTATTTTCAATTGTTGAATCCGGATTAGTAGAATTGATATTGTCATTGGAATTACTCGATTGTGGCAAAAACACTAGGATGAGCACTCCAATTACAAGGATTACACCAGGAATGACAATTAATTGTTTGTTAAATTTAGTCATAATAAAAGTTTAGTGGCTTTATATATTATGGGGGGAGGATACACCACCCCCCATAATATTACTACTTGTTAGTCATTTCGGTAACAAGCGCATCGGGAACGTGGAGGTTGGACCGCCCAGTTGTACGAATAATACTTTCTATCCACATATAGATTTCGGTGGCCCGAGATGTCGTTAATCGGGACTGAGACATTATTCTTCCATACACCGAAGTGAATATGGGGACTGCTCGTTCCAGAAGAACCACAGTAGCCAAGGATTGTCCCGGCCAGTAAATCATCGCCTTTGTGCACGAATTGATTCGGATCTGATGCAAGGTGCGCCTCAATCGACTTATACTTGAGACCGGTATTACCAGCATCGTGATCCATAACAACACACCATCCGTAGCCAGACATCCACCCAGCAAACTCTACAATTCCCCTGGCCGGTGCCAAGACACAACTGCCTGCAGTCTGACGATAAACGCGCACCAAGTCTACCGAATACACACCAGCACGCGGATAATTGGTGTACTTATGCTTGTAACATCCATATCCGCACGTGATCTTCCATGCTTCCCCATAACGATAGGGAAATTTAAAATCCGCCAATCGTCGCGGCCAGGTCGCTGCACTCGCTGCCAGCGGTGAACGCATTGTAGAGTTGTCCCCACTAATCGAATCTCCGACTTCCGAGAAAACACCCATTGGATTGAGTTCCGGCTCTGTTGCCTTTTCTCCACATCCGCTGACAAGCACGCAGATGACGAGAACCGGCACGATTGTGAGCGCAATGCTCACGAGTTTCTTTGCATTCATGACAAGCTACTCCTAGTTCAACAAAAACCAGCGGGCCATTGCATGATTTTGAAACGATCTTTGTTAAGAAGAGACCCACGTTATCTTCCTAGCAAAGATGTAAAAAAATCTCGGTCATTCTCACCTCCATTTCATTTGTAAAGAACGGTTTTTTGTCTAGATTCTATGTTATTCACCTCACTTTATGACAACCTCATGAGCCCTTCCACACTAATTGCTGGCGGCTACGCACCGCGACGGCGAAAGAATATTTCTCTTGATTAGCTTTTCTTAAACAAAGAAAAGCTTTTAAGAAAAATCTTTGACAGCCGTCGAATGAAAGGTACTTAGAAGTCATTCACTACATGTATTATATCAAATTAATGAAACTTCATACATATTTTCCTGATACAAAAAAAGTCCGCAGAAAAAATATGCGGACTTTACTATTATTCGTTACGGAGTAGCGATACCGTCAGGTGTTGCCGTATGATCACCGATTGTAATGTCCTCGATTCCAACTTCCAGTACATAACTTAGATCATAAAAAAGATATGGTGCTGTCCCTATCGGCGTATAGGTGTAGGTAATGCCTCCAGGAACAGGATTCCCCGGAATGACATCAAGATATTCTGTAGTTAATGCGGTAATTTTTTCTGGATATTGATCATTGTCACTTTTGTACTCCTCAAGCGCAGATTGAATCGATCGGATATCACTTACGCGTTTTTTATCTCTTGATTCTGCCTGTTTTAACTCGTCACCGGAAAGATTGCTGTTTACTTGCGATAGATCAACTATGGTGTTAGTATTGATCGTTGCATCCTCATTAGCCGATTTGGAATCAGTAGTTGAATTAGAGGCATCTTCTTCAGATCCACTCTTACCTATGTAATACGCCACAAATCCAACAACGATGATAAGTGCGATGATGAAAATGATATTTTGTGTTTTCATAGTATAAAAAGTATACAAAAAAGAACAGAGATTGTCGAGCGCAGCTTGCTTCACTTAATATTTCTCTCGTATACTCAAGATAGTAAAACATGCCGCCGTGGCGAAATTGGCATACGCGCAAGGTTTAGGACCTTGTGGGAGCAATCCCGTGTCGGTTCGACTCCGACCGGCGGCACCAGTAATATTAAGAGTCTCGCAGTCCCGAGCTTAGTCGAGGGACGAAGATCCCGCCCTATGGCGGGACAGCCGGGGGCACCAAATAGAAAAGAGCTCAGTCACCTGACCGAGCCCTTCGTTGCTAATGATCAATTAATAGTAATACCTCCTCACACTTACCCTACCTGCCCAAGATCAAACCCATACTTTTGAAATCGCTCGCGTCTGCACTCCGTTAACTGTCGGAACCGTTCTGCTCCTAACTGTTGGTATCGAAACTGCATCAGGTCAGCAAATACAGTGGAACTGTAATATCCACAAATAAGTTGTCGTCTTGCCGCAATAAGCTGAGCATCAGATACCGATGGATCGTTGACCAAGATAGGACGCAGAAAATGATATTCTGCCAAGTCATCAGTTCGCCAAGGCCCATTAAAGAAACTATCAGAGAACCCCGGGAATGGAGTAAAGAACGCTGGGACTAACCCATCAGGACGCAGCTCGAGCATGGCTTTGAGGAGCTCGTCAAACGTCTCCATAGTATCGTTAGGACACCACAGCATGAGGTTAGCAATTACCAGCATGCCTTTTTGCCTCATCATCTCAAATGCTTGGCGAGTAGTCTCCCAGCGTTGCGACCGGCCGATTGCCCTTAGCCCACTTTCAGTCGAGTGTTCGACACCTACATTGACGCTTGTCCATCCAGCCTCCACCATCAGCTCTATGAGATCGGGAGTGACTATCCTAACATCAGCGCAGGAATGAAATCCGACTTTTTTGTACAGACCCTCTTTAATAAGCCTGCGGCATAGATCAGAAAGTAGACCCGGATACAAAAGAGGGTTTTCATCACGCACATAGATAAACTGTGCACCCCTCTCTAAAACAAGCTTTCTGATCTCATCCACGATTCCATCAACCGACCGATCCGGCGCCAAACCCGTACCTGACGGGCAATAGGCGCAAGAGAAAGTGCACCCTCCTCGAAAGAGCATAGATGCCATCCTGCCGTGCGGGACGCCTATGAAAGAAAGATGCGGCTCAGTAGCAGGCTCGATTGGTACATGGAAAGGATATCTGCGCGGCAGGGCAGAGATTGCATTTCCATCAATCACGGATTCAGCGTAGTTATGGGGTGACAAAAGAACATCACCTGCCCCTTCACCTCGACCCGTGACGATGACGCTCCCGGGATACCGCTCCAAGATTGATGCATGAAACGCCTCACCACACATTGTCACGTGCCACCCTCCAAATACAAATGGAAGGTTTGAATGCTGTCTCCGTATGGAATCAGCGATTCGTGTGGTGCGTGGCCAGCCCGCAGTGAAACTTGAAAAACCGATACACTGGGGTAAGTAATCCTCAACCTCTCTAATCACTTCAGCATCAGACATCAAATCACCATTAAGCACCTTGACGTCCGCTTTGCTGGCCAGTACTTCAGCGACCCACATGACACCGGGTTCTACACTACAGTAATCGAGTCGCTGTTCTATAAGATGCTGGCGCTCTGCACTTTCTGGCTCAGCGCTGATTGTAAACTGAATAAAAAGCAATCGTTGTTTCATGGAATTCTCCTCCAGTGTCAGCTACCACTGCAGCAAGCAAGTTGCAGCGAGTAATTCATTTGGCTCCATTCCGGGACCAAATGAGATAGCGATCGCATAGCTTCCGGCTTGTGGCTGGGTTCTCTGTACCAGATCCAAAATGAAGAAAATCGAGGAACCTCCTATGTTCCCGTAGTCACGCAGGACTTGGCGCGAAAACTCTAGCGTCTGCTCGCCGAGTCCGAATGATTTTTCCATCTCATCCAGTATTCGAACACCCCCAGGATGAACGATCCAAAATGAAATGTCATCCTGGCTAATAGAGAACCGTTCAAATAGGTCATCCAGACAACCATGGACGAGCGGAGGTATATGTGACGGCAACTGCGGATCTAGAAACAACTTTCCATCTGCAGTGCCGACTAGACCACATGCCTTACTACGGTATGCACATCCTAGAATAGCAGGGTGTGCCTCGGAAGATTGCTGAGACTGTTCGACAACGACCGCCGCGATTGCATCACCCATCAAACTGTAGGTGACAACATCACTACTGTTGTTGAAATCCGGTTTCCATCGCAGATACGAACGCAAGTCGCAAGAGACAATGAGCGTTCTTCCCGACAAAGTAGACGATTCCTCTAACGCCCTAATCGATCCGGGACACCAATGATGGTGAACGTGCGACGCACCACCTCGTCTATACATCGAGCCCAAATCAGATACCTCCACCACGTGATCCACGCTTGGCGCATCAGGAAGAATCTCACAAAGTGGCGGAAATATTTTCTCAGATGCATTCGGGGTTACCAAAGTTCTCGCTGGGATAATAAAGTTCCGGGATGCGATGCGAGCGCGTCGAAAGATGACCCGAGCGGATCGGTGTGCGTTCAGTCCAAATTCTCCAAGCAGCTCCTCTTGAGAATAATGATATGGAGGGAGCCACGTTTGTATACGTGTAATACGGTTCATACTTACTCCTTTGTTAAAATGCTTTTTTGTTTTTTCACTTCATAGTGGCTGAATACTAAATAAATCGTCAATAGGGATTGACTCTATTTTAAATAGTTACTATTACAATCATATATTTGACTAATATTAGCCAATCAGTATAATACAAGTATTGTCAGTAGCTATTAACAAATATATGAAAATCCTCGAGCAATTGGGACTTTCAGCAAATGAAGCTAAGATTTACACCACGCTTCTTCAGCTTGGCGGTGGAAGTGTACGAAATATCAGTCAGCAAACGGATATTAAGCGTCCTACTGTGTATTTCTGTCTTGATGGACTTACATCAAGAGGGCTTGTTGTTGAAAACATTACACGCGGGAAAAAGACATATGGCGCGGCCGAACCCGAGGAACTCCGTTCACTCATTCAAAAGCAAAAAGCTGGACTTGCTGAAACAGAGCGTCGCCTAGTAGAAGTGCTTCCTAAACTTAAAACTTTGGCACATAAGAAAAGTATGGGTGCCGATGTACGCGTCTATGAGGGAGTTGAGCCACTATGGAAATTTACAGAGCAACTACTACGCCAGAGAAAAGACCTTTTGTTTATATATTCCGGTGAGACGCTGCTCAAGCACACCACGGCCGAAAAGATTCTCAAGAAATTTACCAAGCGAAGACGCCAGTTTGGCGGATCAAAGGTCTATGCAATTACAGACAAAAATCCAATAAGTGAAAAAAGGATTAAAGAGGGAGATACCGATTTCAGAGAAATCAAGCTTCTTAATAGTAAGATATCTTTTAATTCCATATTCTGCTTAATAGGAAATACCGCAGTACTTATTTCGCTCGATAAAAAACCTAAAGCGGTGGTGATCGAAAACGAAGCAATCTCGGAAATTCTTGGTTTCCTTTTTTGGTCTCTCTGGAAAGCGATCTAATTATCACTATATTGATATTATGAAAAAACGAGCGCTTGTCATCGGAGGAGGAGGCCTGCGAGGCGCATATGGTGCAGGAGTCCTCACGACACTATGCAAAAAACTTGGTCCCGACTATTTTGACGCGGTATATGCATCATCAGTCGGCGTTTTTGCCGCCACGTTTTTCCTGTCTAACCAGCCCGATACCATCGAACATACATGGCGGAACCTCGTGTCCGGCAAACAACTGGTTAATTATTCCCACTTGTTTAAAAAAGGAAATATTCTTGATCTCGAATACTTGGTTAAAATTTTTCAAAATGAAAAATCACTACTCGACATCGAAGCAGTAATGAACAGCCCTTCAACAATCATATATACTTTGACAGAATACCCATCAGGAAAGGAGACGCACCTTGTCCCCACACGGCAGAATATTTTCGATCTTATGCGGGCATCAGCGGCACTTCCTTTAGTATATGGGCTTGTGACGATAAACAGCAAAAAGTACATTGACGGAGGTATTTCAAATAACCTGCCAGTACATAAAGCTCTTACAGACGGCTGCAATGAAATCCTTGTTGTACACAATAAGCCAGAAAAATCATACGGAGATCCAAAATCCTGGATCTTGTCGCATATTACTTCTCTATACCTTCCTCCGGCAATTGTTCATCTTATGAAAATGTCCAAGAAGCAAATGCAAAGTCTGGAAAAAGAGATATTCTTAAATCCGAGGATTAGTATAATACGGCCCGATAGGCAACTCCCTCTCACTTCCATTCTCGACACAAATAAACACCGGATAAACACAAGCTTCAATATGGGCGCTATAGACGCCAAGGACTTCCTAAATAACAGATAGCCAGGTACCTAATTAATATCATGAGTTAAATCGACAGGAGGCAATTTGTAAAGTATTTTTATGAGCTCGACCCTTTTTCAATATAAATCCAACACTTTATGAAAACAGTCATCGGTATTATCGGCCCGATTGCCAGCGGCAAAGACACCGCCGCCGCATATATCGCAAAAAAGATAGGCTGCCCAATCGTGGAGGTCAGCGGTTACCTTAAAGAACTTGCCGTTAAAAAAGGAGTGAAGGTAAACAGACAAAATTTAGTTGATTTCGGGACACGGATTGTAAGGGACTATGGGCATGATTATATACCAAAAATGCTTCTTGGCCGGATTAATGAAAATGGAATTGTCACAGGAATGCGGCAAACTTCACAGATCGAATATCTGCGCGCACATAGTAAATTAGTTCTTATCTCAATAGACGCAAATCCTGAAATACGATTTAAGCGGGCCCAAATAAGACATCGATTAGGTGAAGCAACGACTCTTGATGAATTTATTAAATTTGAACAGGAAGAAAATAGTGGCGATCATGTACAAAGATTGTTTGAATGCATGAAGATGGCCGATTATCATATTATCAACAACGAAAAGGAAAAGGAGCTCTATAGTAAGCTCGATTGTATTCTTGGTTTACATTAAAAAAACAAGGCTGCCCGGGAAACTTCCCAAAGCAGCCTGATTGCATGTTTCGATCTTCATCAGATCGTAAGCGCATTTTCGCGCAGTTTTTGGATAAGGTCACTGATGGATCGGCCATCATGAATCCGGCGAATCGCCCGTGCGAAAATGGACGACACGTCGCAGATCTGGATCTTATCACTTGCCGGACAGATGAGAGGAATGGTATTTGTCGTTACGAGACTCGTGATCGAAGAATCGGTGAGCAACTGAACCGCACCATTGGAAGCAATGAAGTGTGCAAGAAACACAATCACTTCCCGTGCTCCTCTGTTCTTAAGGATTCTAATGGCCGGTAACAGCGTACCTCCCGTTAGCGTCTCGTCATCCACGAGTAAACATATCTTCCCCTCAACATCTCCGATGACCTCGACATCATCCGCCGTTTCGGTATCATCCCACCTCATCTTGTGGACGATGACAACAGGCAGATTTCCGAGAAGTCGTGCAATTCTCCTCGAGGGCTTCACATTTCCTTCGTCACCCGTCACCACGACCATGTTCTCCAGCCTATGCCGGCGAATGAATTCGAAGAAGCTCGGTTCAGCGAAGAGCTGGTCAGTCGGGATATCGAAGAACGACTGGATCTGTGAAGCATGGAGATCCATCACAAGCACTCGGTGAGCACCAGCACATTCGATCAATTTTGCCACGAGCTTTGCGGTAACAGATATCCGTCCTTCCTCTTTCTTGTCAGACCGGACATAAAACATGTACGGCATGACGACGGTTATCCGACCTGCTGAAGCAGAGCGAAGCGCATCGACAATAATGAGCAGCTCCATCAGATCTCTGTTGCAAAACAAGCTTGCCAGATCACCGAATGAACTCGCTGCGTTGAGCAATGCCGTAACAAACATCGTCTCATCAGGTGACAGACCGTCAATAGCAAGAAACCTTTCAAATATCGCCGCCCGTCTCTCTGAAGTGACCTTTGTGAAAAACCGATTATCCACTCCTCCTCGTGCACCTGTTTGGATTACAAATACGTCTTGGTGACGCACGTTGTCAAGTACTACTTTGACGTTCCCGTTGCTGAAATCGGTAAAGGTAATTGGACTCGGAAAAATCTCGAGGTGGCGACAAACGCTCTCAACCAGAGTTGGATGAGATCTGCCACCACACACCACAATATCGCCGTATGGTCCCATCGTGCCTCCATATGGTTGGGAATGATCTTTATTTGTTATCAGGTACTTCATCTTACTGCTAATACCTACTCACCGCAATATCTGCAATACGCATTATTTGTGATATAATTAATGATTATATGCCAGAATTTCAACTTACACTAAAAAGCAAACGCGAGATCGCTCACAGCACCATGGAATTTGTATTTGAAAAGCCGGAAAGGTTTGACTACCATCCCGGTCAGTTCGCGACACTCGTGTGCGATAATCCTCGGTATACTGATAAAAAAGGCAATCGGCGGGCAATGTCCTTTGTTTCATCACCTACGCAAGATGATCTGATATTTGGAATGCGTATAAGTGAGACTGCATTCAAGCGAAGCATGGCTGAAGCAGAACCTGGCACGAAAATGTCATGTATCGGACCGGCGGGAAGATTTCTCATGCCGGAAGATGAATCGATAGAGTTGGTTTTCTTAGCCGGCGGGATTGGCATTACACCGTTCATAAGCATGATGAAATATGTTGCTGATAAAAATCTTCCGAGAAAAATTACCTTGATATATTGCAACAATACGGTGAAAAACACTGTATACCTTAATGAACTCAAGGAGCTAGACAAGCAAAATCCAAATATTACCTTTGTTCCCACCATGACTGACGAGAAGAACTTGGAGCATGATTGGGGAGGCCGCTGCGGAAGAATTGATGAAAATATGATTAAGGCAGTGGTAAATGATATTTCAAAGCCAACCTATATGATCGTCGGCCCGCCGGGAATGGTTGATGCGATGGTTGCGTTACTCGAGAAATTAAACATACCAAAAGAGCAGGTAGTAATTGAAAAGTTTACATAACGTAATACGCTTCAGCCTTAATTAAAGAGATCGAGCTCTTTGGCATATCTTGACCCAGCCGCTCGCGAGCGGCTGGGTTGACAAAAGAATGTGTTTTGATAGGATTGAGTATAAAAATAAACCCTGAACTGCACTTTTCACGCCCAACCGCGGGAGGTAGTAAATGAAAACTCGAAGTCTTGTCATCTTAACATTGGTGGTTGTCGTTATTGTTGCGATGATCTTGAGTACCGAAGGCCATTTGTGGCATCGGGGACCACAGTCCATGATCGCTACATTACAGCTCCCCGATGAAGGCCCGGTTCGTGATCAGCTGGATCTCTTTTCAACAATCGCGCCGCAAAAGTTCAAGCTCACTTGGACAGCCGAAATCTACACTACCGAATCGCAGAAGCAGGAATTCCAGCGTGATGGGCAGTATATCCAAGTCACCGCCGATGTGGAAATCAATCCCCAACTGTACATCCCGAGCATGGTAGAGAATTACAATGACCCGCACCTAACGCGGTACATCCTCCCCGCATTTACGCTTCCAGAAGGTGATCCCGGTAACTACGTCATGGCTCAGCGAGAATTCAAGTCGTTACTCGTTGCTGTGAACGACCGTTCGCTTAAAGCGTACAAATACCTTGCCGATCCACAACGAGCGGACCCAGACGTATTTCCGGCGATCTTTACGGATCAAACCGTCGGCCCAATACCGATTGCGCTCGATCAAGCTGGTGGGCAAGTGGTTCTAACCATCGCCCCGCTGGAGTCGATTCATATCAAGCGCTAACACCCTATCGTCCCGACTGGCCCCACACCCCGACTCTTGTCACGATTAAGAGAGTCGGGGATGTTTTTTTAATAATAAAAATTCGAGCCCGTCCAGTGTCAGCCGGACGGGCTCTTTTGTTGGTGATCGACAGAAGCGATCATTTCCTGAGATCAGTGCCGCAGTCGGGGCAGAAATCGTGTTCCATCTTGTCCCGATAATGATCGTGACTGGGACCGCAGTTGCTGCTCGCGATTGCATCCGGATTAACCTCCTCGCCACAATGCACACAATGGCGTTTTTTGGTCATACCAGACATCGGGTGGGTACAAGCTGGCTTTTTTGGCTTGTCGCCTGTACCAGCACCTGGACTTAAAGGATGACTTTCCGTCACGGCTCCTCCAACTCAATATGGTGAGTGTTCTCTTTTACCTATACTTTTAGTTGGCTCCTGCTTATAGCTTGAGACCACAGCCTGGGCAGTACCTACAGCCATTCCCTTTGTCAGCGTAATGGCTGTGTACACAAGATATGATTGCAGACACATCTGTATTGATCAGTTCGCCGCATTCTACGCAGTAGCGTGTTCTCTTACCACCATATTGGGGGTGAGAACAGGGTGATGTTCCAGTCGCCGTAGTATCAGTTATGGTTTCCTCCGATAATATCGAGAAAGATCACTTTCTGCTAATTATCTGCACCTTAGCTATAGTACATAACTTCGTCAAATATCCATTATGTATTGTAATAACAACTTAAACTAATATAAAATAAATAATCCCGCGCGCTCTGTTCGAGTCTGAGCGAGTAAAACGAGTCGAAGACGAGTTAGCGCGCGGCGTCTTTTTCCTTCGGCTTCACTCAGGACATGCTTTTCTCCCACTTTTCTTTGGACGAGCAAAGAAAAGTGGAGCCTCCGGAGGAAAAACATATTCAAATAATCTAAATCTTGAATAAATTAATAACGCCTCTCCGAGAAAGCTTGGAGAGGCGTCTGTCACAATATTGCATCATCTTACCAGCTGGGCAGGCCGTACACGCTTAATACGTGCTTGTGATAATCTTCCCAGGCTTGATCGAAGTTCGCCATGAAATCGTTTCGGCCGGAAACATCCTGCACCCGTTCAACAAAGAAATTCCTGATCACCGGATTGCGATGTGTTAAGGTCACCGCGGCAATAGATTCAAGAAGCGAGAGATTGTATTCCCGCATGACTTCACGCGCACGGTCCCGACACCAGCCCGAGAGTACGGGGTGTTCGACGAACGCCCTTTCTTCCGCCCAGACGACTTGGCTGCCCCGCATCCAGTAAATGCGGCCCTGTGCAATGCTGTCGATTTTCCAACGCGGCAGGTGAAATGGTTCATAGATCGACTCCATGAAGTCGTGCTCACCCTGAACGATAAAGATGTTGGTGAGATCACTGCCCGTCCAAACTCCGAGGTCTGGTTTGATATCGTCGGCCCATGTTTTCGCGGCCGGCAACAGGAAGATGAAAAGAATGATGATCCAAAAGAGCTTTTTCACGGCTCCCCCTTTAAAGAGTGTGGAGTGATTTGGTTTCTGTTTTCTTGATTTACGTCCCAAAGTATCACTATTAACTATTAATGTCAATAATCCTTCGATCCCCTTCGACTCGTTACACTCGCTCAGGGTTCACTCAGGATTTACAAAAAGTCACCCCGCTCGAGACTTGCTCGGGCGGGGTGGGTGACGTGTTTATTGTTGCAGGTACTTAGTTCAGGTTGTAGACCGGACCGACGCGTTCCATGATATGGCGTTTCCATGCGTCGATGCTTAGTGGCTTGCCAGTGACGCGTTCGAGCGATTCATTCAGGGTGTCTGTGTACCCGGTTTCATGTACATTAGTACGCATGAACATCCGGTACGGCTCGAAATTGCCTGCGCGGAACTGGGCCTCCCAATCCGGATTAACCTCTCTGAACTTCGCTGCGTACTGAGCGCCCGCGAGATTCCCGCCGGAATACGTACCGAAGTACCCGACGAGACCACCGGAGTGGTGAATGTCCTGCATGCATCCACTTACACCGTTATCGGGCGGCGTGATGCCGAGAACTTCCTGCATCAGTCCGTTGAACCGATCGGGATACTCCGTGACCTTTAGCGTACGGTTCATCAGCTCGCGTTCGATGACCCAGCGAATCCAGATGTGCGCGTTGTATGTCGCTTCATCAGCTTCAACTCTGATGAACGTCGGGCGGCACGTGTTGATCGCCGCAACGAATTCGTCGAGTGTTACCGGCTCCAACTGCGGGAAAAGGTTCTTCAGGCGCGGTAAGTACCGCTCCCAGAACGGACGGCTCCGGCATACGAAGTTCTCGTTTCCTCTCGACTGGGATTCGTGAATGCCCAGTGAGTAAATTAGACCAACTGGCGACATCCAGTCGTACCGCGGCGGCGCACCCTGCGAGTAGATCGCGTGTCCGGCTTCATGGGTCACTCCGAAGATCGCTCCAAGTATTCCACGAACAGTGCGCCAGGTAATACGAACGTCCCCCGGACCGAGTCCGACACA
>JBHPFX010000018.1:0-17952 GCA_042570925.1 Patescibacteria group bacterium
CCGTGAGGGAATCGAGATTGTCAGGAATATGAGAGATAGTAATTGGATGATCGCATCAGAGGTGTGGAATGAGGGATTTGGATATAGCGCCTCCAATTTTGATAGTTGGGGAGGCGATGAGGCTGTTCCACTCATTTCAAATGTTGTCAATAAGCCGATCTCGCTTGATTGGCATGCAGGCGGTGTAGATCCGTTTAATATTTTTGCCGGTCTTTATAGGTACAGTCAGGTGTATCTACATTCCGATGGACGATTTCTCCAAGGCGACCAAGGCGAATGGGCTGCTGGTAATCTTGGTACTCCAACTAATTTTAGCCGTGTGATTTATTTCAATCCGATATGTTGGCATGATCCCGCAGCTGTTCCTCTAATTCTTCCTTCTCATTCGATAAATACAAATAGGCAGAATACAAACGCAAATGATTGTGCAACAGAGTTTAATTATCCAAATGAGGTAGGCATGCAGGTGCGAGTGGAGGTTCGCTGGCCCCAATACACGGGGAATTATCATAGTGTGATTTTAGAAGAAAGACTGTATGATTGGAGATAATATATGAGCATATACTCTCGTCGAAATCGTTCTAAAGAAAAAGGCTTTACTCTCATTGAGGCGCTGGTTGCACTTGGTATTTTTTCTACCGTTATTTTAATTACGGTAACAATATTTGTAACTGTGACTGGAGTACAGCGGCGTGTCGCGTCAAATCAAAAAATTCAAGATGATATGAGGCAGGTGTTTGAAGCAGTCGCTCAGCAGGTACGGCTTGGCACTATTCATTATAATTATTACAGTGACCCTGATCTCAATGGCAATTATAACCCTTTTACTGCTATTGATCTATACCCTACGGCAACCGATCTTGTAACGACACTCGCGTTAATTAACCAGAATGGCGAGTATGTGTATTTTGATCATGACAGTACCGGAGGAAGGGGTATTTTACGATATTGCAAACTTCCTGATGCTTCAAATCCAGCAACGTGCACATGGCTTGATATCACTCCATCACAAGTTGACATCAGCCATATCCAATTTCTCATAAGCCCCAGTGCAGATCCTTTTTATGATCCCATGCAGAAAGTAAATTGTGTTGTAGATGCGGATTGTGTAACTACAAACGGTAGTTACGTATGGACATCTTACCGATGTGATCCAACTTTTGTTCCAAATGGGCGTTGCGAGTATTATACTGATGGCGGAAATTATCAGCCGAAGGTGCGAATTGTTATTGAAGCACGGGGAATATCCGGTAAAGTCAGTGAGCAGGGACATATTCAGTTAGAAACAATTATCTCTACACGGAGCGTTGAATCAAAAGTCCTGAATGATAATGGAGATTTTCCTTTGTAATGTATGTCTATGCATCCTAAAGACCAACAAGGTATCGCGCTCATCTTCTCACTTTTGATTCTTTCAATAGTGACGTTGATTGGATTAGGCATTACTGCCGTGATCACGCGTGAGTTGAGACTATCTCAAAATATCGGTCATTCAGTAGCTGCGTTCTATGCATCCGAAAGCGGTGTAGAGCGTGGACTGTATCGCGTGAAAGAAGGGAAAACAAGAGATGATGCGGTAGGTGATGTGGTTTCTGATATACAGGCATATACGAGCACGTCATTTGACAGCGGGGCGGAATATGACAATGAAGCAACAGATTTTACAAGTACTGACGAGGTAGATATTTTAGAAAACGAATCGATACAAATTGACTATACTGAATTAAATCCACCATGGGTTGGCGCTGGTATCGATTCTTGGGAATTTGAGTGGGATGATGTGAATTCAACCGCTGAACGTCTTGAGGTGACATTTATCGGATGGCGTGAAACTCCGAATTTTGATTTAACTGAAAATACTTTTAAGCTCATTATTGACACAACCGCGGGAAATCAAAAAATTATTAACAGTATTGGTCCTGATCTCGATCCTTTTCGAGATAAGTTTTATCGGGTACGTATAAAAGCGCTCGGAAGTGATTCTGTCGATACAACTGAAACGGTAAAAAAAGTAAAATTAAGTGCTTGGACTCTTGGTGATGGTGGCGGCGTCCTTGTGAACTCCTCAACCTCTATCGTCGTACAGGCAACGGGACAAAAACAAAGGTTTAATCAGTCGCTCACTGCAATTGTACCTTGGCAGACAGCTTTGTCTGGTATATTTGATTTTGTACTTTTTACTGAATATGATTTATTAAAAAACGTCGCTGTTACTGCCAATCCAAGAATTTATCGAACTGGCCGTCTGGAATTTGAAGAAGGATTAAATGGTAATTACTGTGAATGTGGTGATCCGTCACTCAACGGTCCTGGGGATCAGTGTCCACTTGTTGCGCCAAATCTGTGGAAGGGAGGATGTGATACAGGACGAGGAGGAGCAGGTTTTAATGGTGCTTTTTGCAATGTTCAAGGAGGTCCAGGGAACAATATGTGCAGAATCCATGGAGTGGATCTCTCTGGTGGATTCTCTAGTGATCCGGCTGGATTATACATTACTCCAAATATCTCATCTCTTGGAATCCCATCAGGGAGTTATTATGTCCGTATAGAAGGAGAGCATTCAGTTCCCGCTCCAACCATGATACAGCTTGATGAAGATATTGATAATCTTCCTGGTCAAGTAGATGCAACTACGCAAGCGTTTATACCACCAACTAACGGGGGTTCTTGCAGATTTAATTGTCTCTTTGCTCAGCCAGTGAAACTAGGATTACATTGCAATGGGGGTGATAATGACGGTGATGCTTGTATGGATAATGGTGATTGTCCTGCTGGGACCTGTAATGATAATTATCAGCGCATCTATTTTCTCTCGGGAAATGGAGATGTTACTGACGAAGTTTTTCTTGATTGGTATTCTCTGAGCAGTTCACCGCTTCTCACTGGTCCGGATGACAAGTATTGTGTTGATCTCGAGGATGCTGATTGTTTTTAACTGTCGCGTCGTATGACCAAACAAGAAGCTGAAGTTCGAATTACAAAACTTCGGGGTGAGATTAATCATCACCGATATGCATATCATGTTCTTGATAATCCGGAAATATCTGATGCGGCACTTGATTCACTGAAACACGAACTCCAGAAACTTGAAGAAAAATATCCTGATCTCATAACCCCTGATTCCCCGACACAACGTGTTGGCGGGGAGGCTTTAGGCGCATTTACAAAAGTTCGTCACGCAATTCCGATGCTTTCGTTGAATGATGTTTTTTCCCAAGAAGAAGTGCAGCAATGGGAAACTCGGATACGAAAAATTACACCGGCAGATGCACAGCTCAGCTATTTCGGAGAACTTAAGATGGATGGATTGGCCGTAACGCTCAAATATGAGAAAGGACTTTTTATTCAGGCGGCGACACGAGGAGATGGAAAAGTAGGAGAAGATGTAACGCAGAACTGTAAAACTATTGAGGCGATTCCACTGAAGCTTGAGTCGAAAACAACTGATCGCGCCCTTGTACAAATGTTTGAAAAATCTCTCAAAGGGTCTATAGAGGTACGCGGAGAGATATATATGTCAAAAGAAATATTTGATGAACTCAATCGAAAGCAGAAAAAGGTAAACGAACAGCCATTTGCCAATCCTCGTAATGCTGCGGCAGGCTCGGTTCGTCAATTGGATTCAAAAATTACCGCCAAACGTAAACTTTCTTTCATGGCATACGATTTTGTAACAGATGTCGGTCAAAAGACTCATGAAGAATCACACAAACTGCTTAATGCACTGGGATTTAAGGCGGGGACTCATAATCAGCGATTACCCGACATTACTGCAATCGAAACATACCATAAACAAATCGGAAAGATACGTGAAAAGCTGCCTTTCATGACTGATGGAATTGTTATTACAGTCAATCTTATTTCATTATTTAAACACCTCGGTGTCGTAGGAAAAGCACCAAGGGGCTCTATCGCCTATAAATATCCTGCAGAGCAGGCTACGACCGTGGTAGAAGATATTCAGGTACAAGTTGGCCGTACTGGAGCTTTAACTCCGGTTGCTCATTTGAGACCGGTACAAGTGGCCGGCTCGACTGTTTCTCGTGCGACACTTCATAATATGGATGAGATAGAACGGCTTGATGTCCGGGTTGGAGATACGGTAATAATTCAAAAAGCTGGAGATATTATTCCAGACATCGTTAATGTGCTTGTAAAAATGCGTACCGGCAAAGAAAAAAGATTCCACATGCCGAAACGATGCCCTGTCTGTAATTCAGCAGCAGTTCAACAAATAGGTGAAGTGGCACACTATTGCTCAAATAAGCATTGCTATGCACAACAGCATGAGGGATTACGGCATTTTATTTCTAAAAAAGCTTTTGATATTGACGGTCTTGGACCGAAAATTCTCGAACAATTGGCTCGATCAGATTTGGTAAAGAATCCTGCAGATCTTTTTGATCTTCAAGAGTCAGATCTCGCTCCGTTGGAACGTTTTGCGGAAAAAGCTGCTGACAATCTCGTGCAGGCAATTCAAGGATCAAAAACAATCACTCTTCCGCGATTCATTTATGCGCTCGGGATTCGGCATGTAGGAGAGGAAACGGCTGTTGTGCTTGCTGAGCGCTTTGGCAATCTCCAGAAACTAACTGAGGCATCATATGAAGAGCTGGAAAACATTCATGACATTGGAGGAGTCGTGGCAAAAAGTATACATGCTTATTTTCAAGATTCTCATAATACCGAGCTGATACAAAAGTTGGTTGATAGAGGTGTGAAGATACGGAGTGCAGATCGTTCAAAGAAAATCTCAAAGGCAATTGATGGGAAAAAGATTGTAGTAACCGGATCGCTTCACTCAATGTCACGTGAGGAGGTAAAAGAGCGTATCCGAGAAGCTGGAGCAAAGTGGGTTTCATCAGTCTCAAAAAACACCGATTTTGTCGTTGCTGGTGAAGATCCAGGGTCAAAGTATGACAAGGCAAAAAAGCTAGGTGTACAGGTGATTGATGAGAAAGAATTTATCAAACTTCTTAATAAGTAGCATCATCGTTAGTTTCTATTCATGCTATACTATGTAGCATATGACACTTACCCGCGAAGACATTGAACATCTCTCTAAACTTGCCCGTCTCGAGCTGACTGAGGATGAGAAAATAAAATTTCAAAGCCAACTCTCCTCAATATTAGAATACGTTAGGCAAATTCAGAAAGTTGATACAAAGAATGTCAAACCGTCTTTTCATATTCCTGAGCTGAAGAATATTTCTCAGGAAGACGCAGTTGTCGCCAGCCAAGATCCTGATTCATTGATACATGCAGCTTCTTCGCGCAAGAAACGCTTTATTCAAGTTCAGGCCGTCAAAGATGAATCTTAATACACTTACCATCTCGGATATACAAAAGGGCTTAAGCTCAAAGGAGTTTTCTGCTTTAGAGCTGACAAAAGCGTATCTGGCCCATATGAGTACGACTGATTCGAAAGTCAAGGCATTTATCACTGTGATGGAAAAAGAAGCAAAAACACAAGCAGAAGAAATTGATAAGCAAATTAATGATAAAAAAGAACTCAATGCGCTCGCCGGCGTACCGATTGCCGTGAAAGATAATATTCTCATTAAAAATATTCGGGCGACAGCTGCATCACACATTCTTGACCAGTATCAGGCGCCCTATGATGCTACGGTGATTAGGTATTTACGAAACGCAGGAACAATCTTTCTTGGAAAGACCAACCTTGATGAATTCGCCATGGGCACGTCTACAGAAAACTCTGCGTATCAGAAAACAAAGAATCCATGGGATTTAACCAGAGTTCCTGGAGGTTCTTCCGGTGGCTCCGTAGCGGCTGTCTCAGCGTCAATGGCTCCAATAGCGCTTGGATCTGATACAGGTGGCTCAATACGTCAGCCAGCGGCATTGTGTGGAGTTGTAGGAATGAAGCCAACGTATGGACGTGTTTCCCGCAATGGACTTATTGCGATGACATCATCATTTGATCAAATTGGGCCAATTGCGAAATCAGTTCGTGATGCGGCGCTGCTTTTTTCCGTAATTTCTGGTAAAGATCGTAAAGATGTAACTACTGTCGATAAACCTCTTTTTAATATCTCTGATATAGAAAAAGATATTTCAGGCAAGGTGATCGGTGTGCCGAAGGAATTTTTTGTTGAAGGAATGGATGCGAATGTCGAAAAGACAGTAAAAAAAGCCATTTCTCAACTTGAGGAACTCGGAGCAACGATCAAGGAAATATCATTACCCCATTCAAAATATGCCATTGCGGTCTACACCGTCACTGTCACTTCGGAAATATCTACGAACCTGGCACGATATGACGGTGTGCGTTATGGTCTGTCTGTCTCGGGATCTTCACTGCTTGATTCGTATTTCACAACACGCGAAAAAGGTTTTGGCGATGAACCAAAAAGGAGGATTATTCTGGGAACGTTTGCTTTATCAAAAGGGTATTATGAAAAGTATTATTTCCAAGCCCAGAAAGTCCGTGCAATAATCAGAAAAGAATTTGAAGATGTATTTAAAAATGTTGATTGTATCGTTTCCTCGACCACTCCCACCACTGCGTTCAAAATTGGGGAAAAAATTGATGACCCTCTTGCCCTATATCTCGAAGATATTCTTACTGCTCCAGCGAATATTGCTGATTTGCCGGGAATATCATTGCCATGTGGATTTGTCGACGATTTACCTGTTGGACTCCAGATAATTGGAAAACACTATGACGAACAGACGATGTTTCAAGTGGCACATGCCTATGAGCAGGCAACAGAATGGCACACAAAGGGTCCGAAACTATAATTAGATCTATTGACTTGAAAGATCATATCTGATAATATATCGACTACTAAGCAATAAAAAATATGTCACCAACGCCCTCACAAACAAAACCTAAAATTCTCCTTATCGAGGATGAAAAGATGCTTTCGGACATGTATGTATCAAAATTCCGGAAGGAGGGCATGAACGTTACTACAGCGGCGGATGGAGCAGCAGGACTTGAGTTGGCTAAAAAAGAAACTCCCGATGTAATTCTTCTCGATATCATCATTCCAAGAATTGACGGTTTCGCCGTACTTAAAGAACTTAAGTCAGATCCGAGTACAAAAGATGTTCCAGTCATCCTGCTTACTAATCTTGGGCAAGATGAGGATGTAAAAAAAGGAAATGATCTGGGCGCTGACGATTATTTTATCAAATCGGATCACACACCCGCAGAAGTCGTATTAAAGATTAATACTTTTTTGAATAAAAAAAATGGCCAGCAATAAACCCTACAAGGAGCGCACTGTTGTTATAATTAAGCCTGATGCGATCCAAAGAAGTCTCGTATCGAATATTATTGAACGGTTTGAATATAAGGGGCTGAAGATTGTAGGTCTCAAGATGGTTTCCATTAGTGACACACTCGTAAAAGATCATTATTCTCATCATGCGGATAAACCTTTTTTTGAGAGTCTGAAAAAGTTCATGCAGTCAGCACCCGTGATTGTCATTGCGCTTGAAGGATTTGAGGCAATACGAATGGTTCGAAGGCTTGCCGGGCCCACATCAGGAAGAGAAGCGGATATTGGGACAATACGGGGCGATCTCTCGATAAGCATGCAGATGAATGTCATTCATGCTTCAGAAGATGAAAAGACGGCTCAAGATGAAATAAATAGATTTTTTAAGCCGAATGAACTGTTTGACTACCGCAAGATAGACTTCGAAAGTTTGTACAGCGAGGACGAACGATAATTTAAAAAACGTAATCATTCATCCACTCAGCATATTGTGTGGGTGTTTTTAGCATATCTTGACAACCAACTTAATTACATGTATCATCCATCGATAAAAAAACAAACAACAGATTTCTCATCATTCACATCATGAGGAGGGTTTATAAGTCCGGTTCAGGATCTGCCATGTCCGTATTGTTCGTTAGGGGATGATCAAACGCGCGTCATTCACTCATTCGTTCTGGCAACACTTCACGTCAATGGCGGTAATGAGACAAATGCTATTTTCTGGGCAGGAGTCTGTTACGCCATTCTTACTGAGTGTCCTGATCAGCGAGTGGAAACGGCAGGAACATACCATGGTTTTACGACACCGGGAGTCATCGATGTTGAAGTGCTTACTCAAGCGCTCGTCCCGATCGGCGTGGCTCTTGAGGAAGTCATTCCCAAGAAAAAGTAATACCACAAAGTCCCTCATAAGGGCGGAATCTCACGATTCCGCCCGTCTTTCTATCTCCAGTGTTGACCAAAGTCATTTTTTTTGCTATCGTTTTAGATAACATTGTGGAAAACTATGCAGCAAACTAAGTCTCAAGCGAATCAGCAAACATACAACTTCGTCGTTGTGAGCCTTATTATTGCTATCATTATTCTTGGCACTAGCAGCTTGATGGCTGGCTTGTAAGATTTATTTACATCCAAACATAGTCTACAGACTAGCCACCAAGCGGCTAGTTTTTTGTTAAACCCTGAGGAGGCGTAGCCGATCGAAGGGTTGTAACTATGCCGATGAAAACAACATTGTTCATAAGATAACAATTCAAGGAGGAGCAATCATGGCAACTGAAGATCGTGCGAATGGAACAGATAAGAAGCCAAAAGCGCCTATTTCTGGGCATCCAAGGGTGTGCAAGTGCGGCACGCCGTACTCCAGATCTGCATCTACCATGTTCGGATGCCCAAAGTGCATGAAAGAGTGCAACTCCTATGAGGAGTATCGTAAAGAAATACCGGTATAAACCTAGGATATGACTTCAGGAGCCGGTAAACCCCCTATCCCTCGAGCTATGCTCGAGGGCGGGGGCTTTTATTATTTGACAAAAGATCTTTTAGTGCTACACTTATTAATAATTATGACCGTGAAAGAGAGCCAAACAAGAAATTTCGAACCAAACCAAAGCATTTTTGGCTTCTTTTTCTTTTTTACTCACTAGCGGTCTGATGGCTGGCCTGTAGGCCCTACATTTTTTCAAAAGAAAGTAGAGACTAGCCACCAGACGGCTAGTTTTTTCGTAGATCCTAAGGAGGCGTAGTCGACCGAAGGATACATAGATAACAAAATCGCTCATTCATAGAAAATCCAAGAGGAGGAACGAGGATGTGTTCTCACGACAATGGCCAAGTTCTATGCAAGGTGTGCAATCAGGTTCCAGAGATTTTCCCCGTGGTTACAAGTGACAGTCTTGTGCTTGCCATCTGTGGTTGTACGGGTGAAGGAGGTAAGGAAGTAACAGTCCCAGGAGCAGCAAAGCTGATAGATTGTAGTACAACCACGGTAAGGACCCTGCTTGCTATTCACTACCCGACAAATGTTATTGTCTAACGCACTATTCCCTGTCATCGTTCATCATGCCCCGATCTTATACGGTCGGGGCACAATTTTTTTCGAAAATACTTGACAAAAGTGAAAAAATTTGCTAGCATAGACGTATCAAGTAACCAAAATAAATATGAACATCAAAAAACCACCAATTTACAGAATCTAGGTAAGTCTGAAATTTGAATTGCGGATTACTAGCCCACGAGGGCTAGTTTTTTGTTAATTGATAGATTTACTAAAGTTCTGTATATTGCTCTTATGTCGGGGTGTGGCCTAGTTGGTAAGGCGCAGGGCTGGGGGTCCTGAGATCGCGGGTTCGAGTCCCGCCACCCCGATAGGTATTACTTACTAATTCGATAGTTGTAGGCACCTCCGTAGTATCTACCCTTAATTAAGTAGCGGGACTCGAAGGGCAGAAGCGAGGCGTAGCGAGCGTCGACGGATGCGAGCGTGCGTAGCATCCGGCGCTGCCCAGGGTACCGGTCCCGCCACCCCGATAGGTATTACTTACTAATTCGATAGTTGTAGGCACCTCCGTAGTATCTACCCTTAATTAAGTAGCGGGACTCGAAGGGCAGAAGCGAGGCGTAGCGAGCGTCGACGGATGCGAGCGTGCGTAGCATCCGGCGCTGCCCAGGGTACCGGTCCCGCCACCCCGACCACCTCTCATTTATTGAAACAAAAAACGCAGGATCTCGTATCCTGCGCTAAACCGTGCTACAATAGCAAAAGATTACGTTGCTGGAGCCATTTTTTTCATTCGGCTTTTAATACAGCGAGCGCACACTAATGCCGATTTACCTTCAATCTGAGTTTTCTGCAAATTAACGCGTTGTCGGCAAATTGTCTTAATGTTTGAGTGGCTTCGCGTGGCACTTTTCATTGAACCACGGCCACAGATGCTACATAATTGTGCCATATGGGTAGTGTCAAAGATCATAGCAGATAACGTATGATAATACAACAACTGTTCCAAAACCCGCAATTCTTCTTAGTTTGGATAGTGGCAATCGTATATGCGATCACCATCCATGAGTTTTCTCATGCATTTGCGGCAGAACGGCTTGGCGACCATACTGCCAAGGGGATGGGCCGGCTTACATTAAATCCGCTTTCTCATCTTGACCCCCTTGGATCACTCATGCTGGTAATCGTGGGGTTTGGATGGGGGAAGCCCGTTCCGTTTAATCCCATGTTCCTCAAATACAAAAGATGGGGACCGGCGATAATATCACTTGCCGGACCTATATCAAATATTGTGAGCATGATTGTCTTTGGCCTATTACTAAAAGTTCTTTATGGAAACGGAATAATCGGCCAAGAAAATCTATTAACGTTATTTCTTGTTGCACTGATTCAAATCAATATTATACTGGCAGTATTTAATTTAATTCCGATTCCTCCGCTCGATGGCTCGAAACTGCTGTATTCCTTTTTATCTAATCGATATCTTCAATTTAAAATGATGCTGGAGCGTAATGGCCCGATTTTTCTTATCGGTCTCATTATTATAGACAGCCTCATGCCAGGATCATTTCTTGGATCTATATTTAGTGGACTGACAACGTTTGTATTTCGCATCTTTTCGTAGGAGTTGACATCTTTAGACCAATATTCTATACTTTTCGCAGATCTTGGTCTCATTAGATAGAGACCTTTTTAATACCCTTTATGCCTACAATTAACCAACTCATCAGGAAAGGAAGGAAAACCACTTCCAAAAAGTCAAAATCTCCCGCTCTAGAGACTGTTTTTAATACTATGAAACGGAGACGCACGAGATTACCTAAAGGTTCAGCCTTTAAGCGGGGAGTATGCATCAAGGTTACCACCACTACCCCCAAAAAACCTAACTCTGCCCTTCGGAAAATTGCGAGGGTTCGTCTTTCAAACGGTATGGAAGTCACTGCCTATATTCCGGGCGTAGGTCATAATCTTCAGGAGCACTCTGTTGTGTTAATTCGCGGAGGCCGGGTTAAAGATCTTCCGGGTGTTCGTTATCATATTGTTCGTGGAGTATATGATACGCAGGGGGTTCAGGACCGGAAGCGCAGCAGAAGTCTTTACGGAGTAAAAAAAGAAAAATAATTTATGCGTGGAAAACGAGCACCAAAGAGAAAAATCAATCCAGATTGGAAATTTCAGTCGCCGGTAATAGCTAAACTGATCAACCAAGTGATGCGCGGCGGCAAGAAATCAACCGCAGAGAAAATTGTCTACGGCGCTCTTGATATTATTTCAGAAAAAACGAAGAAAGATCCTCTTGAGATTTTTGATACAGCATTACGAAATGTTTCTCCAACAGTTGAAGTTAAATCCAGACGAATTGGCGGTGCCAACTATCAGATTCCAGTTGAGGTCGTGGGTAATCGCAAACTAGCATTAGCGTTTCGCTGGATTATTGAAGCTGCGCGGAAAAAAAGGGGAAAGGCGATGAGAGAAAAGCTTGCATTTGAGCTTATGGGTGCTGCATCAAACGAAGGGGATGCCATAAAGAAGAAGGAAGATGTGCATCGTATGGCAGAAGCAAACAGAGCATTTGCACATTTTGCTCGATAAAACATCTCCAAATATTATACATTAACGTTTTTTTTATTTTTACCTTATGCCCCGCGAATATACTTTAGAAAATACTAGAAATATTGGCATCATTGCGCACCCTTCGGTAAGCTCAGGATGCGCAGTGATTAAGTATTAACAGGATTATGCCTCGAGAATACAGTTTAGAAAATACACGTAATATTGGGATTATAGCGCACATTGATGCAGGAAAAACGACTGTTACCGAGCGCATTCTTTATTATACTGGTAAAAAGCATAAAATCGGTGAAGTACATGAAGGGGAAGCGGAAATGGACTGGATGGAACAGGAAAAAGAACGAGGAATAACGATTACCTCTGCCGCAACCACCTGTTTTTGGAAAGATAAAAGGATAAACATTATCGACACCCCTGGACACATTGACTTCACCGTTGAGGTTCAGCGATCTTTGCGTGTTCTTGATGGCGGTGTTGTGGTGTTTGATGGCGTTGCCGGTGTTGAACCGCAGTCTGAAACAGTCTGGCATCAGGCTGAAAAATTCAAGGTTCCCCGTATTTGTTTTATTAATAAGATGGATCGAATGGGAGCTGACTTTTATTCTGATATTGATTCGATTCACGAACGGCTTACAAAAAATGCTTTTCCAATGCAATTACCCATTGGGGCGGCTGAAACTTTTACCGGAATCATTGATCTATTAGGTCGAAAAGCATATATTTACAAAGATGATATGGGAAAGGAGTGGGATGAGACTGATGTGCCTGAAGACATGAAAGAAAAAGTAGAAGAGCATCGACATAACATGATTGAGGCAATTGTTGAAAAAGATGAAAAGCTATTAAATCAATATCTTGAAGGAAAAGAACCGTCAATTGATGAATTAAAAAAGACTTTACGAAAAGCTTGTATCGCAAACGAACTTGTTCCGGTTTTTGTAGGTTCTGCCCTCAAGAATAAGGGAGTGCAGTTTCTTCTCGATGCGGTGGTAGATTATCTCCCATCGCCGCTTGATGTTCCTGCGGTAACAGGGCTCGAACCAAAGACGGAAAAAGAAATTATTCGAAAAGCTGATGACTCTGCACCTTTTTCGGCGCTAGTGTTTAAAATCGCAACCGACCCTTTTGTTGGGAAGCTGGCTTTTTTTAGAGTGTACTCAGGAATGATGGAGTCTGGATCTTACGTTCTGAATACTCACACGGGTAAGAAGGAGCGCATTGGCCGAATCGTCCGTCTGCATGCAAATTCTCGTGAGGAAGTTAAAGAAATTTATTCGGGAGATATAGCGGCAGCTGTCGGACTTAAGGGCACGACAACCGGAGATACGATATCAAGTCAGAGTGATCCAATAATTCTAGAGTCAATTACTTTCCCTGATCCGGTTATATCCATTGCTATTGAGCCGAAGACAAAGCAGGATCAGGAAAAAATGGGTATTGCACTCATGAAGCTTTCTGAAGAGGACCCTACGTTCCGGGTTACGACAGATGAAGAAATAAATCAGACGATTATTTCTGGAATGGGGGAATTACATCTTGACATTATTGTTGATCGAATGAAACGTGAATTTAATGTTGGAGCTAATGTTGGAAAACCCCGAGTAGCGTACAAGGAAACAATTACTAAGAATGGTCAGGGTGAAGGAAAATACATTCGTCAGTCAGGTGGACGCGGCCAATACGGCCACTGCCTACTTCGCGTCGAACCTCTTGATCGAAGCAAAGGATTTGAATTTGTTGATGAAGTAAAAGGAGGAGCCATTCCACAAGAGTATATAGTTCCCGTACAAAAAGGAGTTAAAGAAGCTATGGATAAGGGAGTAATTGCGGGATACCCGCTCGTTGATATTAAGGTAACTCTGTATGATGGCACGTATCATGAAGTTGATTCTTCTGAGGCGGCATTTAAAATCGCCGGTTCAATGGCATTACAAAGTGCGGTTAAAAGATCCGGTCCTGTTCTATTAGAACCGATTATGAAGGTTGAAGCTGTTACGCCTGAGAAGCATATGGGCGATGTTATAGGTGATTTAAATTCTAAACGGGCGATCATTAAAGAAATGAGAGAGCGGCAAACAATGAGAATTATTGACGCTGAAGTACCTCTAGCGGAAATGTTTGGATATGCCACGCAACTTCGGTCAATGACACAGGGTCGTGCATCATACTCGATGGAATTTTCACGCTATTCTCCAGTTCCTCAGCATGTTGCAGAGACCATTATTGGCGAGCAGACGACCCCAAAGGAAAAGAAATAAAGAAATTGGGGGGGCATACTATCCACAATTGTGGGGATAAGTCAGATGAACTATTGCATTTTTTCCCATATTATTGGCTAGTAAAGTTCTTTTTCAGAGTCAAACGTATATTGGATATCTTGCGAAGTTTATGGTAGGTTGCTATACTACGCAACACAATTGAACTTGACGATTGAGGTAGAACATGATGTTATTGACAAAATTGGTCAGTATACTATCCTAGTATTTATCAAATATATCTTTACACTAATTAATAAAAACCTTCTTTAAGGATTAACCACATACAACAATGGCCGAAAAATTCGACCGATCAAAAACTCATGTAAACGTTGGTACTATTGGTCACGTTGACCACGGTAAAACAACGCTTACCGCTGCAATGCTAAAAATAATTAAAGAGTCCGGAGGTACCGCACAAGAAAGAAGTGTGGACCAGATTGATAACGCGCCCGAAGAAAAAGAGCGCGGTATTACTATTGCCACTACGCACGTAGAGTACGAATCTGAAAAGCGTCACTACGCGCACGTTGATTGTCCTGGTCATGCTGACTATGTAAAGAATATGATTACGGGTGCTGCACAAATGGATGGAGCGATACTTGTCGTATCCGCAGCCGATGGTCCTATGCCTCAGACGCGCGAACACATCCTTCTTGCTCGTCAGGTAGGTGTGCCGTATATTGTTGTGTATCTTAATAAGATTGACATGGTGGATGACAAAGAACTTATCGACCTTGTTGAGGTGGAGATTCGAGATCTCCTAAAGAAATATGAATTTCCTGGAGATGAAATTCCAATTATCAAAGGTTCAGCATTGAAAGCACTTGAGGGTGACGAAGAAGCAAAAAAATCTATCACGGAGCTTCTTCAGAAGCTTGATGAGTATATTCCTGATCCAGTTCGGGACACTGATAAGCCATTCCTTATGCCTGTTGAAGACATCTTTTCAATTGAAGGACGTGGAACGGTAGTAACCGGCAGAATTGATCGCGGAATTATTAAAGTCAATGAAGAGGTTGAAATCGTGGGTATCAAAGATACACAAAAAACCGTTGTAACCGGTATCGAGATGTTTAACAAAGAACTTGATGAAGGTAAGGCCGGTGATAATGCTGGAATTCTTCTCCGTGGCTCAAAGAAAGAGGATGTTGAGCGCGGTCAGGTACTTGCAAAACCAGGTTCAATTACTCCCCACACTGAATATGAGGCTGAAATTTATATCCTTAACAAAGAAGAAGGAGGCCGACACACACCATTTTTCAAGGGATATAAACCACAGTTCTATGTTCGTACGACTGATGTAACAGGTGAAGTGGAGCTTCCAGAAAAAACAGAGATGGTTATGCCGGGCGATACTGTTAATCTTAAGATCAAGTTGATTGTTCCGGTCGCATTGGAAGAGAAGCAACGATTTGCAATTCGTGAAGGTGGTCATACTGTAGGTGCTGGAGTCGTAACGAAGATAATCAAATAATAATGAAAAGATAATCCTTTTGTAGCCGTACTTGTTGAGAAAGGATTTTCTTTTTTCTAAGCTCATTTCTCATGTCAGAGACGAACGTAACGAAGCCAAAGGAAGAAGCAGGTTTATCGAATCGAATTCGTATCAAAATTCGGGCGTACGATAATAAGATTATCGATCAGTCAACGAAGACGATTATTGATACCGCTGTTCGATCTGGTGCGCAAATCAAGGGACCCGTTCCTCTGCCAACTGAAAAGAGTCGCTACACAGTAAATAAATCGACATTTGTTCATAAGGATGCCCGGGAACAGTATGAGATGAGAATCCATAAACGTTTGATAGATATTGTAGATCCAACACCAAAGACAGTTGATTCGCTCATGAATCTGAATCTACCTGCAGGAGTGGATGTGGAAATTAAAATGTAACCAATAGTAATCACGGTTCAAAGCTTTAACAATTTCATAGAGTAAATCGGTTCCGGGGATGATAATACATGAAAGCTGGAGAGCGTTAATCCTTGGATAACAATTTGCTAGACGATCATAAGAACAAAAACCGGAGCAAGGGCCTCATTCGCTCGTCCTCCAATCGATCTGGCTCTCCACGTCCGGTTTTTTTAGTACAAATCGCATGACCTATCTCATCGGTGAAAAAATTGAAATGCAGCAACAGTTTGATAAAAACGGAAATAGTATTCCGGTTACTGTGTTGCGCGTCGGACCCTGCGCAGTTACTCAGGTGAAGGTCGCGGATAAAGACGGAGTAAATGCTATTCAAGTGGGATTTGGAAAGAAAAAGAAGCCCTCAAAGCCGCTTGCCGGCCATCTTAAGGGTATTGACGGTTTTGCCGTTCTCAAGGAATTTCAGGTTGATGATCCGTCTAAATTCAAACGTGGGCAGGTACTTACCGTCGAAGATTTCAAAGAAGGTGAAAAAGTATCTATCAGAGGAACGTCTAAAGGAAAAGGATTTCAGGGAGTTGTAAAGCGACATGGATTTCATGGGAGTCCTGCAAGCCATGGTCATAAAGATCAATTACGTATGCCTGGATCGATTGGCGCTACTGACATGGCAAAAGTAATGAAAGGCATGCGGATGGCAGGCCGTATGGGGGGCCAGAATGCCACTTCACAAAATATTTCAGTAATAACCGTTAACGCAAAAGAAAATCTTTTACATGTAAAAGGCGCAGTGCCTGGAGCACGTCATAGTATTGTTAGCATTGAAAGCGTCTCATAAAAGTATGCCAAAAGTACCCGTTTACAATATAGAAGGAAAGGAAACAAGCACTGTCTCGCTTCCTGATGCAATGTTCGGAGTAAAAATCAACCCGGCTCTTATTCAGCAGGCAATTGTTACACATCAGGCTAATCATCGCCACGTATTAGCACATACAAAAACACGGCCAGAAGTACACGGAGGAGGTCGCAAGCCATGGCGCCAAAAAGGTACTGGCCGGGCTCGACACGGATCAATTCGATCACCAATCTGGCGTGGCGGAGGAGTAACGTTTGGACCGCGCAATACCCGAAACTTTTCAATAAAGATGAACGCAAAAGCACGTCGCAAAGCCCTTTTCATGGTGTTATCAGATAAAGTAAATGACAAACAGCTTATTGTTGTTGATGGACTGCAGATTGAAAAACCAAAGACTAAAGCCCTTTTAGCAATTCTTAAAAAACTGCCTGTGGGAAAAAAATCCCTGATTGTTATACCAGGAGCGAGTCCAGAGATTCGAAAATCAGCTCGCAATCTTCCTTCAGTTGAGACTATTCGGGCAGATAGTATTAATATCTTCGCTTTACTAAAATATCAAAGTCTCGTAATTTTAAAACCTTCTGTAAAAGTATTACTTTCGACATTTCAGAAAAAATCAGCCTCAGCTTCATAGTATATGGGATTGTTAGATAAATTTAAAAAACCATTTGAAGGATTAGGAAAACGTAAAAAAGCGCGTAATGTTATTGAAGATAAGAAAGATGCTTCGAAAAAACAAAGCGGTAAGAAAGACAAGAAGTCTTCAAAGGATGAAAAAGCACTGAGTGAAAAAGAGAAGTCAGAGCAAAAAAAGGAAGACAAGAAAAAAGATAAACGTGTTGTTAAGGATGATACGAAGGATGCATATCGCGTTTTAAAAAATGTTGTTATTACAGAAAAAGCTTCAATGATTGCGGCAGATCGACAGTATGTATTCGCGGTAGCTACATACGCGAGCAAACGACAGGTAAGGCAAGCAATTGAAAATGTGTATGGCGTCCACCCAACTAAAGTAAGAATAGTAAATGTTTCTGGACGAGATGTCCGATTTGGACGAGTTACCGGTCGCACAGCAAATTGGAAAAAAGCCGTAGTGACACTCAAGGAAGGCGAAAAGATTGATCTCTACGAAGGAGTTTAAGAATATGG
>JBHPFX010000019.1:0-17554 GCA_042570925.1 Patescibacteria group bacterium
CAATGAAATGATCGTATTTATTAATATCCTGCCTGATGTATGCCCATACTGAAGTGTTTGGGCTTGAAAGATCTATGTGACAGCGAAATATCCATGGTTGTTTTTTATTACAATACCGAATTAGCGGAAGCGGCTGAGGGTCGTGAATCATGACGAGGTCATATTTTGTTGAGAGCGTTGCTGCGAAGCCTTCATTAATCTTCTGATGAAGTTCTTTTTCCTGTTCAGTAAGTTTATTCCTAGAACCTTGAAGGGCATTATGAATCTTTTTTGTAACTGCAAAAAAATCAAGCGTACCAGGGAGTACCTGCCATTCAGCCTCAATACCCAGTTCATCAAGAAACCGTGTAGCACCTTCTAATATCTCTGCTACGCCCCCTCCGACTCGAGTTGAATTTATAATCAGGATTTTCTTGCCTTTTAAAGCTTCAGACTTGGCATAAATTTGCTTCATCAGCCCCTTGCCATTGATTTTCTCGTATTGTGGGAGGAGTTTGTGCATGAGATTAAGACAGAAGTATCTTAATACGACTGGCTTGCGCAGCGAACGCAGCCCAGTAGTTTTTCTGCCTTTTTAGGTTAAGCTCTTCTGACATCCTTTGCCAAGCTCCTGCAGAAATTTTTATCTCTTGTTTAAACCGTTCCGGATTGATGATTTTCAGATAGGCAGCCATTTTTGCAAATTTGCCCCATATTTCCTGTTTTTCAAAATCCTTGAGTTTCCCTTTTATTCCTTCCCAGTCTTTGTCGAGAATGTTAATCTGGTGGAAGCGTTCGGCATCCACTGTTTTTAAGTGCTGAGCGAGGGCAGAAAAATTAATCCAGTTATTTTGCATCCGAAACTTTTTTAAAACGGTGATCATGCCATTCCATGCTTCGTCG
This sequence comes from Patescibacteria group bacterium, assembly GCA_042570925.1. Classification (GTDB taxonomy): domain Bacteria; phylum Patescibacteriota; class Patescibacteriia; order UBA10025; family UBA10025; genus JBHPFX01. Next base: position 883 of record JBHPFX010000019.1, read on the forward strand.
TCAATAATGACATCAGTAAACCGCCCAGGATCAATGAGGGACATCCTACTTGCTCGAACGGCGTATGAATCCCATTCTTTCCGATCTTTGTATTTGGTAAGTTCACGTATCATACCCTGCCAGTCTTGATCAGTAAGCTCCATTCTACGAAACTTTTCGGGATCGATAACGGCCATGCGAGCCGCATGCCACGTAAAATCACGCCAAAGCTTAGCCTTAGAATAATTCGTAAGCTCCATTACCATTTGCTGCCAATCATCCTGGCTGACGTCCAAATTTCCCATATATTCTTACATATAAGTATACCATATAGAAAAACAGCAGGTGGTTCCTGCTGTTTTTACAATCAACATTTATATTATTATCATTTAGGGAGCTTATCACCTTTTCCTTTTAAGATTTCCATTACCGAAATATGAAATATATCTTGAAATCCCCAATTTGAGTAAAGTTTGTCTCCGGCGTACTCCCAAAGCTTTTTTTCAATCGCTTTTTCTAATTCGGGCTTCATATCTTCTGATGCTAGTTTAGGCTCCATACCTTCAATAGTGGTTCTTATTAAAGCTCGGTACTGCTCACCCTGAGTTTTTAGAAAATCCTCAAATGTACTTTTTTCTTCTTCTCCTGCCGTGGCGGTATATAATTTGTGTGCGGCTGGTATTTCAGCCAGTATTTTGTCGGCCTCCTGATATTTCTCTTTAACGATTACCTCAGCATTTCTATCTACGTCTTCTTGTAAAGCTTCAGTCTGCACTTTCTCCGCAACATGAGGCCTACCATACATTCTTTTTGACTCATCTGTTAAGGACTTACTATATTCATCAATTTTAATAGCATCACCTTTTAATTGTTCAAGACGTGCTTCATCCCCATCTTCCATTTTATTTTCTTTTTGTAAGCGCTCTAATTCATCTATAGCTTTTTGAATACTTTCTCTGGTTTTGGGGTAGACTTTTTCAAACCGTAGTTTGTCCTGCCATACCTCTTCCAATTCTCGTACTGTCCGCTCAGCTTCTTCATGAAGACGTGTAGCAAGTCTTCCACCCTGTTCATGGGCGTTTGAGGCTTCACTCTGCGCGGCTTGTACTTTTTCCATTGAATTTTCACCTTCTGGTGTCATAGTTATATTATTAGTTGATAAACTTCATATGTATTATTTTCCGACTGCTTGGTCTTCTTCCCGGGCTTTCTGCATGATGGGCTTAAGGCGTTCACCAACCAAATTAATAAGATCTCTTGTTTTACCCCATCGTTGTCCTTTTTCATCAATTTTTTCCCAAATAGCCATATCAACTGCTTGAAGTCCATTCCATAATTTACCTGCGGGCTTGAGCTTATCTCCAACATCTTTTTCAACTTGTTGAAGTAGTTGCATTCTTTCAGTCACAAGAGTCTCTTCTTCGCTGTCCCAGGAGGTTTTAGTTCCTTCAGCATGCTGTGTTTCTACCGTTCCTAAGGCGGTTAATATTTCAGACTCCAATACAGTATTAATCGCTTTCCGTTGTTTCCCTTTACCCATACCCTGATATTGATTAAGCAGACCTTCAATTCTTTTTCTATATTGCTGGGATGTTTCACCTGACTGGAGTGCAAGACTTTTCTCTAATTCTCTGCGAATATCATCTTTTTTTATTCCTTTAACCGCATCTCTGGCAAGTATACCGAGATTTCTACGACTATCCGAAAGATCACTCTCAAGGCGAGAATTTGTGGTCTGTTGCTTTACTTGAGCTTTACCGAGATCTAATAGATTAGTAGCATTTAGCTGGATAGCATCTTCATATCTTGTTTTAAGGGAGTCAAGAACGGCATTCGCTTCAAACTGTATATGTTCCTTATTAGCTTTACCTTGAATTTCACCAGCGACACCAGGCCTTCCATAAACTTGAGTTATCTTTGTACTAATTTGCCCATCTTGCTTCTCGATTGCAGCAACTGTTTCCTGAAGATCGGTAAGCTGACGTTCCTCATCTGGCTCTAATGTTCCACTTTTTTTTATGGTTTCGAATTGTTCAGCGAGCGATGCCAACTCTATCCGCAGAGGAGTAAGTTGTTCATGAAGCTTCCTGGATTCATCGATAAGACCTTCTATTTCCTTTACTCCAGCATCAATGATTTTTTGTTGTTGCACTCTAAGCTCTGTAGCACGTCTTTGCAGATCGCTGCTGTTTTGGCGCAATTCTTCTAAAGATGGTCCTTCGTTCGTCTCACCTGGTTGTGAACGTGGCTCTCCTTCAGTCATATGTTTGATTATTTAATTATGAAATCCTAGTATCATAACAGATTTAATACAGCGTGTCAATACTAATTCCAGTATAGTAGTAATTGAGTATCCATTCAAATGTTTTTCCCTCTTCCTCTGCGAAACCAAGTGCACCCGTAGCTGACATACCTACCATGTGGTTACCACTGAGCGTGAGAGCATTTGGGATGATTCCATGAGGATCGTTAACAGATACGAGCCAGTCATAATCACCCACCCATACTTCTGACCAGCTTCGTGTGCGCCCATCAGTTCCTGAGGAATATGGAGTAAACACCACCCCGTATTCATTTGCTTCACTTACCGCATCGGCGAACGTAACCACCTGTCCGGTCGTTGCGATGACTGCCGCGAGTGGATCAACGGACCGCGATTCAAATCCGTATCCTCGGTACACCTGGTCAGTCGTTGAGTTAACCGTAAAGTCTTCCGTTTTGTGTTTTCCGCCGTTCAAATAATGCCATAAGACGTATGAACGCTCGGCGATGGCAAGTGCTTTTAAATATTCTGCAGGAGAACCATTTCCGCTTTCTGCCATTCCGTACAGATACGATTCAAGAGGTAGTTCATTGATAACCCATACCGTAGCAGTTTCTTCGACATATTTAATTTCAATTGTACCGCGAAAGAGATTGTCGTTAAGTTCTGAGTTCCAGGCAGGCGGATTTTCGAAACTCACAACTTCCATAATTACATCCTCTGATGATGGTATCATTCTCGGTGCTCGTGTTGCTCTCAGTGTTCCATCAATAGTGTATGTTCCGTCACTATGTGAAATAATGCTTGTCTCCTGGTCAGCTTGTTTTGTTGTTAAAAGATTTTTAGTCCCATTCCATACAGCATATGTTCCATTTGCTGTAACTACTATTTCCTCATCGGTTGAAGTCAGTCCAACGCGTATTGTCGGTTCTCCGGTAAGTTGCACAATTGGTTCCACCTCTAAAGGATCACCCACCTGGATCGGAACAGTAAAAGATCCTCCCGGAATCCACGTTAAGTTTTCTGAAACAAGCTGGAATGATTCTTCATATGTTCCTTCATCCATAGGAGGTTGTAGTGCGAACATAAAGCGGCCAATTTCCCCGGGCCGGACATATTCCTGTAGTAATTTTCCGGGACGGTAATATTCACTCCAATACGAATGCTCAAAATCACTTTGACGGCCTATTGGGCTTGTCACATTCAACGCTACAAAATGCTCCCCGTCATTAAACCACGGAACTGATCCGGTATTCAGAAAATCTATCCAGAAGGTATAGCCTTTTCCCGGATCGAGATGAAGCGTACCGCCATAACTTCGCTCCACTTCTTGAGCACGCCAGTGAGGTGCCCGAGTAGCTCTCACTCCAACACCGATATTAATTGTGGTGTGGCCACCTGTTATCCATGTCAGGTTCTCCGCAACAAGATTAAAAGATTCCTTGTAAATACCTGTTGTTGCTGGTACCTGCAAAGCGAAAATAAATCGTCCTATCTCTCCAGGTTCGACAGTTTCAGTATCCATAATGGCCGGACGGTAACTTTGTCTCCAATAAGGATGTTGAAAAGCACTGGTGCGTCCGGAAGGGTCCGTGACATTCAGTGCAATAAAATGTTCACCTGAATTGTGCCACGTAGCTGTTCCCACATTTTTAAAATCAACCCAGTAGGTGAATGCCTGACCTGGGTTGGCGTTGATGTTGTCTACCGATCGAGCGATCTCCACTGCTTCGTACGGAGAAGGCGGGGAAGGGCTGTTTGTAGCAGCTGCGATACCGTATGTTTTCTCACTGTCTATGCTATCTATGTGAGGTCTGGGTGCAAGTGGTATGGTTTGAACGGTCTGTTCTTCTAGGACGTCAGCGGTAATAACATCAGTATCTTTTACTTCTGGAATTTCTGCCCACGTGCCAACGTCAAGATACCCCTTCTTAAGGACACTTGATGTTTGTGTGACTGCCTGAAGGGAAACATCCTCCATTGGATCTTCTTCCGCACTTGCTTCCTGTATCCCTTCCATTGCTGGTAGTAATGGTACAAACATAGCAAGCATGACAGCGGCAAAAAGAAATGAAAAGCGTTTTTCGTGCATGGTTTTTGTTTTATATTTGACTATGCCGAGAGATGAAAAACATCCGATAACAGCATACGCTATGGAGTCTCCCGAGTGTTCTTTAACTGGCTGTGATTTTTATTTTCTACACGTATTGTAGCATGAAATTTGCCTTTTGTCAATCGAGCCCTTGAGATGATAGGATGTATAGTATTAGTGGTATTGTTTATGACTCTTACGAGAACGATCGCGCACAATACAATTGTTCAGGTAATCGGAAAAATAATCTCTACGATTATCGGTCTTGTCGTAATTGGAATACTCACCCGCTACTTGGGTGAGAAAGGTTTTGGTCAATACACCACTATCATGGCATATCTCCAGATGTTTGGAGTCATCGTAGATATGGGTCTGTATGTCATGTTGGTGAAGAAAATTTCTGAAGAAAGGGTGGATGAGCAGTACACGGCAAGTAATATCTTTACCATGCGGCTTATATCTGCCGTGGTGTTTCTCGGTATTGCGCCGCTTATTGCATTGATGCTTCCGTATGCAACCGAAGTAAAAATTGGTATTGCAATCACGACGGTCGCCTTTCTCGGTGTCACACTCAATCAGGCCCTATCTGGAATTTTCCAGAAACATTTAAAAATGTATCGAGTCTCAATTGCTGAAGTGCTTGGCAGATTAGCATTACTTGGGGTGACGTGGTGTGTAGTTCAATCCGAACTTGGCTTATTTTGGGTTATGGTCGCAGTGGTTGCCGGAAGTGCATTGAATTTTATAGCTACGTATTTATACTCCAGAAGTCTCATTAAGCTGCGACTGATTTTTGATTTCCCCTATTGGCGTACCATTATCAAGGAAACATGGCCCATTGCTCTTTCGATTGTTTTTAATCTAGTGTATTTCAAGGCTGATACTGTTATTTTATCTCTCATGCGTCCAGAAGCTGAAGTAGGCGTCTATGGGTCGAGCTATAAAGTGTTGGAGGTGCTCACAACGTTTCCGGCAATGTTTGCAGGGCTCATATTACCCCTATTGGCAGCTGCATGGTCATTGGGTGATAGAGAACGCTTTAAAAAAGTACTTCAAAAGGCATTTGATTTTCTCATTATGATTGCCCTCCCCTTAATTGGAGGTACTTGGGTACTTGCTAAACCGGTTATGAGGCTCATTACGGGAGAGGGATTTGCTGATGCTGGTCCGATTCTACAAATTCTTATCGTAGCAACGGCAACCATCTTTGTGGGTAATCTTTTTGGAAACAGCGTCGTGGCAATTAATCGTCAGAGAACAATGATGTGGCTGTATTTAGTTGTTGCGATCATCTCTCTCGGCGGCTACTTATATTTTATCCCAAAATTTTCATATTTTGGTGCGGCGGGAGTTACGGTCGGTTCGGAAATATTAATAACTATCTCGGCTGCTGCTATTGTTTTGTCTGCCACAAAAGTCCGACTTTCACTTCTGAAAGCAGGAAAAGTTTTTCTTGCAGCAATAATTATGACCTTAACGCTCATGACTTTTAATGAGCTGAATATTTTCTTACTCATAGGTATAGGATTTGTGGAGTATGGCGTTCTCTTGCTGCTTTTCAGGGGAGTTACAAAAGAAATGCTGCTTGATATCATCAGGCTCAGGCAGTCATAATGCCAAACCAACGAACGGCATTGTTGAAGGCGTTGCGAGTAATGAAGAGTGCATTGGAGTATGGTAAAAAACAAATCCGACCAGGTAGAAATGAACAAGCAATTGCTGAACTTCTAAAAACATATTTAAAGAAATGTGGATACGCTTCTCCTGCATTTGATTTTATTATTGCAGCCGGAGAAAAAGCATACTTCCCTCATCATATTCCTGGTAAACAGATGATACAAAAAGGAGATATGGTAGTGGTTGATTTCGGTGTACAAACTCGTGTAGGATGTACAGATATCACTCGAACGTTCTTTCTTGGCAAACCCAACGCGAAAGCCCGAAAGTATTACTCATATGTGTTACGAGCCCAGGATAAAGCAATAAAGAAAATACAGTCCCAGGTACCTTGCAAGAATGTGGACGCAGCCGCTCGGCAATATTTATCCGCACGGGGTTTGGTAAAAGAATTCCGACATTCTACTGGGCATGGCGTAGGTGCCAAAGTACATCAGCGGCCAAGGATCAGTAAGCGCAGTTCCAGTATATTGCAGGAGGGTGATATCATTACTATTGAGCCAGGAGTATACATTAAAGGGTGGGGAGGCATCCGGATTGAAGACATGGTTGAGGTGAAAAAGAATGGCAGTGGCGTACTCTCCCATATGATTCCAAAAGATCTTCAATCAATGATTATTGCATAATACATGCCAAAATCCCCTAAAGCAGTATTAATAACAAAGTTTCCTTATTCTTCACGTTTTGGCGGAGGAGAACGGCATACTATTGATATTGCCGAAGCACTTCGTGTACGCGGTTTCAATATTCATTTTGTCGGATCTTGCCGGATCTTGCGAGATGAGCTTCGAAGAAGACGTTTTCCCACTCAACGCCTCTGGGCAGGCATAGAGCCAGTTACCCCATGGTCGATTCTTCTTTTTCCTTTACTTGCCCCATTTATTTTTATTGGGCTTGTAGGTACATTAGTGTATTATCGTTTTATAAGGCGTGTTCGGATACTCTATTGTCTTTCTCTTACTGAAAAACTTCTTCTGCCTCTTTTTGCCAGAATGATTGGCATACGAGTGTTCTTTATGGAACACCGTATGCTTGATAGATGGCTCACAAAAAATCCTCTTCGATTCCTCTATACTTTTCAGTCAATATTTTCATCGGTTATCACCGTCTCGGGAGCGCAGGCAAGACAATGTGAAGATATTGGGGTAAAAAAAGGCAGGATTCATACGATTCATAATGGCATTGATTTAAAAATGTTTCCTTGGCCAAGGGCACGGGCGGAACAGCACCCGGCGTTTATTATCGGAACCGTTGCAGGACTCGAGCCAGGAAAAGGTATCGCCTATCTTCTTAAGGCGCTTGCGGATCTTAAAGAACAGATTCCTCAGTTTCGCGCTCTAATTGTGGGAAGCGGACCAGAACGCGCTAAGCTCGTATGGCTTTCTAGACAGCTGAGGCTTCGTGAATGTGTCCAGTGGGTAGGCTTCCAGAGAGACGTACATCGCTGGTATAGCCATTTCGATATATTTGTTCTACCATCAGTAAAAGCAGAATCATTCGGTATTGTGCTTCTTGAAGCAATGGCTGCTGGTGTTCCTGTTATTGCAACCCGACTAGGAGGAGTCCCGGAGGTAGTTGATGACGGACGTACTGGATTTCTTGTACCGCCAAGTGACGCTAAAGCTATTACAGAAAAGATACTGTATCTGTATCATCATCGGGAGCGTATCCCTGAAGTTGTTGAAAATGCCCGTAAATCAGTTGAGCTTCACTTTAGGCACGACACGATGATAAGAAACTTTATCAAGCTTTTTGAAGAAGCTGTATAATGAAAGCAACATTTTTTCAAGGAAATAAGATAGTTATGCCGCTTGTTGCAGTGGTAATTATTGGAACTGCTGCGATTGTTGGAATCACGAGTATTCTTTTTTCTCCATTAGTTGCCCTTGGGTTAGTTCTTGGAGTCGCGGTGAGTATTGTAATTGCCCGATTTCCTTTAGTAGGGTTACTCCTTATTGCCGTTTTTCTCCCTTTTGAACGGATTGGCGCATATGAATTCCAAGGACTGACTATCCGCATTAGTCAGATTTTTTTGGTTATAACGACAGTAGTATGCGTGGGAAGGATTATTATATTACGAGAGCGATCGGTGTGGCGCAATCCATATCTGTTTTTTATTGCCCTTTTTATTCTCATAAATATTATTTCTCTCTATAATGTGCAAAATATCGAGCGATCGCTGGTAGTATTGGTATTTACCGTATTTACAATGGTGTTGGCATGGCTTCTTCCAACTATTATAAAAAACGAACAACGCTTACGGCAGGTAATATATGCACTTCTTGCGAGTGCGTTTATTGTAAGTGCATTTGGTATATTTCAATTTCTAGGTGATATGGTGGGATTACCCGAAACGATAACCGGTTTACGCGATTTATATACGAAAGATGTATTGGGATTCCCGCGAATACAGTCAACCGCATACGAACCACTCTATTTTGCTAATTATCTTCTCATTCCTCTGGGAGTTGCTTTGGCACTTTTCTTAAGTAAGTCGCGTGCAGTTAAACACTCATTTCTTCTCGTGTTACTGCTTACCGGAGGCATAAGTTTTGTCTTAACTGTTTCACGCGGGGCATATCTTGGTTTGGCGGCAGCGCTGTTAGTAATTTCTATATACTTTTTCAAACGTGTTTTTACATTACGAAATCTCATTATCATTCCCCTTGCAGTGGTAATTATATGGTGGGTAGTTGTTCAAACACTCGGATTTGGTGGAGAAATATTTAACCAGGATAAATTCCAAGAACATGTCTCGGGTGTATTTTTTGGAGCTTCATACAATGAGAGAATATACACATTTGAACAAGCTGGTGTTGCCTGGTCAGAACATCCAATCATTGGGATAGGCGTAGGAGCTTTTGGGCCCTATACATCGACACATCCTTATGTGGTGCCTACTGACGGCTGGAAGATAGTTAATAACGAGCTGATAGAAATATTGGCTGAGACGGGTATCTTGGGGCTTGCATCGTTTTTACTATTCGCCATGTTTCTCATAGTACGCTCTATCCACGCTATTCGCGTTGTGAAAAATGATACGTTGCGGGCTCTCATGATCGGGCTTCTTGCTGCGTGGGTCGGGGTGCTTGTCCAGTATCAGACATTTTCCACTTTATACATTATGCACATCTGGTTTCTCGTTGGCCTCATGATTGTTGTACAACAAATGATCTTGTCGAAGCCGCGTACTATTGACACTTCTTCACAGTAGCTGATCTATGACTCAGCGAAACAAGCTCATCCTTATTCTCCTCACCTTTGTAGCAGTTGGGGCATTTTTTCGATTATGGTATTTGGAGCCGGGACTTCATTTTGCGGCTGATGAAGTACGAGATCTCACTCTCATTCAAGAATCATGGGAGTCAGGATCAATTCCATTGCTTGGACCTGAACTTCGTGGTACGGGACTCCACTATGGTCCGTTTTTCTACCATCTATTGACTTTGCCGTATGTAGTGACAGATTTTTCTCCTGTGGCAGGCGCTCTCGTTGTGGCAATTATTGCTATTCTCACAATTCTTTTGGTATATGCTGTTGGAAAAATGTATTTCTCACCTCTGGCTGGCTTGATTGCTGCAGGGCTGTATAGTATTGCCCCGCTCGTTATCCATCATAGCCGGTGGGCCTGGAATCCAAATCCACTACCTTTTTTTGTTCTGCTGGTTCTCATAGGAATTGGAATTCTTAGGCGCACACAAAATGCTTTTATCCAAAGACTAAGTATTTTACTCATTGCCATTTCTTTGGGTATAAGTATCCAGCTTCATTTAAGCGCACTGGTGCTATTTGCGCTTGTAGTGGTAGCATGGCCGCTTTTTAAACTTCCTCGCCCAAAGTGGTCCGATATTCTTCTCGGTATTGGCGTGATTGTGATCCTATTATTACCGCTTGCATTGTTTGAAATGACTGAGGGCGGCAATATTGCTAAAACAGAAACATTAACAGAAGTATATGGCGATACGTCCCTTTTTGAACGTCTTTTCTCTGATGTTCCGGTGATGTGGTTTGGAGCTTTCGGTGATCTCGTGATTCCTGGATTGCCGGTTATTATTTCTGCTGCACTATTTATCATGCTCGTAGGACTCTTTCTCTTTCTTAAAGTTGCCCCAAAAGACGAAAAGAATAAGCCATTAAAAATATTTTTTATCTCGTGGCTGATTATTCTTTTCGTAGGACTTACTTTTTCTGAAGTACTTGTCCGTTATTATTTCATTGGTTTTTTCCCTTGGCCCTTTCTTGTTCTTGGAGCTGTTATTGCGTCAATGAAAAAACATTTTCGCCCATTTCTTATTGTATTAATTATAACGGTGTTTGTGCTTTTTGCCGGTATACGTCTCGGAACTTATTTTACAAATATTAAACAAGGTGGCGCAGATGAATATTTAGTAACACAGGAAACAATGCATAAGGTGACCGACTACATACTTTCAGCGAGCAATGGACGACCGTATACCCTCGAGGTTATTCGCAGGTATGAATATGGAAGTGCGTATGAATTTTTCTTACATAAGACTGAGAACCACCCGTCAATTGATGCCAATCAAACATTTATGGTTATGCAACCAATAGATATTGATTTTGAGTTTAGTGACGAGGCAACGAACTATCAACAGATCGATGAACGTATATTCGGCAATACGCGTGTGATACACTTAGAGAAGACGTTATGATGGAAGGGATATGCATACTCATTTTTACCATTCTTTTTGCCTGGGTGGCCTGGCGAAGACTTGATTGGGCGATTGCACTGGTCTTGTTTCTTTTACCTACCTACCAGTTTCGGTTCACACTTTGGTCTGTCCCGATGACTTTTTTAGAAATAATGCTGTTAGTAATTATTGTTATTTGGTTGATTCACCGTATAAGGTCAAAGAGCTTCAAAAAAATCCACTGGCCCTGGAAATGGCTTACCCTTGGATTTTTTCTTGCCGGCGTCATTGCGGTAATAGTATCGCCCGATACACGCGGTGCACTCGGATTATGGAAAGCGTATATTGTCGAGCCCCTTTTGTTCTTTTATGTATTCGTGAATGTAATGAAATCGTCAAAACACTGGCGGTTGGCGCTTTTTAGCCTTGGAGCATCTGTGGTGGTAATAGGCTTTGTCGCGCTTATTGAGTATATTGGTCTCATACCAGGCATTGAACCATATATTAGCCAGATACCACCTCGCGCAACCTCGCTCTTCCTTTTCCCAACAGCCATTGGAAAATATGTCGGACCGCTCGTTGCTCTATTTCTTGGATTTCTGTTAGTCACAAAAAGCAATTCCGAATTAAAAGATAAAAATGCGTGGCTTGGAAAAGCATTCTTTATCGGTGTAGTCACATTTGGCCTTATTGGTCTACTTCTCTCAATATCTCGCGGGGCAATTCTCGGAGTATTTGCCGCATTGATTTTTGTAAGCTTTTTTTCTCAATGGAAAAAATGGCTGTGGCTGGGACTGGGCTTGCTTGTCGTTGTGATAATACTCATTCCCCAAACCCGCGATCAATTGAATTCAGTCGTTTCAGGTGATGATGTTTCAACTGACGTTCGGTTAGTAATGTGGAAAGGGACTCTACGGTTAATTCAGGATAAACCAATATTTGGAGCAGGCTTAGCGGGATTTCCAATTGTATATGCAGATTACAAAGAAGCATCGCATACAGAATTTTTTCCAAATCCCGATCATTTGATACTTACTCTATGGGTAGAAATGGGAATTCTCGGATTGATTATTTTCGGCTGGATTATAGTGAGATTTTTTACATCAGGAATTCATACTTTAAGAAGTGTAAATCATATTCATAAGACATTAATTGTTGCGCTGTTTGCTGCGATGATTGCGTTTGTAGTTCATGGATTTGTTGATACCCCGTACTTTAAAAATGATCTAGCTGTAATTTTCTGGGTACTTATTGGATTGCTTATCGTAATTTCAATAAAGTCCATAGAGACTGGACAAAACTCGAAAAATACGCTATAATATAGGCACGAAAATAAAAATATAAAAACAAAAAGTGAAAAATAAAGCCAGTAGACAACTGAATACATTTGTCATCCTTGGGGTCCTTGTGGCCGTAAGTGCTTTTTTGTGGGCGACAGATATACGTGCATCAGATAGACCGGAGGTAGATTATACATCAATTATTATTCCGGCTGTGAGCTTGTCCGAAGTACAGTATTCAGATTTTACTTTCACGACCATTGGAGCAAAATGGGATAATTCACTTCCCTTAGATGCCGTGCTTTCGATTCGAGTTTTATCTAACAATGAATGGAGCGGATGGTATGAGATGGAACGTTTACTTGATGCACCTGATGGATGGCAAAAAAACGGCAAAGAATATTCGCAGCCCATTTTTGTAAATGAAGGAACAGCGTGGCAATATTCTGTACAGACATCGGAGCAAGCTGCACTTCATCAAGAAATCACCTTTCACTATTTCAATCTCGAATCTTCTGAAGATGCACCTGTAGGTTTTTTTGAGTGGCTTCGATCACTCGTTCAGGGCGCGAGCGCTGATGAATTACTAAATGCTGATATTATTTCCCGAGCAGGATGGGAGGCGGACGAAACGTGGCGTGAAACTGATAACGGCAGCACTCTTTGGGATCCTGAATATGCCATGCCCGAGAAAATTATCATTCATCATACTGCAGGATCTGACGGAGGAAATGATCCGGCGTCAATTGTTCGAGCAATCTATTATTGGCATGCCGTAGTGCTTGAATGGGGCGATATCGGATATAACTATCTCATAGATAGTGAAGGAAATATTTATGAAGGACGCGCAGGCGGAGACGGTGTCATCGGGGGTCATGCGTATAATGAGAAATTAGAAATTGGATATAATCGGGGTACTATTGGTATTGCGTTACTGGGCAACTATGAAAGTAAAATACCGACGGATGCTGCTATTACAGCGCTCACAAAGCTTGTTGCCGTTCTTGGCGCACGATTTAATATCGAACCGGAGGGAGAAAGCTACTTTATCAACGGAGTAATTCCTAATGTTGTTGGTCATAAGGATGTGGATAATACATTATGTCCCGGAGTCAATTTATATGATGATCTGGATACGATTCGTCTCGATGCGCAAGCAATCTTCGACACAGCTGGTGGACAAGCAACCAACCAAGGAACATTTAAGGCGGCTTATGTGAGTCAAAGCGATCAAATTATTGAAGTGCCTACAGGTGGGTCGAGGCAAGTATGGGTGGAATTCCGAAATGTCGGGACCGCCACTTGGCGTAACTATGAGACTCCAGCGTTAGCTGTGTTTCCCACAGAAACGTCTTCAAGGTTAGCTATCGCCGATGGTGATGCTCCATCAGATGTTTCAGAATCAACTGCTGTGCTCACAACCCCTAATGTTGAGCCAGATGAGGTGGGAAGGTTTGTTTTTACTATCCAAGCCCCAGAAGATGAACTCGAAGTAACTGAAATATTTGTAGTACAACTTGGTGACCAAACAATTGCTCATACGGCCTTCACTATTACAGCTCGAGTTACGGGTTTTACCTATGCTGCGGCACTTGAGGAAGTTGATATTTTACCTGCGACATTCACCAGTGCAAAACATGGAGTTACTGTTCAGTTTGTGAATCGAGGACAAACTACATGGCAGCGTGGTGACATTAAACTTGCCATATATGATCTTGGAAATTCAGTAAGTCGTTACTACGATCCAAGTTGGCCTGATGAAAGTGGATTATTTGATTTTACTGAAGAAACTGTGGAGCCAAATAAGTTGGCAACGTTTAACGTGCTATTCAAAAGTCCCTACGAACCAGGATTATACCTCAATGTGTATAAAGCTGTAGGACCGGATGATTTAATACAAAAAGAAGACCGATCGGTAACTCGAGTAGATTCTAAGTATAAAGCAGAATTACTCGATACCACGGTTCCACCTGCCCTGTTAAGTGCATGGCGTCCTGAAGTAACCCTACGATTTAAAAATACAGGACTTGTCCCATGGGATCGAACGATAGGATTACAAGTGGCAGATTTTGGTGGGGCAATAAGCACATTTGTGGATTCCAGCTGGGACGATATTCGTATTGCAACTCACCTTAATGAAGTTAAGGTAGAACCTGGAGAAATTGGTACGTTCACGCTTCGCCTTCACCCACCACAAATTGTGGGACTCTATCTTAATACATTTCGAGTTTTTAAAGATGGCCGGCCAGTTCCGGGCGGTAGCTTCAACTTGATTACACGAGTTGATTAAATCGTGATATATATTAATATAGCTGGAGCACCCAAATGAAAGTCGGAATCCATTGTGTTATGAGTGAGAAGCAAGTTTGACACTTTACAATTCTGTTCCTACACTATACCCACGAAAAGCTTGTTGTGGATACGTGTATTCAATTGCCTATTAGACAATGATGCACTCTAAAGTATAATGAACTTAGTCGGGGTATATAAGCTATGATAATATCATTCTCGAAACATAAACGTTTAGTATTATCTCTAACTCTACTTTTAATAGGGGGGGGGTGTTATTTTTTTAACTAGTATGAATAATGCCACATCAGCTACTCCTTCTACTAGAACTATCGGTTGTACGCTCACAAATGAGAATGGCATATGGAAAATACTAGATAATACATTACATGATAATATTGGGTGTTCTACAGTTTCACAGACAAGTGATAATATCCGAGTAAATTATACATCTCCTTTTGACGCAGTAGTCACTAGCTCAGTGACCGTGGATAATGATTTTAATTCATATGAAGTTTTTGCTGGAGCTAGTGTTGGTACCAACTATATTCTAATTTCTCTCTATGATTCAGGTAATCGGATAAATCCGAATCAAATAACATATCGCTACGCAAATATATCTATTGTAGTTATTGGGAATGATTATTAATAGAAAAGAATGAAATTGTTTAAGTTTAATCTTTAAAAAACAGACCGCAGTATCGGTCTGTTTTTTATTTTGTTTAACATTTGAATGGCCGAAGGCAGGACACCATTCAGTCATGAATATTTAGCTTTTAGAATGGGTGAAAAATTCGAATGGTCGAAGACCACGAAGGAGGAGTAAAACGACGACTGAGTGGTGGACCCTACCGGGCTCGAACCGGTCACCTCCGCGTTGCAAACGCGGCGCTCTACCAAATGAGCTAAGGGCCCTTATCGTGTCTATTGGCGAAGAGCGTCTTGTGTAGGGCCAAACATAGAACCAAGAATTGATTCAAGCGCTCCACTCATCCACATGAATGCCAGTATAATAATAGCGATGCCAATAAGTTTATAAAAAATACGTGTACCGCCCCAGCCTGATCCAAGATATTTTTCTGCAAATTCGATTCTACCGAAATTATTCATAAACCAGTCTGATTTCCAGACTATCATGAATCCTATACCGACAATGATAATACCCCAGAAATATTTCATAAAAGTTTTATGGTGGGTTCGAGAGGATTCGAACCTCTGACCTCTTCGGTGTAAACGAAGCGCTCTAACCAGCTGAGCTACGAACCCTTTGTACCATGCGACGCTCTGGTCTGGGGCGCGTCGGTTCCGCTTCGCGTAACATCGCCACGCCCGTTGCAGCTCTCGTAAAGCAAAGCAGTTTGCTTTACTCGTGGCTGCGACCCAACTGAGCTAATCGTCCCAAAATTATTAATTAACTAATTAGTGGTGCCGTCGGTGGGACTCGAACCCACACGCCCAAAATGAGCCTAGGCCCTCAACCTAGTGTGTATACCAATTCCACCACGACGGCATTATTTTTTAGTTGTCACCTCTTTGAGTCGCTTCGTGTAATCGCGCAAGTAGTATAGTTTTGCACGACGCACTTTTGCTTGTTTGACAACCTCAATCTTTTGAATGATCGGAGAATGTAATGGAAAAATACGTTCAACACCGATACCATCAGAAACTTTACGTACAGTAAATGTTGCGCTTGCAGATTTACGTCCACGAACTGCAATTACCATCCCTTCAAATACCTGTATTCGCTCCTTTTCGCCTCCCAGAATACGCTGGTGGACGCGAATAGTCATTCCAGATCTAATATCAGGGAGTGGCTGTTTTTTCACTTCCTTCGGAGCTCTCTCCTTTTTTTCCTCCTTAGCCTGAGTTTTTTCTTCTGCCATAGTATTTCTTACTGTTTAAGTTGTATAAAGAAGTATACCGAAATGCTGTTCAGTGTCAACCCAAGGGCTCATGTTTTTTAGATTGGCCTGTTTTTGTACTATCTGGGTATTTTGTGCGTAATTCGGTGAGTATACTGGCAAAGTACTCAGGAATGGCCATGTGATACGACTGAGGTTTTCCTTGTAGGTCTGTGAAAGTTAATTGAGTGGCTGCCAATAATGGGTGGTGGGCATTGAGTTCCTTTTTATACTTTCTTGAGTGGTACAATTGATCTCCGACAATTGGATGTCCAAAGGCTCGTAAGTGGACCCGTATTTGATGAGTTCTGCCAGTTTTTGGCATTACTTTAAGAAGGGTGTACTGTGGAAATGTTTCCATGGTTGTATATTGGGTACGGGCGATTTTTCCAGTACCATCAGGTTTCCATTGATAAAGTAAAACGCAAAAACCGGGTGTCATCTCCACAACCAAAGCTAGAAATCATTGAAGCAAAAAAGGATTTTGTGATCATTAATAAACCGGTTGGTATTCTTGTGCATCCTACTAAATCATCAGA
>JBHPFX010000020.1:0-17176 GCA_042570925.1 Patescibacteria group bacterium
GGTCGTGAACAGTATGATCTCGAAGGAGCGATCCGATATCTCAAAAACCGTCCGGAAATTGATAAGAACCGAATAGGAGTTTTTGGATTCTCTATGGGTGGTGCTGTCGCAGTGCTCAAAGGGGGTGATATACCTGAGATTCGTGCGGTGGTGATCAATTCCACGTTTTCGAGGATGTCGGAGGTAATTAAAAAAAATTTCAGAGATTATCTTCCCGCTGTCCCTTTCATGCCATTTGGATATATTGGTCTTCTCTACATCCGACTCCGAACAGGAGTGTACTTTCCTCATATCAAACCTGCTGAATATATTTCAAAGCTTGATCCTCGACCTGTATTGATTATTCACGGTTCTCGGGACGAAACAGTTCCGTCTCAGCAAGCATTCGAGCTTCTGAAATCATCGCGAGGTAATACTGAATTATGGACGATACCGGGCGCTGATCACCATGGGGCGTATAAAGTTATGCAAGAAAAGTATGAAAAACGAATCATAGATTTCTATACAAAGCATTTACTTGCAGCTCATTCACAAGAATAAAATCCTAAGTCAAAAGGGTTGACCCAGCCTCTCGCGAGAAGCTGGGTTGACAAATAACCCTCTTTTTACTAGGATGTAATCTACTCACGTTTATGTGAGTGCCAAAATTCCCAAGTCAACTAGATGATCGCTCTTAAACAATGCCAACGCTATGTTTAAGGGAGGAAAGTCCGAACACCCCCTGATAATAAGCAGGGAAGTGGATAGTCGTGAAATACGACCAGGAATAAGAAGTACATAGAAGTTCTATAGACTTCTGAGTATTTTGAAGCCTCGGGAAAGTGTCCCCGTTAGGGGATCTCAATGAGGATTTTCTTCATTGAGGCAACAGAAACATACCGCCTCTATGTCGCTCGCTTATAGCGAGTGACCGGAGGTAAGGGTGAAATCGTGCGCCCCTCAACATGCTCAATTTGAACATCAAGAGGGGATAGCCTCGAACTTCATGTTCGGGGTCAAGTAAGAGCGCACGCTTGCGTCGCGTGAGCGATGTGAGGGGTAAACCCTATCCGGTGCAAGGTCAAGTAGATCCTGAAACAAACGAATTTCGTTTGGCTGAAGGATGGGTTGACCGCATGAATTCGTCAGTAATGACGAGTCCAGATAGATGATCATCCTAGACTGAATTCGGCTTATCGGTTGACTTGGGTGTTTTGGTACATAAGGTACATATTTTCATTATGAAAAAGATTGATCTCATATTTACCGCAATACTGGTTCCACTAGATTATGTCATGATTTTTATTGCTGGTGTCGCAGCATATCATCTTCGAATTGGCAGGGTCATTCAGGAAATCCGGCCAGTATTTTATGAGATAAATCTCAACGAATATCTTATCATCATAGCCTTGGTCGCCGTGGTGTTTGTTTTAGCTTTTGCGATTTCAGGACTTTATGCGATTCGAAGACGGCAGGGATTTATGCATGAATTTGGCAGAATATTTATAGGGTGTTCTGCTGCCATGACAATTATCATTATTGTCATATTCTTTCAGAGAGAGTATTTCTCGTCCCGTTTTATTATATTATTTGGATGGTTGTTTAGTTTCTTTTTTGTCAGTATTGGACGGGGGCTAGTGAGGTGGATTCAACAGATACTTCTTAAAAGAGGAGTCGGATTACGGTCCGTTATCATGGTCGGACCTGATCCGGTAACTGAAGAACTTGCGAGGGAGCTTCACAAAAATCCAACTCTCGGGTTTCGAGTTATCGGTAGGTATGAAACTTTTTCAGACGATGCACGAAAAGAGCTTGTGGAAAAAGTTGATGATCATAGAGTACATGAGATAATTGTTGGACATCGTGGGTTGCCAAACGGGGAGATGCTTGCAATTAAGGAATTCGCGGATGAACATCATATCGGGTTTCATTACATTGCCGGTCTTTTTGAATTTCAATCGCCACACGTTCAGTTATCGACAATTGCAGATATTCCAGTTGTGGAAGTACTGCGAACAAGATTAGATGGATGGGGGAAAATTTGGAAACGGCTTTTTGACATTGTACTGTCATTTATCGGACTGGTGATCATTTCTCCACTACTACTTCTTACCGCACTATTGATTAAAATTGATTCACAGGGAACAGTTATTGTGCGCTTGGAGCGTGTAGGGGATAAGGGAGAGAAATTTCGACTTTACAAATTCCGCTCAATGGTCATGAATGCGCATTCATTAAAAAAGGAGCTCTTAAAATTCAATGACCGTAGAGATGGGCCGTTATTTAAGATAAAAGATGATCCACGTGTAACGAGGGTTGGTAAAGTCATTAGAAAATTAAGCCTTGATGAATGGCCGCAGTTGGTTAACGTATTAAAAGGAGAGATGAGTCTTGTCGGACCCCGTCCTCATGAACCAGAGGAAGTGGGTCGTTATGAAAAATGGCAAAAGAAATTGTTATCAATCAAACCGGGTATGACAGGTCTTGCACAGATTTCAGGCAGATCTGAACTGCAATTTAAAGAGGAGGCTCGTCTGGATATTTACTACATACAAAACTGGTCAATAGGCCTCGATGTACGAATTCTTATTAAAACGCCCTGGGTGGTACTGTCAGCTCGTTCAGCGAGCTAAATGGATATGCGTGTAGCATTGATTCACGATCATCTTAATCAATTGGGCGGAGGTGAGTTGGTATTGAAAGCATTCACAGAAATTTTTCCGGATGCTCCTATTTATACACTCATTTATGATGAGAAAGCAACGAATGGCATATTTAAAAAAACAATTGTTCGCGAATCATTTATTGCACGATTGCCATTTGCCCGACAAAAATTCCGCTGGTATTTACCGTTTATGGTATCTGCCACTGAAGGCTACGATCTTTCCTCATATGATGTCGTACTTTCTGACAGCTCAGGATTAGCAAAGGGGGTCATAACGAATCCCCGAACACTCCACATTGATTACTGCCATACGCCGACTCGATATCTCTGGAGTGATCACAATATTGTCATAGATCGTCTGGAGCGAATCGGAATCATTCGGCGTCTTTCACAAGGGTATAAATCATATTTACGCCTCTGGGATCGACTCGCCACTGACCGAGTTGATCATTTTATTGCAAATTCACATTTTGTAGCAGAGAGGATAAAAAAATATTACCGACGTGAAAGCCACGTAATTTATCCACCCGTCGATATTTCTCAATATTCAATGACGCCCGATCATGATAATTATTTTCTTATCATTTCACGGCTTCGTCCGTACAAGCGCGTGGACATAGCCGTCAAGGCTTTCAACAAACTGAATCTTCCATTAAAGATTATTGGCACTGGAGAAGAAGAGAATGAACTTAAGAAAATGGCGAAGTCAAATATTGAATTTCTTGGGTATGTGGATGATGATACGAAGCGGCGCTATCTCATGAATTGCAAAGCGCTTCTGCATCCTCAGGAAGAGGATTTTGGAATTACGCCTATTGAAGCGATGGCGTGCGGTAAACCGGTTATTGCGTACAAAGCCGGAGGAGCTATTGAAACAGTGCTTGATGGTGAAACGGGCATACTCTTTGAGGAGCAGTCCTGGGAAGCATTAGCCGATGTAATCATACGGCTTCGAGATAAAACCTTTGACCCGCAGGTAATTCGTGATCACGCAGAAAAGTTTAATATGAAACGTTTTAAGGAAGAAATTAATACATTCGTTAATGCATCTTGGCAAAAATTTACATCTAAGACATAATACGTGTATATGAATACCCAACATCCAGCTTATTTTCTCTATCGCTCTAAGTTGCTTATTATCATTGGAACAGTCATTATTACGCTTTCCTCACTCGTTTTTGCGCTACTTGCTCCGGTGAAACATGACACGTCAATATCGTTTACTATTGATCGGGCCAGTAGAGAGGAGACAGAGGATTACCAGTTTGACGGATATTATGCTATTCAGGCGGCTGATCTATTCTCTCAGACGGTATTAAGCTGGTTTTTAACACCTTCGATACTGCTCGAAATATACGATCAAGCTGGCATTGATCCTGAAATTTCTTCGATTGAACAGCTTACAACCCGTTTTAAGGCTAAGAAATATTCAGCGCAGAACATTGTCGTTCGTTTTAAAGAACGAGATCGTGGAACTGCTGATAAAATATCCGCAGCCCTTACAACCGTCGTTGAAGAACGGGCATCCCATTCAAATCAAACTTCTGAACAAAAATCTGTCTTCACCGTGACTGGAGAAACGCCGGTCATAGTTGAGCAAAGTCCATCAGTCGTACTAACAACGATTATCGGATTTGTTGCTGGTTTGATCGCGACAATTCTTCTTGCGTATGTCGTAAGCATGTTCAGATTTACTCAAGTCCCTTCATCCGATCATCCTTAGTAACATGAGGATAGGAGTTGATAGTCGAGCTCTTGCCGAACGGCCTGCGAGTGGCATTACGTTCTATGCGCGTGAACTGATTCCAAGGCTCGCGAAGCTGGCCCAGAATGATACTCTGGTGCTGTTTTCAAGTGGAATGAGAAGATCTGCCCGAGCCGTTATTCCGACGCTGTCTGAGAGCGAAGTAACTAGTTGTCACATTCGGGTTCCCAACAAACTTTTTAATAGCTCGTTGTCTATTCTTCATCGGCCACAACTGGACAGACTATGCGGTGCATCTGATATTTTTTTCGCACCGAACCTTCATTTTCTCTCAGTAAGCAGAAGTTGTAAGTTTGTTGTGGCGATACATGATCTCTCTTTTGTCCACTTTCCTCATCTCTATTCATTCAAGGGAAGGTTGTGGCACAAGTCCATTCGTCCTCGTGCACTCCTGGAAAGAGCGGACGCAGTGATTGCTATGTCGGAAGCGACAAAACGTGATGTAGTAGAAACATACGGGATTGAATCCAAAAAGATTACGGTTATTTATTCGGGATTCAACTTAGAGTCGGTCAATGATCACGTAGAGATACCAGGAAGTAATGGACAGAAAAAGAAATATTTCTTTGCACTTGGAGGCGCTGATGAACGAAAAAACATTTCAGCCGCGATAGAAGCATATCGGATGTTGCCTCATGATATGCAGAATGAATATGATTTTAATATCGCGGGTAAAGCATTATGGAAAACTGATTCAGCCGCTAAGAAGTCAGCTAAGCACACCCCAGGCGTTCATTTTTTAGGTTATATTACTCAGCAGAAAAAGCTGAAGTATCTCAAGGGCGCAACTGCGTTAGTGTATCCATCGGTATACGAAGGATTCGGTCTGCCATTGTTGGAGGCTATGTCAGTCGGTACGCCCGTGATTACGAGTAATGTCTCGTCGATGCCAGAAGTAGTGGGAGATGCGGCAATACTCATCGATCCCCACGATGTATCAACAATCTCAGAAGCAATGAGAAATATTATCAGTGATCCCGAGCTTCATAAAACATATACACTTCGTGGAAATGAGCGTGTAAAGAAATTTACCTGGGACAAAACTGCGCAAGAGACGTATGCGCTGTTTCAACAACTCATGTCATAAAGATATGCGTATCGGAATTGATGCCCGTTTTTACGGGACAACAGGAAAGGGTCTCGGCCGATATACTCAAAAACTGATCGAATATCTCGAACGATTTGATCAAGAGAACGAGTATGTTATTTTACTTCGGAAAGAAAATTGGGATCAATATACTCCACATAACAATAACTTTCACAAAGTCCTTGCAGATTACCAGTGGTACACGCTTCAGGAACAAATCCAGTTTCCACGTTTGCTGTCTCAGCAAAAACTCGACTTAGTTCATTTTCCACACTTCAATGTCCCGGTTTTCTTCAAAGGAAAGTTTATAGTTACCATTCATGATCTTATCTTAACTCACTATCCAACTATTCGTGCGTCGACACTGAGTCCCATTTTATACATGTTCAAACATCGGGCGTATAAGTATGTCATCACAAAAGCAGTTAAAAAAGCACAAAAAATCCTGACTGTTTCTGAGTTTACTAAAAATGATATTATCAAACATTTTCACCTTACGGACCCCTCACGAGTTGCAGTCACCTATGAAGGTGTTGATATTCCAAACGACATTATTAGTAATGATGAAAAAGACAATCTATTGAAGCGTTTTACAATAACCAAGCCGTACGTGCTCTATGTAGGAAATGTGTATCCGCACAAGAATCTTGAGAAGTTTATTAAAGCATTTAAGGATATTATTACTCGGGATAAGGATTTACTCTTTGTTCTGGTGGGAAAGGAAGATTACTTTTTTAAACGACTTCGTGCACAAGTGGAAAGAACTGATCTTTCTAAAAATATTGTATTTACGGGTTTTGTCACTGATAGCGAGTTATTTACTTTGTACGCGAATGCCCGCTTGTTTGTTTTTCCATCACTCTATGAGGGATTCGGTCTTCCTCCGCTTGAAGCGATGTCAGCAGGAACACCTGTTGTGGCCAGTCGTGCAACAAGCATTCCGGAAGTGTGCGGAGATGCTGCTGTGTATTTTGATCCGAACAATATCTATGATATGATACAATCTGTTGAGAGAGTTTTAACTGATGAAGCATTACGCCAAAATCTTATTCAAAATGGTAAAAAACGCATTCAAGATTTTCATTGGGATACCATGGCTCGTGAAACTCTCGATGTGTACCAAACGATATAATGAATCACCAAATTCAGTTTAGAAAATCAAAAGGTAAGCGGGGAGTTAGATCCATGGTGTTTGGCACGAAGGAAATTAGAATTACCCGCATTCCGGAGTCAAATGTTATTGATCTCCGACAGGTATCTATACCGAAAGAACAGCCAAGAGAGCAGCAACCTCGCGTGGTGCCCGAAATGCCGGTGATGACTAATGTAGAAATACCAGCTCAACCCGTTATACATTCCCTGAAGAGAAAGAAGAAAAGAACTCGTAATCTACTTTTTGGATTTTCATTTCGTCGAACCAAGATAGCTGCACCACCCCCACTTCCTACATTACTTGAGAAAGAACCTGCGCCTCCGCCTCTTGTTGAAGAACAATCTCGAATGCCGATTGGTTGGGTGCGTAGCCTGGTGAGTTTTACGATCATGTCCGTCATTCTACTTATTCCTGTATTTGCAGCGAGTCAGCTTGAGACTATCGAAACTATGCAAGGGCGTATTCTCGGCGCATCAACTGAAGCGTATGATTTTATTGAAAATGCACGAGATGCCATAGGTGAGGATGATTACAGCGGCGCAACTGTTGCATTCCGTGATGCTGAAGGGCAATTTACTCTTGCGCAAGAAGAATTGTTAGTATCAAGTAATGCACTGAACGAACTTTTTAAAGTAATTCCGCAAGTTGCTTCTGCAAATCATATATTGAAAGCAGGGAGATCGCTGAGCATTGCCGGGCAGCATGTCAGTGATGCGCTTGCCAGTATTTCACAAACAAATGTGACGGGTGTATCATTTGTCAGACAGCTTGAAGCATTTTCAACATCCTTTCACGAGGCTGCCGAAGAAATGAATTTTGCAATTGCTGAACTTGAGGAAGTTGATGATGATTTGATTCCTTCCGATTATCAGGGCACTTATCAGGAAATACTTTCTTCATTGCCGGAGATCGGATTAATTTTTAATAGATTCTTACAAGCCGAAGATGTGCTTTTCACTCTTCTTGGTGTTGAACAACCTCAACGTTCACTGTTTATTTTTCAAAATAATGCGGAAGTCAGACCAACGGGAGGATTTATCGGATCACTGGCACTTGTTGATATTGAGGAAGGATTAATTAGAAACTTGGAGATTCCTGGCGGGGGATCATATGATATTGCCGGGCAACTGAAAGCCAAGGTCATATCGCCTACCCCGCTGCATCTGGTAAATCCACACTGGAATATTCAGGATGCAAATTGGTTTCCGGATTATCCATCAAGTGCGAAAAAAATCATGTGGTTCTATGAGCACAGTGGAGGACCAACCGTTGATTCAGTAGTGTCAGTTACTCCTACACTTCTTGAATCGTTTTTAGAGCTGACCGGACCAGTAATTGTACCGGCATTCAATGAGACAGTAACGAGTACAAATGTTGTTCGATTAGCACAGGTGTATGCTGAGGAGAAGTATGATAAAGAGGAAAATCAGCCCAAAAAATTCATCGCCGAACTATTTCCCATTTTATTGAATAAAGTATTTACTCTTCCGGGCGATCAGTTTCTTCCACTTGTCAATGTATTGAACGAAGCTTTTATGACAAAAGACATTCTCATCTACTTTTATGATGCGGATTCACAACTACAGGTGGCACAGCTTGGATGGGACGGCGGCGTTCGATCAGCTTCACATGATTATCTCATGGTAGTACATACAAATATCGGTGGAGGAAAAACCGACAAAGAAATTGAAAATCTTATTGATGTTACAACACAAATTGATGAGTATGGAAATATTATTAACACACTTCAAATTACTCGATCACACACGGGTGACTCCCAAGATACATATGAAGGAATAAGAAATGTTGACTATCTTCGTGTATATGTTCCCGGTGGAAGTATTTTGCTTGATGCCGAAGGTTTTGACCGTATACCTACATGGAGATTCCAAACTCCAGATAGCGAATATACGTTCGATGAGGATTTGGCAAGTATTGAAGGAACGAGCATGCTCGATGATTCATCAGGAACACGCATCACTCAGGAGTTTGGAAAAACAGTTTTTGGTAATTGGCTCGACGTCGGTCCCGGTGAAACGAGAAATGTTTCGCTCACATACCGCCTGCCGTTTAAATTTGTGCCGCGTAGTTCACTTACCCAAACATCCACCTATTCCATTCTCGTACAGAAACAAGCCGGGGTTGATTATACCGCATACATCCAAAGATTATATCTTCCTGCAGATCAGAGTGTTTTATGGTCTGATGAACGTTTTGCACAGAAAGAGGATCACATGCTCATATCAGAAGACTTATCCACAGATCGGTTTTTTGGCTTACTTTCGCAGAAAAAGTAGCTTTTCGAGATAGAATTACATTTCAAATAAAGAAAATTCCCTCCGAAAAAGGTAGGGAAATTGCTTGTATTATGGCTAAAATTAGCCAAGATTAAGCCATATGCCCTTGACAGGTATGGCTGTAGGGTATAGGATCCAATGTTAAATCTGCTAGAAGGCAGATGTGTACATTCCAAGATAATTCTTTGAGGAGAGAGTTATCTAGGCCAAAAAGGCCGGATATAGACAATTTACTACCCAAAAGTTCAATAAGTATAAAACCTTTACGAGGGTGGTAGGTCGTTCATGATCTCTTCTCATATTTACGGGAATAAGGTCGTGAAAGATCTGCCACCCTTTTTGTTTAGCTCAAGGTCGGAAGGAATTTGGAGGAGGAGAAGTGACCTACTCGGCACAACACCGCAGTAGCCACTTTACGAGCGTTGGCCAAGGTCTTCTCTGGATTTATCTAGAGAATTCCTACCCGCCATGCTCACACGACGGTCAGAGTTGGTTTCATCCCAACATAACTGATCGTCATCACCTCCAAATTTCTCCTGAACCTTTTCAGGAGGTGTGGGGGACGGCGTAGTCCGAGTGACAAAGTCGTCTCCATTTTCACATTTTACAATCGAATTACTCCTATACTGTCATCCTGAACTTGATTCAGGATCCTTATACAGTAAGTAACTATCCTTATGAAGATGCTGGATCAAGTTCAGGATGACAATAAGGCGAACAGACATGCCCGCCAGAGGCGGACAAGTTGGCGGATTCAATGCCACTGCACAAATCGAAAACGTATGATCATTACAAACTCATTTCTAATGAACAGACATGGACCCTTCGATTAACTCAGGATCCAATCAATAGGCCGATGCAACATTAACAATTTATAGTGGTGGTTATTGTTTACAATGTTCTAACTAACAGGAATGGAGGGGATGAAAGAGATAGCACACACTTGTAATTGTACCTGGTGTAAACTAGGAACATTTCAAGTCACTATCTGGTTCGACCAATCGAGTTTAACTCGAATAAATCGACCGTGGTGCTGAGGCTGAGGAAACGAAGCTGAAGTACCCATCGTCTCCAGTTCTGTTCGTTGAGAAAATAATCGGAGTTATACCTGCTATAGGCGGGAGAGAGCGAGAAATAGTATGTCTAACATTATTGGATCTGTGATCGCATTCATCACCTCTGCGGTTTCAATTTTCGTCGGAGTTCTATTCCAAAACTTCTGGCTTGGGGTGGCAGTATTCGAGTTTTTCATGGCAATCATCGGATTCTTCTTCTTTCGCTGCGCAATGGAATGGCATCGAACGGACGTCAAGCGCATACTTGAA
This sequence comes from Patescibacteria group bacterium, assembly GCA_042570925.1. Taxonomy (GTDB): domain Bacteria; phylum Patescibacteriota; class Patescibacteriia; order UBA10025; family UBA10025; genus JBHPFX01. The sequence continues at coordinate 10,272 of JBHPFX010000020.1, forward strand.
GGAGTTGCAAAAGCATATCGCGATGATGCAAATGGGTACCCGACGAGGCCCACACTACTCGCACTACTAGGTGGATCTTTCCCACAGTCAGAAGGTCTTACAAAGGCTGAAGATCCGTGGAAATATGATCCAAACACCGGAAAAGTCACATATGTGGGATAATCAATATCCCATAATGACAACTCCACGACCAAGGAATGGGAGGAACATGTACTAAATGCACTAAGTACCGCAGGTGGTGACTCCCTGAAACTGAATGTCACACCGGTCCGCTCCGACCACGTTGCTGGGACGTAGAAAAATTCTATCCGCGTCCCAGCATCTCTTTTCCAGTCCATCCTACGCGTTAAGCTTCGGATGGGTGGCCTGAAAAAGGGATAACATGTTCTTAACATTCACAATTCAAAGAACTCTGTTTAAAAACAGAGTGGGAGGTACTATGGTAAGTGTTTGGAAATTCAATCAGCACCATTTTGAGGGGATGCTCGGAGGCATCAGACTATTGACACCTAATGACATCAGATCTGGTGCTCGATTCCTAAAATTGTCCATTACGGGCAATGATGGTGGAGCTACACAGTTCCGTGTCATGGACATCGAGGGAGTTCAGCTTAAACCGTGTGACGAGAGTTACACGGAAAGTGACTTCCAAGCCGCTGTCGGTCAAGGTTCTATCCCTGTAACAGACAGTAGCAATTTCGTTGCCGTGGCGAATCTACTGGTTCCCCAAACCTCGGAAACCATCACCTGGGTTTATGTCGTTACCAGAAAATAACACCCGAAGCAATCTTGTTCTTTACACTGTGACGAGCTTGGACAAATTGTCCCAGATGTTCAATGCATCGCTCGTCCGACGAGTTCCAAAGGGAAATACACAAGAGATGTTCTCTGAACATCCACTCGTCTCTCTTTTCCAGCCACGATTGATATAATGGTGGTTGAAAAAGGGAAAATGATCTTTTAATCGAAACTTCAAACGCCTCGATAAATCGAGGGGAGGTAGTGGTCATGATATTGTCGACAAGGTCAATATGGCCAGGTAAGTGGAAACCGTCCGATTACATTTACGAAGGCCTGAGGATACTGGGAATGGTGTATGCCGTTCTCGGTACGGTCGCAACCGTAGTAGCGGCCGTCACCAGTTAAGAGTCTCACCACCATCGATCGACTCAAGATGAATTGAAGTTTCAATCAGGAAAGAGGGTACGAGCAGTGCCGTAAATATGATAGGCGTGCCCTGGTGGGGTGATCTCGGCAATTACCTCACCATTCTCTTTTCAAGATACGATTATATGTAATGGTGTCTGAAAAAGGGAAGTGCACATTGATATTCAAAGATTGGAGACATGATGAAGAAATTTATCGAAGTCGTAACGATGGTCGTGACAGTAATCGCTGTAGGCAAAGCGATCTTTGATTCGCTTTACACCATCTGTCAGATGGTCAAGATGATCAAAGAAGTGATCAGGAATCCAAAATCGGCCGTAAAGGGAATCCTTGGGTGATTCCCTTCCCAACCACGGGATATTAGACTACAATGTCTTGTGGAAAGGAGGACTGCTCTTAACAAAACATCCCACTCGTCGAGTATAGCTCGACATTACTGCCCTTTCACTTGGAGGACTCACCGCATGTACCATGTAGTGGATCTAGAATATGGGGGGGCGCTCTTGCGTGGCCTAAGAAACCACAATGGAGGAGGCTGCTGCGTGCTCATACTTTCCCGGGGTAATCTCGGGATTGGATGGGATAACCCGCGCACCTGTCTTTCGCGACAGGAGGAGGTTAAAATCCTCCACCCCCACCAAGTATAGATGGGAGGCCGCAACTCATGTTGTGGGTCTCCCATCCCAATTTTCTTTACTACTTTTTTAAAAAAAGAGTGCCAGAAAGTTGCCAGTTAATATCTTTGTAACAATCGGACTTTTCCGTATAGCAAATCTCTCTCCTTACTGCCATCGAAAGATAGCAGGCTATCCAAAGAAAAGCTCGGTCTAGGACTAGGTATTACTGGCAACTTTTTGGCTTGTGAAGGGGGTTGCAAAAAAGTGGAAAATGTGGTATTGTCTGTCCATTATGTGGAGAAAGGTTTGGATAAAAATCACCACCACAATTACGGGTGGTGCAATTATTATCGCAGTAGCGTCTGTTATCAGTAGACTACTTGGATTGGTGCGGGACAGACTGCTTGCTTCGACATTTGGGGCGGGCGATATTCTAGACGCATACTATGCGGCGTTTAAGCTTCCCGACCTAATTTTTAATATTCTAGTTCTCGGAGCACTGTCATCGGCATTTATTCCAATATTTGTACGCTATCTCTCGAAAGAGCAGGAATCCGGAACTCAAAAAGAAACGTGGTATTTAGCAAACGCGCTTCTCAATATTCTCATGGTCGGTCTGGTGGTTTTGGGCGGACTGTTTTTTATTTTTGCGAACAAACTTGTACCACTTGTTGCTCCCGGATTTGATCCTGCCCGTTTAGCAATGACCGTACAACTTACTCGTATCATGCTCGTTGCGATTGTTTTTTTCGCTGCAAGTAATGTTGCTACAGGCATACTCACGTCATTCAAGCGGTATTTGAATTTTGCTTTTGCACCAGTGATGTACAACGTGGGGATCATTTTTGGTATTCTTTTCCTTACTTCTCAGTACGGAATTTACGGTGTAGCGTACGGTGTCGTGATTGGATCAGTGATTCATTTACTTATACAGCTTCCTACAGTATTTAAGCTTGGATATCGGTACAAGCCGGTTTTTAATTTAAAGCATGAGGGAGTGAGAAAGGTTGGCAGGCTTATGCTGCCGAGAACATTCGGGCTGGCGGTAACGCAAATTGACCAGCTGGTAAGTGTAATTATCGGTTCAACGCTTGCTGTTGGAAGTGTGGCCGTGTTTAATCTTGCTACTAATTTACAAAGTTTTCCTATAAGTGTCTTCGGCGTGTCATTAGCTGTTGCTGCTTTTCCGGTATTTTCTGAAGCATTTGCTCGTAACGATACGAAATCGTTTGTTGAACATTTTTCAAAAGGATTTCGGCGAGTGGTATTTCTCATCATTCCGGCATCAGTACTTATATTGCTTTTACGTGCGCAGATTGTTCGTGTTGTTCTTGGTTCTGGAAATTTTGGTTGGGAAGATACTATTCTCACCGCTCAAACGCTGGGATTCTTTTCACTTTCTTTATTCGCACAAGCGCTCATCCCAATGCTCGCACGATCTTTTTATGCTTTGGAGGATACTAAGACTCCTGTGAAGGTTGGTCTTATTGCGGTAGCAGTTAATGTCGTTCTTGGTATAACGCTCTCACAAGTATACGGGGTGATCGGTCTCGGTCTTGCTTTTTCCATAGCAAGCGTCGTCAACATGCTTTTACTTCTTGTCATGCTTCGCAAAAGAGTGGGAGATCTCGATGATACACGGATTGCAAATTCTACATTGAAAATTCTCTTTATCTCCAGCGTTATGGGATTAGTCGTGTGGGGGATGAAGTACTTTTTAGCTCTCGGAGTGGATATGAGCACTTTTGTAGGGGTACTGATACAGGGTGTCGGGGCTGGTGTCGTTGGTATTATCGTCTATTTGGTACTGGCAGTAATAATGAAGTGTGACGAAATTCGTATCCTGACGAATTGGCTTAAGAAGACGAAGCAGCAATTAACGCCAGGTAATGGCAATAACTCACACTCATAACCTATGAACGAACGAATTAGAAATTTCTGTATCACCCTTCACCCTGACTCCACTTCGGCATTTCGGCCTGACCTCAATGGAAGGCCAAGCTCAGTGTCATCAGGTTCAGGGCAGGTTGCTCATATTGATCACCCCTCAGCCCTTCGCTTAGCTCGTCGCTGCTCACCTCAAGTCGCTCAGGTTTCGGGGCGGGACTCAGATTATTAGTGTTATTACCATGAACGAACGAATTAGAAATTTCTGTATTATTGCTCATATTGATCATGGGAAGTCAACACTCGCTGACCGTCTTTTAGAAATTACACATACTGTCTTGAAGCGGGACATGAAAGATCAGGTTCTTGATCAAATGGAGCTTGAGCGGGAGCGGGGAATTACGATTAAGCTTCAGCCAGTTCGAATGAGTCATAAGGGGTATGAGCTGAATCTTATCGATACTCCTGGCCATGTAGATTTCACATATGAAGTGTCGCGCTCACTCGCGGCAGTTGAAGGGGCAATATTGCTAGTTGATGCAACGCAAGGTGTAGAGGCTCAGACAATCTCAAATTTGTATCAGGCAGTCGATAATAATCTTGAAATCATTCCAGTTATTAATAAAATTGATCTGCCAAATGCGGATGTTAAGCGAGTAAACGCGGAGATCGTCACTCTTCTGGGGGTTCAAGAGAAAGATATATTACAAGTCTCGGCGAAAAATGGTAAAGGTGTGCTAGAGATGCTGTCAAAAGTTATTGAAAAAGTACCTTGCCCAAAAGGAAAAACTGATGCCGATTTTCGTGCGCTAATTTTTGATTCACAGTTTGATACGTATCGCGGGGTTATCGCGTATTGCCGTGTAATTGACGGTGCCATACGAAAAGGAGAAAAAATAAAGCTGCTTGGGACGGGTGCTGAAGCAGAGGCATTGGAGGTTGGAATGTTCACTCCCTCTTTAGAGCTCACTGAAACACTAAAAACCGGTTCCATCGGATACATTGTGACAAATTTAAAAAGCGTTCATGACTGTAGGGTTGGTGACACCATTTCACCTCTTCGAAATACACAAGCAGTCCCTCTTCCCGGATATAAGAAATTGCAGTCCATGGTTTTTGCCGGATTATTTCCTAAGGAGGGAGATGAGTATCCAATGCTTCGTGAGGCGTTGGAAAAACTTCAACTTAACGACGCTGCATTAACTTTCGAACCGGATCATTCTCCAGCGCTTGGCTTTGGGTATCGATGCGGATTACTCGGACTGCTTCATCTTGAGATTGTTCAAGAGAGAATTAAACGCGAATATGACATTGATCTTGTCGTCACAGTTCCTTCAGTAGCGTATAAAGTATTTTTGAATGAATCCGGGATTGCGGCACAAAGGAAGAAAGTCAAAACCCGTACAGTCTCAGATCATCTTACCATTTCGAGTCCGCACGAGCTTCCGCCCGTTACTCATATTAGTCATATTGAGGAGCCGTGGGTAAGTATTCATATCGTAACACCTCAGGACCACGTAGGTTCGCTTATGCAGGTTGTTGAGGATTCAGAGGGTGCATATAAGAATACTGAATATCTGGATGAGGGGCGCGTCGTGCTGACCTATGAGATTCCACTCGCTAGTCTGCTGGCTGATTTTTATGATAAAGTAAAGAGTACATCGTCCGGATATGCTTCATTATCCTATGAGATTAAGGAGTACCGGCGGTGCGATGTTGAACGACTGGATATTCTTATTGCAGAAGAGCAAGTTGATGCCCTTTCAGTGATCGTATATAAGAAGGATCGATATCGACGAGGAAGGGCCATTGTAGATGCGCTGAAGGATGTTGTTCCGCGTCAGCTCTACGAAGTAAAGATACAATCAGCCGTTGGGGGTAGTATCATTGCATCATCCCGTGTTCCAGCACTTAGAAAAGACGTCACCGCAAAACTCTACGGGGGTGACGTAACACGGAAGCGCAAGCTTCTGGAGAAGCAGAAGAAGGGTAAAAAACGTATGAAGCGTTTTGGTAAGGTCACGCTGCCTCAAGAAGCCTTTCGTGCAATTCTCAAGCGATAACTAGTACCCCGATTGTATTGCTGGGAGGATAGTAAAGACAAGCATGCTAATAACACCAATGACTACGATTACCAACCACATTATTCTGATAAGTTTTCGACGTTTCATAAAGTATGTTTGAATCTACTCTCTTAAAATATCTCAAGGAAGATGAAAAGCTCGTGCGAGTGGTAAGACGGTATTGGATCACTTTATTCGGGCCAATCCTTGTGAGCGCGATTTTTATTATAGCACCATTCTTTTTTCTTGTCCCACTTTTTCGTTTTGGGATTATAGGAGTAGCTGGATTTGTTTCACTAATTCTCATCGGGATTTTTTCAGCGTTTCGTGCGACATATATTTATTCACTCAATGCTTTTCTAATATCAGACAGGAGAATTATCGATATTGATCAGCATGGCATATTTCATAAGACAATTTCTGAAAGTCCGTATCATAATATTCAGGATGTAAGTGTTCGGGTTAAGGGGATTGGACAGACTCTTTTTCATTTTGGAAGTGTTATGATCCAAACTGCAGGTACGACGGCTAATCTTGAGCTTCATAACGTAAAAAATCCGGAAGTAGTACAGGAAGTCATCGGAAGGTTGGCACATGAAGCGAATGATGGTAGTGACGATAATACTTCGACGCTTAGTGCTGCGGAATTACTCCATCTTGCAGAAAAAATAAAAGAGGGGTTAACTCCAGATCAATTCAGAAAGCTCATGGATAAAAAAACAAAAAATGAGTAGAACTGTATGATACTTTTTCTCAAGTACAGTTTTGTTGTTACACTTATCGCTACCTTGGTTTTGCTTGAACTAGTAATAGGGACTCCGGCCCTGTATATCTTTTGGATGCTACTTGCGATAGGCATTCCCTCATTACTCATTTTTTTTATTTCTCATCGGCGTGTACCTTTTACGACCTACATCTCTCTTGGTGTGCCGGTGCTTCTTTTTATTATTGCTGGTATCTTTTTTCTCATTTTTCTTGAGCAGCCCGTTTTTCGTCACTTGTTCGTTATCTTTGTTTCTCTCATAGCAGGGTTATTAGTTCAAAATGTCTATACTTTTGTACGTGAACCCCATCGATATCAGCCGTATGCGCTAGAAAATATATCTGGCTATATTAATTTACTTACGCTCTTTCTGTTACTCGGTGGTTTATTTAATGTGATGTTACTTCT
>JBHPFX010000021.1:0-16535 GCA_042570925.1 Patescibacteria group bacterium
CCTATGACGTGTCAGGCAGATCAGCTTTTGATGAAATCACCGTCACGGTAGACAATCCAGATGATCCTCCGGGATCATGTGAGCCTACGGAGTGTCCATTTGGGAATACAGCAATTTGTCCTGGAGGGTGTTGTGCGCAAAATGTTTGCATTGATCCCGGTGTTGGAGAAAATCTCGTGTGTTTTGATGGCTCATGGGAAACAGCATGTGGAAATGGTATTTGTAATACAGATTGCGATGAACAAATATTATGCCCCGCAGACTGTGCCGGAGTTCCACACTGCGGAGACGGTATTGTTCAGCCTATTATTGGAGAGATTTGTGACGGCAATGCTTTTGCCGGTAAAGCCTGTAATGATCTAAACGGTAACGGGGTGTTGAATGAGGCGGGAGATTTTTATTGCGGGAATTTGGGGTGCAATATGATTGCCGCTGATCCTAATAGATGCCAGGAGCTCATAACGGCCGCATGTATAGCGGGAAGTTGCGGTGATGGAAGTATTCAAGTCGCATGTGGAGAAGAGTGTGAAATCCCCGGACAGTGTCCTGTGGCATCATCCCCATTTGATTCCTGCAGCGCACCCCCGACGTGTCCGACTGGCGCACCGGGACAATGTGACTGTAATTGGGCACTTGACTGTTCGGGCGGTTCTTGTGCACCTGGAAGCGTAGATTATTGTTCATTATGCACGGTCGTAACTGGAAATTGCACTGGGTGTAATGATGGAACGGCATGTGAACTTGCCGGTGTTGGAGGCACATGTCAGGGGGGAGTATGTAATGTTCCATGTGCCAATGACGAATGTCGAAATGGGGGTTTATGTACTGCTCAGTCAGATGCGACGTGCGGAAGAAATGGAGTTGTCTGTGTTGATTGTACTGCTCAAGGAAAAATTTGCGACACTGCCACGGGTAACTGCATAGACGTTTGTGCGGCAAACCAGTGCCGTGATGCTGCAAATAACTGCCAGGTGTCTTCGGATGCGACATGTGGCCTTAATGGAAACGCGTGCGTAAATTGTCTAATTCAAGGAAAAGTATGCGTTAACGGTATTTGCTTAAATCAATGTGCGGCAAACCAGTGCCGTGATGCCGGAGGAAACTGTCAAAATCAAACAAACACCACTTGCGGTCTCAACGGTGTTGCTTGTCAAAACTGCGCCATTCAAGGAAAAATATGCTTGAATGGGGCTTGCGTTGGAGCGTGTGCGGCAAATGAGTGCCGCGATGCTGCAAATAACTGTCAGAGTCAAACAAACACCACTTGCGGTCTCAATGGTGTAGCATGTCAGAACTGTGCAGCAATAGGCCAGGTGTGTCTCAATGGTGCCTGCGTACCTGCCTGTGCAGCCAACCAATGTCGAGATGCCGGGGGTATCTGTAGAAACTCAGCTAATGCAACTTGTGGCCTTAATGGTGCCGCATGCCAAGATTGTACCGCAACCGGCGGGGTGTGCGTCAACGGCGTATGTGTTGGTGCGTGCTTGGCTACTCAATGCCGCGATGCCGGGGGTATCTGTAGAAACCAAACTAACGCCACCTGCGGGTTAAATGGGGCTGCCTGTGTTAATTGCACTGCACAAGGTAAAATATGTTTGGGCGGTGTTTGTGTGAATGCATGTGCAGCTACTCAATGTCGTGATGCGGCAAATATTTGTCGGAATCAGACTGACACCACTTGCGGCTTAAATGGTGTTGCATGCCAAAATTGTATTGCACTGGGAAGAATATGTGTAAATGGGACGTGTGTGCCGTCTTGTGCAGCCGACCAATGCCGCAATTCAGTAACGCTTATGTGTACAGCGCAGACAAACACTACTTGCGGCCGTAATGGAGCTGACTGTACTGATTGTACTGCGAGTGGAAAAATATGTAACACGGTGACTGGCTTATGTGTCAGTCCGTGTGGAAACGGCTCGATAGATCCGGGAGAGGATTGCGACGGTGCTAACTTAAATGGTCAATCGTGTGTAACACGAGGTTTTGTGACAGGTACACTTGGCTGCTATCCACAAGGGTCGGCAAGTGAATGCGAGTTTGATGAAACGTTCTGTGGTGAATGCAATCTCGGAGAAACACGATGTGTAAGCCCCCCGCCGTTATTTCAAACAGAACACTGTGCGCAAGTAGGTGCAAATCTTGCATGGGAAAAAGATCTAGACACAGAGCCGGATGATAGGCCCGCCCTTCCCGGAGAACAGTTTCACGGAAATTGCTACGCAGCAATGGCGTGTGATAGAGATACTTGGCGCTCATGTGGAGGTCCACCTGGGGAGGAATATTGTGGTGGCACATTTCCGCTTAATTGTACTCTTGCCTGCAAAGCTGCATGGCCAAATGCATATGCCACCTATTGCCCCGGTGGTGGATGCGCAGGAGCTCCTGATGGGGATAACTGCGTAACTGCAACGAATAGAAACGGTATGTGCGTATCGGGAGTTTGCAGGCAGTATGATTACAAAATTGAATTAGTATGGGATAGTTCAGATGGTTCTCCAAACGATCTTGATTTGTATATGTTTGTCGAAAACCTTGGGATTACGTATTCTGGCAATCCAGTGTCAGTTGGCGGAGCACAATTTGTAGGCGGGGATAACCAAAGTGGAGGTGCACCAGCTAGTGAATGGATTTTGATAAATACGCCCATTAACACAATTCGATACGGGGTATATGTAAAGAACGATTCTGGAGGATTATGGCCGAATAATAATCCCCGAGTTTGGATGAATCATCATTCAGACTTAAGTGCGTTCTACATGTTCCAACGTCCGGATCCTATATGTGGATCATATCCCTGGTGGCAAGTAAATCGGGTTGATGATTTTTCACTTCCACTTGTGCGAATTCATGAAAGAATGATGAAAGACGGTCTTCCGGATGGTGTCACTCTTAATGCCTCAACAGCAAATATGGATCGTTTGAATGATCCATACAAGGGAGGAATTAATTACTGTTGTAGTGCGGATATCCAATGTATGTCGACATGTAACCTCGGTACTCATAAATGTGATGCTGGCTGTCCTGATGGTAAATGCACAATACCACCCGAAAGCCATCTTATCTGTCCGGCAGACTGTGGATTATCATGGTGTGAGGCGTATTGTATAGAAAGATATGGTGTGAGCATGGTAGTAGATGGATTTTGTACAGGTGGTGCGACAACATGTGCTAATGGGCCAGTCAGTCCAAACAAGTCGGAATGTGTAACAAATGATAATGATCAAGGTTGTGCAGGTGTAAGTGATTGTTGTTGTCTCATAAGCAGTGGTGCAGGATGTCTATAATTATATGAAATCAATCGTACTCATCATCGTCATCATTTTCCTTTGTGCAATTGGGGTTGGACTATACTTTGTATTAAGTGAAGAAGAATCAGAAGTGGTGATAAATACTACTAATACAAACGAAGTAACTACAAATACAGAAGGTTTACCGGAGAGCCATGAGCTTACAGCACAAGAAAAAATTGATTTGGGGATTCCAGAAGGAATAGAGGGTATTGTGAGTTACACATATAACGAAGATGGCTATCCAGTTTCATATGTTGAGATTACAAGTGATAATCGAGAAGTTGATACTGATACAGACGGTCTCACTGATGATCGAGAACAAGACTTCGGAACTGATCCCGCCAATCCTGATTCAGATAATGATGGTTGGAGGGATGGTGATGAAGTGACAAATGGCAGTGATCCTATGAATGCAGATACTGATGGAGATGGACTGGGTGACCTTGATGAATTTTCGAATTATCGGACGGACCCGATAAATCCTGATACTGATGGCGACGGTTATGATGATGGCACAGAAGTTGAAGGTGGATTTAATCCTCTTGAAGCCGGGTAAGTCTGGTGTTCAAATAACCAAATACATTATTCGCTATGACATTTTTTACTCTTGGCAGATTTCGTAAAAGCATTAAGTACGCATTCCGAGGCCTAGGTTTTGTCATCAAGCAAGAACAGAGTTTCCGAATACATTTGATTTCAGCATCTGCCGTTATTATTCTCATGCTATTGTTTGGCGTCACCATTAGAGAAGCCATTCTTTTGTTTATCGTAATCACTTCAGTACTCGTTCTCGAGCTGATTAACACTATATTTGAAAGTTTGGTGGATATGCTGCAGCCAAGGATTCATCATCTCGCACAAGTGATTAAAGATATCATGGCTGCCGCGGTCATGATTGCTTCAGTTGGTGCGCTGATTATCGGAATTCTCGTATTTACTCCGTACTTTGCGAACCTTTTCTAAGCATTTTTCAAACCAATGTACTGAACACAAAATCAGAACAGTAGAGGTTTGCACACTTTTTCCGCATCTTGTATACTTATTAATAAGGATTACTAAATATTTTGTCACGTTATGGCACGAGAAGAAATATATACTGGGCTTGATATCGGTTCAAACACCATACGCATCGCAATGGGTCAGGCTGACCCTACTGGTGAAGGAATTCAGATTCTGGGTGTTGCTGAATCACCAGCAGAGGGTTTGAACAAGGGATCGGTCACGAGCATTGAAGATGCTGTTTCATCAGTTTCTCAAGCCTTAGAGACCGTGGAACGCATGACAGGAATTCCTGTCGAGAGTGCGTTCATCGGCATTGGTGGTACACATGTCTCTGCACAGGAGAGTCATGGCGTGGTGGCTGTTTCAAAAGCTGACGGCGAGATCAAGGAAGAAGATATTGAACGGGTGATTGAAGCTGCGCAGACTGTAGCTACTCCTCCAAACTATGAAATTCTCCACGTGCTTCCTCGCACCTTTACCGTCGATAGTCAAAAGGGGATTAAAGATCCTGTCGGGATGACGGGAATTCGTCTTGAAGTTGACGCGCAGATAATTCAGGGACTTTCTTCTCAGGTAAAAAATATTACTAAGTGCGTATATCGGACGGGAGTGGATATTAATGACGTAGTGCTCGGGGTCTTGGCGGCGGCTGAAACTTCGTTAACAAAACGTCAAAGAGAGCTTGGAGTCGCATTAGTGAATCTCGGTGGATCGACTACCAGTATTCTCGTCTTTGAAGAAGGAGATGTTCTTCATGCATCTATACTTCCTGTCGGTGCATCTCACATAACCAACGACATCGCAATAGGACTCAGGACATCAATTGACTTGGCTGAAAAGATCAAGCTCGAGTACGGTACGGCAATACCTGGCGATGTTTCAAAAAGAGATGAAATTCATTTGGAAGAGCTGGATGAGAATGAAACTGGCGTTGTTGAGAGAAAGCAAATTGCGGAAATTATTGAAGCCCGATGTGAAGAAATATTCAAGCTTGTTGAAAAAGAACTTATAAAGATAGAGCGATCAGGATTACTTCCGGCTGGAGTAGTGCTAACCGGTGGCGGTGCAAAATTACCCGGACTGGTCGAAGTGGCAAAAAAAGAATTCCGCCTGCCGTCATTTATAGGTGTTCCACAGAACATTGCCCAAACTCCCGTTGAAAAAATCAAAGATCCTGCTTGGTCCACAGCTGTCGGACTCGTGGTGTGGGGAGCGGCTATTTCTGCAAAAGGATCGGGCGGCATGTCACTTCCAAGATTTTCATCTGTTGCTGACGTCACGGGTAAGATGAAAAAATGGTTTAAATCACTTATTCCTTAATACGCATCTACGCACGATATGAAAAATCGCAACGGCTCAAATGTAGAAATCAAACCAGACATTGAAACTTTTGCAAAAATAAAAGTCATTGGCGTTGGTGGCTCCGGAGGCTCCGCTATTGATAGAATGCTTGAGGGAAAGATACGAGGAGTTGATTTTGTTGCTGTAAACACGGATGCACAGGCCCTTCACCATTCAAAGGCACCTCATCGTATTCATATAGGTAAAACAACCACAAAAGGGCTTGGTGCAGGCATGGATCCTGAATTGGGCGCAAAGGCGGCGGAAGAGAATCGGGACGAAATTCATGAATCACTCAAAGGTTCCGACATGGTATTTATTACCTGCGGTCTCGGTGGAGGAACCGGAACGGGATCTGCTCCGATTATTGCGGACATCGCTAAAGAAGTGGGTGCATTGACCGTAGCAGTCGTTACAAAGCCGTTTTCGTTTGAGGGAGCAGAAAGAAAATCAATTGCTGACAATGGATATGGCGATCTTGCAGAAAAAGTAGATACTATTATCATGATCCCGAATGATCGGATTTTACAAATTATTGATAAAAAGACATCATTACTTGAATCATTCTCCACTGTTGATGATGTGTTGCGACAGGGTGTTCAAGGTATCGCAGAATTAATTACCGTTCCCGGACTTATTAACGTCGACTTTGCTGACGTGAAATCAATTATGGAAAATGCTGGTTCCGCACTTATGGGTATCGGTCGGGGCACGGGAGAAAACAGATCGATCGAGGCGGCAAAGGCCGCAATTGATAGTCCGTTGCTTGAAATTTCAATCGATGGTGCTAAGGGCATTCTCTTTACTGTCACTGGCGGACCAAATCTCGGTATGTACGAAGTAAATGAAGCTGCTCGGGTGATTACGGGTTCAGCTGATCCGAATGCACGGGTGATCTTTGGAACGGTTATTGATGAAAATATGAAAGATGAAGTAAAAATAACCGTTATCGCAACAGGATTCGGGGAACAAAGAAAGACAAAGCGCATTTCAGCGAATTCAACGCAGGAAAGAAGGGTTGAACCAACCCCACCTCCTAAGAGGACAGTCCCTCCTCCAATGTCCACACCTCCAAAGACGAAACCGCCGGAACCGACAAAGACAAAACAGGAAGAAGAGCTTGAAATTCCCGCATTCATCCGAAAGAAAATGATGTAAACGTTGTAAGATATTCAGAAACGGCCCCCAAGAGGGGTCGTTTTGGTTTTATTAAGAATTTTTATAGAATCTGGACAGAAAATTTTACAAACCTTCTTCGATGATCTATGATACCTACAGACGGAGACTGTAATCAGCTTCAGCCTCGATTCTTTCCTCTGTCATTGACCTTCAGCAACAAACTGGAGGCAAGAGCATAAAATAAAAGAAAAACCATCTACTATATTTCCCAGAAACTGCATAGATGAGGGTTTGTATTCCTTTTATTGTCCACAGAAGATATTTGGAGGGGATAAGAGAGTGTTAGTGTACGGCTTGGAGTCATTTTTATCATCCGTATGGACGATAAGTATCCAAAAGAGACTACAAAGACCCTAACTTCGACTTATCCACAAGCCTTAGTTCAATAAAAAAATGCAAGAATCTTTTTTCCGACACTTATCTTTCACGAAGATAAGCAAAAAAGTTCGGAAAAACACTCATTTCTTGACAAAACCATATATAGTAGTATAATGGAGGTAGAGGTACTAGATGTAGTACATATTATCAAACTATGATCTGTCTAGCCTGTAGCCATAAAGATACAAAGGTAACTGATTCGAGGGTTGTAAGCGAAGGAATGGCGATCCGGAGGCGTCGGGAGTGCCAAAAGTGCGGATTCCGGTTCTCTACATACGAAGAGGTGGAAATTCTCAATCTTACCGTGGTAAAACGGGACGGTTCGAGACAACCTTACAGCAGAGAAAAGGTTGAACACGGCCTTAAGAAGGCTCTTGAAAAGCGTCCGATTACTCAGGAACGATTCAGAATGCTTGTTTCCAACATTGAGCGCGAAATTCAGAGCAAATCTCGGACAGATGAGATAATCAGCGAGGACATCGGAGAGATTTTGATGCGGCATCTAAAAAAGACTGACAAAGTAGCATATATCCGTTTTGCCTCCGTCTATAAATCCTTTGAAGATATCGACTCCTTTAAAAAAGAAATTAAAAAAATTACCTAAAACCATTTTTATGTCACCCAATGGTTCACCAGGGCCTTCAGTAAAGGCTACGGATTCAACAACGCTTCAAACCCCCAATAAAACAGTTTCCTCAAAGAGTGTTTGCATAGAGCGTTATTTTACGAAAAAAGGTGAGCATCCATTCGACAGCATCGAATGGGATTTACGGGAAGCAAAAATATCGGGTGAGGATGGAAAAGTTGTTTTCGAACAAAAGGATGTTGAATTCCCAAAGAGCTGGTCACAGTTAGCGACCAATGTTGTCGTATCAAAATATTTCCGAGGAAAACAAGATACACCTGAGCGCGAGACCAGCGTCAAGCAAATGATTGCACGAGTTGCGGATACTATGTCCGAATGGGGAAAGCAGGGCGGTTATTTTAAAAACGATGAGGATGCCGAAACGTTTCGAATGGAGCTCACGCATTTATTGGTCCATCAGAAGATGGCATTCAATAGTCCGGTATGGTTTAACGTAGGCGTAAAAGAAAATCCGCAATGTTCAGCATGCTTCATTCTTTCCATTGAAGACAGCATGGAATCAATATTGGAATGGATTCGCACAGAAGGAATGATTTTTAAAGGCGGCTCAGGATCAGGAGTTAATCTTTCAACTTTACGTTCTTCAACCGAACAGTTATCCGGTGGCGGATTTGCGTCAGGTCCATTGTCATTCATGCGAGGTGCTGATGCAACAGCTGGGGCGATTAAATCAGGCGGTACAACCCGACGAGCGGCAAAAATGGTAATTCTCAATGTGGAACATCCGGATGTTGTTGAATTTATTCATTCAAAAGAAGTCGAAGAAAAAAAAGCATGGGCGCTTGGCGAACAGGGATACGATATGTCGATGAACGGTGAAGCGTGGAAATCAATTCAATTTCAAAACGCTAACAACTCCGTGCGGGTTACCGATGAGTTTATGGAGGCGGCAATCAATAATGGTGAATTTACCACCCGCAATGTCATAGATGGTCAGCCCGCTAATACATATAAGGCAAAGGATATCCTCAAGAAGATCGCAGAAGCTACTTGGGTGTGCGGCGATCCCGGTGTTCAGTACGACACCACTATCAATGCTTGGCACACAGCCCCAAATACTGGCCGAATTAACGCCTCAAATCCATGTTCTGAGTATATGCATCTCGATAATTCTGCATGTAATTTGGCCTCGTTAAATTTAATGAAATTTCTCAAAGAGGACGATTCATTTGACGTCGAGGCATTTAAGAAAGCGGTTGATGTTACCATCCTTGCACAAGAGATTGCTGTCGGTTTCTCAAGCTATCCGACGCCGGCTATTACTCAAAACGCACAAGACTATCGTGAGCTCGGGATTGGATATGCAAATCTTGGTGCGCTATTGATGGCATGGGGCCTTCCATATGATTCTGATGCCGGACGGGCAGTTGCAGCGGCAATTACCGCATTAATGACGGGTGAGGCATATGCTGAATCAGCCCGCGCTGCAGAGGTTGTCGGAACATTTGCCGGATACGAAAAAAACCGCGAGCCGATGCTTAACGTAATTGCCAAGCACAAATTTCATCTTGACGATATTCAACGCGAACATGTTCCTGAAGATCTCATGAATGCAGCAGAGCAGGCGTGGACAGATGCACTGGAACTTGGTCAGCAATATGGTGTTCGAAATTCCCAGGTAAGCGTGCTTGCACCGACCGGCACAATCAGTTTCTTAATGGATTGCGACACGACAGGTGTCGAACCGGATATTGCATTGGTAAAATATAAAAACCTTGTTGGCGGTGGCGTCATGAAGATTATCAACAAAGGCGTTCTAAAAGCGCTAGAGAAACTTGGCTACACTCATGAACAGTCAGAAAAGATTGTTGATTATATTAATGCGCAGGGTACTATAGAAGGAGCGCCGGATCTTAAAGACGAGCACCTTTCCGTTTTTGATTGTGCGTTTGTGCCGGTGAATGGCGAGCGAGCAATTCATTATTATGGCCATATAAAAATGATGGGAGCGGTCCAACCATTTATTTCTGGCGCAATCTCCAAGACAGTCAATATGCCGAAAGAAGCGACAGTCGAAGAAATTATGGATGTCTACACAGAAGGATGGAAGCTTGGCTTGAAAGCGCTCGCTGTCTATCGCGACGGATCAAAACGCACACAGCCGCTTTCGACGCAAAATGATGACAACAAGCAGAAGAGCCTGAATAAGGAAACAAAACAGCAATCGATCCGAAGACGATTACCGGATGAGCGAAAATCTCTTACCCACAAATTCTCCGTTGCTGGTCATGAAGGATATATTACTGTTGGTTTATATGATGACGGGAAGCCGGGTGAAGTGTTTATCACGATGGCGAAAGAAGGTTCCACAATTTCCGGGCTCATGGATGCGTTAGCAACAATTGTATCTGTCAGCTTGCAGTACGGGGTACCCCTAAAGACTTTAGTAAACAAATTTTCACACATGCGATTTGAGCCCTCAGGATTCACAGGTAATCCGGATATTCCTATCGCCAAGTCGATTCTCGATTACATTTTCCGCTGGCTTGGTAAGAAGTTTCTTCCTTCAGAAGAACATAAAGAAGCGACAAAACAGACGGTAAAGCCTTTAAATGGCAACGGAAATGGAAATGGTCACGACCAGCCAATCAAGCTTGAAAAGCTCCCAGAATCCGAAACAAAGGATGTTCAGCAGAAACTGTCATTCAACAACCAGGAAGATGCCCCATCATGCTCTGGATGCGGATCCATCATGGTGCGCAACGGTTCGTGCTACAAATGCCTGAATTGCGGCGCAACGAGCGGCTGTTCTTAGAAAAAAGTTAATTAAAATAAGACGGCGCAGGTTTCTAATAGCCTGCGCTGAATGGTATACTAGTGATATCATGACAAAGAATCGGTCTAAAAAATTCAAGGCGTTTACTAAGGGTGTTACAATCGCATGTATTGGTGATGGGAAAGGAAAAACTAGTGCTGCCATTGGAATTGCAACCCGTGCTCGTGGATACGGTAAACGCGTACTTTTTTTACAATTCTTTAAAAGTCCTGAGTGGCCCTCGGGAGAGCGGGCAGCGCTTAAAAAATTAGGAGTAAAGGTAAAGGTATACGGTGAGGGATTTGTCGGTATCATGGGTGATAAGAAAAAGCGTACAGTTCATAAACAGGCTGCTCTCAAAGCACTTGAAGCAAGCTGGAAAGCAATTATTTCGGGCAAGTACGACGTGATTATCATGGATGAGGCCATTTCGTGTCTCGAACAAAAACTTTTTTCACCTTCGCATCTCGTGGAAGTGTTGAAATCAAAAACTGAATCAAAAAAAGGGTCAAAAGTTCATCTTGTTCTTACAGGGCATAAGCGATATCCTACAGTACTGAAATACTGCGACGTAGTAACTGACATGAAGATGGTAAAGCACCCCTACTCAAAGGGCTTTTTAGCGGTAAAAGGAATTGATTTTTAAAAAATATGCGTGCAGTAAGTTTACGATATTTTATTGCATTTCTCGCACTTGTGATCGCAGGGTTAATACTTTTTTTCCATGGATCAAACGTACAAAGGGATATTAGTCAAATTAACGAAAGAATCCAGGCACATTCAGAGCTTCCGCAGTTTAATACCACTATTGACGAATAGTTTTAGCGAGCTCATACTTATAACACATTAATAATGGAATATAAGGAAATTCCGGTGACCCTTAACTTCTTAAAGTCTAGGGAAGTCCGGAGCGGTCCCGCCACGGTAATCCTATGTCGAGTATATACTCGACCGGAAAGCCCGACTCCTTTCCTCCTACGCTAAAACTTCGGAGGAAGAAGACAAATCCTTCGGGGAAAGGTCGAAAACGCCTGAGCGTATTTCACCTGACGGATGCTGAGGTTATTTTAATTTTTAATCGAAAAATACCTATGGAACATGAACCATTAACTATGGAGCACAAAAACAAAAAAACACACTGGGGAGGTTTACTCATTATTGGCGTCGTGGCTGCATTAGCCGTTTTGTTAGGAAACAATTATCTCGGAACGACTACCACTGAAACGGAAATTCGAGAAGGTGCGGTAGCAGGGGTCGAAACTGTTCGAGAGGAGGTAACGCTCGTTATTAGTGGAGGTGAAAATGTGAGAACAATGAATTTTAATGTCGCCGGGGGTGAAACCGCTTTAGACATTCTCACTCGAGCAAGTCTTCGTGAAAACTTTGTAATCGACTCGACACGTTTTGACTTTGGCGTGATGGTTGATGCGATTGATGGCGTTGGAGGTGAAGAAAATCGTTTCTGGTTATATTATGTAAATGGCAATGCGGCGACAGTGGGAGTTGATGCGTATGTAGCGGAGTCCGGAGATATTATTGAATTTCGGTACGAATAATGAAGTGGTCAGAACTTTCAAAGCGTTTACCGTATTCTGTTCCGCTTGCACTACTGCTAATTCTTCTTGCAATTGGATTTCGTTTTTTACCGCATCCGGCTAATTTTACCCCGCTTGCCGCAATAGCACTTTTTTCAGGAGTGTATTTGCCCAGACGCTACATACTTATCGTTCCAGTTGCCGCAATGATTGTATCAGATCTTTTCATTGGATTTCATAATCTTGTCTTGTTTACCTGGGGCTCCTTTGCGTTTGTCGGTCTGATAGGCTGGTGGATTAAAAAACATAAATCAGTCTGGACGGTCACTGGAGGTGCGGTAACTGCCTCTCTGCTGTTTTTTCTCATCACAAACTGGGCGGTCATGCAGTTTACTCCGTTGTATCCGGCAAACGTTGCCGGGTTGATTGCTTCCTATACGGCAGGTATTCCATTCTTTCGCAACATGCTTTTCGGAGATCTTGTGTACACGGGTGCCCTCTTTGGACTATACGAAGCTGTTGCATACTATAAACTGTCACGGACTGTTCGAGCTGGATCTCAGACATAGACAGTACTTTTTAAAGGAGTGGTCGTTTCCTCACTTGCTGAAGTTTTGGTATACTATATGACTGACTCTTTAAATGAGTGGAGAGGTTGGCTATGGCTACTTATCAAGGATATCAACGATATCGAAAACAACGCGAAGATGCGGGCTTTCGCATAGGAAAAGTCATACTTATTGTAATTGTTTTTATCTTAATATATCTCATAGCGCGCGCGATTTTTGGCGGCGGGAAAGATAATAACCTCGCAAACCTGGTTAACGAAGAAGAGACAAATACTACTGATACGACGGAAGAACTTTCAAATACAAATGAGGAGGCTGATGGTAGTAGTAATGCGAACACCAACACAAATGAGAATACGAATAGTGCGGATATAGCCCGGAGCACTTCACCTCTAGACAATTGTACTGCAACCTATTCCCGAGGTGCGAGCGATCGCAAGGAAATGGCATTGACATTTAATGTAGGGACAACGAAAGAAGGGGCAATTGACGGAGTTCTTGAGGCACTGAAAAATTCTAATACTCCTGGCTCCTTTTTCGCTACGGGAGACGTGGCGACCGACAATGCAGAACTCATACAAAAGATTTCATCTGCTGGTTTTCCAATATATAATTATGGAAACAGTCTGGTAAATTTCACAGATCTTCCGGAGAGCGGCATTGTCGAGCAATTAAATAATGCGAATGAAAGCGTTTCCGCTGTTACCGGCACCACTACCCAGCCGTACTTCAGACCTCCATTCGGAGCGATTGATGATGACGTGTTGTCTGTTGTTGCAGCGGAAGGATACTGTCCGGTCACCTGGACGGTTGATGCACTTGATTGGGATTCAGACAGCACTGCGGCTTCGTCAAAAGCCCGGGTGCTTGATAAAGCTTCCAACGGCGCAATTGTTCTCATGCAGGCTGGCAATAGTGTTACGTCGGATATTCTCCCCGACGTGATATTATCGCTTACCGCAGAAGGGTATTCATTTGTAACACTTGATCGGCTGTTTGCTGAATAATTACGAAAAAAGTAATGCGTCATTATTCTTCTCTTAAGATAATTTTTATTATCATCGCTGGATGTATTCTTGGCGGGGTTATGTATTATGTTGCTATGCAAGACACCTCTGATCAAGTAGTAAATAATTCTAACGTCAGTAAAGATGTCGCTATAGTAGAATCGGAACCTTCGGAGGATAATACTCCGACTGAACCACTTACATCATACTGCGAGAATGATGACGATTGTATTGCCTGGGGATGCTCCGGCCATCTCTGTGGTGCTCTATCCGAAGTGACTAACCTTGTTACTACATGTGAGTATCGGGCTGAATACGCCTGTACCCAGTTTTCCCAGTGCGGCTGTTTTGCAGGGACATGTATGTGGGATCAAACAACAGAATACACTGAATGTGTTACCCAGTTTCAATGATCAGTGTTCTGCCTCACTTGACTCATTATGTGGCTTCGATAAAATAGATGTTACAGTATTTTAATCATCATCAGTATGAATGACAAAAAAAATAACGGGAAAATATTCACACAAAATATTCTCATAACTGCGATTATTGCGAGTCTCGTTATTGGAGGTATTTCCGGCGGTATTTTTGGGGTACTGGCAACGACAAATCCGACAATATCATCATGGGTTCAGCAAAATGTTCTTGGCCAGGATTCATTACTTACACCCGGTGAAAGCATTATTGGGAAGGGTACTATTCAAATCGAAGAGGATTCTGCGACAGTTGACGTGGTACAGCAGGTACAGCCGGCTGTTGTCAGTATTGTAGTAAAACAAGATCTCAGTTTGTTATCAAATAACACATCCCCTTTTGGTAATTTCTTTAGTTTTCCAACTGCTCCCGAAGGATTGCAGGAAGTGGGAGCGGGGACTGGGTTTATCATTTCATCAGACGGCTTAATCGTCACAAATAAACACGTGGTGTCTAATTCACAAACGTCTGACAGTACCGAGTACACCGTAATATTACATGACGGTACGCAGTATGATGCGACAGTTTTAGATACCGATCCGTTTAACGATCTTGCACTCGTGAAGGTTGAAGCAACAGGTTTGACTAAACTTGAGCTTGGTGACTCAGAATCTCTCCAGATCGGCCAGACGGTCATTGCTATCGGCAATGCATTGGGAGAATTTTCAAACAGTGTGACGCGCGGAGTTGTTTCGGGATTATCACGAACGATTACCGCAGGCACTTCAGGCGGATCCTCCGAGACACTTGAAGATATTATTCAAACTGACGCGGCAATCAACTTTGGTAATTCGGGCGGCCCTCTTCTGAATCTGGCGGGACAAGTCATTGGCGTGAACACGGCAATCAGCCAGGAGGGTCAGCTGATTGGCTTTGCGATTCCGATTAACCAGGCAAAAAAAGTCATCGAAAGTGTTGAAAAGTACGGAAAAATTGTACGGCCCTATCTCGGTGTTCGGTACATTTTACTTAACGAAGCAATAGCTGAAGAAAACAACCTCGCAGTTAACTACGGTGCCCTGATAGTAAAAGGCGACACAATAAGCGAGCTAGCAATAATTCCAGGGAGTCCCGCGGATAAAGCTGGTTTGGAAGAAAATGATATTATTCTAGAAATTGACGGAAAACAGATCAGCCGAGACAATAGCCTTGCGCGAATGATCCAGAAATATAGTCCTGGAGACACCGTCTCACTCAAGGTACTGCATGATGGCGAGGAAATAGAGCTGACAGCGGTATTGGCTGAATACGAAGAAGCTGAATAGTACAGACAATAGAAGATTACGCACATCTTGATTTTTGGACTGAATATCGATAAAATGAGTACAGTATGAAAGAGATAATCGGGCAACTCGAAGCTTTAAAACAAAAAATCGCCCACACATGGGGGTTTCTTTGACCTTGATCAAACGAGGCAGAGAATTCTCGAATTAGAAGACGAAACGTCACAGCCAGGATTCTGGGACAATCCGTCTGATGCTAAGAAAAAAAGCCAACAGCTTGATGAGCTGAAAGGCGAAGTTTCTCGATGGGAAACTATTCAAAAGGAAGTGGATGAATCACTGGAATTAGCAAAGTTGGCTGAAAAGGATGAAGATTCATCTGTTCAGAAAGATATCGAGAAAAAATCAATAGAGCTTCATGAGAAATTCCAGAAGCTCGAGTTTTACTTAATGTTCTCTGATAAGTATGACCAGCGAAATGCGATTTTAGCAATTCATGCAGGAGCCGGCGGAACCGACGCACAGGACTGGGCGGCAATACTTATGCGCATGTTTTTACGATTTGCTGAGCGAAAAGGATGGGTAGTGAAAGTTGTCGATAAATCAGTTGGACAAGAAGCTGGTATCAAGAGCGCTACCATGCAGATACAGGGCAGATGGGCATACGGACATTTACGATCAGAAGCTGGTGTTCACCGATTAGTGCGCATTTCTCCCTTTGATGCAGAAAAAATGCGTCACACGTCTTTTGCTCTTGTTGAAGTATTGCCGGAGCTTGAAGATATTGAAGAAGTAAAAGTTGATGATAAAGATTTACGGATAGATACCTTTATGGCTTCCGGACATGGAGGTCAAAGCGTGAACACGACTTATTCGGCCGTGAGAATTGTTCACATTCCGACGAACATTACTGTCTCCTGTCAGAATGAACGATCTCAGCTTCAGAACAAGCAGACAGCGTTAAAGATTCTCAAGAGCAAGCTACATAAAGTTCAGCAAGAAAAACAACAGAAAGAAAAACAGAAACTGCGTGGTGAGTATCAGTCAGCCGAGTGGGGGAGCCAAATCCGCTCGTATGTCCTGCATCCGTATAAAATGGTAAAGGATCACCGGACAAAGTATGAAGAAAAGAATCC
>JBHPFX010000022.1:0-15287 GCA_042570925.1 Patescibacteria group bacterium
AAGCTGAAAAAAATTAAAGGAACAAAGATTGTCATCACATCCAAGGCAAGCGAGAAAGGACAGCTTTTCGGCAGTATTACAGTAAAAGATATTACTAAATGTTTGCAGGAAATCGCTGGGAAGAATATCACAGAAGATATTGTAATGCTTGCCGAACCTATACGGACTACTGGTTCTCACACATTTTCAATTAAACTGCCCGAAGGGAAAGAGGAGTTATTTAAACTAACCATTAATTCACAATAACGTGGCGAGATCACGATACATTTTTGTCACAGGGGGTGTTTGTTCAGGTCTTGGAAAAGGTATTGTCGCTGCATCTATTGGCGCAATTCTCAAAGCAGCGGGCTATCATGTGTTCAGTCTAAAACTTGATCCATATTTGAATGTTGATCCAGGAACTATGAACCCCTATCAGCATGGAGAGGTGTACGTGTTAAAAGACGGAACAGAAACTGACCTTGACCTCGGTCACTACGAGCGTTTTCTAGATGTAAACTTGAATTGCGACAGTAATATGACGACTGGCCAGATATATCAAGAAGTCATCGAAAAAGAGAGAAAGGGTAAATTTCTCGGTAAAACGATTCAAATAATCCCTCACATTACTGACAGTATTAAAAGAAGAATTGTAAATACAGCGCAATCAAGTAAAGCTGATTTTTTAATAATGGAAATCGGTGGTACCGTGGGAGATATTGAGGGAGAACCATTTTTAGAAGCGGTAAGGCAGTTACGTCAGGAAGTTGGCCCACAAAATGCCATGTCAGTGCACGTAGCGTTAATGCCGTATTTAAAGACATCACACGAACTCAAGACAAAACCAGTTCAGGCGAGCGTTCGAGAATTGCGAAGGCTGGGAATACAGCCTGAAATAATTATTGCTCGTGCTGATTATCCAATAAAGAAAGAACATCTCGAAAAGATTTCTTTGTTTAGTGATGTTCCTATTGAAGCTGTATTTCCGGCCCAGACAAGTAAAAGCATATATGAAGTACCGATTAATCTTGAGAAAAAAAACATTTCTCAAATAATATTTAAACAGTTCGGCATAAAGACAAAGAAACCCAATCTTTCATCTTGGAAAAATCTTGTTAGAAAGATAAAGCACCCAGCTAAGAAAGTAACGATTGGCATGGTTGGCAAATATACTGCACTTGGTGATGCATATTTAAGCGTCATTGAAGCATTAAATTCTGCAACGTATCATCACAATGCAAAGATGAAGCTTGTATGGATCGATGCGGAAAAGCTTGAACAAAAAGATAAAAAAGAATGGAGCGCGCTTAAAACAGTTAACGGAATAGTCATACCTGGAGGATTTGGATCTCGTGGTACAGAAGGGAAAATTGATGCAGCGAGATATGCAAGGGAAAAGAATGTGCCATACCTGGGTTTATGTCTCGGAATGCAAATTGCCACAATTGAGTTTGCTAGGAATGTCATTAAATCTAAAGATGTCCACAGTACTGAATTCAATGAGAAAACAAAACATCCAGTGATACATATTATGCCTGATCAGGAAAAAAAGCTGTTAAAGAAGGAATATGGAGCTTCTATGCGTCTTGGAGGGTGGTCATGTAAATTACGAAAGGGAACTCTTGCTTTTAAGGCATACGGAGAAGAACGAATAGAAGAACGTCATCGACACAGGTATGAATTTAATAATAAGTATCGTGAAATGCTTGAAGAAGCTGGTTTAAAAATTTCAGGAACTACTCCAGATAACCTGCTGGTAGAAATAGTAGAATTAAAAAACCACCCATGGTTTGTGGGTGTACAATTTCATCCTGAATTCCAATCTCGGCCGTTGAGACCGCATCCGCTATTTAGAGAATTTCTCCGAGCTTGTTTGAAATAATCTAGTATAACTGGATATTTTCGTTTGATCCAAATAGAGATTTAACGTAGCTGCCCATATGTTGAGCTGAGTTTTTAAGTTTATTGGAATTTCTCTCATATTTATGTAACTGCCAATCCTTTGAGGGCATAAGTTCAAAAATCTTTTCACTTGAGCATTGAAAGATCTTTTTTTGCTCATCAAGATTATAAATTACCAACAGATCAGTTGGATTATGGGCCAACGATATTTTTTCGATATTAATATCTGATCCGCCGATATCTTCATATGGCGTATTGTTAATCATTACAGATCCTGGATGAAGATAGGGTAAGGACATTGATGCCTCGAGTAATTTAAAGTATTGTTGAGGAGAGATTGAGTGCACGTCAATAAACTCAATTTTATTAGTGGTAATATTCTTCAATCCCACAAAAAGTTGAGATCGTTGAGATAATATGGCGTTGACGTTTAGAGGTTTGACATCTCTCATAACATGAAGTAGGTAGTTTATGTCAACAATTTTCCAAAAACGAAAAGGATTTATAAATTTATTATCTACAAGATTCTCATAGTATATTGAGATGCCTTTTTGAGTTTCACCTGTTAATAAGTATGAGGCATTGGCAAAACCTGCTGAATAGGTGTAAATACGATCAAATGCATTCTTGAAACCCATTTCCGATAAAGCAACAATTGCCCCAGCTCCGGTTATTCCTGCCATGACTCCACCAAAAAGAACCAGTGTGATGTTTCTGCCGTCATTCACTGGAACAGTCCTATTTTTTCTTTCGTATATATGTTTAATAACGGGATGCATAGTGTTATTGTAGCACAAAAAACCTCCTTTAATAGGCAGGATTGTTATAAAAGCCTACTTTTTTACCAAATCAGGAACGATACTTACAAACTTTGTTTTCGTTAAGCGGCCATTAAATTGTTTTTGACTTTTGTTGGAAAATTTGACGAAGCCCTTGCTAAGCGCAAAAAGAGTATCATCACCTGCGCGTGCGACATTTTTGCCAGGATGAATATGAGTTCCGCGCTGACGAACGATTATGCTGCCAGCCTGAGCAAATTGGCCATCAAATATCTTGACGCCAAGGCGTTTTGCCTTAGAATCTCGACCTAGACTAGTTGTGCCTGCACCTTTTACATGTGCCATAAAGTAGATAATTGGATAGATATTGTATAAAAATACTACCTGAGTACGAATTGACTGTCAAGTAGCAGAAAGGTTTATTGAAATGAGTTCTTGATTTCGCCAAAACCATTAACTTCTCTTGATGTTTTTTCGGTGTAATCGTTAAGTATGCTTTGAAAAAGGTTAAGATCTACCTTGGTCTGTCGAGCAATTACATCGGATTCGGGAATACTCTCTGGTAAGATAACTGTTTGGATAAAATACTGATTGAAAAATAGTGCGAAATATACAATCATTAAAAGAAGAATTACAATAAGAATCCTGTAAGTGTTAAAAACTATTAGCTTGCAGATAGATATCCTATTTAATTTTATGCCCAAAAATTTCATAATTTATTATTCAATCCAGAAAGTCTTTGCTTGAATGGAGGCATCGATTCTGTCATCTGAAAATTGAGCGAAATCTATGGAGGAAATTGTGATATAGTACTTTGATTGTTCTAGCCGTTGAAGGTACCTCACGACATTATTAATCGTTCCATCTACCTGAATAAGCAAAGGAACTTCTTGGATTTCAGAAGTAGAAACAAGTGGAGATATCGAAAGCGATTGATTTACTTCAGTTTCTGTCGCATATCGCTCTAGCTCTGAGACGAAATCAAGTGATTCATCCGTTTTAATAATGATCGGATAGAGAAAACCAACACGTTCTTGGACATCTTTAAAATCAAGACTTAAAGAAACAAGATTATCCTGCTGTTTTCTGACTGTAGCTAATTGGACTCTCTTATCACGATATTCTTCTGAAAATTCAGTAATTTCAGACATATATGGCTGGATGACAACCATCCAGATTGCTGAAGCGCCGATAAGGAGGACAGCAAAGTAGATATAAATTGATTTAATTGTTGTCATGTTG
Source organism: Patescibacteria group bacterium (assembly GCA_042570925.1). Lineage (GTDB taxonomy): Bacteria > Patescibacteriota > Patescibacteriia > UBA10025 > UBA10025 > JBHPFX01. The sequence continues at coordinate 3,903 of JBHPFX010000022.1, forward strand.
ATTAGATATTAAATCAGAATAATCTTCATTAAGTGTTGCGGTAAAATCAAATTCAATGTCAGTACGCTGCGTCACATCGGTGTAGGGGGATTGAGGATTTGAGAGGTATGATTGTGCAGATAGCGTATCGCGCAATGTAATGAAATCTGAACGAGCATCAGCAATACCGCGCACTAAGATTGTGAGATTTTCTGTGTCAATAGTAAGTAGTGAAAGGTGTATCCCATCAGGAATACTATTTAGCAGGTTTACAATTAAGTCCGATGATTCAGTATAAGAGCTTTGTATTGTTTGAATCGAAGAAAGTTCAGTATTTATTTTTCTAATATTATCCTGTAGTGAACCGCCTTCCTCGATTACAGTTGCTTGCATAGCTTCTTGTATGTCCTGTTCAACGCTATTCATTTGCTGAGTGAGCATAATGTTATTTCCAACGAGTAAAACAGCAATAATTGCGAGAAAACCAACTATAGAAATACTAAAAGTACGAATAGATATCAGATACAATCGTTGTTTGTAAGACGATCGTTCAGAGCGTGGAATGAGATTAAGTGTAATCATTGAAACATCTTATCAGGTAATAATACCGGTCGTAATGCGAGACCAAGTGCGGTTGTGTACGGAAGAATTCTTTGAGAGGGTAAGAGCTTCTGTTCTTTCATTGAGGGAAGGTAAGCCAGGGGATCTCCTATTGACACCGGTGCAGGTAGAATTTCTGAAAGATATGCTTGAAGACCAATCATTTGACTTACACCACCACAGAGCACTATTTTAAGTGGATTTTTTTTATTCATTGAACTCTCATAAAATCTTATTATTTCATCAACCTTCTTATCTAAAAGATTAAAAAGAGGAAGAATTGTTTTTCTAATCGCGCCACGGCCTTTTTTTTCATCAAGGCCGCAGATATGTTTTGCTTTTTCCGCTTGATCTGGTGAAAGTTTTAGTGCGCGAGATATCGATTGAGTCATCTCATGTCCAGAGAGATCGATTGTTGAAGAATAATATATAGCTCCGCTATCAATGAGAATTAAGGAGGTTCTGCTAGCACCAAGATCAACGAGGATAATACCTGAGTTTTTATCTTCCTCTGTGACAATCGCTCGAGCTATTGAGCTTGATTCAGTTTCTAAAACAACAGGAATAAGTTTTGCTTTTCTTAATAATTCAAGATACGACTCGGTGATTGACTTTGGTATAACGGCCACCGTTACTTTTGCTTGATTTGTTTTTTTATTTTCTGAAAGTATTTGCCAATCGTAAGATACTTCTTCCATTGTAACTGGAATATTTTGTTCAATGCCCCATTTAATAGTACCAGATATTTCTTTATCAGTTACAAGTGGAATGCTGAACACTTTAAAATACGTTCTTCTCTCGGGAAGAGAAGCGACAACATATTTTGATAATACCTTACCACCTTTAGTAGTAGAAACAAGCTTTGAGATAAGATCAACAACCTTGTCAGGTTGTTTAATTTCTCCTTCGACAATATAGCCCTCAGGGACTACAAGTTCATTGTAACAACGAAGCTTAATGCCTCGCGTTCGTTTCTGAAGTTGTATAAGCCTTAAACGAAGATCACTGATATCTATCGCAAAGGCTTTTTGTAATGGGTTAAAAAGAAGCATGAATAATGAGTACTAAATAGCTTCAGAGAGATTATAGATGGGTAAAATAATAGATATTGCCATTACTCCAACTCCAGCTCCAAGAAAAAGCATAAGGATTGGCTCAATAACAGTTGATAAATTTGCCATAGTTGAATCGACATCCTCTTCGTAGAAAGTGGCTATTTCTGACACTATAGTATCGAGAGTTCCGCTTTCTTCACCAACGTGGATCATTTGTGTAACGATAGCGGTGAATAATTTCGGTCTTTTTTCAAGAGTTGACGATATGCTAACACCCTTTTTTACTTGCTCGCTTGCCTCGATCATTACATTTCGGTAATGGACATTACCCAGGGTGCGGGAAATAATGTGAAGAGTTTGAACGATCGGAATGTCAGTTTTCAAAAGTGAACTTAAACTTCGGGTAAATCGGGCTAAATTTATCTTTTTTAATATATTGCCCATAATCGGTGTTTTCAACATGATCAGATGTAAATAATATTTACCCTTATTAGTTTTAGAAACTCTAAATAAAACGATGAAAACAACTACTAAACCTAACAGGACATATATTCCGTATTGAGTAATAAAATCCGTAAGTGAGATAAGAATTCTTGTCGGAAGTGGGAGCTCTATTCCGCCTTCTTCAAAAACGCCAAGCAGGTTTGGAATAACAAAAATCATCATTGCAATGCCCAGCCCGATCATTGCAGTTACAACAATTGCTGGATATGTAAGCGCATTCTTAACCTTAGAAATAAGCGAATGGTCTTTTTTCATTTGTACAGTAAGCTGGTTGAGCACCTCGTCAAGTTTACCACTTACTTCACCTGCGGCTATCATATTAATAAATAAATCAGAAAAAACATCAGAATGTTTTGCAATTGAGTCAGAAAAAGATTTTCCGCTTTCGACATCCTGCTGAATAGTGATGATAATATCACGAAATCCTTTATTTGATGTTTGCATTGCCAAAGTATGAAGCGCATTTGCAAGAGAAAAGCCAGTTCTGATCATTACTTGAAGGTTTTGAGTGAAAAAAATCTTTTGAACATGCGATACACGTACTCCGAGGTGGAGTCGGTCTGCTATTGATTTATTCTTACCGCCGATGACTTTAGCGGAAGTTAATATCAGTCCTTGGCCAGAAAGATGCTCTCCAAGAGCTTTTTCACTTTGCATCTCAAGACGTCCGTCTTTTGATTCGCCATCCTGAGTGCGTGCCGTGTATTCGTATATAGCCATGCGATTATTCTTTAGTTACTCTCATTACCTCTTCGAGACTTGTAATTCCATTTTTTGCCTTTATGAATCCGTCTTGGAGCATAGTTAACATTCCCTCAGCTATTGCTTGTTTCAAAATATCCACAGTAGATGCTTTGCTAAGAATCAAATCGGTCACCTTTTTACTGACTACCAATACTTCAAAAATACCTATTCGCCCCTTATAACCTGATTTATTGCATCGTTTACATCCTTTTCCCCTATAAAATAGCATTGATTCAAGAGGAGCTTTGGCAGATTGAATAATTCCTTCTTTTTCAAGCACATCAAGGATTGACTGAAGATTGAAATGTTCTTGAAGTTCAGTAATAGCTTTCTTGTTAAGTGTATAACTGTAGACACAATTAAGACAAATTTTTCTCACAAGCCGTTGGGCCATTATGAGATTTGTTGTTGATGCAATGAGAAAAGAGGGAATTCCCATTTCCTGCAATCTGGGAAGCGTTGAGGGTGCATCGTTGGTATGAAGAGTTGAAAAAACAAGATGACCAGTCATTGCTGCGTGTGCGGCAATTTCAGCTGTTTCATTATCACGAATTTCTCCCACCATGATTACATCAGGATCTTGACGGAGAAGCGAACGCAGTCCGCCTGCAAAAGTAAAACCAATTTTTGAATTTACTTGACTTTGGTTAACCCGAGCCATTCGATATTCAATTGGATCTTCAATTGTGGAAATATTGATACCCGGGGAATTAAGAATGTTGACCATCGTATATAACGTTGTGGTTTTTCCAGATCCAGTAGGACCGGTAACGAGAATAATGCCGTGGGGCTTTTTTAAAGATTGGCGAACGAGATCAAGAGCCCGAAGCTGGAATCCTAGTTGTTCGAGAGTAAGAAGATGTGATGATTCATTCAGCAGACGCAGTACCACTTTTTCACCATCATAGACTGGAAGGATAGACACACGGAAAGCAATTTTATGTTCAGGACTTGATATTTTAAAACGGCCATCCTGTGGTAGGCGGTGTTCATCAATTTTTAACTTTGAAAGGACTTTGATACGTGCGACGATACCTGTTTGAGCTGACTTGGGAAGTGTCATGGCGTCTCGAAGGATACCATCAATTCTATACCGGACGACAGTTTGTTTTTCTGTCGGCTCAATATGGATATCAGAAGCATTTTCAAAGATTGCATATTCGAGAAGCGTATCGACTATTCTGATAATTGGAAGATCCTCAGCAAGCTTCTTTAGATCTTTTGGTTGATCCTCTCCCTTTTCGTCATCACCTTTAGTAATTTTTTTGAATTCTGCAGAAAGTCCCTTATGATACTGCGTAAGAGCAGCTTTAATGCTTCCGGGAGAAGCTAAGTGTACTGCGACATTGACTCCAGATTTTTTCTTGAGAAATTCAAATAATTGAATATTAAAAGGATCCAGTGTCGCAATTTTGAGTTCTTTGGGATCCTTTTCAAAAACGACAATACGATGCTTCTGAGCAATTGCTTCAGGCAGAACCGTAAGAATATCTTTTCTTATTGTCTGTTCCCGTAAATCAATGAACGGAACTTTCAGGTAATTAGCAATCGCTTCATAAAAGACATTTTCGCCAAGTATTTTGTTTGAAATAAGATAATCCTCAAGGGATTGTCGCTTTTCATTAGCTTTATCAAGAGCGGAAGACAACTCATCTTCCGTGAGAATTTTGTTAGAAATGATGATTTTTTTTATTTCCTCCTGAGAAACCATAGGAATATATGTGTATAGATTATATCAGAATTACATTGAATAGTCAACGATAAAGCTTGCTAAAGGAGTGTACTTTATTGTATAATCTTGAATCATACGGTATGCGTTAATTAATCAATGGAACATAGTTACAAACTGAATATTCGTCTTTGGGATAAAACAACTTTGCCACTTTTTATAAGTAGCGCTGTTGTCTTTCTTGCACACCTAGCAATTCTAGTAATTCGAGTAAAACCTACACAACTACCGGTACCTTTGCATTATAATATATTTTTTGGAATTGATCTCGTTGGTGATTGGTGGTTTCTATATTTACTTCCTGCTCTTGGGATGGTTTTACTACTCATGAATGCGCTTATTGCCTCACTGATACCATCCGGATACCTACTACGCATCATTTTATATAGCTGCGTACTAATTTCTCAGATTATACTCATAACCTCATTTTTACTTCTTCTTCAGAATATTTTGATATAACGCAAAATGATTGATTTTGAAATCATTCGAATTCTTCTTCTGACTTTTTTATCGTTTGTAATTGCAATTTTACTTACGCCATTAATTACACACTTTCTATACAAATATCGTATTGCAAAAAGTATACGTGACGAAGAGTCGACACCAATCTATTCTAAGCTCCATGCCCAAAAAGCGGGCACTCCAACTATGGGGGGGATATTAATATGGGGTACGTTATTAATTGTCATTCTCATATTTGCAGCACTTCCTCAATTATTTCCTTCATCAGAGTTTCTTTCGAGACTAGACTTTTTATCTCGAGCAGAGACTTTTCTTCCCCTTGGAGCTCTCATTGCATCGGCTCTTGTCGGGCTCGTTGATGATTTGTTTAATACTAGACGGATTGGACCATCTGGAGGTGGATTGCGCATTCGTCATAAAATTGTTTTGTACTTTCTCATTGCACTATTTGGCGCCTACTGGTTTTATGCAAAACTAGATTGGACAACTATTCATGTCCCTTTTGTAGGAAATTTTGATATTGGAATTTGGTATATTCCAATATTCCTTTTCATAATTGTTGCTACATCTTTCTCAGTAAATGAGATTGATGGACTTGATGGACTTGCGGGCGGCACTCTTCTTGCTGCCTTTGGGGCATTTGGAGCAATTGCCTTTGCCCAAGGACGATTTGATCTTGCGCTATTCTGTGGAGTTATTATCGGGGCATTACTGGCTTTTCTGTGGTTTAATATTCCTCCAGCACGTTTTTTTATGGGAGATACGGGATCAATGTCACTGGGAGTTACGTTGGGAATTATTGCTATGCTTACCAATTCGGCTCTTCTCCTGCCAATTATTGGATTTGTTTTTGTTATTGAAGCCTTGTCTGTGATTCTTCAGATTGCTTCAAAAAAAATCCGAAAGAAAAAAATATTTCTTTCAACTCCCATTCATCATCATTTAGAGGCTAAGGGATGGCGAGAATCTAAGATAGTCATGCGGTTTTGGATCATTGGAGGCGTAACAGCGGTATTTGGCCTAATACTGGCTCTGATTGATTTGTAAACGTATCATGTCTACACGTACTCATACTCTCAAGGGAAAAAAGGTGCTTATTCTCGGTCTTGGATTACATGGGGGTGGCGTAGGTGTCGCACAATGGCTTGTGAAACAGGGCGCCAAAGTAACGGTTACCGATCTTCGAAGAGCTTCACAGCTACGTCAATCACTTCAAAAACTCAAGGGTTTGGAAATAACATTTGTACTTGGGGGGCATAGGAAATCTGATATATTACATGCTGACTTAATTGTTAAGAATCCGGGTGTTCCACTTTCTTCACCTTTTCTTTTATACGCAAAAAAAAGGGGGATACTGGTGACATCAGATATTTCTCTATTTCTTGAAAGATGCAAATCTACTATAGTCGGGATAACAGGTACAAAAGGAAAAACAACTACAGCAACACTTATCGCGAGTATATTTAAAAAAAAGTGGAAAGGCACGGTTCTTGCGGGAAATACAAGAGCAACACCACTGCTTTCACTTGATAAGTTGAAGACAACGGACCCTGTAGTTTTGGAACTTTCTAGTTGGCAATTGCAGGATATGAGGCATTTAAAAATCAGTCCTCATATTTCCGTGATGACAAACTTTTTTCCTGATCATCTTGATCGCCACTCTTCTTTAGGAGATTATTTAAAAGCAAAAAAAACGATATTTATGTTTCAGAAAAAAGGGGATTATTCAATATTAAATTACGAAAATGCAGTTACAAAGAAACTTGCATCTTCCACAATCTCCCGAACTGTCATGTTTTCCAAAAAGCCGATATCAAGCGACAATTGCGTTTTTATAAAAAACGGTGTTATCATCTATCGAAAGAATAAAAAAAATAGTAAGATTCTGTCTATCAAAGAGATGTCTTTGCCCGGTAAGCATAATGCAGAAAATATCTTGGCGGCGGTAGCGGTAGCATGTATTGCACAAGTTCCACTTGTTTCTATAAAAAAAGCTCTCACCTCATTTAAAGGTTTACCGGGAAGAATGGAGAAAATTGCCGTAAAAAAAGGTGTTACGTATATTAATGACACAACAGCAACGACACCTAATGCGGCAATTGCAGCACTTAACACACATAAAAAAGCTATTATCCTCATTGCGGGTGGTGCAGATAAAAAGTTACCCTTATCCGAATTTATCAGAAAAATTGGTCAGAGCGTTTCATTACTTGTACTTCTCCCGGGAAAAGCAACAAATAGAATGATTTCAAAATTAAGAAATCAAGGTGTACATTTCGTATTAGCAGGAACCATGGATGAAGCCGTAAAGGTGGCTTCTCAAAACGCATCTTCAGGTGATACTGTATTGCTGTCTCCTGGTTGCTCTAGCTTTGGAATTTTTATACATGAATTTGATCGAGGTGATAAGTTTAATAAGGCTGTGAGAAATTTATAACCTTTTATGGGCAAACGAGAACACGCGCCTGATTTTACTCTCATAGCAACGATAGGAATTATTGTCATTTTTGGAATTGTGATGCTCATGTCTGCTTCAAGTGTTGTAAGTTATGAGCGGTTTGGGAGCAGTAATTATTTAGTAAACCATCAAATTCTTTACGGGCTGCTATTCGGGATTGTAGGACTTTTTGCAGCGTTCAAGATTGATTATCATCGCTATAGGAAGTTGGCTTTTCCACTACTTGCATTTACGTTTCTTCTTCTTGTGGCCGTGTTTATTCCAAATATTGGATATGAGTTTGGTGGAGCGAAAAGGTGGATTTCACTCGGTACTACAACATTTCAGCCAACGGAACTTCTTAAACTCACGTTCTTGATATATCTTGCAACATGGCTAGAGAAGCGAGGAGAAGCTATAAAAGATGCAGCATATGGACTTATACCTTTTTTAATAATTCTAGGAGTGATAGCAACATTAGTAATGATGCAGCCAGATCTGGGCACCATGACGATCATCGCCTTGATCTCAATTGTTGTCTATTATGTTGCCGGTGCTCCGCTAAAACATTTTTTTTGGATGATGGGGGGAGGTGCTATTCTGCTTTTTCTTCTTATTCAAACTTCGGGATATCGAGCATCAAGATTTACCGTTTTTTTGAATCCAAGTCTTGATCCACAGGGAATAGGATACCATATTAATCAGGCTCTGCTAGCTATCGGTTCAGGGGGGCTCTTTGGACTCGGACTCGGACACTCACGGCAAAAATATAATTTTTTACCAGAAGTGACCGGTGATTCGATTTTTGCGGTTATTGCCGAGGAATTGGGATTTATTATTGCAGTAGGATTAATAATATTATTCATTGTTCTCCTGGTTCGAGGATTTTCAATTGCAAGCCGTGCTCCAGATATGTATGGAAAGTTGCTCGCAACCGGAATCACCTCATGGTTTGTAATTCAGGCACTAATTAATGTTGGTGCAATGGTGGGACTACTTCCTTTGACTGGTATTCCACTTCCATTTGTTAGCTATGGAAGTTCTGCACTTGCGATTTCACTTATCGCAGTAGGGGTGCTAATAAATATTTCTAAACAGACGAAAAACGCATGAAAATTATATTAACTGGAGGGGGAACAGCCGGGTCTGTAACACCACTACTTGCCGTTGTAGAAGAGATTAATAAGATTTCTCAAGGACATTCTTATACTTTTATTGTTACATGTAACGGTCAGCCGGAGAAAGAACTGATTAGACCGTATAACATTCCTTTTAAAAGAATTATTAGCGGGAAATTAAGACGTTATTGGAGTGTATTAAATATTTTGGCTCCAATATTTGTGATTGTTGGTTTCATTCAGTCATTTATTATATTTATACAAATTCGACCTCAAATAGTATTTAACGCTGGAAGTTATATAGGAGTACCTTGCGTGTGGGCAGCATGGGTGCTTGGAATTAAAGTTGTCATTCTTCAGCCAGACATTAAGCCAGGACTGGCGAATGTGATGACGCAAATGTTTGCATCGAAGATAATAGTTGGATTTAAAGAAACTGAAAAATTTTTTCCAAAAAACAAGGTCATATGGCTAGGTAATCCTGTGAGACCGAGTCTTCTGGATAGCGTGAAAGAAGAAGCAAAAAAAATATTTAACTTGTCTAAAAATATACCAGTCGTATTAGTGCTAGGTGGAGGAACAGGATCTAATAATATAAATGAGCTAATGATATCCGCTACAAGAGAAATCCAAAAAAGCGCATATGTCATTATGGTCAGTGGAAAAGGGAAGAGCATAGAAAGCCCTAAAAACGATCGAATACGAATGTATGATTTTTTAAAAAATTCGGAGGTTGGTCATGCTTTACAAGTAGCCGATGTTGTTGTTTCACGAGCGGGTATTGGGGCAATATCTGAATTCTCTTTGATGAAAAAAGCATGTATATTAATTCCACTGCCACATTCACCTCAAGAAAGAAATGCCGAGATGCTGTCAGAAAAAAACGCAGCTATTAGTTACCAAGAAAAAACACTTAATGCTCAAAAACTAGCACATGTTGTTATTGGACTAATTAATAATGAGCATCGCCGTATAGAGCTTGGAAATAATATCAGATCACTATGTAGAGCTGATGCTGCTCAACGAATTGCTCAACTTATTATTTCAATTGGAAATTCATGAGAATTGAAGATATTAATAAAATACATTGTATTGGAATAGGAGGAATTGGTGTATCTGCTATTGCTAGATACTTCATTGAAAAAGGAAAAAAAGTAAGCGGCTCCGATATAATGAATTCGAAAATAATTAAACAGCTTATAGATAGGGGTGTAGATGTTCATATTGGTATTCATACGACCGATAATGTCCCAAAAGATGCCGATGTAGTTATTTACAGTCCTGCAATACAACGAAATAATCCGGAATACGTTGAAGCGGTAAGTAGGGTTACTCAAGTATATTCATACCCCGAAATGGTGGCGAAGTTGATGAAAGGATTTACTTCGATTGTCATTACGGGCACGCATGGAAAATCAACGACAACGGCAATGGTGGGTAAGATTTTCCAAGACTCTGGAATGAAGCCAACCGTGATTGTCGGAAGTTTGGTAGATTCATTTGATGGAAATATCCTTGTTGGAAATGGAAAACATTTTATAGTTGAGGGAGATGAGTTTGGTGCTTCTTTCCTACATTATTATCCCCACATTCTTGTAATTACTAGTATTGAGGCGGATCATCTTGATTTTTACGACAATGTAAGAAGTATTATTCAAGCTTTTAACACACTTGCAATACGAGTTCCCGAAGATGGATTCATAATTGCCAAAAAAGATGATAGAAATATATCTGAGGCACTAAAAGGTGTTAGTGCAAAGATAGTATACTATGGAAAAGGTTCAAAAAATGACCATCTTGATGTAAAATTACACATTCCCGGAAGACATAACGAGTTAAACGCTTTAGCGGCACAAGTAGTCTCGGAAAAAGCTGGAATAAATCAAGAATCAATATGGAAATCACTAAAAGACTTTAAGCCAATTTGGAGAAGATTTGAATGTAAAGGAGAAGTAAATGGAATATTAGTAATTGATGATTATGCACATCATCCAACAGAAATTAAGGCAACGTTAAAGGCAGCAAAAGAAAAATATCCATCACGTCGATTATGGTGTGTATTTCAACCACACCAAAGGAATAGAACAAGAATGTTATTTAAAGATTTCATTGGATCATTCGTTGATGCGGATAAACTAATTCTTACTGAGGCATTCTTTGTTGAAGGAAGAGAGGAAAATGAATCGATTACAACAAAGCAACTATATGAAGAAATCAAGAAAAAAAGATCTGCACAATACATTGACCGAGTGGATGATATAACTGAAAACATTATACCGCAACTACAGGATGGTGATGTGGTTATAACAATGGGTGCAGGAAATATTACGCATGTCAGTGATCAGATTTTACACAGACTAAAAAAAATATAAGAAGTACCCGCCACGATTGTACAATGGCGGGTTACTTAGTCCTCACCTTAAAAAGAGGTTGTCCCCATTCGACCGGATCTCCGTCTTTACGCATACATCGATGATTTGTCCCGAGATATCAATTTCTATCTCATTATCAAGACGTAGTGCGTTAATGATTGCGACTATTTCACCCTCACGTATATCTTGATGAGACGTTACAAGAGAATGAAAGGTGCCGACCATCGGGCTTTTGAATTCAATGACACCATGAGACTCATCTTGTGTAGTATGTACGTCGGTACAATTTTGAGAAGTCGAAGAGCATTGAACCATTTCGGCGGAGTAGGCGGGAGCTGGGGGTGAAGTACGACGGATAGTAACTTTTCCGAAAAATAATGGGAAG
>JBHPFX010000023.1:0-12116 GCA_042570925.1 Patescibacteria group bacterium
GTATAGCCTCCGGGGGCGTAAAACCTGTTTCTCCCATATGCTTGATATTTTAATTATTAATTACTATTCCCACTTAATGGTATGCCGTAAAAGTTTAAACGTCAAATTACTCTTTTTACTTATTTAAATCTTACACGCCAAATCCAACTCAGCCATTCACAAAATAATTGAAGATTTTTTATTTGCCACTTCGTCGTTTGCGCTCAAGTGTACGTACATGCGTTTCACTCATACCGAAGTAATGTCCTATCTCATGATGGACGACGTCTCGGATTAACTTTCTCACACTACTGGAATCATTACCGGCAAGTCGCTCGATAGTATCTTTAAAAAGAGTTATTTTGTCAGGAAGAACATTACCATAGTTAACACCGCGCTTCGGGAGTGGCACGCCCTGGTATAAGCCGAGCAATACCCCTCGCGCTTTCACCGCTCTTTCAGTTGCTCGCGCCGCACGGGGGCTGTCTTCAATGACAAATGCGACATTACTGATCTTTGATCGCATTTTCTCCGGCACCTCGTGTATTGCTTCTTCGATATATTTCTCGAAAAGTTGGTGATCCATAGCAGTTATTGTTGCCTTACATGCCAATTATCCCCCACGGTATAGCCGGTACTCCAGCACATTTGTAAATTATACCCGCCCGTTGGTCCGTCGATATTAATTATCTCGCCTGCCAGATACAAGTTTTCAATAATCCTGGATTTCATCGTTTTTGAATCAATTTCCTTGAGATCCACCCCGCCTGCGGTCACAATCGCTCGTTCAAATCCTGCCAGGGCTTTTACATGTAAAGTAAAATCTTTTAAAAGATGAATTAATACTTTCCTCTCTTCTCGTGTGATGGTATTAACTTTTTTTTCTGGGTCTATTTTTGAAAGTTTTATAAAGACCGGAATGAGTAGTCTGGGCAATAAAGCCTGCAAACTATTTTTGTATAATTTATTACTGAACTCTTCAAAGTCCTTTTGTACTCTCTCATCCAACTCAGTAAAACTTAGCGCCGGCTTATAATCAATATGCAGCTCCACGTTGCCTTCTTTTAAAAGCTGACCTATCTTTTTACTCATATCGATAATGATCGGGCCGCTCATGCCATTATCAGTAAAGAGAGCTTCGCCGAACTCTGATTCGACTTTCTTGCCCTTTGCATAGACACTTATGGAGACATTTTTTAAACTCAATCCCCGTAAGTCTCTTACCCAGCGCTCTGCAACCACTACCGGAGCTAAAGCTTGTTCCGGGGTAATGATATGATGGCCCATTTTTTCCAGCCACGCATATGCATCGCCCGTCGAGCCAGTCTGAGGGTACGCCCGGCCACCGGAACACACTGCATAGTTATCAGCCTCACATTCTTCACCAGTGTGTAAAATAACCCTCACTATTTTGCTCCCTCTACAAACTATTGATTTTACCGCAGCGTTCGTTTTAATCGTAACGTTATGCTGCCGTAAATATGCAATGAGTGCTTTAATCACAGTGCTGGATGTGTCGCTGACAGGAAAAACCCGGTTTCCCCGTTCTACCTTTGTTTTGATATTTCTATCTTCAAAGAAACGAATAATTTCTTCCGGTCCGAATGTATAAAATGAAGAAAAAAGAAATCTTCCCATCTTGCCATATTTTTTGATTAATTTTCGGTCATCAAACTCGGCATTTGTGATATTGCATCTCCCCTTGCCGGTTATAGCCAGTTTAATTCCGACTCTGTCTCTTTTTTCTAATAACAAAACACGGGCGCCATTTTCGGCTGCCCGTCCTGCCGCCATCATACCGGCCGGTCCTCCGCCAATTACTATCAAATCATATTTCATATATGCAGTATACCAAAAAAGACCCCTGAAACGAATGTTTGCCGGTATTCATGACAAATGAATATATTTTCTATGATACCTTAACGAGTTCTCCCACTATCAGACCGATAGCAAGCGCGATGCCACCAAGAAGCAGGATTCTCAAGCCTGACTTTCTCCAGGAAACTTTTGTGTACCTCGATGTGATAGCGCCGAGAGTAAAGAGTCCAACTAGCGTAACAATAATCGACAGGATCATCGCCGTCGAAATCGGCAGAAAAAAATACGCAAAGAGCGCTATCAGTCCGCCGACTACATATGAAAGAAACATTTTAATTCCGTTCTGCAGAGAGTTTCCGCCTTGTGAGCTGATATTAAGTTCCCGATACTGCATTTCTTTAAGCATGAGTTTGTCATCGCGGTTCGCCGCATCCACCATTTGATCCGCAATACTCTCTGGCCAGCCGTCACGAATCAGAAATCCATGCAGCTCATGTTTTTCTTCCCTGGGATAATCCCTGATCTCTTCTTTCTCCTCCCGAATCACCCGCTTGCGAAGGTCGTCCTGTGATTTACTGGCTAAGTATGACCCGATACCCATCGAAATAGACTCGACGGATATAATGACTATGCCAGCAAGAAGCACCGTATAATGGTCCTGACTGCCGACAGCGATACCCGTGATTGCACCCAGCGTGGAAACCATGCCGTCTTCCATGCCAAAAACGATTTCCCTGAGCGCAGAGCCTGTGTTTCTCAGCTCGTAATGTTTGTGTCTCGTCATATGATAAGTATAGCAAAGTAATTAACTCATTACAGTGGTATGCCAAACAGAATATGTCTCCAGATGAGATTAATACAGGTACTCGCTCAGCCCCAAAAGCAAATATGCCTGATGTCGCGTGTAGACGTTTCTTATTCCGGGCACAAATGAGTAGTATCCTTGAGATACCAGGTATCTTTCATGGTAGTTGAATAAGGAGTTTGTTAATTCATCAGTTCCCGGTTGCTTTGAGAGTGCAGCTAATCCCATTCCCAACCCCCAGAGATATAGTGTCTTCGATGATGCTTCAAAACTGGGAAATTCCCTCCAGTCACCGTTTTCGAGCCTAAATTCCTCTGTATGATTTACTATTTTCTCAAGATCAAAAAGATCTCCGTATGTTCCTTCTGATATTCTATATTGGTTTGCACTTTCTAACATCAATCCAACGTGGGCTAAATCATGGGCATGTACATTTTCAAAAGATTGGTCCCAATACCAGTTTCCATTGGGATCTTGTTTTTTATTCTGTAGCACAACAAGCATTATCTGGTCTGCAAGATACTGGATACGCCATCGCATCAACTCGTCTTTTTCAAGAAGGCTAAACCGCTGCATTTGTCCGGCCAAAAAAGCTGCCTGATTAAAGACATTATAAGGACGATCACTTTCCTCCAATGAATAAGCAATTAGGCCGCTGGGTGAAGTTGCCCGGCCCTTCAAATATGGGATAAGTGACTGACGAATAGTGTCATATATTTGTTCCCTTGGCGCGGTGCTGTCTGCTTCCAGCCAATCCAGCAGCCCTTTTATCACAACGCTCGTGGTGATGGTGTATTCTGAATGAGCAGAGTTCGTGCTCCCATCTCCAAAAGCATCCCACGCGGCCGGCAGGCCGTACCCGATCACTCCGTCATTATCCAGGTCAGAATTTTCAAGAAGCCAGAAGCCGCATTTATCCATAATTTCCTGAGCCTGCTGATTATGATTATAGGCATAATGATTGGCCTCAGCAGACAAAATTAATCCGCTGGCCATGGGACTGCTAAGCAACTGGTATGGATTTAATGCATCAAATCCTTTGCCGGGAACATCTGAATTAAGATTATTGATAGTCTGAAGGTAGCTCACCTCTGATAAAGATCCAATTATTCTCACCTGCGGCCCT
The DNA here is from genome assembly GCA_042570925.1 of Patescibacteria group bacterium. Lineage (GTDB taxonomy): Bacteria > Patescibacteriota > Patescibacteriia > UBA10025 > UBA10025 > JBHPFX01. The sequence continues at coordinate 3,729 of JBHPFX010000023.1, forward strand.
CCCTGACTCCGCGGTACAATGACTATTTCATCGGCACCATCATTGTTTACATCACCCGCACCGAGATGTAAACCACCAAAAAAATCACTACCATATGCAAAAAACTGATGCTGCAGCTCCATACGAGTATTAAAAACTTTAACGAGCGGCTTACTCCCTGCGCCGACGCCCACCACTAATTCTTTTTTACCATCTCCATTGGTGTCTGCTGCAGTTACGTCAACTCCATTACGATAATCCGGGCTGAATGCAAAGAAACCAGGCGAAAGCCGCTTAATTTCGCCATTTCTCACTTGAAACGTTTGGATATGAGGGGTGCCGTTTCGGGGACCCGTGATAATTTCATCCTTTCCATCCCCATCGGTATCGAGTGCCGTAACGGAAATGCCGCCTCTGAATTCGCTTCCATAGGCCATAAAATTAGCTACAACGTGCCCGTTTGCGTTATATGCAACCACATGCGGCCCTCCGCCTTGTTTCGCTGTAACGATAATTTCTGATAAGCCGTCCCCATTGATGTCCCCACAGGCGAGGTTGAGACCACCTGAAAAAGCCCCGTCAAGAACAGAAAAGCCTTCATGAATTATTTTGCCGTCCCCATTGAAGATTTTTACGATGGGCTCGCCACCACTTCCCTGACTGGTAACAATCTCTTCGTATCCGCTTCCATCTACCTGACATGCCAAGACCGAGACACCATTTCTGAGTTCTTGTTCATAAGCAAAGAAATGGGTAAGAAATTCGCCTTTGTCATTAAAAATCCGAACGTGTGGACCCATGGCATTCCCGGTACCAACAATAATTTCTTCTTTATCATCTCCAGAAATATTCCCCGCAGAAATCTGATACCCCCCTCGAATTGTTGGATTATATCCTAAAAAAGACTGACCTTTCACAAATGGGATTGCGGATTCATCTTCTTCTTCAGGTAGACAACTTGTTTTAAAAATCTGATCTCCGCTTACAAATTCATTTCCCTGTACATCAATGGATCGAACACGAAAATGATAATCTGTGCAGGATGGTAAACCTTGCAGCTCTAGTGAATGATGCGTTACTTTATTTACAGTATGTGATAGTGAAGTTGTTGAACCGTATGTATGTGCAAACCCGAATTCGACTTGTGAGGTGGTTGCTGTATTCGTTTTCCATGTTATGGTCACAGTGTCTTTTTGAACATTGGGATAGATATCTGAAATAAGCACATCATCAGAAGTAGAAGCGATAGGCGTATCAAAATGCACCAGCCAATTGTACAATGCGTTGCCGTATAAAGATGGCGTGGTATCGCTGTCCCGAATATTGCCTCGAGCCGAGCCCTGCATGAAACTTCCGGGTTTGGCACCGATACTGCCAGTATATGCGTATCGCAAACGCTGATTTTCACCAGTAGGCACCCTGTCTAAACTTATTTGTATCGTGTCGCCGTTCACCTTTGTGACATCAGTAATCCGAGCTGGGTCTCCGCTTTCATCAAAATACTCAAAACCATAATTCTCCTTTTCCAAAACAGATGACACATCGATAGTAATAGGCTCCACCGGCACATGAAAGGTTACGGTAATCACGCTCCCCTGGCGAGTTATCGTCTCGGGGCTGAGAGGTTTCCAGGAAATATTATCAAAAACGACTTTCTTTATCACTTTACCGTAATACTCACCTAGCCAACGATAGCTCGTATTTGCGAGATGATGTACATCATCGTACCTGAGAAAATATTTTGGTCCGACTAAATAGATATCAGGATATTTTTCAGCAGCAGCTAACTGGGCAATGGGAATTCTGGAACTGACAGAACCGTAATCCATCCACGAACCCATCTGATCGGTAAATAGCGGTACAGCCGCAGATTGTCCCGAAATTTCTTTGACTTGATCAGAGTAGTCATTTTGCCATTCTAAGAGGTAGTTTTCATATACGTCGGGATTGGAAAGCGTCAGATGATCTTTTTCACCATGAATTGCTGTTACCCCAATCACCTGATACTGCTTACCTTCTGCTTCGGAAGCAAGCTTCGCCATCGCTACTTGGCTCATTCCTTGTATAAAGGGATCAGAACCTTTCTTTAATTCCGCATACGATTTTGCGCTGGCTCCATGACGGCTTACGATTACCTGGGTAGAAGGTGACGAATTTCGTAATGCGGTAATGGTATTCGCCATTGCACTGCTTATGGTCTCTACATTTTCACCACGGTAATTCATCCCTTCGACAAGTGGCACCAAATCAGAGCCACTCAGCATAAGATTGTCAAAAGGCTGCATTGTAGTAAGTGCGGGTTCGCCATGAGAACCGATAGACAGGCTTTGACCCGTGGATAAAATATGATAGTAGGTTTCTCCGGTAGCAGCTTGAACCTCGGAATAACTCTCTGCCGTTTTGGGAAATAGCAAAAAAACTGCAATAATCGAAGATACAATAAAATAAAATACTATTTGGCCTTTCATAAAATCAGTATACCAAAAAACACCCAAACGTGCTGGGTGTTTTTTATATGGTCTTAGTAACTTTTTACAAAAAGCTCAAAGTGCGCCTGAGGATGCAGACACGCAGGACACAGTTCGGGCGCTTCTTTGCCTTCGTGCAAATACCCGCAATTGTTGCATTTCCAGACGAGTACGCCGTCACGTTTAAACACTTTTCCCTGCTCCAGATTATCATACAGCGTTCGATAGCGTTCCTCGTGCGCTTTTTCCACTTTTGCAATCATTTTAAATGCTGTGGCAATTTCCTGAAATCCTTCTTCTTCGGCAACCTTCGCAAACTCAGGATATAACTTTGTCCACTCTTCATTTTCCCCGTCTGCAGCTGCTTTAAGATTTTCTAAGGTAGTTCCGATCTTTCCGGCAGGATATGTCGCAGTTATCTCAACCGGGCGGCCTTCAAGAAACTTGAAAAACCGCTTTGCATGTTCTTTTTCATTAAGCGCCGTTTCGGCAAAAATATTTGACATTTGAACCAGTCCCTCCTTCTTCGCCTGACTTGAAAAATAGTCATACCGCATTCTGGCCTGTGATTCACCGGCGAATGCTTTGAGCAAGTTTTGTTCAGTTTTCGATCCTTCGAGTGTTGGCATAGTGTAATATCAATGATTAATATATTAAATAATATTGTAAAACTACTACTTAATTACTTTGGTTGTGCTTTCTTTAAAACTGTTTTCATCCCCATACTCCAGAAAATCTTTATGATGCTTTGGCTCAATAAAACTGTCATTTTTCATATGTTTTATACTGCACCAATATCGTTCCGTTTCACCGGTAATAACTGATGCGTAATGAAGCCAACCATTTGCATATCCGCAATACATACAACTTAATTTATCCGTTAAGCTTAAGTACTTCAACTTATGTCTATCAATTCTGATATATTTCCTTCTTTCTATCGTAGGAAGGCCATAGAGCGGAAAACAAATACGATGATACAACTCCAAGAACATATCCGAGAGAATTAACGGAATTATGAGCACCCAAATAAACGGGTATGAAAGTATGTTCCTGAATTGTCTACTATGCTTTTTATGTTCCATAAAATTCGATGAAACGTTCGAGCACCTCGAAACTTAGTTTATTGTCAGTCTCAACAATTTGAGAAAGGTTGTTTATTTCTTCTTTTTTGCAGTTTTCTTTACTGTCTTCTTTTTCGTTTTCAGAACAGGTGTTTTTTTATCAGCTGGTTTTACCTGAGCTGATTTGGAGCCAGAATCCAACAAACTCAGTATTCTATCTAGCTTTCCATTCAAAGATTTTAATTGCTGAGAAACTTGGTCGCTCCCTCCGCCACTACGCCTGTCCTGATGACGAGAGTCTTGACGTCGATTGTCTCTACCACCGGATTTCTTACCAAAGCAATCATTACAGAATATGGGTTTGCCTTCTCTTGGTTGAAACGGCACTTCACATTTATTCCCGCAGTTGGCACACACACCCTGAAACATTCTGCGATCGCTTGATCTGCCTTGGGATCTGTTTCCCTTGCGGCTAAAACAATTCCTGCATAAGACGGGTTTGTCGCCTGTGGGTCGAAACGGCACTTCGCATGAGTTTCCGCAGTTGGCACACGTCGCCTGATACATTTGTCTGTTATTATCCATATAATTTCAAATGTTGTTTAATAGTATCGTGCATATTAGTATACCAAAAAACACCTTATGTTACGAGGTGGCTTTTGGCGGGTCTTAGTAAGCGAAGTGTGAAACCGTATATATAATATTATAGAACAATGTTATCCTGGCGCAGTATCAGTTAGGCAGCCTGGTTTAACATAAGCAGACTCGTCATAAATATTCGTATCTCCCTTGAATGTTTCCCAGTCGCTCATGAGGGTATTCAAGCTTGAGCTAAGAGTGGATTTGAGAGTTGGAGTAAAGAAATCATACGGACAGTATCCTACTGCTCCGCTTCCCAAATCTCTTGTGATCATGAGTTCTATTAAATATCCGCTACCCCAGGGAGCCGCATTACCAAGAAGCTGACCTGATTCAATCGTAGCTCCTTCCACGATAGCAGGATCTAAGTTTGTTATATGATCAAAGTTAATAAGCCATACACTATTTTCTGCTGTTTTTACATGAACTTCATAGTCTGAAGATAATTCCTGATAGGTAACCATGACAACCTCTGCAGCTAATGGAGAGTAGAGGTTAGCATCAGCTGAAACGAACATATCGAAACTAGGTAAAACTTTATCCCCTCCCATCCCGTCTTGAACAGTTCTCCCAAACTCACCAAAGACTTTATCAAGGCTAGAATTAAAATCATAATCTCCTGCCAATCCAGTCGCACTATCGTATAGTCCAAAATCTACCATAAAGCGTGTAAACACTGGCGGTGTCTCATCCCAAACCCAATCTGGATTTTCTTGTTCGGACTCTGATTCAGGTTCATTCTCTTCGATAATAAGATCCATGGAATCATTGTCGATGGTGATTTGTCCTATATTATCATCTGATATCCCAAGGCCAAGATTACGCATGATGTCGAAGGCATTATGCGGACGTCCGAGATAGTAGCGATAAAGGTCATTAGGATACACATACCACGCTTCGCCGTTTTGTTCGACTTGGAGGAGAATGTAACCTGATAGCCGTTGAGCTAGCTCTGCATCACCAACATCATCTGTTCCTGCTCTTGGCACGCGTGCTAAATCAGCATCCGTTATCCCAAGTCCACGATACCGCATAATATCAAAGGCATGCGTGGGCCGTCCAAGGTAAAACCGTGTTTGTGTCGACGGATAAATGTACCATGCTTCACCATTTTGTTCGACCTGGAGTAAAATTTTTCCCAATAACTGCTCAACTAATGAAGCGCCAATGACCGGTTTGTGTGTAAACAAAACGCCACCTAGAAACACTATTAGTATCAATATCGTGAATATGTAGTTTCTTTGAATTCGCATATTTCAGATTTTAGTATACCAAAAAACACTTCATCAATCGAGGTGGCTTTTGGCAGAAGTACTAGGACGTGTCACGTCACGCGAAATTCAATTACCAATACTAAAAAACCTCGAAGAATTCATCCCAGTAATCGGCGGCGGATGGTTATGTGGTATCGTCGTAAGGATCAGATAATAAGCCAGCTTCTTTTTCAGCCTTTAATGCGATCTGGTGTGCTTTCCAATACGTTTTTCCTTTTTTCATCTCATCACATTCTGTTATTTCATGCAGTACCGTGCTGTCAAAAAATCTTTTGCTTACTTTTTGATTGCTCCTGTTAACTTTACAAGAACATCTTGAGAATTCAGAATTTCCTTCATGGTAATGGTGAGAACTTATCCAAATCTCATTTAAAGGAATAAATTCGTGCACCAGACCATGTTCGCCATGTCCAAAATCAACGCATATGTTATTCCTCAGCCATTTCCCATCAACTTCAAATATCTTGTAACCATTCTGTGTTCTAATATATCTTTTCCACTTTCCTGAAAGTATAAATGACTTATCCTTCATGGATGCTTTAGACTGGATTTCCTTTTCCAACTTAGGCCACAATGCATCTCTTTTATCGTTTTCCATATGAGTTACCTTATAGGCGTTTAAGCTTTTATAGATATGATTATTTCCGATAACGTATCCGAATATGCGAAGTGGCGCAAATGTTATCTACAATAACGCTTGTTATCAGATATCTAACTATAACATCCTTAACTAGAATATAGTAGTGTTATTTGGGAGAAAAAACATTGCGACCAATCTTATCTAATGGGCAATATTTTTGAACCGCATGTTCGGTGTTATAAGATGTGTTTTTTTTTGCTTATTACAGCTAATTTTTATTAGTCACTATTGACTTAATTATAATAATATGCTACATTTATTAGTCAAGATTTTTTTGGCAAAGAAAAAACATTCGACAAGGAGGATATCATGAAAAAGAAATCGTACTTTTTCTTAGGAATGGCCATTCAATCGTTTGCCGTGGCTTTATTGCAAATAACAGAAATGATCAAGGTCACACCGACACAACAAGGATTGGCTGGAATCATCTTTCTTAGTGTCATGGTCATAACCATGATTACTGGAAAGCGATAAACAATCAGACCTTAGCATGTCTATAAACTGCTTTTTTTCTTTGTCAAAAAATCGTTCCAAAAAATAACAAAAAATATTTCATACAACGTTTCGGCGTATGCGATGCCTCGAGTAAGCGGAAATGGTGCGATCACGAGTGGCACGTCCGTCGAGTGAGCGCTTACCGGAGTGAACGAGGGATATCGTGTACGCCGTGTTATGCGACGTAGTGAAAGGAAGACTACCCTGTAAGGACAGTCTTCCGTGACAAACAATGTGAGAATTGGAACTTACTCTTCGCCCTTCTCGATCTGCAAAATCATTTGAGCGACGTACGCACGTGCATCATGTGCGTCAATTTCTTCCTTGACAGGATCATATCCTTCAAGTGCGGTTTGCATTTTTCTCAGGGCTCCTAACTGATCCTTGACCCCTTTAGCAGCTTGCAGCTCAGAGAATGCGGTACGCACCTCCTCGGGTATGGGTTGTTCACTTTTTTCTAGCTTTGCTACGATCTCCCCTAGACTCTTAATGTCTTCTGGAACATTAGAAAATTCCATTTCTCTCTCCGGTTGTGGTGTACCCTCAAAAAAATTTGGCATATAAAGTGTGGTTAACGAAAAACCTTCCGATATCAACTCTACATGATTTCATATAAGTTGTAAATAGACACTTTTCACTATGGCGCACAACGTCTCGGGCTAGCCGAAGTCCCGAGCGTAGCGAGGGATATGGGTGAGTGAGCTAAATACAATCATTTTTAATTATATGGTTTCTTTACAAACGAGAAATAACTTCTTCAGTTGTGAGTCCCTGGCGGGAGTACTAGGATTCGAACCTAGAATAACGGTTTTGGAGACCGTTGTGATAGCCATTTCACTATACTCCCCTGTTTTGCTTATAGTGTATTGCAGATAGCAAATTGTCAATACTTATTTCCTACCTAGCGAGTTTCTAAATGCTGTAATTCTTTTTATTAACTTCTCCGCAGTTAAATATAGCTCAGCGTACTCTTTTTCTTTAATATATCCTAAATTCATCGCAATTCGTAATTGGGAAATGTTTTCAGCAATTGACCGAATACTATAACCGAGGAACATATAAAATTCCTTTTTGGTCGCTGACGCAGAGCCTTCTGCAATATTTGAGGCAACCGATACAGCCGAACGACGCAACTGAGATACAAGAGAAAACTGCTCAGCTTTCGGAAAGCTTTCAGTCGTTTTGTAAATCAGCACGCAGTACTCTTCTGCTTCCTTCCAGATATCCAAATTTTCAAATCTAAACATAAATAGTGAGTAGCGTATAGCTTGTGTTATATAATACGGCAACATTTACCATACGCTATCCGCGATATGCTATCTGCCATAAGCCATCTGCCATACGCTATTCGCCATGTGCTATTCGCTACAAGCTATTTCGTTTCTTTATGCATCGTGTGTTTACCGCACTTGCTGCAATGTTTCTTCAGCTCAAGACGATTCTTGAGAATCTTCTTGTTCTTCTTTGTGTGGTAGTTAATATTGTGACACTCGGTGCATTCGAGTTTTGTAAGATTGTCTTGTGACATATGTTTCTATTTCATTCTTAGGACCCTCCGCCGAATTGTGCTCGGTGGAGCCGATGAGCGGACTCGAACCGCTGACCTACTCCTTACCATGGAGTTGCTCTACCAGCTGAGCTACATCGGCCTGGTGGGCAGGGAGGGATTCGAACCCCCGAAGCCCGAAGGCAGTAGATTTACAGTCTACCCCGTTTGACCACTTCGGTACCTGCCCATTAGTTTACGTTTGTTAATTAACCTGGAGCCGGGAAGAGGATTCGAACCTCCGACCTACGGTTTACAAAACCGTTGCTCTACCACTGAGCTATCC
>JBHPFX010000024.1:0-11990 GCA_042570925.1 Patescibacteria group bacterium
CGGCTCAATCGCTTTTCTGGCAAAAATATCCAATTTAACTTTTGTCTGAAGATCTATCGGTTCACATAAGCTCGTACCGAAAACATGCACTGATAACCTATCAAGATAGTCACCCACTGCGGCATCACCAATATCTGTAATAAAATCACCTGGGTTAGTAATAAAAAGCGGTTTCTGACCTTTTCCCCCTGAGGCAATATAGACAGCCGAATCGTATGCAACTTTATTAAGAAATGCCCTAACAGTATTTTTAAAAGCTACATTTGCTGTCAAAACAACTGCCTTCTTTATGGCATCAAATATTGCTTGCGCGGGATTTGCCACAATGGTGGTAAACGTCACATCACCCACACCAAAAAGTGCCTGCGCCGGTCGAGGGGCAAGAATACCACTGGAAAACAAAAACATGAATCCAACTATTGCACTAATAACAACAGCTCGTCTGAATATTCTTTTTGTATGTTTAATTTTTTTCGCTCGCATATGCATCTGTTTAAATAGATGCTAGGAACTTAATTGCTCTTCAAGCGCTAGTTGGAAAATCAATTGCAATGTTTCATCATCAACATCAGTAATAAGATCCTCATTCACGCCCGACTCAATAAGGAATGAACGTATCTCATCTGGAGTAAGGTTTTCTAGATCCTCAACCTGAATTGACGAGGTAGTATTCAGACCAGTTTCGGCATTTACATTTGCATTCAAGATACTTTCGTTTACAGGCGTACCCCCTGATTCAACGACAATATCGTTATACATATCGAGAAGTTCGGCATCGCTTAAGTTTTGAATGATATTTTCTGGAGCTCCAGCATCTTGTAATGCTTGTCTGAGCGTATCAAGTGATACGGTATTATCGTCTGGAAATATCGTCACAGCATTTGTGTTAGCCATGCTTGGCTGAAAGCAGTTTTGCCCCGCTGGACAATTCGGATCGGAACCTATGTTGATTTCCTCGGAATCAGTTGCGCCATCACTGTCAGAATCCTCAAGATATGGACTAGTCTGATACGTATACAGTTCATCGTAATCGTTGAGTCCGTCTTCATCAGTGTCTTTTACCCGAAGATCTTCAATCGTTGCAACATTATCGAGAGAAGCAAGTGAGTTTGTAAAAGACTCATTTGTTTCGGGCAATCGAAACGGTGATGTGAATGTTTGTGATATCTCAATAACACCAAAGACTATCGCTGCAACACCTATAAAAAGAAACAGGCTGTATACAATCCTACGACGCCCTTGCTCCTTCTCATCCCGTTCCCTACTTGATAGATGTGATGAGCTAATTTGTTCTTTATTTTTGTCTTCTCCTGCCTCAGTCATGTGAATATGAAAAATAAGAAAATCTGCGACAGAAATATATGTTTATGTGCCGCAATTATAGCAAATGTAGAGAATAAAGTCAAACATAGTGAAATAGTAATAAATATACTGAAATTAGGTTTTTTAGACTCTTACCCCTTCTAATTCAGATGCTATAAGCCTTTACAATATCGGCCCATTGATTGAGTGTCAGTTCCTGTGCTCGTGAATTCCTGCTGGCCCCAACCGAGCTCAATATTGAGGCAATATCTAACTGCTTAGCGCTAAAGATGCTTGAGAGGTTTTTCTTTAATTTCTTTCTACGTGCGCTAAAACCAGCTTTTACAATTTTAAAAAACCGATCTTCATCGATGCCCGGGTATTTCCAGCCAATATTTTTTATTGATACAAGCCCGGCATCGACTTGTGGCTGTGGTAAAAAACTCTCTCTCGAGACAATACACTCTAAATGGACGTCGGAATACGCCTGCACCATGACACTGAGAACGCTCATTTCTCCCGGAGGAGCAACTACTCGTTCCGCCACTTCTTTTTGGAGTAAAAGAACCATATATGAGGGTCGGGGAGTCTTTTCCAGAAAAATTCTAAGTACATGCGAGGCAATATTAAAGGGAAGATTGGAAACTACCGCGAATGATCCATTTTGAAAATCCTTATGAGCGGTTTCCCACCATCCTATCGCATCTTGGTTGATTACGTGAACATGAGATCTGTTTTTAAATGTCTTTTTAAGATATCGTGCATACCCCCGGTCAAGCTCAATGGCGTATACCTCTTGACTTGCTTCGGAAATCTTTTCAGTAAGCACTCCAATTCCGGAGCCAATTTCAATAACAACTGATTGAGATGTGAGAGAAGCAACAGAAAGAATATCATCAAGTACTTCTTGGTTAATTAAAAAATTCTGGCCATATGAATGAATTGGCGGCAATCCTTCTCGTTTACACAGCGCCAACGTTCTTTGCTTAAGACTTGGTTTCACTTCGCGCATATTTCTTAAAAAGATATAAAAGACTAAAGAGTGCCGAGAGAATAAAAATCGGATACCATGGTTCCGAGAATATTGAAATAAGAATTATTGCACCAATTGCTGCTGCTATCTTTCCTAATGATAATGCTTGTTCAAAAAATATTGCATAACTCACCGGATTCTTTTTACTTGCCCGCTCATACATCGATGTAGTGAGTGGAACAAAAAGCATATTTTTTGTCAGCTGAGAAACCGAATCCAATATTAAAACAAATCCTCCGGATTTGGCGGCCGCTCGAACAATCCAGGTAATTACATAGCCGACAATTCCCCATCTCGCCAGTTTCTTTCCGGAATGCGTGTCCGTTCTCCTTCCTATCAATAGAAGAATAAAGGTTGAAAAAAGCGTAGAAGCCGCTATTAAAGCGCCCATTGCGGTGAAATCGGTGATTAGAATATAGATAAAAATCGGCCATGCAACAAGAACAATGAGCTCTTCACCAAAGCCTAGAAATGACAAGAGACTCCTTCGATGATCCGAGTCTTTAATATGATTAACGACATTACCATACGATTCACGTTCGGTGGTATGTATCTCCTTGATTGCTAAAAGAGGAAATGCTGAGAAAAGCAACAGCACACTTATAACGATAAATAACGCCGGAAAGCCAAACTGTGCGACCAATAATCCTCCTGCAAGTGGTCCGAGAATTGCGACAATTGAGCTTACCGCCATTACACTGCTTATTTCGCGGCCACGCTGGCCCTTGTCTGAAAAAGTGATGAAATCCACATGAAAGGCCGGCCAATAAAACAGTTTTTGAAGGGCAAGAAGAATCGGTGCTATAAAAATTAGGGAAGGAGTATTTTGAACGCCGTATAAAATGAGGAAGTACCCGATGAGAAAAAACTGACTATAAAAAATGGAATGTTCAACCCCCAATCTGGAAAGAATTCGAATGGCAAGGGGTGCTATAAAAACATATATTACATACACTGCCAAATAAAAAAACATCACCTGGCTTAACGAGTAACCAAGAGTAAAAAGATACACCGGCTCGAAAATCATTACTGCCGAAAGGGCAAAATTCATCAACCCCACTGAGGATACAAAAGACAGAAAGGAGTGAGAGAGATGCTTTGAGAAGTACTGCGGGATGTGTGGCCGTAAATGGCGAAACATTTCTACAACTTACGCCTTAACGCTTACCGGACCTTTTCGCAATACACGAACCTTGTCACCAGTAGTGTCTATAACAGTCGAAACAGGAATTTCAGGTAACTGCCCTGCGTCAAGATATAAATTGGGGCGAGCTTCCCGATCGCGAAACTGCTTTAATACATCATCGAGTGAGTAGTTGTTTTTAGTTCCTGAAATATTTGCGCTTGTTGAGGTAATCGGTTTTCCCAGTGCTTTAACGAGTTCTATGGCAACTTTGGAATCAGGAATTTTAACTCCGATTGTTGGTAATCCAAGCGTTAACGAAGAAGGCACATTGTCTTTTTTCTCAAAAATGAGCGTTAAGGGAGCAGGCCAGTATTTTTTTGCAAGTTTCAATCCCAACGGATAAATTTTTGCAATAGTTTCGTGCATCTTCAGATCTGACACAATGACAGGTAACGGCTTTTGGACCCTCTTTTTAATGATAAATATTTTCCCGACTGCCTGTTCATTTAATGCATCTATCGCAAGGCCATAAGCGGTATCTGTGGGATATACAACAATACCACCGTCTTTAAGCACTCTTGTTGCCTGATCAAGGGCAATCTTAGGAATTGTCTTTTGGGTAATTTTTACGATATCCATAGGTACTTATCATTCTATAGGAACATAAGAAAAAGTGAAGAGATAGCAGCAAAAATAAACGCAGGAGCGAGTGATCCGGTTAATGCGATAATAATCGCAATTGCCACAATACCGAGAAATCTGCCTGTATTCAATATAACTTCTCTCATTAAAATGAAGGGGAGTGTCTGTGATTCCTTCTTACTTGCTTTGTCGTAAATGACAGACGTAAAACCAATATACGACGTTTCCTGTGACAGCTTATATACACCGTCAGCAAAAGCAATCTGAATGGCATTGGAAGTTACACTGCGAAAAATCCACGATAAGGAGGTTAACACAGCCCCGATGCGTAACACCTTTCTTCGACCCTTTTTATCAGCCAGTCTACCAATCCAATAGGCTGAAAGAAATGCCACTACTGTCGCTGCAGATGTAATACCTCCAATGACCGAATAATCGGCAATGATAAGAAAAATAAAAATGGGCCATACAAGTGATGCAGCCAACTCTTCTACACCCCACGCAACAAGTGCAATTTCAGTGCGACGTAAAGCCGGCTTGAATAACGATCGAAAAAAATCTTTCATCGAAAAATGAAATGTATTGTAGACCTCTTTGCTTAAAAACAGTGGAAATACCGAAGTAAAAAGGAGAACAACCACAATAATGAATAATACCGAATACCCATAATGGAAGATAATGAGACCACCGACAAACGGGCTTAAAATACCGGAGGCAAGTGTAATCATTTTAAGAATGCTCACTTGGCGAGCCCGTCGATCTCCCTGAGAAAATCGGGCAAAGTCAAGATGGAAAGCCGGCCAGAAAAATAGCTTGTATAGTATCGAAAGAAATGGAATTACATAAATGAGCGATGAATAGGTTGTGAGACTTCGTAAACCGATAAAATACAATATCGCAAAAAATACCGAAATGAGGATTGAATGCTTAATACCTATTCGTGAAAGGATTTTTCCTGCCAACGGTGATACAAGGCCAAATCCGAGATACACCAAGCCGAAATACCACAATACCGGTAATATTTCTTTATCAAAAAAAAGATAAAAATAAATCGGCTCAAAGATGGTAATGAGCCTAAATGCAATATTCTTGACTGTTAAACTCGCATAGAGTTCATTTACCTCTCTTCGAAATGCGTATTCTATCTTGTGGCGATGGTGAAACAGTGACATAGTATGTTCAATTTTCTAAAAATGCCTTGGCAGTCTGTGAGCTCAAATCCCATTCAGGTAATTTGTAGGATTCCCTATCCGTATAAATATTTCTTTCATTCATGTCTTGTATCGCATCACTCAGGTCAACATCTAAGACATCTGTCACTGCAGTCGTAATCACTTGGACAGCTGCCACACGCTCAGCCGGAGTCTTAAAACCGTAATGTAGATTGCATTGGACAAGCTGAGTAATCACATCAACGAGCATTGCGCTCGTATCTTCCTGCGCCTGAATTGTCAGTGGCTGGGAAAATGATTCGCCTTCAAAAACAATATAAATGGGAATAAACGGATCTGTGTGCTCCCCCCATTCATACCCAGACAATGATGGAATAGCCTTTAATATTTTTTCTTGATATAGCTCAAATACTTCCTCAAAAATCCCGCCAAATTTTATAATATCCATCCACACGTCTTCAAATTCTCGATCGCCCTGATACAGTTTCTTGGCATAATCCCGTCTATATCGAATGTCTGTCTTTGGGTTCATGGACTATATAACAATACTTAATATTTTCCCTTTCACGTAAATAACCTTCTTGGGCTTTTGGTTATCTAACCATTTTTTAACCTTTGCCCCGCATGTTGCTGAAGAACTATGGGAAATACTTGGAAATACACAAAGTATTTCCAAAGAAAATTGGCCAATGTATGATCAGCAAATGATTCAGGCTGACGAATTTCGACTAGTTATTCAAGTTAATGGTAAGGTCCGTGATCAGATAATGGTTTCATCTGACATTAGCGAAGAAGAGGCAAAAAAAGTTGGTTTGGAAAGTGCAAAGGTTAAAAAATGGTTAGATAACCAAAAGCCCAAGAAGGTTATTTACGTGAAAGGGAAAATATTAAGTATTGTTATATAGTCCATGAACCCAAAGACAGACATTCGATATAGACGGGATTATGCCAAGAAACTGTATCAGGGCGATCGAGAATTTGAAGACGTGTGGATGGATATTATAAAATTTGGCGGGATTTTTGAGGAAGTATTTGAGCTATATCAAGAAAAAATATTAAAGGCTATTCCATCATTGTCTGGGTATGAATGGGGGGAGCACACAGATCCGTTTATTCCCATTTATATTGTTTTTGAAGGCGAATCATTTTCCCAGCCACTGACAATTCAGGCGCAGGAAGATACGAGCGCAATGCTCGTTGATGTGATTACTCAGCTTGTCCAATGCAATCTACATTACGGTTTTAAGACTCCGGCTGAGCGTGTGGCAGCTGTCCAAGTGATTACGACTGCAGTGACAGATGTCTTAGATGTTGACCTGAGTGATGCGATACAAGACATGAATGAAAGAAATATTTATACGTATAGGGAATCCTACAAATTACCTGAATGGGATTTGAGCTCACAGACTGCCAAGGCATTTTTAGAAAATTGAACATACTATGTCACTGTTTCACCATCGCCACAAGATAGAATACGCATTTCGAAGAGAGGTAAATGAACTCTATGCGAGTTTAACAGTCAAGAATATTGCATTTAGGCTCATTACCATCTTTGAGCCGATTTATTTTTATCTTTTTTTTGATAAAGAAATATTACCGGTATTGTGGTATTTCGGCTTGGTGTATCTCGGATTTGGCCTTGTATCACCGTTGGCAGGAAAAATCCTTTCACGAATAGGTATTAAGCATTCAATCCTCATTTCGGTATTTTTTGCGATATTGTATTTTATCGGTTTACGAAGTCTCACAACCTATTCATCGCTCATTTATGTAATTCCATTTCTTTCGATACTATACAAGCTATTTTTCTGGCCGGCTTTCCATCTTGACTTTGCCCGATTTTCTCAGGGAGATCGACGGGCTCGCCAAGTGAGCATTCTTAAAATGATTACACTTGCCTCCGGTATTTTAAGCCCGTTTGTCGGTGGTCTCATTATCTTCCATTATGGGTATTCGGTATTATTCATTATTGTGGTTGTTCTCCTTTTTACTTCGGTATTTCCACTGTTTTTAAGCAAAGAGGTCTACAATACATTTCATTTTTCGATGAAAGATTTTTTTCGATCGTTATTCAAGCCGGCTTTACGTCGCACTGAAATTGCACTTGTTGCGTGGGGTGTAGAAGAGTTGGCTGCATCACTTGTATGGCCCATTTTTATTTTTCTTATCATTGCCGATTATTCGGTCATTGGAGGTATTACATCTGCAGCGACAGTAGTGGCATTTCTTTCAGCCTATTGGATTGGTAGACTGGCTGATAAAAAGGGTCGAAGAAAGGTGTAACGCATCGGGGCTGTGTTAACCTCCTTATCGTGGATTTTTCGCAGTGTAACTTCCAATGCCATTCAGATTGCTTTTGCTGACGGTGTATATAAGCTGTCACAGGAAACGTCGTATATTGGTTTTACGTCTGTCATTTACGACAAAGCAAGTAAGAAGGAATCACAGACACTCCCCTTCATTTTAATGAGAGAAGTTATATTGAATACAGGCAGATTTCTCGGTATTGTGGCAATTGCGATTATTATCGCATTAACCGGATCACTCGCTCCTGCGTTTATTTTTGCTGCTATCTCTTCACTTTTTCTTATGTTCCTATAGAATGATAAGTACCTATGGATATCGTAAAAATTACCCAAAAGACAATTCCTAAGATTGCCCTTGATCAGGCAACAAGAGTGCTTAAAGACGGTGGTATTGTTGTATATCCCACAGATACCGCTTATGGCCTTGCGATAGATGCATTAAATGAACAGGCAGTCGGGAAAATATTTATCATTAAAAAGAGGGTCCAAAAGCCGTTACCTGTCATTGTGTCAGATCTGAAGATGCTCGAAACTATTGCAAAAATTAATCCGTTGGGATTGAAACTTGCAAAAAAATACTGGCCTGCTCCCTTAACGCTCATTTTTGAGAAAAAAGACAATGTGCCTTCTTCGTTAACGCTTGGATTACCAACAATCGGAGTTAAAATTCCTGATTCCAAAGTTGCCATAGAACTCGTTAAAGCACTGGGAAAACCGATTACCTCAACAAGCGCAAATATTTCAGGAACTAAAAACAACTACTCACTCGATGATGTATTAAAGCAGTTTCGCGATCGGGAAGCTCGCCCCAATTTATATCTTGACGCAGGGCAGTTACCTGAAATTCCTGTTTCGACTGTTATAGACACTACTGGTGACAAGGTTCGTGTATTGCGAAAAGGTCCGGTAAGCGTTAAGGCGTAAGTTGTAGAAATGTTTCGCCATTTACGGCCACACATCCCGCAGTACTTCTCAAAGCATCTCTCTCACTCCTTTCTGTCTTTTGTATCCTCAGTGGGGTTGATGAATTTTGCCCTTTCGGCAGTAATGATTTTCGAGCCGGTGTATCTTTTTACTCTTGGTTACTCGTTAAGCCAGGTGATGTTTTTTTATTTGGCAGTGTATGTAATATATGTTTTTATAGCACCCCTTGCCATTCGAATTCTTTCCAGATTGGGGGTTGAACATTCCATTTTTTATAGTCAGTTTTTTCTCATCGGGTACTTCCTCATTTTATACGGCGTTCAAAATACTCCTTCCCTAATTTTTATAGCACCGATTCTTCTTGCCCTTCAAAAACTGTTTTATTGGCCGGCCTTTCATGTGGATTTCATCACTTTTTCAGACAAGGGCCAGCGTGGCCGCGAAATAAGCAGTGTAATGGCGGTAAGCTCAATTGTCGCAATTCTCGGACCACTTGCAGGAGGATTATTGGTCGCACAGTTTGGCTTTCCGGCGTTATTTATCGTTATAAGTGTGCTGTTGCTTTTCTCAGCATTTCCTCTTTTAGCAATCAAGGAGATACATACCACCGAACGTGAATCGTATGGTAATGTCGTTAATCATATTAAAGACTCGGATCATCGAAGGAGTCTCTTGTCATTTCTAGGCTTTGGTGAAGAGCTCATTGTTCTTGTTGCATGGCCGATTTTTATCTATATTCTAATCACCGATTTCACCGCAATGGGCGCTTTAATAGCGGCTTCTACGCTTTTTTCAACCTTTATTCTTCTATTGATAGGAAGGAGAACGGACACGCATTCCGGAAAGAAACTGGCGAGATGGGGAATTGTCGGCTATGTAATTACCTGGATTGTTCGAGCGGCCGCCAAATCCGGAGGATTTGTTTTAATATTGGATTCGGTTTCTCAGCTGACAAAAAATATGCTTTTTGTTCCACTCACTACATCGATGTATGAGCGGGCAAGTAAAAAGAATCCGGTGAGTTATGCAATATTTTTTGAACAAGCATTATCATTAGGAAAGATAGCAGCAGCAATTGGTGCAATAATTCTTATTTCAATATTCTCGGAACCATGGTATCCGATTTTTATTCTCTCGGCACTCTTTAGTCTTTTATATCTTTTTAAGAAATATGCGCGAAGTGAAACCAAGTCTTAAGCAAAGAACGTTGGCGCTGTGTAAACGAGAAGGATTGCCGCCAATTCATTCATATGGCCAGAATTTTTTAATTAACCAAGAAGTACTTGATGATATTCTTTCTGTTGCTTCTCTCACATCTCAATCAGTTGTTATTGAAATTGGCTCCGGAATTGGAGTGCTTACTGAAAAGATTTCCGAAGCAAGTCAAGAGGTATACGCCATTGAGCTTGACCGGGGGTATGCACGATATCTTAAAAAGACATTTAAAAACAGATCTCATGTTCACGTAATCAACCAAGATGCGATAGGATGGTGGGAAACCGCTCATAAGGATTTTCAAAATGGATCATTCGCGGTAGTTTCCAATCTTCCCTTTAATATTGCCTCGCATGTACTTAGAATTTTTCTGGAAAAGACTCCCCGACCCTCATATATGGTTCTTTTACTCCAAAAAGAAGTGGCGGAACGAGTAGTTGCTCCTCCGGGAGAAATGAGCGTTCTCAGTGTCATGGTGCAGGCGTATTCCGACGTCCATTTAGAGTGTATTGTCTCGAGAGAGAGTTTTTTACCACAGCCACAAGTCGATGCCGGGCTTGTATCAATAAAAAATATTGGCTGGAAATACCCGGGCATCGATGAAGATCGGTTTTTTAAAATTGTAAAAGCTGGTTTTAGCGCACGTAGAAAGAAATTAAAGAATAACCTCTCAAGCATCTTTAGCGCTAAGCAGTTAGATATTGCCTCAATATTGAGCTCGGTTGGGGCCAGCAGGAATTCACGAGCACAGGAACTGACACTCAATCAATGGGCCGATATTGTAAAGGCTTATAGCATCTGAATTAGAAGGGGTAAGAGTCTAAAAAACCTAATTTCAGTATATTTATTACTATTTCACTATGTTTGACTTTATTCTCTACATTTGCTATAATTGCGGCACATAAACATATATTTCTGTCGCAGATTTTCTTATTTTTCATATTCACATGACTGAGGCAGGAGAAGACAAAAATAAAGAACAAATTAGCTCATCACATCTATCAAGTAGGGAACGGGATGAGAAGGAGCAAGGGCGTCGTAGGATTGTATACAGCCTGTTTCTTTTTATAGGTGTTGCAGCGATAGTCTTTGGTGTTATTGAGATATCACAAACATTCACATCACCGTTTCGATTGCCCGAAACAAATGAGTCTTTTACAAACTCACTTGCTTCTCTCGATAATGTTGCAACGATTGAAGATCTTCGGGTAAAAGACACTGATGAAGACGGACTCAACGATTACGATGAACTGTATACGTATCAGACTAGTCCATATCTTGAGGATTCTGACAGTGATGGCGCAACTGATTCCGAGGAAATCAACATAGGTTCCGATCCGAATTGTCCAGCGGGGCAAAACTGCTTTCAGCCAAGCATGGCTAACACAAATGCTGTGACGATATTTCCAGACGATAATACCGTATCACTTGATACGCTCAGACAAGCATTACAAGATGCTGGAGCTCCAGAAAATATCATTCAAAACTTAAGCGATGCCGAACTTCTCGATATGTATAACGATATTGTCGTTGAATCAGGGGGTACGCCTGTAAACGAAAGTATCTTGAATGCAAATGTAAATGCCGAAACTGGTCTGAATACTACCTCGTCAATTCAGGTTGAGGATCTAGAAAACCTTACTCCAGATGAGATACGTTCATTCCTTATTGAGTCGGGCGTGAATGAGGATCTTATTACTGATGTTGATGATGAAACATTGCAATTGATTTTCCAACTAGCGCTTGAAGAGCAATTAAGTTCCTAGCATCTATTTAAACAGATGCATATGCGAGCGAAAAAAATTAAACATACAAAAAGAATATTCAGACGAGCTGTTGTTATTAGTGCAATAGTTGGATTCATGTTTTTGTTTTCCAGTGGTATTCTTGCCCCTCGACCGGCGCAGGCACTTTTTGGTGTGGGTGATGTGACGTTTACCACCATTGTGGCAAATCCCGCGCAAGCAATATTTGATGCCATAAAGAAGGCAGTTGTTTTGACAGCAAATGTAGCTTTTAAAAATACTGTTAGGGCATTTCTTAATAAAGTTGCATACGATTCGGCTGTCTATATTGCCTCAGGGGGAAAAGGTCAGAAACCGCTTTTTATTACTAACCCAGGTGATTTTATTACAGATATTGGTGATGCCGCAGTGGGTGACTATCTTGATAGGTTATCAGTGCATGTTTTCGGTACGAGCTTATGTGAACCGATAGATCTTCAGACAAAAGTTAAATTGGATATTTTTGCCAGAAAAGCGATTGAGCCG
>JBHPFX010000025.1:0-11304 GCA_042570925.1 Patescibacteria group bacterium
TGATTTACACACTTTCTCAAGACAATCACCATTTCTTGTGGGATTTACAGACAGTGAGGGAGCGGTCCAACAAAATGTTCAAAAAATGATTCAACTTCTACAACCGGACATTATATGGAAGGTGAATGAGAAAAAAGGTGAAGACAGAAGGTTTCAAGGAAGTCTGGACGGTGCGTTGACTGAAAAAGGAATTCCGTCCGTGTTTATTGAAATGCCAAACTACCAGATGATCTCCGATGAAATGATTAGAAGAATTTCTGATGGATTAGTAAGTGTGTTTAACGGATTTACATCGTCTGATGTCCCAAAAAAAGATATTCTGGTTTTCTCGGCAAAATACATCTACTCGGATGATGCAGGGTTGTTTCATCCAAAAGTCTTATTGCTCCAAAAAATACAAAAAGGGGATGTGATTGGCGAGGTTTCTCTTTTTCCCTCATTTGAAAAAAAGAAAATCACTTCACCGTTCACAGGGACTATATTGACCATTAAAGGAAAGGATGTGATCAGGACTGGGACGAAACTTGGAAGCATTGGAGTGTAGGAACTGAAAAACAAAGAGCGTTCGTTCACAACTAAGGAGGTTACTCATGGATACAATTCATGAGATGTGTAGCGAACTCCTCAATCGAGGAGTGGCGTTTCGGTATCCACCGGAACGGATGGAATTCTTGGCGGAAGGTGGCCACCCATTTCCTTCGCCAGTACAGGAAGTACAAACCAGCACTGGTCCAATGATTGAAGAGGTCATTCAGCCGGTAGCCCAATCTGTGGTACTTGATCCAAATGCTGCGTCCTTGGCATTCAGCCTTGCGCGACTGTGGCCAGCATTTCAAAAAGCACAGCTTGCTATCTACTCCATGGCGCGACATGGAGAGTTTACCGCAATTGAGTGCGGAAAGATTCGCACTTTGTGCACCGACGAGGAGTGGAGCTGCGGAAATATTGAACCTGGGTATTCGGCGATTCATCCGTTTGTCCGGCTCGATGCTATTCTTATCGACGGATTGTGGAAGATCCTGGATATTAACTCAACCCGTCCGGCCGGCGTTGGGGATGTGGTAGCAGGACAATCAATACTCAATGGAAACATGGATGCTTCACTGCGTTCATTTCCGATGGGATCGGCATTCGCCCAGATTGTAAAGCAGTGTGTAGACGACTGGGCTTCTGTTCGCCATTTGCCGGGAGAGTCTGTTCCTGTTCAGATTGTTGTGCGCGAGACTGACGGTGACTGGCGCAATTTCGAAAATCTCCACCGGGTACTCATCGGCGGGGGGTTGCAAGCACAGTTGATTGAACCAAGCGAACTTGCACTTGGAGAACCGACTGCTCTCATTCGCTCGCGCATCAAAGAGGGTGATCCGGCATACGACATTCTCAAAGCTGGATACCCAGATCAACGCTGTGTTCTGTCACCGCTGTATCGCCGATTTTTAGGAAACAAAGTCTGGATGCTGTACTTCCGGATGGAGCCGTTTGCGTCAATATTTCGCAAACATCTTGGTCTCGGATACGAAGTACTGGATGAAGCGTTTCCTGATATTGGCATCGTAAGTGGCGATGGAGTAGTTTTCCATAATCGGGAGGTAGATCTCGTATCACTGGATCGCGGTGAATGGGTGCTGAAAGATCCGGCAAGTTCATCTGGTCGGAGGATGTTTCTGGGATGTCGTACGGGCAGAGGCAAATGGAATGAACTCATCGCTCGTGCTCAAGACGGCTGGATTGCTCAGCGCTTCTACCTGGCAAAGGAACATCTAGCGGTGGCTGGACCGGATGGAGCACCAATCGATCGTAGTCTCTTCACGAAGTACGGATTGTACTTCTTCGGCAGTGAGCTTGCGGGAATTGAATTCAACGCTCGGCCCGATCCGGTCGTGCACGGTGCACGTAACACGTACATGAATCCGGTGTACTATCGTCAGTAACCCAAATCCCTCGTACCATTTAGCGGAACTCGGGATCCTTGATAGGACGCCAATGGAATCTGGTCTAATGACTTGGCAGTTTTCGACCTGAAGATCCCATTGAACGTCCTGTTTCACGCTAGGTGATATTCTTTGGCGTGTCAACATTTAATCGGCGAGGGGATTCACCTCCTCTCGCCTTGTTTTATTTGACATAGCTTGAAAGTTTGTTATGATGGTCGTAATCCTATGGAATACTTCTTCTACAATATAGATTCTAAGAAAAAGATAAACTCTTTACCCAAACACGGCCAAGAGGTTTGTCGGCATATATAGCCACATAGGATAAAATAAACAAACACCACCTCTTTCAGCCGAAAGGGGTTTTTTGGTATTAGAAATCGCTCATTAACTCGGCAGGAAAGACCAACTTAAAGGAGGCACAACAATGTCACATCAAGACCAAGCTCGTACGGCAACACCTCGTGAAGCTTTTACGACCAGGATTACTGAATTGATCCCTCGTATAGCTGAGCGGATGCGTGATGAGCAATGTGAATTCATCGCACATGAAGTGTCTGATACGTACCTGGCAGAGAGGCTCTTTTCAACATTGGTCTTCCGACCGTCGCCACCTCCTACAGAGACATGTAATGAAGGTAAATGCTGTTAGACAGACCTTCCACAAAAATCGCAGGAGGGAATCCCAACGGTCACTCTGATTTAATCAGGGTGACCGTTTTTTATTCCAAAAAGAAAACCCTCGCGCGTAAAGCTTGTGCACGAGGGCCTCACCACCTTTGGAGAAGGGCGATGATGAATACAGAAATTAGTTGGGCTTTCCGAATGTGAGCAGGAAGCCGGCAAATCTCGAGTCGGTCAAACCGACTTCAAACACGGCTTCGCGTAGCCAGATGTCAGACCACGTTCTTGAAACCCGAGGTCCGACCACCCACATAGTTTGTCGCGGGTGATGGAACCTCTCGTAGAATCCGCCGACCTGCCACAATTGGCCTGATCCGAGACCAATAATGAGGTGTCCTTCGTTGTACGCCCAGCTTGGAACAAAGTCGTACTGGTCGCCCAACTTAAACTCGTTATCCATAACGAGCGTTACTCGTCCGACTCTCATAATCCCGCTGAAGTATACTTGGAAATTGATCATTTCAGCTTCGGGTTGCCATACAACTCCACCTCGAAAGGTGAAGTCGAGAGAGTCGACCTGCAAACCAGGATTCCTGAGACGAAACCTCGGACCGGCTTCTGCTTCAAAGAGATCGGTCATTAAGAAAGCGTACACTTCCCAGTTGTCTGTTTGCCCGGTGAGGTTAAGCGTGAAGTTATCGGTTCGCAGCTCGGGTTGGGCGGTAAGCACCCACGAAGATGTTGAGGTTTCAATAGATGTCGGTATAGCGACATCGTACAGCTTCTTGCCAGTTTCGGCCGGCGCAGTTGTGCAAAATACTGGAAGCACAACGGCGATCAGCGTGAGGGTAAGTAACCAACGTTTCGTGTTCATTGGAAATCCCTATCCTTTCTGTGGAAAGAGCCATCATTTCGCTATTAACGAAATACAGTAACATAGAGCGAGTCCTCTGTCAAGGTCCTATGCACAAGTTGACATAATTTTAACGAATGTATAAGGTGTGTAAAACAGAAGCTTGTCGTGTTCATTAATCGCCCCGTGGAGGAGTCTGGTACCTCGCCGGGCTCATAACCCGGAGAACGGTGGTTCAAATCCACCCGGGGCTATTTAAAAATTGCCGCCCTAGCTCAGATGGCTAGAGCAACGGACTGAAAATCCGTGTGTCCGGGGTTCAAGTCCCTGGGGCGGCATATATTGCTCTTTATAGATCGTCACGAGACGGTCTTTTTTCTTACCTAAATAATCATTACTTGGTATACTGTGGTTACTCAATACATCTATGACGATTAAGACTAAGCTCGAAAATGTATTAAAGAAACAGATCATTGCTTTGTGGCCGCACACACAGCATGCGTTTGATGTAGGCTCATTTGAAGTCGAGATTTCATATCCGCCGGATTCTCAATTCGGGGAGTACACGACGAATGTAGCTATGCGCTTAGCTCCTATCGTGAAAGAATCTCCCAAAGAGATTGCGGAGAAGGTGGTATCTTTTTTAGGCAAAATTCCAGGTGTTGAAAAAATGCAAGTCGCTGGACCGGGATATGTTAATTTTTTTCTTACAGAAGCATCCCTAAAGCTTCAGACAAAGAAGATGCTCAAGGAAAAGAAGGCTTATGGTGCTAGCACGATCGGAAAAGGCAAACGATATAATGTGGAGTTTATTTCCGCAAATCCTACGGGCCCATTAACCCTTGGAAACGGCAGGGGGGCTTTTATGGGTGATGCACTCGCAAGTGTTTTGAAGCTTTGCGGATATAGTGTCACGCGCGAGTATTATGTAAACGACATGGGCAACCAGGTCAACATCCTTGCGGAATCGGTCTTGCGCCGTTATTGGCAGTCCCAAGGGATAAAAATAGACTTTCCAGATTATTGTTACAAAGGCGAGTATGTTGATGAAATTGCGAAGACATTGTATTTACCGAACTATAATTTAGGTAAAACGTCACTCGAAGAAGTGAGAGATAAGATCAAGGGCCGGATTCTAAAAAAGATGCTTGCTGATATTCAGCGGTTTGTGAAGAAAAAATTGAATATCACGTTTAACAAATGGTTTTCTGAAAAATCCTTATATTCTTCCGGAAAAGTTGAGAAAATCTTGGACACGTTTCGTTCGCTTGATCTGATCTATGACAAAGAAGGAGCGGTGTGGATGCGCACCCAGCGTTTTGGTGACGAAAAAGATCGCGTGCTTATCAGAAGCAATGGTGATGCCACATATTTTTTGCCAGATTCGGCGTATCATCACGATAAGTTTTCAAAAAGAAAGTTTGATCATGTCGTCAACTTCATTGGAGCAGATCATGGGGGATATGTTTCCCGAATGTATGCGGCAATGAAAGCTCTTGGACACGAAGGTAAGCTTGATTTGATAGTATTTCAGCTCGTGAGACTTCTTTCGAAGGGAAAAGAAGTACGAATGTCAAAACGTTCAGGAGCATTTGTCACTTTTGAGGAATTGATCGATGATGTCGGCCTGGATGCTTCCCGTTATTTTTTTCTCATGCATGCTGCCGGAACACACATGGATTTTGATCTTGATTTAGCGAAAAAGAAGAGCAAGGAGAATCCTGTTTATTATGTCCAATATGCCCATGCGCGAATTTGTAGTATACTAAGAAAGGCAAAAGGCATGAAAGTATCTGCAAGCTCTGCCAAAGATCCTTTGCATCCTAGCTCCCGAAAACTGATCACAAAATTACTCAAATGGCCAGAAGTAATTGAGGAGGTCGCGCATACTCACGCTACACAAAAGCTTCCGACGTTTACGTATGAGTGCGCAACACTGTTCCACGAATTTTACACGAATGTCAGAGTTATAGAAAACGGAACTATTAAAAGCGGAGCATACGAGCTTATCCAGGCAACGAAGATTGTTATAGCTAATGCACTTGGTGTCATGGGGATTTCTACCCCTGAGGAAATGTGACTTTCAGAGTCATCCTAAACTTGCCTTAAGCTCTGAGAGCTTCCCGTTCAGGGCCTGAGCCCTTCAGGGCGAAGGAGGCTTGAAGAGATTCAGGATCTCAGAAAAAGCATCGGAATTTCGAAAAAAGTGTAGGTAACGTCAAATATATGAAGATAGGAATCGATTGCAGAACAATTTTAAATCCTTCATCCGGCGAACGAGCCGGCGTAGGGCACTATACCTACTTTCTGGTAAAAAACTTACTGAAGATTGACAAGAAAAATCAGTACGTACTTTTTTTTGATTACCGAACCCGTGATACCAGAGAGTTTACACAAAAGAATGTTCTCATTCGACACTTTCCATTTTCGCAGTATAAATCTTTTTTACCGTTTGCTTACACGCACATGCTTACATCTGCGTACCTGATTAAGTACGGGCTTGATGTGTATCACTCACCAATTACTGCTCTACCGCTCACATATCCCCGCAAAGCGATTATTACTGTCCATGATTTGGCCATTTATAAGAATCCTGCGTGGTTTCCTTCACAAATATTTTCAACCAAACTGCTCGTTCCCCAAAGTCTCCGAAAAGCTGATAGAATCATATCAGTATCAAAGAGCACAAGAAAAGATATTCAGGATTTATTCAATGTCTCAACAAAGAAAATAGCTGTCACGTATGAAGGGGTGAATGTCGAAAAGATTAAGCACAAGAGACGAAAAGATGATATCCGACGATTTAAACTTGGTAAGAAATATATCCTCTTCGTTGGAACACTTGAGCCACGAAAGAATCTTATCACCCTTATCCACGCTTTTAAGAAACTTCTTGTGTGGGATAAGCGTTTTGAAGACTATCGTCTCGCGATTGCCGGGCATAAGGCATATAAATCTGAAAGAGTGTATGAGGCAGTGAAGGAGTTGAAGCTGAGCAATTACGTCAAATTTCTCGGATATGTAACAACGAATGAGAAATTTGATCTTATGAAGGGAGCCACGTGTTTTATTAATCCGTCAAGCTATGAAGGATTTGGTCTGACATTGGTGGAAGCGATGGCACTTGGAACGCCGGTTATTGCAAGTAATGTCTCATCAATGCCGGAAGTAGTCGGCAAGGCCGGAGTGCTCGTTGATCCGGACCGAGAGTACGATATTGCTTCAGCGTTACGTAAAGTTTTAGGCAATAAGAAACTACAGGAACGACTCCGAAAAGCCGGGCCAAAACAAGCTTCAAAGTTTTCCTGGGAGCGATGTGCTCAGGAAACATTGAAGGTATACGAAAGCGTAAATAAAAAGAAGTAGCATTTTCTGGTACTGGTACGGGGATACCTTGTCAGAAGGGCTCTTTTTCGGTACACTAAGGCTACTTTTTTCATATGCAGAAAGAAAAAAATAACAATTCAATTCCAGATTTTCCAAAGCGTGAGGAAGGCGTTCTGGCGTTTTGGGAAAAAGAAAAGATATTTGAAAAGACATTAGCAAAAACCAAAAAAGGCAGGCCGTTTGTTTTTTTTGAAGGACCTCCTACGGCAAATGGCAAGCCGGGCATTCATCACGTCTTAGCTCGGGCATTCAAAGACATTATCCTGCGATATAAAACGATGCAGGGTTTTTACGTAGAACGAAAAGCGGGCTGGGACACGCATGGACTGCCGGTGGAAATTGAAGTGGAAAAGCGGTTAAAAATTTCCGGCAAACCGGGAATCGAAAAGTACGGGATCAAGAAATTCAACGCTGAATGCAAAAAAAGCGTTTGGAAATATCAAAAAGACTGGGAAGAAATGACAAAGCGCATTGGGTTCTGGCTCGATTTGGATCACCCATATATAACATATGAAAATGACTACATCGAATCACTCTGGTCAATTATTAAGCAAGTGTGGGATAAACAATTGTTATATAAAGGGCATAAGGTTGTCCCTCATTGTCCGAGATGCGGTACAGCATTGTCATCTCATGAAGTCGCACAAGGATATAAAGAGGTAACTGAGGATTCAGTTTACCTCAAGTTTAAGGTGGTCGGTGAGAAAAAAACCTTCATACTTTCTTGGACCACAACCCCGTGGACTTTGCCTGGCAATGTCGCATTGGCAGTCGGGGAGACGATTGACTATGTAAAAGCGAAAGTTGGTAATGATACTTACATACTTGCTCAGGCAGTTGCTGATAAGGTTTTTGACACATATGAAACAGTTGGAGCAATAAAGGGCAAGGATTTAGTGGGCATGAAATACGAACCTCTTTTTGATATTAAACCTCTTCAGTCAGATATTTCACATAAAGTGTACGCAGCGGATTTTGTAAATACTGAAGAAGGAACGGGTATTGTCCATACCGCAGTCATGTACGGTGAAGATGATTATCAGCTTGGAGAAAAAGTAGGTCTTCCAAAACACCACACAGTCGACAGCGATGGCCATTTCACAAAAGATGTAAAGAAATGGGCAGGGAAATTTGTTAAAGATAAAAAAGTTGAAAAGGGAATTGTTGATGATCTAAAAGAGCAGGGATTACTATTAAAAACAGAACCCTACACCCACTCATATCCGTTCTGCTGGCGATGCGATACGCCTCTTTTGTATTATGCGAAAGATTCGTGGTTTATTAAAATGAGCAGTTTGCGTAAAGAGTTGATAAAAAACAATAAAGATATCAACTGGGTTCCGGCGCACATTAAAGACGGCCGGTTTGGTGAGTGGTTGAATGAAGTGAAAGACTGGGCATTTTCCCGCGAACGGTATTGGGGTACACCGCTACCCATATGGATATGTGAGAAGTGCGGTGAGAAAGAATGTGTTGGTTCTATTAAAGAACTTAAAGCCAAAAGCTCCCAGCCATCAGTCATCAGCCATAAGCTTGATCTACATCAGCCATATGTTGATGAGATTACGCTACGATGTTCAAAATGTCAGGGAGTTATGAGGAGAATTTCTGAAGTAGCTGATGTGTGGTTTGATTCGGGTTCGATGCCGTTTGCCCAATGGCACTTTCCTTTTGAAAATAACGAACGCGTTGAAAAAGGAATCAGCTTTCCTGCTCAGTATATCTCAGAAGCGATTGATCAGACACGGGGGTGGTTCTATACGTTGTTAGCCGTATCCACTCTTCTTGGTAAAGGTGCGCCATATAAGAATGTGATTTGCTTAGGACATATCTTAGATTCTAAAGGGCAAAAGATGTCCAAGTCGAAAGGAAATGTAGTGGATCCGTTTGAGATGATAAAAAAATACGGAGCTGACGCGTTGCGCTGGCATTTTTTCACAATGAATCAGCCGGGGGACACGAAATTGTTTGATGAAAAAAATGTTCAAGACGTCGTGAAGAAAAACTGGATGATTCTTTTGAACGTACTGTCTTTCTGGAAAATGTATGCAGGAACAAATTCATCATCAACGAGCAATACTTCTGGGGAGGCACATATCCTAGATCGGTGGATAATAGCCAAATTACACGCGCTTATTCAGGATGTTACTGCGCACTTAGAAGCGTATGCGGTAACAGAAGCGGGAAGAGCGATATCAGGCTTTATTAACGAGCTTTCCACATGGTATCTACGCCGATCCCGTTCACGTTTTAAGCAAGAAGGAGAGGATAAAGAGCAAGCATTAGCAACGCTAAAACTCACCATTGAAAATGTTGCTAAACTCCTCGCTCCATTTGCACCGTTTATTGCCGAGTCCATTTATCAGGAAGTTACCGGCTCAAAGAAAGAAAGCGCTCACCTTGCTGACTGGCCTGTAGCTGATCAGAAAGCTATCGATACAACATTACTCTCTGACATGAAGACGGCACGGCAAGTAGTGGAGCTCGGACACGCCTTGCGAAAAGAGCACGGACTTAAAGTTCGTCAGCCACTCGCACAGTGTGTTGTGACTCATGCCGCACCAAAAAATGACATTACCACATTGATAACAGAAGAGCTCAATGTAAAAGAAGTTATTTTTACACCTACAAAACCAACAGGCAAAGAGTTTGTATCAAAGGAAGCGGGCGACCTGACGGTAATTCTCGATACAACCATTACAGACGAACTGCGCCACGAAGGGATGCTGCGGGAAATTGTACGACATATCAATTCTCAGAGAAAAAAGATGGGACTCACTATTCAGGACCGGATAACGATTAGTTTCTCCACTAGCTCAGATGAGATTCGAGAGTTACTTTCACATTATACAAAACAGATAAAGAAAGATACGCTTACTGATAGTGTGGACGAAGAAAAAGAATTAGTGGGCGAAACGCACGGTAAAGTAGTTTTTGCTTCCGGGGAAGTGCACTTCTTACTCAATAAGGTTTAACGATCAGTTTCCATGTCGACACTGTATTCCGAAGGAGTGGTGCTCTCCCATGCGCCGACGATGAGTGCCGATCGGTCAATTTCGTTATACACAAAGGAACTCGGAAAGATTCGCGCTCGCATCAAAGCCGGTCGTAAAACTCAAAGCAAGCTCGCAGGCAACGCCGAGCCTTTCAGTCGGGGGCTATTCTTTTTTGCGTTTGGCAAAGGCGGCTATACGCTCATAGGTGTCGATCCGATGACACAGTATGGACGCATAAAAAAGAATTTGATACTTATTGGTATGGCGAGTTTGTGTGCAGAGTCGGTTCACAGACTTACGCAGGATCAGCATCCTGATGCACGAATTTACGATTTATGTATTTCGACGTTTTCCCTGTTAAACCAACAAGGTATCACGGAACAAAAAGTTCGTCTCGTCGGTCTTTGGTGTATTTGGAATCTTCTTACTATCTTGGGCAGTGGTTTTGAATCACAAGTATGCGTTCGGTGTCGAAAAGCGCTCTCACAAAGTAAGCTTGGCGCAAGCTTACTCCGCGGAGGAATGGTATGCGCGCAGTGTCATCAGCATGTTTCAAGTATTAGAATAATTACGCCGGAAGCACTCAAGTTATTCCGACTGTTGCCGCAAACCGCCCCGACTCATTTAATGCGGGTTCGGGCAAAATCGGCAACATTGACAGCTGCGGAGAAATTCACCGATGAACTGTATCAATTTCATCTTGAGGAGAAGTCATCCGCCCTAGGCTTTATAAGGTTTTTTTCTGCCCACCATTGATTTTTAGCGCGATTTCTGCTATACTCCGGTTGAAATATGAAGAATAAGAACAAAAACCTTGAATCAGGCGGAGAGTCGGATTCCGATAAAAAGAAACCCCCGCGCGCCATCTCAGTTCGCGATGCTTCATCTTTTCATCCCAGCAGATTATCGGCAAAAAAGAAATTTTCAGTAAAACGAATTGCCGAAATTTATGAAGATGGGGGAAATACGCCGGATATGTCAAAAATTATCAAGCGTGATCCGCACAGACGCCGGAAAATTTTCTTTTTGGTTATCTTTTTTCTTATGGTGCTTTTTGCAGCATCATTAGCCGGGTTGCATTTTTTTAACGAAAGTCAAAATCGTTTTTCAGGCGATCGGATAGAATTAACAGTTCGTGGAAATGAAGTGGTTACTTCAGGCGACGAAATGCAGCTGACTGTCACCATCAAGAATGACGAAAACATCGCGATGACCAATGGAGAATTGATCGCGTTGTATCCAACAAATTTCCGATTTGATTCAGCCATTCCACAGCCGCAAAATGAACGAAATAATGTCTGGGACCTTAGCACGCTTCCGGCCGGCAATGATGTTTCTGTGGTTATTGATGGCTCGGCAATTGGGGAGGTGGGTGATGAAAAAGTATTTGCATTTACGTATACATATACTCCAGAAAACTTCAATTCAGAATTTGAGCAATCGCTAAACTTTACTGTCAGCATCGGCTCATCGATTTTAGAGTTGGATCTCGAAGCGCCAATACGTGTCGGAG
>JBHPFX010000026.1:0-10479 GCA_042570925.1 Patescibacteria group bacterium
AACGAAAGTTCTGTCAATTGAAACTGGTGCAGTGCTTCACGGCAAGTGTTCTATGGTTGGCGAAGCTCGTGAAACAAACGAGAAACGTAACGGAAAATAATTTTTTTCTCGCAGCACAGCATGTATAGCTATATTTACGATTCGTTTCTAATCGATAAAAAATACCAAAACGCGCTTTTTCGCATCGAAGCGAGACTCTTGGAGCTTGGAATCAATGGAAGAATAGAGAAGCTCACTATTCTAAAAAGTATGAAAGAGCTCGTTGCCGACGCTGTAAGTCGAAAAAGCGAAACAATCGTGCTTGTAGGCAATGACGAGACACTAACAAAGGCAATTAGTTTTCTCACCAGTCACAAAATAACCCTGGGACTCATTCCAATTGGCCCAGATAATTCCATTGCCGATATGCTTGGAATCCCAAATGGAGAAAAAGCATGCGATATTCTTTCCCGCAGAATAATCGAGCGAATAGATTTGGGAAAAGCAAATGGAACTTACTTTTTATCTCGTCTCGAAGTTCCCAGCATGGCGAATGTTACGCTTGAATGCAATGGATATGTTGTTTCAGCAACCCAAAATAGCGCAGCAAAAATTTGTAACTTAAGTATGAGTGGAAGAGGAAGATCTAATCCACAGGATGGAATCATGGAAGCAATTATTGAACCTGAAGACAAGAAATCAATTGGAAGTATGTTTCAGAAAAAGTACTCCCGTGAAAGCGTTTTTCCAATAAAAAAGGCCTTTATCAGGGGATCTCAAAAAAATGTCTCAGTTTTGGCAGATGGGAAAAGCACAATTAAAACTCCCGTACAAATCGAGATTGCACCAAAGGAATTGAGTATCATAGTCGGTAGAAATCGATCTTTTCGAAAGAAGTAAGAAGACCTTTTATAGAAAGTAATCAATATCCCTCTGTAATATATGAGGGCTGTTAAAGTTGACTAAAAGGCTAATACTCATTACACTGAACTAAGTTTTCACATACCCTATGAATGTAACCGAACTAGCGAGGAGGCTAAAGATACCAACCTCAGCGCTTCGAGATTTGATTCCGAAGCTTGGCTTTGATGTTGGTAGAAAGGCAATAAAAATTGATAATCGTGTTGCTGAACAAATTATTTCAAAAATAAAAAGTCAGCCAGGGCTTCTAGAAAAAATTAGAAGAAATCGCTTGGCTGAAGTGGACCTCGAAGAAGAAGAGATAAAACCGGAGGCCGATACTTCTAAAAAGCTTGTTCTTCCTCCAAGAATCGCCGTTCGTGATTTTGCCAAGCAGCTTGGTATGCCCGTGACAAACGTTGTGAAGGAGCTCATGAATAATGGAATCCTCACTTCTCTCAATGAGCAAATTGATTATGAAACTGCATCGATTATCGCAGAAGATCTTGGTTTTAAAACTGAACTGAAAGAGGAAGGTGCGACACTCGAAGAAACG
This sequence comes from Patescibacteria group bacterium, assembly GCA_042570925.1. GTDB lineage: Bacteria > Patescibacteriota > Patescibacteriia > UBA10025 > UBA10025 > JBHPFX01. The sequence goes on from JBHPFX010000026.1 coordinate 1,436, forward strand.
ACCGTTGAAAGTGTATTAGAAAAAGAACAAGAAAAAAACTTAAGCGAGCGCCCCCCGGTGATTGTGGTCATGGGGCATGTTGATCATGGGAAAACAAAACTTCTCGACGCAATTAGAAATACTGATGTCGTTGCACAAGAAGCAGGAAGTATCACCCAGCATATCGGTGCATACCAGGTAACTCACAACAATAAAGTTATCACCTTTATTGATACTCCCGGCCATGAAGCATTCTCAACAATGAGATCTCGTGGAGCACGAGTCGCAGACATAGCAATTCTCGTTGTTGCGGCTGATGAGGGTATTAAGCCACAAACCGAAGAAGCAATTAAGATCATTCAAAATTCAAATCTGCCTTTTATAGTTGCGATTAACAAGATTGATAAAGAAAATGCAGATGTAGAGAAGATAAAGCAGCAGTTGGCTGAAAAAAACCTCCTTCCAGAAGACTGGGGTGGAAAAGTGATTACAGCCCAGATTTCCGCAAAAAAGGAAAAAGGAATCAATGAGCTTCTGGAAACCATTTTACTAGTTACTGAAATGGAAAAAGATAGTATTAGGGCAAATTCTTCTGGACCGGCGGTAGGAACCATCGTTGAATCGCATATTGATAAAGGCGAAGGACCTGTAGCTACAGTACTTGTTCAATCCGGTGTGTTAAAAAAGGGCAATTTGATAAGCATTGGTTCAACGGGCGGAAAAATTAAAAATATGAAAGACCACCATGGAGTAGAAATTACTGAGGGTGGACCTTCTATGCCGGTAAAAATTCTTGGATTGAAAAGTACCCCAACAGTCGGAGATATCTTACAGGCACAACCGGATGCAAAAACTCTTAAAAATACTTTAAAGAAGTACGCTGAGAAAAAAAGGAAATACAAGGCAAGTCTTACCACATCAATAGAAGAAGAAAAAGGAATTGAAAAACTGGTAATTGTATTAAAAGCTGACACTCTCGGATCCCTGGAAGCCATATTACAATCTCTCGAGCGGCTGGAGCTTCCTGACTTCAAAGTGGCCATTGCAAAGAAAGCTCTTGGTAATATCACTGAGTCCGATCTCGAAACAGCAGAAGCAACAGGAGCAATAATATATGGATTTAATGTTAAAATGGATCCAGCAATACAGGAGTCAGCAATTGATCGGGAAAGCACAATACGTATATACAATATTATATACGAACTTATTCAAGACGTGCAGAATGAAGGAGAAAAAATTCTCTCTCCAGAAATTGTTATAACAGAAGAGGGAAGAATAAAAATATTGGCAATTTTCCGTACGGAAAAAAAGAGTATGATCGTGGGTGGCACCGTAACGAAAGGAAGAGCGTTAGCAGATGCACAAGTGCGTATATTAAGAAATAAGGAAAAGATTGGTAAGGGGAAAATTACTTCTCTCCAATCTGCCAAACAGACTGTGAAAGAAGTGGTTGCAGTAAGTGAATGTGGAATTGAATATGAAGGTCCTCCGATTATTCAGGAGGGAGATATTCTTGAAGTATTCACTGAAGAAAAGAGGTTTAGAAAACTCTCAGAAAAACAATAAGCCGATTATAGCGTATGGCCGAAGAACGTATGGTACGCATAAATGAGCTTATAAAACGTCAGCTAAGTTTAATATTCGTTCGTGAGCTTGATTTGCCGCACGAGAGTTTTGTGACAGTCACAGATGTGAAAACAACCAAAGATCTTTCTGAATGCACGGTGTTTGTAGGTATTACGCCCGATGACAGTTCAGAGGAAATTCTCGACTATCTAGAACGTCGGTCTAAAGTTTTTCATCGTGAACTCAATGGTAAGATTCGGCTGAGAAAAATTCCAAAAATCTCATTCAAGCTTGATGAGACAGAGAAGAAAGCTACCCATATAGAACAAATACTTGATGATATTGCCCAAAACGGCGATATGGGCAATAAAAATGGGGATAGTTAGAGCTATTTGAAAGGCTTCTCTTGACATATAGCTGAGGGGAGAGTAGTATACTCTCTTAACATTTGTATTGGATTTATAGGGTTTTATGAGAGAATTTGCCTCACAATTTCAAGATATTAAAAGTCGCATTGAAGATGCGAAAAACATTCTGATAATTTCACATCAGAAGCCTGACGGTGATGCTCTCGGCTCTTCTTTAGCGTTAAGCCACTACCTCGACCACCTTGAGAAAGAACATACGTGTTTTTGTGTACATAAAGTTCCGCAGAATTTTTCGTTTCTACCTTCAGCAGATAAGTTTACTGACAATCATAACGATATTCGAAAGAATAAGTATGACTTAATTTGTGTTCTCGACTCAGGAGATTTACATTACGCAGGAGTGGAAGAACTTCTTGATGCACTCAACGAGCATAAGCCAATAATAATCAATATTGACCACCACCCCACCAATACGCACTTTGGCCATTTGAACCTTGTACATGATCAGGCTTCGTCAGCATCAGAAATCATCTTTCGTTTCCTTGATTTTCACCGTCATCAAATTTCACAAGAAACAGCCACATGCCTATTAACAGGCATCATGACTGACACGGGCATCTTCTCAAACCTTGCGACGACATCCTCATCTCTTGAAGCAGCTTCCCGCCTTCTTGGCTACGGAGCACGATTACGGCAAATCATGCTTAACACGATGAGAAATATGACTCTCGTGGATCTGCAATTATGGGGCCGAGTACTTTCACGTCTAAAAGAAGATGCCGAGACTGGTATTGTTAGTACCGCCGTCACAAGAGAAGATTTCGAGGAATTCGGCATTAAAGAAGAAGCGACAGAAGGCATAGCAAATTTTCTCAACAATCTTGGCACTGCCAAAGTCGTAATGGTTTTAAAAGAGTATGAAAAAGGAAAAATCAAAGCATCTTTACGAACAACTCATCCTGACGTCGATGTTTCAGCACTGGCAAAAACGTTTGGCGGCGGGGGACACAAGAAAGCAGCAGGATTCAGCGTTGAAGGAAGTTTGCTGGAAAAAGAGAACAGCTGGGAAGTGGTGTAATAGATCACAACACGAGATATTGACTTCCATTCATAACCCTCGTATCATTGTATACACGTATGTCAGATCCTAAATCCCAGTATTTAATACCAACAGTCGTAGAAAAGTCCCAATTCGGTGAACGGGCATATGACATCTATTCCCGCCTCTTAAAAGAGCGGATTATTTTTCTTGGAACACCCATTACTGATGGTGTAGCTAATACCGTGATTGCCCAGCTTCTTTTTCTAGAATCTCAAGACAAGCAGAAAGATATCAAAATATATATTAACTCTCCCGGAGGATCGGTTACCGCGGGTATGGCCGTTTATGATACCATGCAGTATGTAAAACCAGACGTTACGACCATCTGTGTAGGATTAGCCGCATCAATGTCTGCAACACTTCTAGCATCCGGAGCAAAAGGTAAAAGATTTGCTCTTCCAAATTCAGAATTGATGCTCCACCAGGTAATGGGAGGTGCGGAAGGACAGGCCTCAGACATTAAGATTCGTGCGGAGCATATCTTAAAAATCCGCGACCGATTAAATCAAATATTAGCAAAACACACAGCCCAGCCATTAAAAAAAATTGAGGAGGACACTGATCGTGACTACTTCCTCTCAGCTGAAGAAGCAAAGAAATACGGTCTGATTGACAAGATAATAAAGTCGTAAAAAATCCCATAAACAGGGTTTTTCCCATTTTTGGCTGTTTTTGAGTATATACTTGCATCCCACTATGTATCGTGTTAAGATGTGGTGGACTCTTTTTTATTGATTTTTATGAATTATCTTCTAGAACAACCTTATGTTTGCAGCAGAAAACCTTATATGGGTTCTTTTAACCTTCGTGGGAATCCCCGGAGGAATGATTGTTGGCTATTATGCCCGAAAAGTATGGGCAGCCAAACAGATCGACACCGCTGAAGCTAGACTTAAGCAACTCTCTCAGGAAACAAAGAATAAACAAAAAGAAATTCTCTTTAACGCCAAAGATCAGGCGTTAAAGATTGTTGAGGAAGCAAAAAAAGAAGAAAGCTCCAGACGCAGAGAACTCTCGCAGCTACAGTCACGTCTTGAAAAGCGTGAGGGCCTTTTTGACCAGAAACTTATCAATCTGGAAAGCAAGCAACAGCACTTACAGGATCGGGCTACAGAGATCGAAAAAATTAAAGAGCAAATTGGTGTTATTAAGACTCAACAAGTTGATAAGCTTGAAAAAATTGCCGGTCTCAACAAAGAAGAAGCAAAAAAAGTGCTTCTTGATAATGTCGAATCGAGCGTAAAAGAAGATCTTCTGCATCGGGTAAAGCATCTCGAAAAAGCAGGCTTGGAAGAATATGAAAAGAAGGCTCGGGAGATCCTAAGTTCCGCAATGCAGCGATATGCCTCCACTCATGCAGCTGAAACAACCACAACAGTCATTAGTCTTCCTTCAGATGAGATGAAGGGACGCATTATCGGCCGTGAAGGCAGAAACATTAAGACAATTGAACAGCTTACCGGTGTTGAAATTATCGTTGACGATACACCGGAGTCAATTCTCGTATCAGGTTTCAGCCCGATCCGAAGACACCTGGCAAAACGGGCATTAGAAAAACTCATTCAGGACGGACGCATCCATCCTGGACGTATTGAGGAAGCCATTGATCAAGCAAAAAAGGAACTTGCTCGCGATATTAGGGAAGCTGGAGAAGAGGCAGCATTTGAAGTTGGTATCGCTGGTGTAGATCCAAAACTCCTGCAAATACTGGGTCGGCTGAAATACCGCACCAGTTATGGCCAAAATCAACTTCGGCACTCGATGGAGGTGGCTCACATTTCCGCAATGCTTGCTGAGGAGCTCGGGGGAAATGTTCCTTTGGCTAAAAAGGGTGGATTATTTCACGATATCGGTAAAGCAGTTGACCATGAGATTCAGGGATCTCATACTGAAATCGGTTACGATATTCTTAAAAGAAAATTTCATCTTCCCGAAGAACTTGCCTACATTTGTATTGGCCACCATGAAGACAAGCCAAAGACGCTTGAGGCAGTTATCGTAAAAGTAGCCGATGCGCTTTCAGGTGCACGTCCTGGTGCTCGAAAAGACACATACGAGCAATACGTGCAGCGTCTTGAGGAGCTTGAAGATATTGCCAAGAGTTTCGAAGGCGTTGACAAAACGTATGCCATCCAAGCTGGACGAGAGGTGCGTGTATTTGTGACTCCAGAAAAAATTGATGATTGGGGCGCCACTAAGCTGGCAAAAGAAATTGCTGAAAAAATCCAGCAAGAGCTGAAATACCCAGGTGAAATAAAAGTGACAGTCATCCGGGAAAAGCGCGTCATCGAATACGCCAAGTAAGCTTGAGAGAAATGAACATCCTTTTTATCGGCGACATCGACGCAAAGCCGGGAAGACAAGCTACGGCAAAAATTCTTCCATCTCTTCGCGAGGAACTCTCGTTAGATTTAGTAATTGCAAATGTTGAGAATCTTGCTCACGGGACAGGAGTAACTAAAAAATCATTGGACGAAATTCGTTCTGCAGGTGTAGACGTTTTTACTTCCGGGAATCATGTGTGGGATAAAAATGAAGTACATGAAATTTTTCTTGATAAGGATATTCCGCTTCTCAGGCCGGCTAATTACCCTGAAGGAACATCCGGCACTGGTGCACGAATAATACCAGTTGGCAGTAGAAAGCTATTGGTGATTAACCTCAATGGTCGAGTATTCATGAAGGAGCATTTTGACGATCCTTTTAGAACTTTTGAGGGGCTTCTTGAAGAATTTAAAAAAGAAAAACCTGACGCAATCGTCGTAGATTTTCATACAGAAGCCACATCAGAAACAAGGGCTTTTGGTTTCTTTGCAGATGGCAAAGCTGCCGCAGTGGTTGGAACGCACACTCATGTCCCTACAGCTGACGCGCAAATACTCCCGAAAGGAACGGCTTATGTAACCGATCTCGGAATGACTGGGCCGAAACAATCCGTACTGGGAGTCGATAAAGATATTATCATTAAACAGTTTCTCACTCAGCTTCCCCAGAGATTTGAAACATCAGAAGAATCGGAACAAGTATTTCAATCAGTTTTTGTCGAAATTGACCCAAAAACCCATTTAGCAGAATCCATTAAGCGAGTTGATCGGGAAGTAAAATTGTAATATACTACGGGCGTATGAATAAAGCAGGACTTATCGACGCCATCGCAGAAAAGACCGGCATGACGAAGAAGCAGGCCGAGGATATGCTTATGGCATTTACTGACATTGTGACGAATAAGCTTAAAGGGAAAGAAGAAGTCTCCATCACAGGATTTGGTACGTTCATCGCAAAAGAGCGTTCAGCCCGGGCAGGAGTGAACCCTCAGAATCCGAAGGAAAAGATCCAAATTCCTGCTGTTACAATTCCGAAGTTCAGAGCCGGCAAAGCACTCAAAGACGCACTGAAGTCAAAAGAATAACTACAATTAAAACCCACTTCCGAGACATAGGAGGGGATTTTTAAATTAAATATTAACCAGTGTCGCTTGGTGCGCGCAGAGGGAATCGATTCCCAGGCGCTGCGCACGCTCGCGCCGTTCGATTCCAGTGAATTAATGTCTTTATTGAATAACTACGTTCGATGAACTTGAACAAGTCGCGTGGTGCGCGCAGAGGGAATCGAACCCCCAACCTTGGGCTTAAGAGGCCCCTGCTCTGCCAGTTGAGCTATGCGCGCATTAATTACTTACCTGGGTTGGTGCGCCCGGAGGGAGTCGAGTCCCTGGGTGCTTCGCTCGCTAGCACCCGTTCGACTCTTTGGAATAAAGCTTACCTAATTGAATAATTCAGTGTTTGTAAGATTAAATCGCCTAGTGGTGCGCCCGGAGGGAGTCGAGTCCCTGGGTGCTTCGCTCGCTAGCACCCGTTCGACTCTTTGGAATAAAGCTTACCTAATTGAATAATTCAGTGTTTGTAAGATTAAATCGCCTAGTGGTGCGCCCGGAGGGAGTCGAACCCCCAACCTTGTGGTCCGAAGCCACACGCTCTATCCATTGAGCTACGGGCGCAAGTAAAAACCTTTCAGAAGAGTGTAACAGTACCATAAGGAAATTTCAAGTCTTTGTAAAGCGTGCTATAATCTTTGTATGAAAAAATCTTTCGTTTCACCAAAAGTTGAATTACGAGAAAGCGCTACTGACGGCAAGGGGATCTTTGCGAAAGAAAAAATATCACAGGGCGAGGTAATTGTCGACTCACGAAATAATCCAGGTACGTATATGCCAGAACCTGAAGCAGAGGAAATTTTTAAAAAAGGACGTGACTACATGTTACAGGTAGATGATAATCTGTTTGCGGTAACAACCGAGAAAGAAATATTAGAAGAAGCGGATTATATTAACCACTCCTGCGATCCAAATTGCGGGATACAGGGTTCACTTGTTTTTATTGCGATGAGAGACATCGAACCTGGAGAAGAAATTACCTTTGACTATGCAATGAGTGAATCTTCAAAATTCACCATCGACTGCAACTGCGGAAAAAGTAGTTGTAGGAAAAAAATAACCGGCGAAGATTGGAAACTCCAGGAATTACAAAATAAATATAACGGATTTTTCTCTGACTATTTACAGAAAAAAATCGACTTACAATAATATGGAAAAATCTTTCGTCTCGCCAAAAGTTGAATTACGAGAAAGCACCATCGGAAAAGGGGTGTTTGCAAAGGAAAAAATTTCTAAGGGAGAAATACTTATCGACGCCAGAAAGGATCCTGGAACTTATATGCCTGTATCTGAAGCTGATGCCCTCTGGGAAAAAGGATATGATTATATGATGCAGGTTGATGACAATACATTCGCGGTTACTGACAATCCTGAGGAGCTGGAAGAGGGTGATTTTGTTAACCATTCCTGCGATCCCAACTGTGGGATAAAAAACCGTCTCGCGCTTGCAGCATTACGTGACATTGAGCCCGGAGAAGAAATTACGTTTGATTATGCTATGAGTGAATCAACGGATTACCGAATGAAATGCCAATGTGGAAGTAAAAACTGTCGAGGAGAAATTACCGGGAATGATTGGAAATTGCCTGATCTTCAAAAAAGATATAATGGCTTTTTTTCTGATTATTTACAGAAAAAAATTCATACTGCATAAAAGTTTTCTTAAAAAAATAATTTATGATATACTATGTGTGTTGTTTTCAACACATATTTTATTAATAATGAAAAAAATATGGCAGAAAATCCGTACAAAAAGGAGCAAAGAATACCTTTTGATCCAAACAAACTACCAAAAGACTTTGCAACTGACTTCAGTGAATGGAAAAATAGTTCATTTCAGGCCCGTGGTCTAGGTGAAGTTGCTTCTGTTTGGGAAGAAACGATTACTTCACCGAAAATGGTGAACTTTCTCGGGTACGCAGCTTCCATGAGTAGTGCCGGGATGTGGCCGGCGATTCGATGGCTTATCGAAAATCGGATGATTGATGTACTTGTCTCAACTGGAGCAAATCTCACTGAAGATATTTACGAAGCAATGGACCAGAAATATTGGAAAGTAGATCCTTGGTTTCCTGATGATGATGATCTTCTGAAGCATAAAATGGACAGGTTTTATGACCACGCAGCTGATGAAATTGACTACCGGAGAATGGAAATGGAGATCATTCATTTCTTAAAAGACCTGAATGACAAACTTGCCGAAGTAACTATCATGCCTACATGGAAGTTGCTTCATGAGTGCGGCAAGTGGCTTTCAAAAAAAGGAATTAAAAGTATTCTCGCTGTTGCTGCAGATAATAATGTTCCCGTGTTTAGTCCGGCATTAGTTGACAGCGGTTTTGGTGAAGCATACGTCTGGGCATTAAATGAGATTCCCCGAGACAAAAGAAAGCTCGTCGTAGAACAATTCTGGGATGCCGAAGATATTTTTGAGCTCGCTGAATGGGGATTAAATGAAGGCCGGGAAAAAACTGCCGGATACATTGGCGGCGGCGTTCCGAAAGATTTTACCCAACTTGTCGCGGTATCCCAAGCACTTGTACGACCGGCTCGACCAGGAGTGGTTAATATAATCCGCTTCTTCTAATATTTCTTT
>JBHPFX010000027.1:0-10276 GCA_042570925.1 Patescibacteria group bacterium
ATCATTTGGAGAATCCGTATACATTGAGCAAAACGTATCAAAGATGGGTAAATAGACAGTTTAGAGTGTTAACAAAATCACTGAAAATATTTCAGTCCCGTGGCTCAAAAAGACTTCGAGCGTCATTTGCCGCATTTAAAAAGAAGGAGAAACATTGGCTTGATGACTACGCAATGTTCATGGCCATTAAAGATCATTTCAAGGGGAAGCCATGGAATAAGTGGCCAACCGGACTCGCAAATAGAAAACCAGCAATGATGAAGGCCTGGAAGAAGAAGTTGCGTGATGGAATAGAGTTTCGGATGTATTGCCAGTGGATATTTTTCCGACAATGGGCACACTTAAAGAAGTATGCTAACAACAAGGGTATCGATATTATGGGCGACCTTCCTTTTTTTGTACGATACGACAGTGAAGATGTTTGGCAAAACAAGAAGCTGTTTCTTCTCGATAAAAGAAATCGTGCTCGGGTGATATCGGGCGTTCCACCGGACTATTTTAGTTCTCGAGGACAGGTATGGGATGACCCGCAGTACGATTGGAAAGCTATGGAAAGAACTGATTTCGCGTGGTGGGTTGAAAGATTTCAGTCAGCCTTTTCATTGTTTGACTTTGTTCGTGTAGACCACTTTCGAGGATTCCGTGCTGTATGGCATATAAAACAGGGGAGTAAAACAGCACGGAATGGCGCATGGGTAAGCGTTCCTGGAGAAAAGCTGTTTAGGGCGATCAAAAAACGTATACGAGCTTTACCAGTGGTTGCTGAAGATTTAGGCTTTATTACTAAAGATGTAGTTGATCTTCGGAAAAAACTCGGATTTCCAGGAATGCATGTTATGCAGTTTGGATTCAGTGGATCAAAGAATAATTATAACTACCCTGATAATTTTGTGCGTAACTCCGTAGCCTATACCGGCACACATGATAATGATACTGCTCGAGGATGGATTACTTCATCTGCACGAGCAGTCCCCAGGAAAAATGCTCTGAAATATACTCGAGTATCAAAAAAAGACTTTGCTTGGAAGTTCCTATCAAAAGGCATGAAATCCCCAGCAAATACCTTTATTGTTCCAATGCAGGATGTGTTAAATCTGGGGTCTCAAGCTAGGATGAACAAGCCAGGTACGAAGAAGGGTAACTGGCAATGGAGATTAGGGGAGAATCTATTAACTCTGAGTTTGGCAAGGAAATTAAAGAAGATTACAAAAGCCGCAAGAAGATAGAATTTGTGCTTAACAAAAGATTCAGCCCATTGCTTTCGCAACGGGCTGATTGCATTGCACTACGGTGCAATGTTATTGCAATTCCACTTACCCGGTCGGATTACCTCGAATTCATGGAGAAGAAGCCAGAGTCGGCGGTGCTTAGTATCCCAGCCAAAATGATTGGATGGAATCAGATGCTCTTCGCGCGCTTCGAAGATTCGACGAGCTTCTTGTTCGTCATTAAGACCGGTGACCACTACCTTAAACTCTGTTCTCATCGGTAGATTCACATTTGTTGCGACCAACTGACCGCCAGTTGGATGAAACTCGAGTTCAGGATCTGGCTCCCAATTTGATCCTTCGTGGGCAATAAATACCCGCAGATGCTCTTCTGCCAGACCTACACGAGACATGTAGACGTCACAATTCACGATAATCCTCTCTTTTTGAGAAGGTAAAAGGTTGTGTAAGTAGAGATGTGAAAAGGTACAACAATACACACTAGGTCATTTGTGGATTAGTGTCAATACTAAAAAATCAAACCCACAAAGCGGACCAGATCCCTCGACTACGCTCGGGACAATGCCGGACTCGAGGAATACAATTAATCCCTCGAGCGGACCCGACCGGACTCAAGTCCTGGATGTTGCGGTTCCTCAGTTCCCTCGGAACATCGCACCACCCGTACTCACGGTCGCAACCAAAGCAGTTTAGTCGCTTTTCTCCGTTCGTGCCCCCCGATCTTCTGGATATTCAAAATACCCCATACATGGATTTAGGGGCAATCTATTCCCTAAGCGGACCCGACCCTTCGCGTACGCTCAGGACGATCTTCTCCGTGACCCTTCGCCAAACTCGCATAGCTCATTTGGCTCAGGACGATGCAGTGAGACTTCATACACAAAGCGGACCCGACCGGACTCGAACCGGCGATCTTCTCCGTGACAGGGAGACGTGTTAGCCAACTACACCACGGGTCCGCTTTGTGTATAAGGAGTTAGATTGCTATTTTTTAACGGCTTTCTCGACGACGGCTGTAAAAACCTTTGGATTGTTTTCCGCAAGATCCGCAAGCATTTTTCTATTGAGATCAATTTTTTCCTTTTTCAGGAGATTGATCAGGGTAGAATACTTGGTATCATTTGCACGCGCTGCGGCGTTTATCTGAATATTCCACAGTCTTCGGAAGTTTCTCTTTTTATTTTTACGATCACGATACGCATGCACGCCAGCTTTTAATACAGCAACCTTTGCCAGCTTAGTAAGATTTTTTCTTCCCCATTTATAACCTTTTGTCTTTTTTAAAAGACGTTTACGCTTTACTGCTCGCAGTGTTCCTCGTTTTACACGCATACTTATGTATTAGAAGTTAAGCTCTTTACTATTCGCTGATACGATTTACTCACTTCTACATCACGGCGTTTCCGTCGGGTGATTCTTCCGGATTCTCGTGCATTGAAATGATCCTGTCCAGACTTCCGGCGAAAAAGTTTCCCGCTTTTTGTCTTTTTGAATCGTTTTTCTGTAGCTTTGTGAGTCTTAATTTTTGGCATGAGTGAAGTAGTTATTTCTTTTTAGCTAGCAGCATGGTGAGTCGTCCTCCCATCTTTGATACGTTTTGCTCAATGTATACGGATTCTCCAAATGATTGTGCAAACTCTTTCATCATATCGATCGCTCTTGGAACGTGTGCTCGTTCTCGCCCGCGGAGAATCATTTCCAGTTGTACCTTATCACCTTTCGCAAAGAATTTTTCCGATTGCTTTTTTCGCATCTCCAGATCGTGTTTACCGATTTTGAGAGAAATACGAATACCTTTGGTTTCAACACGTCGATTCTTTGCCTTACTCTTTCGCTCCTGCTTTTCCAGACGAAACTGATACGCACCGTAATCTATGATTTTAGCAACTGGCGGTTGGGCCTGGGGAGAAACTTCAACAAGATCGAGGCTCGCTGCCTGAGCCCTCCGAAGTGCTTCGTGGGTTTGTACCACACCGGCTTGCTGCCCATTTTCATCTATAAGACGAACTTCTGGCACACGAATCTGATGATTCAGCCGGTAACGCTTCGCTGTACTAATTGTGGTGGGAGTTAATCATTAGATTTTTTATATAGATGGCCTTGCTTAATCAGTTCCATTTTCTTTTCTCTACGCCATCCTTTGACTTCTCGTTCGTATCTTCTAGCTTTTTTTAAGGTTGTAAATTCTCTTTGAAAAACAAGTGTTAACGGTAATCTAGCTCTAGTGTATTTTGCTCCCTTGCCGATCTGATGCTGTTCAAGTCGTCTGTTGAGTCCATTCGTACTACCACAGTATAGGGAGTTATCAGAGCACTGTAAAATATAAACGTGAAATTTCATGTATAACTTGTATGGTGCCCTTCGCTTTGCTCAGGACACCACTCAGTCTAGATTATGTAGAGTTCTGACTGCGTAACGAGCGAATGGCCAAAGGCCATGATGGTGTCCTTCGTCCTTCATTTCATTCAGGACTCAGGACATCCATTCGCTTAAAGGCTTTTAATGCAAAAACAGAATTATTCCGCGAGAATGGCCGAAGGCCATGAGTGACGAACGAATGTGAGGAGCGAATGGTGGAGATGAGGGGAATCACACCCCTGTGTAATATACGAGCCATTCAACGTCTCCAAGCTATCCTATTTTAACATGTCAATGTAAGAAGTCAAAAAGAGGAAAAACCTTCATACACTCAAGCCTGAATGGTACCAACTATGAGTCCAGACATCCTCATGGTGGTCCTCCGAAAATGGCACCTCCGACCTTCGCAGGAGGAGTCAGAAGGGGAGATGGTTACTGCGGTTAGGCAGTAACGGTTGCAAAGGAAGGTGCAAATGTGTTAGCAAGAGCAGTCTTCACTTTGCTTACAAACGTTTTTGCATTTGTAGTACGGAAGTCAGTTTAACGTCATGACTTGCCAACCAAGACGGCTTGCAGTTGAAATGACAATGTACACTAGCGATTATAAGCATCCCCATATTGGGGCTAGCGCCTTCTGCCGAATTTGATTCGCAGTCTACGGTCTGATTCGCGCTTCTTGATTGTTTCGCGCTTATCAGCCTTCTTCTTTCCTCGCGCTAAGCCAAGCTTGACCTTAATCAAGGTCCCCTTACTATAGACAGAAACGGGAATCAATGTCAAGCCTTCAGAAGCCATTTTTCCGATGAGGGATATGATCTCCGACTTCTTTACGAGCAGTTTACGGTCACGGTCCGGATCTTCATTGGATTTACTGGAGGCATGCTTGTATTTGCTGATATGGCATTGGACAAGCCACAACTCTTCATTTCGAATTGAGACGTAGCTTCCTGACAAATCAATCTGGTCGAGCTTCACTGATTTTACTTCAGCTCCGGCTAACTTAATCCCAGCCTCGATTTGATCAAGGATAAAATAGTTGAATAGTCCTTTTTTATTCTGTGCGTAGGTAGGCATAGTGATATATATAGTATACACGTTGTATCACATTTTAGATAAAACAAAAAGCAGCCTACTGAGCTGCTTTGAGTTAGTTTTTATGGTTGCTAGTAGAGAGCTGTGCGAGTAATTTGTCCATCGATTATAATAATACCTTGTACACTGGACCCATTGCATTGTCCTGTAACGCCGGGACAGTCTGTCCATAACAGTGACTCAACCACACACCCCGATGCGGTAACAGTTTCCTCAGAAACCATGCAGTCATATTCACATTCAGTACCATCGGAACATACGTTACCAAAATCAGCTGGCTTGTCACGACATACGACAAAGAAGTTACTGCCGTCAGTGTATTCACCCTTTGTTTGACCAGGTGGCATTTTCTGGAAAGAATGCGATTTATAGAATTGTTACAAGTAACGTTGCGGGTGGATATTTAAATTCGTACTATATTAGTTTAAATGAGTATATCTTGGAGATTGAGGTGAATTCACGCATCTTATCCGCCGATAGCGATCTTCAAAAAGGCTTCGATACAACAGTTTCAACGATCCTCTCCACCTTCCAATTCCTCGACGATTCAGTAGTTACGGCAGATGACGAATGTCCACCTGGTCAAACAAAGGGTGAATACACTGACGGCAGTAACTTCTTTGTCGTATGTCGTGACAAGCCAGCTGATTTTGGTAACGTATGTTCCGATGGTACTGAATGTGAATATGACTGCATGGTTTCTGAGGAAACTGTTACCGCATCGGGGTGTGTGGTTGAGTCACTGTTATGGACAGACTGTCCCGGCGTTACAGGACAATGCAATGGGTCCAGTGTACAAGGTATTATTATAATCGATGGACAAATTACTCGCACAGCTCTCTACTAGCAACCATAAAAACTAACTCAAAGCAGCTCAGTAGGCTGCTTTTTGTTTTATCTAAAATGTGATACAACGTGTATACTATATATATCACTATGCCTACCTACGCACAGAATAAAAAAGGACTATTCAACTATTTTATCCTTGATCAAATCGAGGCTGGGATTAAGTTAGCCGGAGCTGAAGTAAAATCAGTGAAGCTCGACCAGATTGATTTGTCAGGAAGCTACGTCTCAATTCGAAATGAAGAGTTGTGGCTTGTCCAATGCCATATCAGCAAATACAAGCATGCCTCCAGTAAATCCAATGAAGATCCGGACCGTGACCGTAAACTGCTCGTAAAGAAGTCGGAGATCATATCCCTCATCGGAAAAATGGCTTCTGAAGGCTTGACATTGATTCCCGTTTCTGTCTATAGTAAGGGGACCTTGATTAAGGTCAAGCTTGGCTTAGCGCGAGGAAAGAAGAAGGCTGATAAGCGCGAAACAATCAAGAAGCGCGAATCAGACCGTAGACTGCGAATCAAATTCGGCAGAAGGCGCTAGCCCCAATATGGGGATGCTTATAATCGCTAGTGTACATTGTCATTTCAACTGCAAGCCGTCTTGGTTGGCAAGTCATGACGTTAAACTGACTTCCGTACTACAAATGCAAAAACGTTTGTAAGCAAAGTGAAGACTGCTCTTGCTAACACATTTGCACCTTCCTTTGCAACCGTTACTGCCTAACCGCAGTAACCATCTCCCCTTCTGACTCCTCCTGCGAAGGTCGGAGGTGCCATTTTCGGAGGACCACCATGAGGATGTCTGGACTCATAGTTGGTACCATTCAGGCTTGAGTGTATGAAGGTTTTTCCTCTTTTTGACTTCTTACATTGACATGTTAAAATAGGATAGCTTGGAGACGTTGAATGGCTCGTATATTACACAGGGGTGTGATTCCCCTCATCTCCACCATTCGCTCCTCACATTCGTTCGTCACTCATGGCCTTCGGCCATTCTCGCGGAATAATTCTGTTTTTGCATTAAAAGCCTTTAAGCGAATGGATGTCCTGAGTCCTGAATGAAATGAAGGACGAAGGACACCATCATGGCCTTTGGCCATTCGCTCGTTACGCAGTCAGAACTCTACATAATCTAGACTGAGTGGTGTCCTGAGCAAAGCGAAGGGCACCATACAAGTTATACATGAAATTTCACGTTTATATTTTACAGTGCTCTGATAACTCCCTATACTGTGGTAGTACGAATGGACTCAACAGACGACTTGAACAGCATCAGATCGGCAAGGGAGCAAAATACACTAGAGCTAGATTACCGTTAACACTTGTTTTTCAAAGAGAATTTACAACCTTAAAAAAAGCTAGAAGATACGAACGAGAAGTCAAAGGATGGCGTAGAGAAAAGAAAATGGAACTGATTAAGCAAGGCCATCTATATAAAAAATCTAATGATTAACTCCCACCACAATTAGTACAGCGAAGCGTTACCGGCTGAATCATCAGATTCGTGTGCCAGAAGTTCGTCTTATAGATGAAAATGGGCAGCAAGCCGGTGTGGTACAAACCCACGAAGCACTTCGGAGGGCTCAGGCAGCGAGCCTCGATCTTGTTGAAGTTTCTCCCCAGGCCCAACCGCCAGTTGCTAAAATCATAGATTACGGTGCGTATCAGTTTCGTCTGGAAAAGCAGGAGCGAAAGAGTAAGGCAAAGAATCGACGTGTTGAAACCAAAGGTATTCGTATTTCTCTCAAAATCGGTAAACACGATCTGGAGATGCGAAAAAAGCAATCGGAAAAATTCTTTGCGAAAGGTGATAAGGTACAACTGGAAATGATTCTCCGCGGGCGAGAACGAGCACACGTTCCAAGAGCGATCGATATGATGAAAGAGTTTGCACAATCATTTGGAGAATCCGTATACATTGAGCAAAACGTATCAAAGATGGGAGGACGACTCACCATGCTGCTAGCTAAAAAGAAATAACTACTTCACTCATGCCAAAAATTAAGACTCACAAAGCTACAGAAAAACGATTCAAAAAGACAAAAAGCGGGAAACTTTTTCGCCGGAAGTCTGGACAGGATCATTTCAATGCACGAGAATCCGGAAGAATCACCCGACGGAAACGCCGTGATGTAGAAGTGAGTAAATCGTATCAGCGAATAGTAAAGAGCTTAACTTCTAATACATAAGTATGCGTGTAAAACGAGGAACACTGCGAGCAGTAAAGCGTAAACGTCTTTTAAAAAAGACAAAAGGTTATAAATGGGGAAGAAAAAATCTTACTAAGCTGGCAAAGGTTGCTGTATTAAAAGCTGGCGTGCATGCGTATCGTGATCGTAAAAATAAAAAGAGAAACTTCCGAAGACTGTGGAATATTCAGATAAACGCCGCAGCGCGTGCAAATGATACCAAGTATTCTACCCTGATCAATCTCCTGAAAAAGGAAAAAATTGATCTCAATAGAAAAATGCTTGCGGATCTTGCGGAAAACAATCCAAAGGTTTTTACAGCCGTCGTCGAGAAAGCCGTTAAAAAATAGCAATCTAACTCCTTATACACAAAGCGGACCCGTGGTGTAGTTGGCTAACACGTCTCCCTGTCACGGAGAAGATCGCCGGTTCGAGTCCGGTCGGGTCCGCTTTGTGTATGAAGTCTCACTGCATCGTCCTGAGCCAAATGAGCTATGCGAGTTTGGCGAAGGGTCACGGAGAAGATCGTCCTGAGCGTACGCGAAGGGTCGGGTCCGCTTAGGGAATAGATTGCCCCTAAATCCATGTATGGGGTATTTTGAATATCCAGAAGATCGGGGGGCACGAACGGAGAAAAGCGACTAAACTGCTTTGGTTGCGACCGTGAGTACGGGTGGTGCGATGTTCCGAGGGAACTGAGGAACCGCAACATCCAGGACTTGAGTCCGGTCGGGTCCGCTCGAGGGATTAATTGTATTCCTCGAGTCCGGCATTGTCCCGAGCGTAGTCGAGGGATCTGGTCCGCTTTGTGGGTTTGATTTTTTAGTATTGACACTAATCCACAAATGACCTAGTGTGTATTGTTGTACCTTTTCACATCTCTACTTACACAACCTTTTACCTTCTCAAAAAGAGAGGATTATCGTGAATTGTGACGTCTACATGTCTCGTGTAGGTCTGGCAGAAGAGCATCTGCGGGTATTTATTGCCCACGAAGGATCAAATTGGGAGCCAGATCCTGAACTCGAGTTTCATCCAACTGGCGGTCAGTTGGTCGCAACAAATGTGAATCTACCGATGAGAACAGAGTTTAAGGTAGTGGTCACCGGTCTTAATGACGAACAAGAAGCTCGTCGAATCTTCGAAGCGCGCGAAGAGCATCTGATTCCATCCAATCATTTTGGCTGGGATACTAAGCACCGCCGACTCTGGCTTCTTCTCCATGAATTCGAGGTAATCCGACCGGGTAAGTGGAATTGCAATAACATTGCACCGTAGTGCAATGCAATCAGCCCGTTGCGAAAGCAATGGGCTGAATCTTTTGTTAAGCACAAATTCTATCTTCTTGCGGCTTTTGTAATCTTCTTTAATTTCCTTGCCAAACTCAGAGTTAATAGATTCTCCCCTAATCTCCATTGCCAGTTACCCTTCTTCGTACCTGGCTTGTTCATCCTAGCTTGAGACCCCAGATTTAACACATCCTGCATTGGAACAATAAAGGTATTTGCTGGGGATTTCATGCCTTTTGATAGGAACTTCCAAGCAAAGTCTTTTTTTGATACTCGAGTATATTTCAGAGCATTTTTCCTGGGGACTGCTCGTGCAGATGAAGTAATCCATCCTCGAGCAGTATCATTATCATGTGTGCCGGTATAGGCTACGGAGTTACGCACAAAATTATCAGGGTAGTTATAATTATTCTTTGATCCACTGAATCCAAACTGCATAACATGCATTCCTGGAAATCCGAGTTTTTTCCGAAGATCAACTACATCTTTAGTAATAAAGCCTAAATCTTCAGCAACCACTGGTAAAGCTCGTATACGTTTTTTGATCGCCCTAAACAGCTTTTCTCCAGGAACGCTTACCCATGCGCCATTCCGTGCTGTTTTACTCCCCTGTTTTATATGCCATACAGCACGGAATCCTCGAAAGTGGTCTACACGAACAAAGTCAAACAATGAAAAGGCTGACTGAAATCTTTCAACCCACCACGCGAAATCAGTTCTTTCCATAGCTTTCCAATCGTACTGCGGGTCATCCCATACCTGTCCTCGAGAACTAAAATAGTCCGGTGGAACGCCCGATATCACCCGAGCACGATTTCTTTTATCGAGAAGAAACAGCTTCTTGTTTTGCCAAACATCTTCACTGTCGTATCGTACAAAAAAAGGAAGGTCGCCCATAATATCGATACCCTTGTTGTTAGCATACTTCTTTAAGTGTGCCCATTGTCGGAAAAATATCCACTGGCAATACATCCGAAACTCTATTCCATCACGCAACTTCTTCTTCCAGGCCTTCATCATTGCTGGTTTTCTATTTGCGAGTCCGGTTGGCCACTTATTCCATGGCTTCCCCTTGAAATGATCTTTAATGGCCATGAACATTGCGTAGTCATCAAGCCAATGTTTCTCCTTCTTTTTAAATGCGGCAAATGACGCTCGAAGTCTTTTTGAGCCACGGGACTGAAATATTTTCAGTGATTTTGTTAACACTCTAAACTGTCTATTTACCCATCTTTGATACGTTTTGCTCAATGTATACGGATTCTCCAAATGAT
>JBHPFX010000028.1:0-9577 GCA_042570925.1 Patescibacteria group bacterium
TTACTAAGAGTGCGATTAAAGAATTGTTTGTACCGGTTTGGAGGCTCCGCCACGTACCGCATGGTACTTTCGGCTCCGCCACGTACCGCATGGTACGTGGCTCCGGGGCTTGGATTCGAACCAAGATAACAGGCTTCAAAGGCCTGTGTCCTACCATTAGACGACCCCGGAAAGTGTAATTAAGAGTATATCAAAATACCCGTTACTGTAAAGAATTTAAACAAAGCCAAGAATAATTATCTTGACATTGTTTCTATGTGTGTTACTATGCAATTCGAAAAAATGAATAGAGAACCTTAACACAGGGAGGGAATGCCATGAGGCATTTCTTGGTTGTAATAATCGCGTTTGTTATCGCAGGATGCGGCATCTTTGATTCGGATCAGACAGGAACCGTTATCGTAACAAGCGAACCGCCAGATGCAAGCGTATACCTGGACGGTGATTGGACGGGTCAGACTACTCCCGCGACTCTTAAGGAAATCGCTATCGGAGTGCATACTATTGAGATCTCTGACCATTACAGCGAGTCCTACAAAGAAGAGGTAACGGTCACGGAAAACCAAACGACGTATGTCGATGTTCAAATCGCCACGAAGCTGGCGCTGGAGTCAAATCCGTCGGGAGCGATCATCGTTCTCAATGACAGTGTGACGACGTATGTAACGCCGCACATCTTTGAAGGACTCCCGTTAAGTGGGTACTATTCGATTCGACTTCTCAAAGAAGGTCACTTGCCACACGAATCCACATGGCGACGTCAGCTCGGCGATGTTCGGGAAATCAGTACGGAGTTACTGCCGGCACCCGATTTGGAAATCGTTTACTCCCTCGGTACAGGAAAATGGGGTGACGATTATGTGCTCCATACCGTCGGTTTTGACGGGATGAATTCCGCGCAGTTATTCGGACGGAGCATTATCACAGAAGGTACAGTACGATGGTCTTCTGATGGTCAGCACCTCGCGTATAACACCGAGTCAGGTGTTTCCATTATTACATGCAACGGAACATTCATTGGTGAGGTGCCGCGAGGAGAACGCGTATCGCATGATTTTGTCTGGTCGCACGATGGAACAATGCTTTCATTGGGATCATACTTTGATGGCATCTATCTGTTCGACATCGAAGATCAGACACTCGCAAAGATCGTTCGTACGAATTCGATGGTATACGACCACAATCCGGCTTTTGACCCGAATGATCAGTTTATTGCCCATGTCCAGCATCAATGGGGAAGTGATGCGATCCTGTACGTACGGGATTTGGGTGGCAACCACATTGCCTCGTATGGCAGATTTAAAGCGTGTTGCGATCGTAACATGAGTCTCACGTGGATATCTGATGCCGAACTTCTCTTTCTCGCAGACGGAGGCGTGTATACGTTCGAACCGTACGTCAGCGGAGCCACACACCAGTTGGTGGTTGAAGACGCGTATCGGAATCTCATCGTGACGGATGATGTGGAGCAATTCGCCTATGCCACAGAAGATGGCGATATCTATGTTGGAGAAGTCGGAAAGTGGACTCCGCGGTTCATCACCAACCTGAGTGGAATTCGCGAACTTCACTGGACGCCGGAAATGAACGCGATCACATGTCTCACGCGTTCCGGCATCTACTGGATCACTCTCGATAGAAGGGTATATCACATCGTGAGTGTTAACTCATATTCCGGACCAGCAGTAATCTACGGCATGAGTATCCGGTAGATCGAAACAACAGTTCTTTGAAACGGAGCCTCCGGGCTCCGTTTTTCTAATATAATGAATTCTACTATTGATAATACGTATTGTTGATAGTATTATAGTTGTATGGGAGACCTACAAAAAATCACAAATCAAATTATATCTTTTCGCGAAGAGCGGGATTGGTCCCAGTTTCATACACCGAAGGAAATTGCCATCTCCATTGCCATTGAAGCGGCTGAATTAATGGAAAAATTCCAATGGAGCCGGGGAGCGGAAATGGAATATATCGAAAAGCGAAAAAACGAAATTGGAGAAGAGCTGGCAGATGTCATGATATATTTGCTGATGTTGGCATACAGCCTTAATATCGACATGGAGCGGGCAATAAAAAATAAGATTAAGAAAAATTGTATTAAATATCCGATTGAAAAGATAAAAGGAAAAGATATCAAACATACTGAATTATGAGTACGATACAGGAGCTCACAAAACTCGTAATGCAATTCCATGAAGAACGGGACTGGGTGAAATTTCATGGTCCAAAAGAACTTGCCGTCACTATCATGGTCGAATCGTCAGAGATTCTTGAGCTTTTTCAATGGGAGCGGAATAATACACCGGAATATCTTGAAAAAAATACGGATAAAATTGGGGATGAAATTGCTGATGTGGCAAATAATTTACTAGAGCTTGCGCACAATCTTAAATTAGACATGAAAGAGATTATTGAGAAGAAAATGGAACAGAATGCAAAGAAGTATCCGATAGAGAAGTCAAAAGGAAATAATAAGAAATATACGGAGTTATAATAGTGCGCTTTTTGTTGCTCAAATTAGTATTTGAAGGTAGCATATAGGTATGCACTCTAATTTTATGAGTCAAAAACTGGCAATACAATGATATGTAATATATCAATTATATGGCAGATGAAAATCAACCAATCCAACAACGAAAAAGCATTCTGAAAAAATGGTGGTTTTGGCTTGTCGTTGGAACGATAGCTGCTGCCGCACTTTTTATTCCCTTTGATTGTCCACGTATCGTGTGCATACATTGCATAGAAGGCGAGTACTGTCCTCCCTGCCCTCAAATATGTGAAAGTGTAATTCAGAAAATATTTTGATAGGTTTTAACGAAGATAAATTTAAAAGCTATATCGAACCGCAGCTCAAACGCGGACGGGCTGGTGATTGGGAACATTCTCAGCGTGTCGTGAAATGGGTAAAGGAGCTTGGGGAGGGAAGAGATGACTTGCCGTTATTAATTATCGCCGGGTATGTTCACGATATCGGTTGGAGAGATGTTGTTGGTCAAAAATTGTTGTCAGTTGACGAGATTCTGAAGTATGAGCCGCAGGCAAATAAAAACACTCGACCGTTTATAACAGAAATTCTTAAGAAGTTTGATTATTCAGACGAAGATATCGAGAAGGTTGTCAGGCTTGTGAATGCAGCAGATGCCCATCATTCGAATGCAGATGACGAGATGGTATTAGTAGATGCTGATAACTTAAGCAAACTCAACATGGGTCATATAAGTGAAAAGTTCGAGAAGTCTGATTGGAAAAGGGTGTATAACGAATTATGGATGAGAGATATTCCGAAGGCTATCAAAACGGATAAAGGGAAAAAGATATATCCTCAGTTGATGGAGGAAATGAGAAAAATAATATTATAATAAATTATGAAACTGGCAATCATCATCATAGGAATCATCGTCATCATCGGAGGTATTGTTTTGTACGTGATGAGTAATCAAGAAGATGACTACACATCGGTCATCAATGAAGTAGAAGAGGGAAACGCTAATGCATCGGCAATAAATACTAATTCTGCGCCAAGGACTACAAATACCAATCAACTAATCCAACAAGACCCGAATCAGTTCAACTGGTCCACAATGACTCAAGGGCCGTATGGCGATAGCGTTACCTACGCGCTAAGTAACGATCTCCTCAATTGGGAACCATCAGGTGTAATGCTAGCTGAACATGCGTCTGTACCTGGCGCTGTCATGAAAGATGGTACGATATTTGTATACTTTGTTGATGTACGTACAGACGGGATTAAAGAACAGCTTGGAATGGTTACATCCACTGACGGGGGTGGGACGTGGTCAGAACCAACTACCTTGACTATCGAAGGATTGGGCGACAAAGCCACGGCTGATCCGGCTGCGGTAATCACTGATGACGGACAGATCCGGTTGTACTATTTTGATATAAATGAAATGCGCATCAATAAACCGGCTAGTGGCATTGAACCGCCTCAAAAAATTTATTCGGCAATATCTGATGACGGCATCAACTTTACACAGGAAGTCGGCGTGCGCTTTGAGCGCGAAGGGGCTTTTGATCCGGACGTGTTATATGTGGATGGTACCTGGTATATGTATACCGGTGATTTACAGGGTAATAGGGTGATTATAGCTACTTCATTAGATGGCCTGATTTTTTCATACCAGGGTACGGCCTACGAAGGTGGCGCAGTGCCTGATGTATGGCACGAGGATGGTAACTGGTACCTGTACACTGCTGGTATTAACATCGCTACTGGTACTGATGGATTAACCTTTGAATCCAGTGGCCATGAATTTCGCGATCCCAACTCCCGCGTTACTGCTGATCCGTCAGTTGTGCAGCTGAGTGACGGGTCGTATCTCATGCTATATAAAGTACAAAATAATTAATTTACTAAACATATATTTAATAAATAAGTATTAATAACTCACAACCAAGCATATGGACGAACAAATGCCAGAAAAAAAGTCTAACAAAATGATTCTTATAGTAGTAATTATCATTGTGGTACTTGGTGCCGCAGCAGGTGTTTACTTCCTTACTCAAAGTGATGAGGAAACTACAACCACCAATACAACAACTACAACTAATACTACGACGAATACAGTTAGTAACACGAATTCCGTTGATAATACTGCAGCAGATCCATACGCTGATTTGATGAAGTATGATGATAAAGTTATCACTATTAATTCTTCCGACGGGAAGGTGGAAGGTCAGATTGCAATAAGTATAGATAAAACACAAGAAATGCCCATTGCAGTCGTATATTTCATGAAAGTGACTGACACACTACCACAATCAGTTGCAGCAGCTGGCGGAAGTGGCGCATCGTACTATTATATAGCGAATCATGCAAAGGCAGCCGATATTCAGAAGGGTGATGGTACCGGTGGATTTGGTGCTACCATGTGTAATAAAGAGCTAATGCCTGACGTGTTAACAATGGCACAAGCACGAGATATCGGCACTGACTTGTACCTTGGCTGTGATGCCCAATTTGATCCATTCTTTACTACAGACACTTTTCATCACGTGTACGCAAAATTTTATAATAATTACACCTTTGATTACAATGAGCTCACTGTCGATGACACTCTAGCAATCTTTGATTCAGCTCCGTTCTATGTTGCTGACGCTGAGACTGGTGGGTGGGGAGCGGATGATGCCGAGGTGATTACGCAGGCAGAGCCGACGGCAACGTATGATTTAGTGTATACGGAATAAATTATTTAGAATAAATAATATGAAAAGTAAGAGTATATTTTGGATTTTCGGGGTACTCCAAAGTCTTGCACTGGGCTGTATCATCTTTTTTGTATTTGAAGGACTCAATACTATTGGAACAGACACACAAATCGTATTGAGTATTGCCTTTCCATTATTTCTGTTGATTGTGGAGTATATGATTTATTCGAAGGACTGGCCTAAAGACATAAAATAAATCGCTATTGACTCCTTTGAGAAATGAGGAAAGATCGTAAGATACATACATTATTCAATCAGTCCCATGTCAAATAAGTGGACGTGCCAGAAATGCAAACGTGAGTTTAATAGAAAGGGACAACAGCACACCTGCGCCACCAAGTCTTTGAACGAACACTTTGTCAATAAGTACGAAGCGTACAAACTATACCAGCAGCTGCTGAAAAAAATCGGCTCGCAAATTGGAAAGATCAGAGTACTGTCCATTCCATGCTGTATCCACCTGATTGGCACGTACGATTTTATTGCCATTCTGCCAAAAAAAGACGGTGTGCTCGAGATCCGTTTTGCGTTGGGCCGGAAGCTTACAAACAAACGCATCTTTGCCACTGTTCCACTCTCGTCAAAGAGCTACAAAAACTGCTTACGCATCCAGTCACCCCGCGATATTAATTCAGAGCTTCTTGGGTGGGTGAAGGAGTCATATACATTGAAAGATGAGAAATAATACATTAATCAAAAGAATATGGAAAATATCAATCCCGGAATTAAACCAAAATGTCCGTATTGTAATGGGGAAGTAACGCTCAAGACCGTACAAAAAGAAACGGAAGGTGCTGGCTTCCTCAAGCAAGAAATATTATACTACTGTCCGCACTGTGGAAAAATACTGGGTTTTAGCCGTGGAAAATTTATGAGTTAAATTCCTACGTCACCGCTGGAGCTATTGAAGGTAAGTTAATTGGTAAGAAACCCAATTTTAAAAAATAAGCCACCCCCTGCGCAGTGCGCGGGGGGTGGGTGTTGGAATGATTGATTTCACGCCTTGGGAGAGGGGAATGGTCGCTCGACGACGAGGAATGCCCCAGAGGGGAATCCGTGATCGCTTCTTTTCTCCCAGCCGACTCTCCAGCCGGAGAGGATGATTATTTTCGACTGCTTGAAAAGAATGGGGTGTTCCCGATAAATCTCGGCCCACATCAGCCGTTCAGCGACCTCATACTGCGATTTCGCGGTATGGTACGCGATACGGGCCTGAGCGAGCTGATCTTTGAGACTGGAATCGTTTTCCGCATCGATTTGCAGATGCCGCAGTGCAGATTCTGCGTCCGACATCGCTTTCGCATACTGCATGAGAACAACGAGGACTCGCTTGAGGTATTCGGACATATCGCCGATCACCTGATCGGTTTCACGATCACTTCTGTCCGCGAGTGGATCTACTGCGGTCGATAGATCAACCACCTCGATTGCCGATGTGAGTTCCTGGAGAATTGTCTCCATTAATACCTCCTGCTGTAGTGCGGTTATTCCCAATGCCACTTTCGTGGCGCTATCAATCAATGACAATAAACTAACAAAGAGCATGTTCGGCGTAATGTATCATTGCATTGAGTTTGTGTCAAGAGCCCAATTTGATCAATCATTCAAATTAGCGTACGATTGAGATGTAGATACTCCCTACCATGGGTGAAAAGATTCAATATGGAATATATTAAATCTAAATTTAGTCATAAGATAGTAGCTTTCTTTTTAATCCTGAATGCGCTGATTTTTGGGTATATATTAGATGTAGCAGCC
The DNA here is from genome assembly GCA_042570925.1 of Patescibacteria group bacterium. Taxonomy (GTDB): domain Bacteria; phylum Patescibacteriota; class Patescibacteriia; order UBA10025; family UBA10025; genus JBHPFX01. The sequence continues at coordinate 6,997 of JBHPFX010000028.1, forward strand.
TTTACGAGCATATTAACAGTATCTGGTTGGTTTAGCTCTGTTGTGTTTATAATTTTTATGATTATTCCTTTAAGTATTTTGATTGCTACGTTCTATAATTTAGCACGTGATTATTTTACGGGAGCAATGTCAGGAATTCGGAAAATTTTAGAAGGGCGGATAGTTGTTGCACAAGTTGTATTCACCTGGTTTACAATGGGTGTAATAATTGCAGCTTGGTACTTACGATATGATGAATCAATGATTGAGGGTTTGTCTAATACTCAGCCATCATGGATTTATTACTTATTGATAGGAATATCATTTATTGGTGGTGAATTGTATCGAAAGATGTTTGGGGAATCAAAAAGAGCGAATAAATAGTACTATCATATAACTACTTTATAAAAGAAAACTATGAACGACCAAGATAACCAAGAACCAAAAAAAGAAAACAAAAGCTGGGGAGCAGAAATTGGGGGAGTGATAGGAAAGGAAATTGGGAAAGAAATCGGGAAAGAGGTAGAAAAGAATGTTACAGGAGGGGGAGATAAACCTAAGAAGGAAAAAAAGGAAAAATCTCCGCTTAAACGTAGAGTTGCGTACATATTCGGTATTTTCTTCACACTGCTGTTTCTATGGATTATCGGCAATATTGACAATTGGGGATGGAAGTTTATTACGGAGGAATGGGATCAGGTAGTTGATATCGTGAAATTTTCAATCTACCTCAACCTGGCCGCATATGTGGTATTTATCTTTTACGACAAGAAACTGTTTTACTACTTGGGTCGGTTGGTCATGGATGCAGTCAGCATTTACGTAAGTATACGATTATTTCAGGTGTTTCCATTTGATTTCCAATACCTCTTTGGCGGATGGGAATGGCTGAATTCAGTATTTCCGTGGGTACTTATCGTCGCAATAGTCGGCATCTGCATCGGCATTATCGTTCGGACAGGTAAGCTCTTGATTGGAAAGAATATTTACGATTAATACATCTAAATTACTAATAATAAAAAATATGGAAGACCAGCCAATGCAAGAAAAAAAATCAAACAAGACAATACTAATTGCAGTTATCATCGTGGTGGTGATAGGTGCGGCAATAGCCGTTTATTTTACCACCCAAGGTGAAGATGAAAACACAAATGCGAATACAGTCGTCACAAACGATACGGTGATAAATACCACAACCAATACGGCCACTATAAATACCAACACAGCCGTAGCAAATTTGAATTCGAGCACTACAACCAATACCAACACTACTAATACGGCACAAGAGCAAGACACTAATGAATTAAGCGGTAGCGAAAAACAAGAATTTATCAGACAAGTTGTTGAGATTGCAACGAGCGAGATGACCTTTCCTACGGAAGTGGATCAAGTAACAACAGCGACTGGTATTGTCGCAACTCCCACCGCTGTTCGGTATGAATACACACTCCATGATATTGATGAAAGTCTATTAAGTGATGAGTTACTCAAAGACAATGCCGTGCCGTCTCTATGCCAAACTTCGGAAACAAGAAATGATATCTTAGACCGTGGTATTAATATGGAATATTCATATCAAGTAGAAAACTCAACTCAAACCTACTTCTTCTCTGTCAGTAAAGAGGATTGTATCTAGTATAAACAACTGAATAACAAATACCCCCATATCCTGATAGGAGTTTTGGGGGTGGGGATTTATCAAATAAACTATATAAAAAAATATGAACAATCAACTAAAAACATTTTTCAGGATTATTGTGCCAATCGTCCTGATCGGTGAATTGATTCAGAGCATCCGCTACTTTATCAAGGGCGATGCTGTTGGGGGGATCATTGCCGCCGTGGTGCTGGTAGTATTCTCAATCGTGGCGTGGCAGTTTTTGTTACGTGAAAGCACAAAAAAAGAGTAAACTTCGACACCACTAATTGTTTTGGGGAGGGGTTAAATATTAATATCATTAAATAAAAAAAGTATGTTAGCACCACTTATTATCGCCATTGTCACCCTTGCTTTACTCAGCGCAGTACTCGCTATGGTAGCATTGGCTAGAAAAAAATCCGAGACGCCCGGCCAATCGGGCGACCAAACAGCCGGCACCGATACTCCTCATTTCCAGAAAAAAATCCGGACTATAATTATTATTATCACCGTACTGATCGTGGCGCTCTTTATAGTGCTGTTTGTTACGGAAATGAAAAACGAGGATGCCAATATAGTAATCTTTGTGCCTATCTGGTTTGCAGCCATGATCCCGATGATAGTCGCCAGAAAACATCCTCAGGCGCTTCAACAAAATAAAAAAGCCATGGTGGCTATTAGCATTGGACTTATTGTTTTAGTAATTTTGGGCGTTGTCGCGTTTATGCTGTATAAATAATCCCTCCGTGCTGATTGCTTTGGGTGCAGGAATGTAAAAAACCATGTTGAATGAAATGAAATCCGCCTCTGGCGGGAAAAAATTTCTCTATTGGACACCGCGGATTTTGAGCATAGTTATGGTGTGTTTTATCTCCATCTTCGCTTTTGACGTGTTTGACGGGGATAACACGTTCTGGGAAACGGCACTGGCGCTTTTCATGCACCTTCTGCCCTCTATCGTGG
>JBHPFX010000029.1:0-9306 GCA_042570925.1 Patescibacteria group bacterium
AATAAAAAGTACTCCACTTGCAATGAGTGTAAAGTAGAAATGAACCGGATGAATAAACGGTGCAAAAAGTAAAAATACTACACTGCCAATGAGAAATATCAGTGAGCCGTAGATTGAATGTTGATTAGCGGGTAATCTCATAAATCTACTTTGTAAATTTCTACACTCTGATTCGAGAAAACAAGAGCAAGGTACTCTTTCGCTGATAAATCAACAGATCCATACGCTAATTCACTGGAGCTGGTAAATATGTATGAAATATTTTCTTGTGAAAGCAAGTTTTGAATTTGTGTATCACTGTATCGTCCGCCATAAAAATTGTTTACTTCTTTTGACTTTCTCTCGAGATCCAATGTCTGAGGACCATGGCCAATATACACTCGTCGCAACGTATATGCTGGAATGAAATTACCCATATACTCACCTGATAGTATTATCTCATCACTCGCGGTCTCGTTATGAAGCCACTGCATGGCTTCCATTTCATCAGCTGGAATATAATATGGGAGTTCTTTTTTTGATTCATAAATATATATATCCTGGCCGAGTATTTGTATGTTGGTAATTGGTAAAAAAACAACCAGCGCTATTCCGAGTACAGACTGTTTGATAAATGTGTTTCGTGTTTGAGTGTATGTATCCCATAGGTAAATAATTCCCATCGCTGTAATAATCCCGAGTGGGATAAAAAGCCCTTCAACCATACGCCGCTGAAAGTCAACGGGAAAATAAATAAGTATTGTGCTGACAATAATCCACACCAGGAGAAATCGATACGTCCTCTCTGATCTGATTTTTTTCTTAAAAAGAGTATAGATGACAAACGGAATAAGAAATGCAAAAGCAATAAGATACATCACGGGTGATGGCGACGGCAATACATTTTGCTGCGTCCAGCTTGCTATCGTCGGATCTAGCTCCCGAACAGCAAATAAATACACTACAGCAGGGATAAGTAAAATTCCAAATAAAATATATTGAGCAACCCACTTACCAAGAAACTTTCTTTTCATAATCATGGCAACAATAAGATACACTCCTACGACAAATACTATGGTCGGAGTATTGAATGGATGAAACCAAGTTAAGAGAGCGCCCGCAACTCCAGCCCAGATGGCATATGAAAAACGTCCGCTTCTAAAAGCAAGAGCCATAAGTCCAAAAACAAGAACGATAAGAAGTGTGGAGGCAATCAAATGGGGGGAGTGGTACAAGCTTAAAAATGGTATGCCTTCTGGTACCCAAATATCAATAGGCCGTTCCAGAAGATTTGACGCGTCATGAAGAAAAGGATTAAAAAGTGCCCCAAGCCCAGATGCGAACACAACAATGCACAGTGCCAGCTTTCTGACACGAACAGAGGCAGTGAGAAGGCTGATGAACAGATAAAGGATAACAATGCATGCTGCAGCAAGTAAAATACGACTTATATGAAAAGCTGTGAGAGCCGGAAGATCGAGTACTTTTGCGAAAAGTCCGACTGAATACCAAAGCGGATTTATATACCGAATCGTCTGCTCCTCACCCGTATACAAATTCAACATGGAGTTCTCACCTTCTTTTACCGATGAAATCGTTGATAAATACACATTGGTGTCACCCGGCGTTAAGTGATGAATTCCCGAGTAGTTCATCCCCTCTGGTGTCGAGAAAAAACCGTACAAATAGGGCGCAAGCGTAACAACAATGATAACAAACACAATGATACCGACAAATCGCCACTCGCGGCGGGAAATGTGCTTGAAAAGATCTTGAATTGTTGTCGGTAAATCGTTCATAGGTAATACGTAGGTATGGCCCGACCGATGAGAAAAGCAATATTATACAAAACCATGAGGGTAGCGACCATAGTATAGATTATATGATACCAAGACTTAGCAATGAGCCGAGTGACTCCCCACATCAACAATATCATTATAGGACCGATGAGGAAAAGAACGTACCTACCGTTATCTGGTAAATTAATTGCTAAAAATAGTATCTCGGTAATAATGAGTAGTATTGTAAAGTAAAGCATTACCGTATGCTTTTCGCCAAACTTTCTACTCCGAACTGATGATCGTATCCAACAAATCAGTCCATAAATGGCCAGAAGAGTAATTACTCCAAAAAGGAGTGAGGGAAGTGAAAACGTGTCACCCACTTCCTTACAGCACCAAAACCTAAACCAAAGTGTTTCAAATAATGTGTTCCATCTTATAAGTATATCCCCCACTACATGAGCAAAAGACTGCGCCCCTCCGGTAATAGTGGTAATAGAATCATCGGGAATTTTTCCCATTAAACTTCCGTAGAGATACGCATTTCTGATCGGCCACCAAGCAGCTAATGCAAGAACAAGAATTTGAGAAAGAACAAAGTGATATGCCTGCCACCAACGATTTTGTTTTTGAATAAGTGTAATTATTACCAGCACAAGAGCAGCAGGAATCAATAGTGCACCTTCCACGCGAGTCAGTATCGCTAATGCCACAGATAAGCCTAGGCCAAGTGATCGCATCAATGTCCAGCCCGACTGAAGTATACGCACTGCTATATACGTAAACACCGTACTTATAAAAATAAAAAGTCCGGTAGGATTTACTGACGCACTGATGTATGACACATGGGGAAGGAATCCGACAATCACTCCAAGAGCCAGTGCAAAATCGTATCGCTTAAAAATTGAACGCGCCAGTAAATAGCTCATGAGCGCTGTACCGATAGCAAAGAGCACTGATACAAATCTTAGGAGAAACATCCTGCTTAGCACTGACTCGGAATAAAAAAGTGAATATACGCTCGAAAGCATGGCATGGTATAGAGGCGGGTTATAGGCAACGGCCGCGTTAACAAAGTCATCTCGAGTAAATTCTCTTTCTGCGCTTTGTATATGAGCAATTGAGATTTGTGAATCAAGTAATGTATCGGGAAATTCTTGATGGGTACTTCTTTTAAGTAAAACTAATTGCCATAGAACTTCATCAGTGCCTGTTACCCGGGTGGATTCTTCAACCTCCTCTGTTTTTGAAACTATATAGGTATTCGTATACTCACCGGTAAACTGAGGTAATTGCTTCTCTTCAGCAATGTATTGGATATATGAAAAGTGGGCCACTTCATCTTGGCCTGTCCATATAGGAATAACTTGTGTCCAAACGATACCGATGAGACCCACTCCGAGGGCTAACGCAACAAGATGGAGTGCATGTCTTTTACGAACCGTTATCATCATCTTTCTTGAAGAAAAGCGACACAAGTGTAAAAACAACTAAATACATCCCAATAGCCCACAGAGCGATCAAAGTAACCAGCCAGCCACCCTGCAAAAATGGCGGTTTATACATTTGTAAACGCTCCCAGAGTAAACCAAGATATTCTCCTGAAGAAGATGTTTGATAACGAAAATCAAATACTAAGTCCTCCGCTTCATTCTCCGGAGCAAGTAATAATCCATTTTCATACACATCCGTCGCCTTTACTCGAACAGCAAGTGTATCTTCTCCACCTGGTTCATCAATTTGAATAGTAAAAAGAAATTCATGATTCTTGCTCGGACGAATTGGATCAAACTGCCACTCATAATACCCATTATTTATTAATAATGATGATTCGATAGATTCTTCTCTCACAGTCGATAAATCTTCAGCATCTTTGATTACGAGTAGAACAGTAAACTGAGATTTTGAGAGATTCTCCATGGGTAGTTTTATTTCTGAAACACCGTCATGACGTGCGATAAAGCTTTGAATAATTGTAGATTCTCCTTCAAGTTCATAATTTTTCTCATCCTCCAGCGCAAGTACTAGTCTTGTACCGTCCCAATCATATGATGAATTACTCACCAATACACCGACAGGTAAAAAAAACATTATCACCCAAAGAATAATCGATAGTAACGGCACTATATAACGTTTTTTTACAAATACTTTCATGTGAATTACATATAATAACTAGAAAGAAGATATCCAAACACCACACCTCCATTATACATGATTACTAAGATTGCAATGAGAGAGACAATTGTATACTGAAAACGTTTTGGCAACAGGTTGACACTGCCCCATACTAGTACCAAAACTATTGGTATGATAAGGAAGAAAAAGTATCTCCCATCAATAGGAAAATGTGTCTTGGCGTACAGTACCACATTATTAATAAACATTTGTAAAAGAAGCATATCTAGAAAAAAAAGTGTTGAAATAAGCCATAGAATACTCATGGTGCTATGGTTAATCGTGGACCCTCTACGTATTGAACGAATTATATAAAATATCCCTCCACCAATTGCCATTATCGTTAATGCTGCCATACCAAACACCATAATTGATTGTATTGTTGATACTCCACAACACCCAAGATTATTCCATAAGGACTCAAACATTCGAATATATCGTACTGCAACAAGCGTTATGGCATATAACGTACTTCCCTCAGCAAGTGAAAAATTTGTAGATATGGCTAATGCCGGTCCAGTAATATTATTGTACCAAATCGAATTCCATACAAACCACCACATGGATAATACAATCGCAATAATTTGTGAAATACCATAATAAAAAAAATGCCACCGTGAAAAACGATACTTAATACTCGTAAGAATAAATAATACAAGTATGGCAGGTAAAAAAATGGCAAATTCGATTTTTACTAGAATACCGACAGCCAAAATACATCCAAGCAAAAGACTCCGTTTCATCGTCCAGCCAGATTTACTGATTTTCAGACCAAGATACACAAGCATGGCTCCAAGAGCATATATAAGAACGCTGTAACTAATCCCCGATGATACTGACACCAGTCTTGGAAGAAACCCAATAATCGCCGCAACAGAAAGTGCAATACGTGAATCAGAAAAAAGAAGCTTGCTACAGAGATACGAAAAATACACCACCACTAAAAAAATAAGTACCGAAAATACCCGCAAGGCAAATGCACGAGTAAGCAAGTCAGCTGAGGAAAATAATCGATACGGTACTGAAGCCAGCGCATAATATACGGGCGAGTAAATTGCCGCCGGATTCTTGTATTGCTCACTTTGAGACATTCCGGATGTTTGAGGGATTCGAGCCGTTTCAGATTTCGCAATAGACAATGACTCCGGGAATTCTTGATGGCTCCACTGACCCCTATAAATGAAATCTTCGAGCGACTTTCGCGAACGCAAAACTTGATCATACGATTCAAACTCATTGGAGAACGACAAATCATGCGGAGTAAGAAACACTCCCTCATATACCGGTACAGATTTTTGCTCAACAAGATATTCTATATAACTATAGTGAGCTGACTCGTCATGATTCTGCCATAATGGAAGAAATGCAGCATGCACAATGCCATTAACAAACACCGCAGCAAGAATAAGTATGATGGCGTTTTTTTTAATCCAGGGAAGAATCACCATACGGACGATACTTTATAAAAGGAGTCACAGTGCCAATTAATAGGAAATCCGCAAGCACAGTCCAGAGTCGTGCCGCAATGGTAACCACCACCGCAATTGGGAGTGGAATATATAGTTGCAGTAAGAGAATAAACACCGCCTCACGTACTCCAAGCCCTGCAGGCAGAAAAAATGCTATGAGTCCGAGAACGGATGCTAAATTCAGCACACCTATCATGTGAAAAAGAGAAAACGACACATTTGGAACTATTGAGGAGATGAAAAAATAAAAACCTATTCCCGCAAGCACACCGACAAACACATAGAGGAGAATGAAAAGTAAATTTCGTTGAAGAGAAAACTGATGAGTTTTTTCAATTCGTTCTCGTTTGGCTATGTATAAAATCGAGTTTGCTGCGGGATACAAAATTCGTGGGTGAGTAAGAATAGTCCCGATCACAATTGCCAAAAGCAAAATAATCAGGTACTGTTCGCCCGCTCCTCCGGATATTAGAAGAAAGATTACAGCTACAATACTTGGCCCCGCGATGCCAAAAATCGCCTCAAGTAGCATACTCACGGCTGTGTATCGTCTGTTAAAGCCTTTTTGAGCGGTAAGAACAACTCTCGAAATAAATACCAATACTGTTCCCGGAACATATCGCGCAAGCCATGTTGTTATAAAAATACCAATCCCATCCGAATAGGACAGTTTTGTATTGCTCTGAAGGGTGCGTAGTATCATTCTCCATATTAATGCCTGGACAACGATGCTTAAAATGATAAATGCAAAAGAGAGAATAAGATACAGGATGTTGAGTGAAAATGTGTATGTTGATATTTCACGCCAATTGATAAAGATGGTGCGCCCCATAAAGAAAAAGACAACCAATATAAAAGCAAGAGTTGCCAGCCGCATAATCCATTTCTTTTGAGCGCTTATTTCTTTTTGCATACAAAAATCATCGAATGACCAAACCAGGGAAGAAGTATTCTCAGTAATAACTCAATTGGCCATAAAATCACCACGATCGGTATTGTACATACAGAAGGAATTTGAATATGACCTTTTCCAAAAGGAAGATAATACCAGAAGCCTCTAAACTTTTCTACGGTAAAGTGTTGTTGTATTTTTTTCCTCATTGCATGCGGCGTCGACCAATGATCTATTGGCTGATTATCGGAAGTAAGGGGTTTACGCATAATTAATTCTCCAAATAAACGAAATATACCATACCAGCTCCACCAATTGGGTGTAGTGAGCACAAGCGTTCCCTTCGGCTCTAATGCTCGGGCAAATTCTGACATCGCTTCATCGGCATTTTCTACATGTTCGATCACCTCACTACAAACAATGGTAGTGAAAAAAGAATCACCAAACGGCAAATGCGATGCGTCTGCGACACGTATATCATAACGGGGAAATTCTTTCCGAGCATACTCCACAGCTCGTTTTGAGATATCAATTCCATATCCCTCGGCAGAAGATGGTAAGATGCTCATCTCTTTTTGAGATCCGCATCCTACCACAAGAATGTTGCCAGACGTCTTTTTTATAATTTTTTTCAGAATATGAAACCGGGACCAGAGCATAATCCTGGCGGGTCCTCGCGCTTTTTGTGTATGAAAATCGTCATAAAAAGATTCGATATGCTGTTTTTTAGAATTATTGTCAGGCATCATGTTCTGGTAAATACTTTAATGGTATGAAGAGCTGTCGGTCCTTTTTTTGAAGAAAAGATTTTATGAAGATTATTATCAATACAATAAAATATTCTTGGAAAGAGATTTTGTATGTAATAGAGTGGAAATTTGAGACCGATAATATGCGTATGAGTGGAATGAGTTTCTCTAAACCCTTCCTCATGAAAAATCTTAGCATACTCATTATAGCTTTTATGCTGGATATGAGACGGGGTAATACCATGCACGCTCCGGGGAAATAGTCCATGAAGAATTACATGCTTTTTTGAAGTTCTACATAACGCACGGATACTCGCCTCCCAGTCTTTTTTCTCCGTAATATGATAAAGAACATCAAAACAGTGTACGATATCAAATTCTTTTTCCCTAAACGGCATGTGGATAATGTCTGATTCCTCCGTTCGAACTGATGGATGTTTATCAGTAAGTAAATGCAGGGCTTCTCTGGAAACATCAATAGCAGCAACCCCCCAGTTCCGCTGTAAAAAAACCGGTATAAATTCCCCTGTTCCAGCACCGGCATCAAGCACTTGGGTAGAAGCTGGAAGAGTAAGCCGATCAAGCACCTGCTCATACCGTTCGCGGACAAGACGATATACAAACTCATTTGCTTTCTCACGAAAGACGCGACATCCCACCGAACGCATTGATGTATTATGCCGGCGATGACGTGATCGCCAATATGTGTCAGTTGTTATTGCCATGCTGATAAATGGTCAACAATTAGTTTAGAGGGACTTTTTGAGGGAGTGAGTGGAGGAAACACATACTTGCCGTAATTTTTAACAAACTTGTCCACAATATATTGGTTAAAGTTTGAAATAACTACATTTTTTTCAAGCCCGTCTTGACGCTCAGTGACTTTTCTAAATAAAAGACAGGGATGCCCCAGATACGCACATTCTTCCTGATTGCTTCCTCCGTCAGTTACGACGAACTCGCTTCTTTTGAGTAATTGAATAAATTCAGAATATGACGATCGTGATCGAAGCTCTAGTTGAGAATTTTTTTTAAGACGATCCATGAACTGGTGCTTTTCAAGATGCTTGATCGTTGGAGGATGAAGGACAAATACTCCCGGGATAGTCTGAGTAATACGTTCGATAAGCGTAAGAATTGAACCTAGAGACGACCTGCGGGCAATATTTTCAAACCTATGTATGGAAATAAGACAATACTTTTTTTCAGGGAAAGTGATATTCCCCGGAATATTTTTTGATTGTACTGTCTGGAGTGCATCTACAAGCGTGTTGTAGTGAATATTGATTTTTTCTCCAGAATATGACGCAACATTATCCAATGCCCACTTGCCTGGGCAAAAATAAATATTCGAGAGACGAAATGTTGCGAGTCGCTGTAATTCCTCTGGGAAGGGGTGAAAGATGTTAAATGACCGCAAACCAGACTCACAGTGCGCCACATCTGCGCCCACGAACCTGCCCATGAGCGCGCCAAGAACAGTGCTTGCTGTATCACCATGAACGACGAATATCTTTCGCTCCGATGAACGAATAATTGTTTTTCTATTTAAAAGAAATTTCCACATGAGCTTCACCATCCACGGCAACACCTGATGAAGTCGAGTGATGTCTTTTCCATGGTAGAGGGTATGATCAGGTCGTGGTACGTTAAAATCGGCCAGCAAATCATCAATAGTCTCTTTGTGTTGCCCGGTAGAAATATACACATAAGGAATTGAACGCCGTGTTAGCTCAGCCATCACAGGACCCATCTTAATCACCTGTGCTTTCGTACCAAGAACAATGTAGATCATATCAACTCGTAATGAATATTACTGGTGCTCCTTGTTATGCGACTGGTCTTGGTAATACTCTTTCTTTGTGTAATATAAAGATCGCTCCTGCGTCATACGAATGCGATTAAGCATGTCGGAGATGAGACCAACGATAACAATAATAAGACCTACAATATTAAGGAATCCCCCCACAAATCCAAGAGTTTTAAATGGTGTCACGTTCCCGACTGAAAAATAATATAGTCCAAGAATTACATCGAGAATCAACCCAAGAAAGAACACGCTCATTCCAAGCCAGCCAAAAATTCGCAGTGGTTTATAATCAAGGCTGGTGCGAAATATGGTATTGAGAATATTGTATGTATAGACCCACAAATTTCCCGCAATACGAGAGCTTCCATGTTCTCTTTCGCCCCTTACAGTCATTGGAATTTCTTTTAAATAGAAAAACAATTATTCGTTCATCGGAGCGAAAGATATTCGT
>JBHPFX010000030.1:0-8040 GCA_042570925.1 Patescibacteria group bacterium
GAGCGCAATGATGCTGAAGCAGCAGGACTTGATTCTGTTGTTACTACATTAGTGAACTCTGAGGCAGCTAATGGTGAAACACAAATCACAGTCGTCTTTACTCCAGGAGCCCCCCTTACCGATGGTGAAACAATTCTTGTCTACATTGGTGAAAGTTCAGCTGGTGATCCTTGGGTTGATACTGATGCCACCATTGATTCAACAGATGTCACATGTGCCCAAGGTGGTACAGCTTTTGATACGTATGTTCAGACTGATGCATCAGGAACCGCACCGTTATCATTCGGTTGCAGTTTAAATGGAGCTGGTGATGGAAATCCGGTAACTGTGACTATAGGTGATGGAGCTGGTGATGATTTATATAATCCAGCTGGAGCGGACATCTATACCGTGTCTGTCGTAACGACTGATGACGCTGGAGCTGGTGTTGTGTACGTCGGTGATGCAAATGATGTCACTGTATCAGTAACTGTTCTTGCCAACCTCTCAATGCTTCTTGATAACGCAGATGGTAGTGCATGTACGGGTACGCCAGTTGTAACTTGTAACCTCGGTACGGTGCTGACAACAACGACCGTATCAGGTAACTACGATATTAACGTCGGTACGAATGCTGCAAACGGCGCTACGGTCAGTATTAACGATAATATGACTGATCCCAATGGTATAGGAACCATACAAGATGTTACTAATGGCCAGACTATCGATGCCGGTACTGATGAATACGGTGTTTCTGTTGCTGAAGACGGTGATTGGACTTTTCAAGGAAATTACACGACCAATTATACGCCTATTGCCGATGCTGAGACCGCATTAGCGAGTACCGCTGGGGCCATTGCCGAGACAAGCGATGACATTACGGTTACTCATTCGGCTGCAATTGACTCGGCGGTTGTTGCAGGTACACATACTCATATTGTCACCTATACCGTGGTAGCTGATTTCTAAATATATTACATACACATATTAAGCCCCCTTACCTAGGGGGCTTTTTGGTACATTCAAAGATGTATTGTATAGAATTACTACATTATGTATACTTATTCATATGATAAGAAACAAAAATAAACCCATTTGGATGTACGTTGTGTTGCCATCGTTAATATGTGTGGCGGTTTTAGCTATTGCCGTAGTATTTGCAACACCGGCGAAGGCCATAACAATTTCCCAATTAAATCTGGAAATAGTCGCCAGACCGGGTGAAACGATCGAACAGCTTGTACAGATATATGATGAATCATTTGCTGGATCGACCGTATACCCAGTTGTGTATAATTTTACTGAATCTCCAGATAGTGAAGGATCGGCACTCATCATTTCTGAGCCAGCCGATTTTAAACCGGATCGCGCATGGATTAAATGGAATGCTGATGAAGTTGCAGCAGCGCAAACTGAAGAGAGTGATGTTGTAGATACTAGTGAAGAGGATGAAGAGAGTGAAGAAGATGCTAATGCAGAGGTTCCCGTCTATGGACAAGAAGAAATTCCGCTCAAACTTCCTGTCGAAGGAACATTATTTGATTTTCCCTACAGAATTGTAATTCCCCAAGATGCCGAGCCTGGCACACATCTTCTTTCACTCGTATTCCAGCTTAAGCCCGCTGAACGAAATAGCACAGACGAAGGAGCTGCGATATATATCGGATCAAATGTAGCGACAAATATTTTCTTAAAAGTACTTGGAGCAACGATAGATGACATAGATGTTGATTTCAAATCAGGTGTGTTTTCTAATAAAGATGCGAATGCTTCGATAAACGAACGAAAAGAATCATTCCAACCAAAGAACTTTTTTCTCAAACCGCCAGTTGATTTCCTGGTGACTGTCTATAATCAGGGAAATACTCATCAGAAGCCAGATGGTAACATCAAGATCGTCAATGATTTATTCGGTTCCCGGACAGAAGAGATTCAGGTTAATGAAATAAATAAAATAATCCTTCCTGACACGGACAGGACGTTTGAAGTTTCAAGCTTTGGGCAGGGATTCATGTTTGGCAAGTATCGCGCCAAGATAACCCTTTTGTATGGGGATCCCTTACGACCTATTGAAAAAGAGATTTCATTCTGGATTATTCCGTTAATAGAAATTTTAATTGTTCTCGGGGTATTGCTCGCGATAATCATCATTATCATCATCTGGAGAAGAATACGTAAGGGCAAGCGTGAAAGAAAAGAAAAAGAGAAAGAGACTACAATGCGCCAACAGATCATTGATGAGATTAAGGGTGTGAGAAAGCCGAGTACTGGCGATGAGTTGAAAAAGAAGCCAAAACTTTTGAAGAATCAGAAAAAAGGGAGTAATAAGAAGGCTAAGTAATATCCCGTCCGGATCTTAAGAATCTCCGCAATGGCTAGGGAACGTACTAAAAGTGTCGGAGCAGTAGTCCTGAGTAGGCAGAAAAAGATTCTGCTTATTTTTCGTGCCCAACACAGGTTCTGGGAATTTCCCAAGGGTAAGCAGGGGGAGAATGAGACTGAGGAGCAGACGGTAGCCAGGGAATTGCGGGAGGAGGCAGGAATTGAACATTTCGAGTACGTTAAGCCCTTCAGAGAGGAGATATTCTATACATTTAAGCTTGAAGGGAGGGTTATAGAACGGCCGATTGTGTATTTCCTGGTAAAAACAGACGATACTGTCACACTTTCAAAAGAGCATACTGAAATGAAATGGTGTACCCTGGCAGATGCGCGGCATAAAGTACGTTTTGACAACTATCAGAAGATACTTGATCAAGTTGAGAAGTATTTGTAATGTATTTCACTCTTGCTCAGTTGCTTCGAACGGGGTAATTATGGTATAGTTAGCATAGATTCATTTTTGGAGGAAATAAATAAAAATGCAAAAAAATTCATTTCGATGGAAAATTGGCGGAATTGCTGGATACGGCATCAAGGCAGCCGGACTGATATTTTCAAAGGCATGCACTCGAGGCGGTCTTCATATTTTTAGTTACACAGAATATCCGTCACTTATACGCGGCGGTCACAATACTTTTCAGGTTAAGGTGGATGAACAGGAAGTTTTTTCCCAGAATGAGAAAGTTGACCTGCTTGTAGCTCTTAATGAGAACACCTTTACAGAACACCAGAAAGAGCTCGAACCGGGCGGCGGTATTATTTACGATCCGGATGTTTTTGAGGTACAGGCTGATGAATTAAAAGTGAAGGGATTCTCGATATTTGCCATACCGTTGGTAAAACTGGCAAAAGAACATGGAGAAATGGTCATGCAAAACACCGTTTCAATCGGCGCTTCTTTTGCATTAGTAAAATACCCTTTTGAAATTCTCGAGAAGGTTATTGAGGACACCTTTATGGGAAAAAAAGATGAAATTATCAAATCAAACATTGCGGCTGCAAAAGCGGGATATGATTATATTGAAAAAGAGTATTCTTCAGTCGATTTTCCTTATCTACTGGAACCGGTTGATTCGAAGGAAAGACAGATGATTATTGCGGGCAACGAAGCTACGGCGCTCGGGGCAATTCAGGGAGGATGCAAATTCTACGTGGCATATCCAATGAGTCCGTCATCTTCCATTTTACATACGATGGCGGAGTACGGCGATCGTTTTGGTATTGCAGTGAAACAAGCCGAAGATGAAATTTCAGTCATCAATATGGCGATCGGCGCAGGGTATGCAGGAGTCCGCACCATGCTTGCAACATCCGGCGGTGGATTTGCTTTAATGAACGAAGGAATCGGACTTGCCGGACTTACTGAAACTCCAGTTGTTATAGTAAATGCTCAGCGTCCGGGACCGGCTACGGGCCTTCCAACATGGTCAGGACAGGGAGATTTACGATTTGCCATTCACGCAGCACAAGGAGAGTTTCCGAGGTTTGTGCTCACTCCCGGAGATGTGGAAGAATGTTTCTTTATGGCCGGAGAAGCATTAAACTTAGCAGAAAAATATCAGACACCCGTAATCATTTTACTGGATAAATATTTATCAGAAAGCCATAAATCAGTGTTGCCGTTTGATATTTCCAAAGTGAAAATAGAGCGTGGAAAAATTCTTCATGAGAAAGATCTGGAGAAAATGAAAGAATTTCATCGCTATGAAGTGACCGAAACCGGAGTTTCCCCCCGTAGTTTGCCGGGTATGAAAGGTGGTATATTCATCGCAAACAGCGACGAACACGATTCACGGGGATTCACTGATGAATCTTCAGAGAATGCTACTGAGCAGATGGAAAAACGGCTCAGAAAACTGCATGAAGCTGAAAAACATCTTCCGAAACCCAAGTTGACCGGAACACCGCATGCGGAAGTAACACTTATCGGGTGGGGTTCGACAAAGGGGATTATTAAAGAAGCAACAAAACTGCTCGAAGGAGTGGGTATTACGGCAAATCAGCTTCATCTCAATTATGTTAATCCATTTCCTTCACGCACTGTTTCCACTATCATTAAGGAGGCAAAAAACGCCATCGTGATTGAAAATAACGCCACAGGCCAACTCTTCGGATTAATAAGAGAGAGAACAGGAATGGAAGCAAATGCGAAAATACTCAAATATGACGGAAGACCATTTTTTCCGGCTGAAATAAGAGAGTCGGTAGAGGAGATATTACAAAATGCTTAAAGGACAAAACTTCAATACTCATTATGAGCCAACATGGTGTCCCGGATGCGGAGATTTCGGCATCTGGACGTCACTAAAGAATGCCCTTGATGAGCTCGGGTTAAATCATCATGAGGTGGTGATTGCCTATGGGATCGGTTGTTCGGGCAACATGGCCAACACCGTGAAAACATATGCGTTCCACGGACTCCATGGTCGCCCCATTCCAGTAGCAGAAGGAATTAAGCTTGCCAATCATGGATTGACCGTAATCGTCATTGCAGGTGACGGCGACACCTATGGAGAGGGGATGAATCATTTTATAACTTCTATGCGGGGAAATCATGATATTACCGTTATCGTGCATGACAATCAGGTATACGGACTAACGACTGGTCAGACGTCTCCCACATCAGAAAAGGGCTATAAATCAAAATCTACCCCGTCAGGCGTTATAGAAGAGCCGGTCAATCCTGTAAGTGTGGCGCTTGCCATGAACGCAAGTTTTATTTCTAGAGGATTCTCAGGAAATACAAAACAGCTGACCGAGTTGATAAAGCGAGGAATTCAGCATAAGGGATTCTCACTCGTGGACGCTCTACAGCCATGCGTGACGTTCAATAAGATCAACACATTTCAGTGGTTTTACAGAAGAGTATATGAACTCGACAAAGAAGGTTATCAGCCGAACAACTGGGAGGAAGCAATGAAAAAAGCACGTGAGATGGAACGTTTAGCAACTGGCGTCTTCTACGTCAAAGAGCGCTTACCCTACCACGAAGAAGTGAAACCGCTTGAGAAGGGCCCCCTGATGAAGCAATCGTTGGATGGAATTGACGTGAGGTCTGTAATAAAAGATTTTTCATAAGGGCGTATAAGGTGTCCAATCAGCCGGTTTTTTGGTACACTTAAAAATATGAAACCAAATATTTTTCTTATTGGACAGAATGTCACTATCTATTCGGAAGACGGGAAAAATCAGTTTGCTCGAACGGGTGAGACGAGCTTATTTCATTTGAAAAAAGCTGGAGCGACCGGTATTATTCTGGGTCATTCAGAGGTACGCGATGAGCCACAGATTATTAACGCAAAATGGAAAGCGGCTCTTGATTATGATCTTCACGATAACATTGTGCTTGTAGGAGAAGACTGGGAAGATCTGGAAAAGGGTTGGAAAAACAGTTCTCAGCAAGAAATTGATGGAATGAAGAAAAAGCTGCAACAGAAATTTCTTACTATATTGGAAGGTATTGATAAGAAACATATTATGAAAACTGTTTTTGGGTATGAACCAAGCTGGGGAACGCGCGGAAGCGGAAGACAAAACGTCGAGCCACCACAGCCGGATCAAATCGAAGCCATGTGCAGTTTTATGAGAAAAGCGTTGTCTGGGGCGTATGGGGATGATATTGCTCAAAAGACAAGGATCATATATGGAGGGAGCTCATCACCAGAAAGGACTCGTGAGATTATGCCATCAGCAAATGTTGACGGACTGATTTTAGGATCTGCCTGTAAAACAACTGATTTGGTAAAAAGTATTGGGGAGGGGATAGTACAGGCAACGAAAGAGAAAAAAAGTCAGAGAAAATCAGTCATTGCGTGCAATTGGAAAGCCTATGAACTTGAGGAACCGTATACAGAGTTTATTGATGTCATTACATCATTTGACGGAAGTGTCATTGATGCATATCTATCACCGGTAGCAAGTGATATGCATGAGGTGTATACTCTACTAAAGAATTAATATGGCAAAACGTAAGAATATTATTCTTATCTCCGGTTCACTCGCATTTGACCGGATTATGGATTTTCCGGGACGATTTAGGGACCACATTATTCCATATAAAATCCGTAATCTTAATGTCAGTTTTTTAGTAGAAAAATATTATGAGAACTTTGGTGGTACGGCTGGTAATATTGCTTATAACTTAGCTTTGCTGGGATCAAGGCCAGTAATCCTGTCTTCAGTAGGTAAAGATTTCCTCAAATATCGATTCTGGCTCACAAAACATAAAGTAGTAACGAAATACGTAAACATCGTTGAAAATGAGGCAACATCTGCCGCTCATATGATCACTGACCAGGATGATAACCAGATATCCGGTTATTTCCCGGGAGCTGGCACATACGAAACACCGATACCGCCACAGAGCGTTCTTGCTAATGCATCATTTGGATGCGTGTCTCCTGGAGGAGTAAAAGATATGAAGAAATATCCGAAGATTTTTAAGAATAAAAAAATTACTTATGCATACGATCCAGGCCAACAGCTGACCACGCTCACTAAAAATGAATTGCTCATGGGAAGCAGGGGATCCGAGATATTTATTTCAAATGACTACGAGCTCACTCTCTTTCTTAAGCGGACCGGCATTACTGAAAGGCATTTATTAAACAATGTAAAGGTGGTCGTGACCACATTAGGTCCTAAGGGTTCTATCATAAAAACAGGGAATGAGAAAATTAAAATTTCACCAGCAAAGCCAAAAAATACCTCTGATCCCACGGGAGCAGGTGATGCATATCGAGCTGGATTTATATATGGGTATGTAAATGGCTATTCACTTGAGCAATGCGGTAAATTAGGGGCAGTCGTAAGCGTGTATACGGTAGAAAAGTATGGAACACAAACTCATTCATTTTCTAAGAAAGAATTGCAGCTGCGATATAAAAGCAACTTCAAAAGAAGTATTTCTCTATAGTAAGGAATAATCATATACATATACCCCGTTGTCAATTGGAAAAAAAGATGGTATAGTACCGGTCACGCTATGCAAAAAAATTGGACGGTAGCTGACCCGATTTCAGAAGAATTTCGCAACAAGTTCCCCGAAATAGATCGGGTGATTTTGCAATTGCTCCATAATCGTGACATTAAAACACAGAAGCAGATTGATGAGTTTATGAATCCAGACTGGGGGGAAGATGTTCACGATCCCTTTCTGTTTCAAGACATGAAAAAAGCCGTAAAAAGGATTTTTTTGGCAATTGAGAAGAAAGAATCCATTGTCGTATACGGAGATTATGATGCTGACGGCGTGTGTTCTTCAGTCATTCTCAATGATGCATTAAAGGCCCTTGGGGCTCAGAATGTCCATGTCCATCTTCCGCATCGTGAGACGGAGGGATATGGCTTAAATATTCCCGCAGTCAAAGAGCTCATTAAGAAAAAAACTGATCTGGTAATCACCTGTGATTGCGGTACGAGCAATGTCGAAGAGGTAGCTCTTGCCAAGGAGAAAGGTATTGATGTAATTATCACTGACCATCATCATGAGCCTGACCGGCTTCCTCAGCCCTATGCGTTTATCAATCCGAAGCTGTCAAAGGAAGCATATCCATTTAAAACACTTGCAGGAGGCGGTGTAGCGTTTAAGCTCGTACAGGCACTTGTAATAGAAGACGCGAAAAGAGACAAAATACTTCCAGAAGGATTTGATAAGTGGCTGTTGGATCTTGTGGCAAT
>JBHPFX010000031.1:0-7678 GCA_042570925.1 Patescibacteria group bacterium
GTGTTGTGATTGATGGAAATCAAGAGATTCTTTCAATCGAAATCGATCCCGAACTTCTGAATCCTGAACAGAAAGAAAAACTCGAGAAAGGCATCAAGGAAGCAGTAAATGATGCGATGAAAAAGATCCAACGTACCATCGCCATGAAAATGCAACAGATGGGCGGATTCAATCTCCCGGGAATGGGATAAAACAATGCCGCAGTATACAAAACCAATACAAGAGCTCATCGCTCTCTTTAGATCACTCCCCGGTGTAGGGATAAAATCAGCGGAGCGATTTGTTTTTTATTTATTAAACATTCCGGAAAAAGAGCGAGTGGCGTATGCTGATCATATTAGAAATTTATCCAAAAGTGTTCATCGTTGCGTAACATGTAATCGGTTTGATACACAAGACCCCTGTTCGATCTGTGCTGACCACAGAAGAGATCATACAACTATTTGTGTTGTTTCAGAACCCCAAGACGCACAAACAATCGAAAAGACCGGTGAATTTCACGGAGTATACCATATACTTGGTGGCGCCTTGAATGCTGTCGAGGGAATAACTCCTGACAAGCTTGCCATAGAGTCGCTGCTCTCAAGGACACAGAAGACAAAACCCAAAATTCATGAAATTGTCATTGCAACAAATCCAGACCTTGAGGGTGAATCAACTGCCATGTATCTTGCACGTAAACTAAAAAACTCAAAAATTACTGTCACGCGCCTGGCACGAGGTCTCCCAATGGGTTCGAATATCGAATATGCTGACGAGGTAACCCTGTCCAACGCTCTCAAAGGAAGAGAACAGTTTACATAAGCAAATAAAAAACGATCTCCGGGCTAACCAAGAGTCGTTTTTATTATTTTGCTGTTGGAATCTTTCCTATCTTGATTTTCGTGAAGTGCTGACGATGCCCTCGGGTACGCTTATATCTCACCTTATGCTTAAACTTAATGACCATCTGTTTCTTACTGCGACCATGCTCGATAACTTGTGCAGGAATTTTAGCACCCGAAATCTCAGGAGTCCCGATAGTCACCTTATTTCCATCAGCAATAAGCAGTACATGAGACAAGGACACTGTCTTTGATTTTGATTGAAGTTTCTCAAGAGTAAGAGTCTGCCCTTCAGATACTTTGTATTGTTTGCCGGATTCGGCAATAATGGCAAATTTCATAAATACCACGTTTAAGTAATATGTACGACTGATCGTAGCAAGGCTCTACTCTTGTGTCAAGCCAATCGCAACGAAGTCACCTACTGCAGCTCCGGTTGTCTCGATATAGTTTTCTGACACCTCAAGCACATATATGCTTTCAATATCGGGAGTATAGGTTTCCGGCTCCTGGCCTTCTTCTGGGGGCACTGCGTTGTCAACGACATATACGATTTTTCCCTCATCAATCCATAGAATATCTATTCCAATATTCATGTCACGCATTGTTATACTATGAATGTCTTTTTCATCAAATACGAAAAGCATGCCTCGATCCTGATGAACCGAGTCACGACCTGAGAGTCCTTTATATCTTGAAGAATCTGTCTCGGCAATTTCGGCACTAATGATGTTCGTTCGGATCGCCACCGTCGTTGTTCGTGTAGTGATGCTTTTTACATAATACGGTAGATCATCTTGAATATCACGCCCGCCAAAGTTCCAAAACAGCACTCCAAAGAAGATAGCTACGAATATTAAGATCAACATGCTCTTGTTCATAGTTCTTGAAATTACGACTTATAGTATTATAGTATCATTAAAGATATAAAAAATAAAATCATCGAAAGGGTCATTGAGACGTGGTCGTGTCTGACCTTTTCTTCTTTTTATATACGAAGACAAGCACCATGCCAAGAGCGATCATTCCTCCAAGAAGAATTATTAATGAAATAAATTTTTCTTTTCCCTGAAAAAACAGTGCCGCCGTCCCAAAGCCCGCCGCAACAATATATAATATCAGCACAGCCTGGCGATGCGTTAAACCGACATCAAGCAGTCGAAAGTGCAGATGTTGTCTATCAGCCTGTGTAACGGATTTTCCCTGAATGAAACGTCTCAATATTACCCATACAACGTCTAAAATCGGGATTCCAAAAATCAGGAGAGCTGTGGCGATTTTTGCACCGGAAATGATTGCCAGCGTTCCAAGAATAAAGCCTGTCCACAAACTTCCTCCCTCTCCCAAGAAGATCTTTGCCGGATGGAAATTGAATAATAAAAACCCAAGAGTTGCTCCAGCAAAAATAATTGTCAGAAGTGCGGTTTCCGGTTGTGCAACATCTCGACTTAAACTGAGAAAAAACAACACGAGAGCTCCGATCGTCGTTAGTCCGGAAACTAATCCGTCAAGTCCGTCTAGAAACTTCGTTGTATACATCATCCCCATGAGCCATACAATCGTAAACAAATCGGCAAAAAGGATGATTCTATAAGGCAGTTCGCCGATTGAAAAAAGTGTCAGACTCCATTGCTCGAACCCAATACTTCCACCAAAAGGATTTTGAATGTAGATTATGCCAATACCGGCAGCAATCACTACAAGTGTAGCAATAACGGGCCAAATAATTTGTTTTTTCGCCGAGAGATGATATCTGTCATCCAACCAACCACCGATCATGAGCAATGCACCTCCGGCAGTAATACCAAATAAGTATTTTGGCAGCATATATCC
The DNA here is from genome assembly GCA_042570925.1 of Patescibacteria group bacterium. Lineage (GTDB taxonomy): Bacteria > Patescibacteriota > Patescibacteriia > UBA10025 > UBA10025 > JBHPFX01. Next base: position 2,658 of record JBHPFX010000031.1, read on the forward strand.
ACCAAGAAGCTTATCTGAAAACAGAGCATATCCAGCCATGATGAATGTGAAGCTGAAAAATATTGCCAATCCACCGAGAAGTGGGGTGGGCTGTTTATGAATTTTTCTTTGCGAATCGTCTTGGGGATAATCGATGATATTTTTTCGAAGGGCGTACGCTCTGATACCATAAGTAAAAATCACCGATAACGCCAGTGCGAGAGTGAAAGGAGGAATATATGAAAGAATGTCTAATGAATCGCTCATGCTTGCTCTGACGTAATATGCGACACTTTCTCAATATAGCTCTGTAAAATTACTTTTGCGGCATCTTCATCATCATCATCATACGCAGATTGTCTATCAGCCTCTTGGGCAAGTCTTTGTGCCAGAACACTGCTCATTCGTTCATCCTCAAGAACAACTGGTATATCGAGGTCTTTTTGAAGCTGTCTTGAAAATTGCTCAACGGCACGCGCACTAGAACCAAGTGTTCCATCTTTATTAAGCGGAAATCCAACCACAATAGTTGTTATTGATTCCTTTTTACAAACTTCACGGATCTGCTCAATGCAGTCTTGTACCGATTTTGGGGTTAAAATCCCTCTCCCAAAAACAAATGCGTGATCATCAGACGTAACAGCAAGACCGACTTTTTTCTCTCCATAATCGACACCTAATATGTTTTTATCCTTCACTGACATGGTTTATTATAATGGTGTAAGAATCTCACTGCCATTGCTAGTAACTACAATGGTTCGTTCGAAATGTGCAGATAAACCACCATCTTGCGTTACAACTGTCCATTTATCATCTAGTATTTTAACGGGATAATCACCTTCAGTTACCATTGGCTCTAGTGCAAGCGTCATACCTTCCTGAAGTTTGATGCCCGTTCCTGCTTCTCCAAAATTCGGTACTGCTGGCTCTTCATGAATGGCTTTTCCGACCCCATGACCAACAAGACTGCGCACAATACCAAAATTATTTTTTTCAACAAATGATTGAATTGTTGAGCCCACATCTCCTAGAGTGTTTTGAGGTTTGATTACGCTAATACCCTTTTGTAAGGCTTTCCGAGTAACCGTAATAAGTTTGTGTGCTTTTTTTGATATTTCACCGACTGGTACGGTCTCCGCCATGTCCGTATACAAACCTTTATAGAGAAGACCTAGATCGAGTCCTACTATGTCACCATCCTTGAGAATTCGCTCTTGAGAAGGAATACCATGTACAACCTCACTGTTAATTGAAACGCACAGGGTGGATGGATAGCCTTGATAATTTTTGAAAGCGGGTTTCCCGCCATTCGCTAAAAGGAAATCATATGCTTTCGCGTCAAGTTCAAGAGAAGATATTCCCGGCCTAACGAGAGCTATGACTTTTTGAAGCGCAGAGGATAGAATCTTTCCTCCTTCCCGCATCTTATCAATTTCATCATGAGATTTAATGATGATCATGCAGCTGCTTCTTTATTTTTTTCCACACAATAGGAATTGATGACTCACCATTAACTGTAATAAGTATCTTTCGTTGTTTGTAGAAATTAATGATTGGGCGAGTCTTGTGTATATATTCCGCCAGACGTTTTTTAATTGTTTGGGGCTGATCGTCTTTTCGATGGATAATATCTCCTCCGCACTTTGGACACTTTGTTTGTTTTTTAGCCAAAGTCTTGCCAAGTATCCAGGACGTACCACATTTTGCACAGCTTCTTCGAAGTGAGAGCCTCTTTATCGTTGAACGCTGTGATAGTGGAAGATAAATTACTAAGGTAAGCTCACGATCAAAACGAGATAATAATCTATCTAGCATTCGTGCCTGTGTAATATTCCTAGGAAATCCATCAAATACAATTCCCTTGTTTTTGGGTGTACTCAAGAGTTTCTTAGTAAGTATCTTACCAACAACTGAGTCTGAGATAAGTCGACCTTCTTTATTCATTATATGATTAATCCTTTTACCCAGAGCACTCTTTTCCCTCGATACTATCCTAATAAGCGCACCCATCTCAATATGGGATACGTGAAACATCTTGGCGATATATTTCGCCTGGGTTCCTTTTCCTGATCCCTGAGGACCAAGAAGAATTATATGCTTGCGCGGTGTTAATTTCTTCATACGTAACGTATACCGCTTAACGGTCCTATTTCTACGCAGGAGAAGATTAATAGAAACCTTCGTAATCTCTCATTACCAGCTGTGACTCTATCTGCTTTACCGTCTCAATAACAACACTTACAACGATCAATAAACTCGTTCCGCCTAATGCCAGTGTCTGAATATTCGTAGCTGACTGCACAATATTCGGCAAAACAGCTATTGTTCCTAAAAATAGCGCTCCACCAAGAATAATTCTATTTGAAATATAGCTTAAATAACTCGCAGTTGGCTGGCCCGGTCGGATTCCAGGAATAAATCCACCTTGTTTTTGAAGGTTTTCAGCCATTTGTTGGGGATGAAAAATAACTGCTGTATAGAAATAGGTAAATGCAACAACCAGGACAAAATACATAACAGCATAGAAAATCTGATTTTGGAAAACATTAACAATTGTATTGGCAAAATTAGCGAGCCAAGGAGTGGCTGATGTAGTAAAAAACTGGGCAACCGCCGGAGGGAAAATGACAATCGATATTGCAAAAATGATAGGAATAACTCCAGCTTGGTTAACTTTCATCGGAAGATGGGTATCAACACCACCATACATTCGATTTCCCCGGATTCTTTTGGCATACGATACGGGTATGTTTCTTTGTCCCTCGGTAATAAATACAACTCCGGCGATAATAATCACGCCGATGATAAGAAACGCCAATAATGGGAAAAGATTCGATTGATCAAAAGTTGCCAGCGTTTGCTGTATAGACGTTGGCACTCGCGCAACGATTCCAGCAAAAATCATTAATGATATCCCGTTTCCAATATTTTTCTCAGTGATAAGTTCTCCCAGCCACATTAAAAATATCGTACCCGCTGTGACAGTGAGAATCGTCGTAACGAAAGTAAATACGCTCATTTCATCAATAATCCCTGCTCCTGATTGGCGAAAAAAAGTTATGAAGCCGTATGCATTTAATATCGCAAGCGGGACAGTTGTGATTCTGGTGTACTTATTTATTTTTGCCTGTCCAGCAGGACCTTCTTTCTGCAATTCGGAAAGCTTGGGTATCACCATCGTTAAGAGCTGGAAAATAATCGAAGAGGTGATGTACGGTCCAACTCCAAGCATGACAATGGAAAAATTCTCCATACCACCACCAGTAAAGAGGTTGAGGAGTCCGAGAAGTTGGTTACTTTCAAAAAATGCACGTAAGTTATCTGCATTAACCCCCGGAATCGGAATATGGGCGGCAAGTCGAAAAATAAGAAGCATCCCCAGCACAAAGAGGATCTTTTTTCTTAAGTCTTTAATCTTCCAGATTTGTTGTAGTCGCTCAAGCATGGTAAAAGCCTACGAGAATCAATGTTGTTATTTTTTTCGATATTGTGTTCGACCCCCGGTTTTCTTAATGGCTGACTCAGCAGACTGGGAATATGCATCTGCAACGACAAATAACTTTTTCTTCAGTGTACCATGGCCAAGTATTTTTACACCATTCTTCATACTTGTAATGAGGCCTGCCTGCAATAGCTTTTCTGGAGTTACACGATCACCGCTCCTAAAAGTACTTTCCAAGTCCTTGATATTAACGGATTGAACATTTGGGTAGTGACTTGTAAATCCTCTTTTTTTGGGTAGCTGAAGAAGAAATTGTTTTAACCCACGGCGCTTTAATCCACGACGTCCACCAGAACGTGATCGCTGGCCTTTCAGCCCTCGTGTCGCATATGTTCCATGCCCGGACGCGTTTCCACGACCGATTCTTTTCCGCTTTTTCTTGGAGAAACTATGAAGTTGGTGAAGTGTGAGCGCCATAGGAATTATCTTTCCCGCATCTTTTTAATGGTCTTATAATCTCGTAATGAGCTTAAAGCAATGATCGCCGCCCGAACATTATTTACCTTATTCTGTGAACCTAGCATCTTGCTAACAATGTTTTTTATTCCTGCAAGCTCGAAGAGTGGGCGCACCGCACCTCCTGCGATAATTCCAGAACCTTTTGGCGCAGGTTTAAGTAGCACAATTGCCGCGCCAGATTTCTGTAAAACAACGTGCGGAATAGTGTCATTCACTATTGTAATTCTTATGAGTTGTTTTTTTGCTTGTGACACCGCTTTGGTAATCGCGCCAGAAACGTCTGCACCTTTCGCTAGTCCCATCCCTACACGCCCTTTACGATCACCTATTACAACACATGCACGAAAACGCATTCGTTTTCCGCCAGCCATAACACGAGTTACACGCGCAATATCAATCACCTCCTGATCAAACTCCCGTTTTTCTCGGGGAAAATTGCGTGATGATCGTCTTTTTCCTGATGGTTTTGGCATGGTATATTCGAATTATTCTTTCTAAAACTCTAATCCACCTTTACGGGCGCCTTCTGCAAAAGCTTTTACTCTCCCATGGTAGCGATATGAAGCACGATCAAAGGTAACTTTCGAAACACCTTTTGCTTTTGCTTTCTTAGCTAACTGCTCACCAAGCTTCAAGGCACGCTCAGTCTTTGTATTTTTTTCAGACGTAGTAAGCTCCTTTTCAGTTACTGACACAAGAGTCTGGCCTTTAGCATCATCAATTATCTGCGCAGTCATGTGCTTTATGCTTCTGAACACAGACAAACGAGGATGACTTTGAGCATACATCTTAGTTCGAGTTCTTTTTGCTCGAAATGCTTTTTGGTGCCTTTTTTTATGAATTCTATCCATATAGTTAATTATTATCCTCCGGCTGTCTTCACAACCTTCCCGGCCTTACGTCTGACCACCTCATCAACATACTTAATACCCTTCCCTTTGTATGGCTCTGGTTTTCGAAGCTCACGAATCTTAGCCGCAGTCTCACCGACAAGCTGTTTATCAATTCCTGAAATGGTAATGATGTTTTTCACCGCGGCGGCTGTAATCCCTTCTGGCAGTGCAAATTCAATGGGGTGAGA
>JBHPFX010000032.1:0-7333 GCA_042570925.1 Patescibacteria group bacterium
TTGTTGTGCCGACGACAATGCGGACATTCATGGAGCAGCAAGTTCATGCTCAGCACCCGCGCGCGCAAATTGAAGAAATTTCCGACTATAATCTTTTTACCCCTCAGAGCGTCATTACGGCAACAAATCTTGTTTTTCGAAAACCGTACATTTTTCCTATAAAGACGTATAAAGAACTGGATGTTGATCCATTGAACGCAGTGACGAATGCAATGAGTAAAGTGCCCGATGGAGAGGGAATCGCTATCCAGATTGTTGGACGATCAGCAAAAGCAAGCTGGCATTCTTGGGGTGTTCCACCATGCTTCAGGAATAGCCAAAATCTCTTCAATACTTTTTCTTTGGTCATCTTCATGCAATTGCTCCTTGGGAACCGTGACACGTAAAATAACTTGTTGAAGGGCTGACGAGACTGCGTTTTTGCTCCGTAGACGTATTCGAAATACGATAAACAGTACAACACCAATAACGATGAGTACGAAAAAAATAACTAAAAAGGGAAATAGTGGTGAAGCTGACAGATTGCTCCATAGAGTAGCTAGCTTGCCACCGATATCAAATTGAATTGAGGGCGTCATATGATATTACTCCTGCTTGCCTCGCAAAGCGAGAAGTCGATCAGTCTTGATCTTTGCTTCCCGCTCTAAGAAAAACTTATTTACGGCTGGAATAATCTTGAGCCACTCTTTAATTAGAAACAAAATACGGTTTACCTGGACTTTTGTTTGCTGAAGAAGCGAGTAGACTTCTGTTGCTACCTCCTCTCCTTTCTTTTGGAAGGCAATTTGCTGCTCAGGAGGAAGCTCAAGAAATATATCCTCAATACCATCGGAAAGAATACTTTCAATCTCCTTAAGACGCTCGCTTTTTTCGGTCGGTAGCACAGGAGGTACGGGCGGTGGTGCCTGGGGAGCTTTTTTAGTTACGATATCTACCTCTTGTTCTGGAGCCTTTGGAGCTTGCTCAGGTGGTTTTTGCTCGACTGCTTCTTTGACTTTTTCCCTCTCAGGAGTTTTTACCGGTTCACCTTCACCTCTTCCATCAAAAATATCCTCAATGCTTTGAGGTACTTGTTCCAACTTCGGCTTTTCGTCCGGAAGAGCCATTGGGTACTTTTTAGCTGATATAAAAACTGACTACAGTATAACAGATTTTTAGCTTTTTTGCAAGCTATTATTGTGTTTTCATCATCTCATTTTACCTCTTGACAGATCTTGCAAGGCATGGTAGGCTGTTCTGTTAACCGCAACAAAAATCGAAACAAACATAGCAGGAGGTTGAAAACCGATGAAACGTTCACAAATAGCAGTACTCGTTATGTGCGCCCTCTGCGCACTACTCAGTGAAGGTTGTGCGTTCCAGGGACATGCCGGATTCGTAGTTGATCCAGGCGGTGCAGTCACCCGTATGATTGCACCTGAAAAGCCTGTGGTGAGCCCGACTCACCACAATTTCATTTATGAGAACGGGAACACGTATCCGTATCCCGGAAATCGCCGAGCGGTACAGTTCGTTCTCATTCCTAACGCTCCTTCTGGCAACTGGCAATTCCGCCTCAAAGAGTGGAAACACTTTGGCCCCATGAATGTAGGTTGGCGTGGCGGACCAGTAACGGGCAGACAGGTCCATCCACGATTCTCCATTGAGCCCACCGGAGCAACAGGTGACGGTCGAATAGTCATCGAATATGACTACGAGCAGTATCCAACCGGCCGGCTCTACTCCCAGCACCTCACAGAGAAGTGGGAGGAGAAAAGCATTAAGTGGCTCGAAAAACGGGTCAAAAAGAACGACAAGGCAACTTGGATGAAGCTACGAGATATTGTCCGTAGAGCATTCGAGGAGTCAACGGGCAGAACTCTCAACCACAATTTCTCGATCGCCAAGATGGTGGACGAGACGAACGCAACGAACGGGAGTCAGGAGCGCATACATGCCTCCTTGCTCAAAGCCGCAGTGAAGACTGAGCTGATATTCACTCTCAACATCAGCTTTCCTCTCATGCGACTCTCGAATCGGTAAACATCGTACCAAAAAGTACAAAAGGGCACGACCGTTCACACGGACGTGCCCTATTTTTTTTATTACAACCACTTGAAAAAAAGGTGAAAGTGTGGTAGAATAGGTATACAGATAAACGTAATAGCCGTTTTTTCTATATGATTCAAACGGAAGTCGCCACACAAGTAACCACTCGTACAAAAATCACGCTTGGGATCGGTATGACACAAGCGTTCTTTTTAGGTGCGGCGATGCTTTTTCAAATGTTTTCACAGCAGCAATACAGTATCATCACTACATATAAAACTGTAGATGTTATCGCACCATACATCGAGCTCACCTCACATCAGGATGCCGATGAACTTTCGGGCGACGTATTGATTGAAGCTTTTGCATATGATGAAACTAATACCGCTGAAGTGCATTTTTCAATCAATGGTTTTCTCCAGTTTGTCGATAAAGATGCGAGTGATGGATGGTCTATGATGTGGGATACACGTATGGTGACTAATGGTAGCTACCTCATTGATGTCACTGCACATGATTCAGGTGGAAATATCGGATTCACTCAGCCAATTACCGTATCATTGATCAATTAACGCATGGATTTTTCTATGAATTTCTCTTTAATTATAATTTTCTTTGTCCTTGCTATAGTTATTTTTTGGATGTACAGAGAAAATACGAAAAGCACAGTCAAGTTCAGAATGCTTGACCTGTATTCAAAAGACCTTACAGAGCTTGCTAAGCAGGGAAAGATTGATCCGGTAATCGGGAGAAAACATGAGATAGACCGCGTTATCCAAATTCTTTCCAGACGTACCAAAAATAATCCCGTACTCATAGGAAAATCAGGTGTCGGAAAGACCGCCATTGCAGAGGAACTTGCTACACAAATATCACAAGGTGAGGTCCCAAGCATTCTGGAGGGAAAACGTGTTCTTGCGCTAGATCTTTCCGGTCTTGTTGCCGGGACAAAATACCGAGGTGAATTTGAAAAGCGATTGAAGTCCCTCACTGATGAAATTATCGCCGCACAGCGAAATATCATCCTTTTTATTGATGAGCTTCATACATTGGCTGAGGCTGGTGAGGCGACCGGAGCAATTGATGCGGCGGACATTTTAAAACCGGCACTTGCTCGAGGAGAACTGCAGGTAGTTGGCGCTACTACAATGGAGGAATATAAAAAATATGTAGAAAAAGATCAGACATTAGAGAGACGATTTCAACCGGTCCTCGTGAATGAACCATCAAAAGAAGATACACTCTCCATTCTTCGGGGTATTAGACAGCGTTACGAAGAACATCATCATGTGGGAATTAAGGACAGTGCCCTTACTCGCGCAATTGAGATGTCAGATAAACACATGCATGAGAGAGTATTTCCTGACAAAGCGATTGACCTGCTCGATGAAGCATCAGCAAAGGTGCGTTTAAAAAAACTCGAAGATCGCCAATCAAATCGCTCCGAACGAAGAGTTGTTGAAGCAAAGGATATTGATGAAGTCATGAAAGAGTGGACGAAGGACGGCTGGTCAATACACGGCGAAAAAGACAATAACTCCAAATAGTGAGTTGCGTGCCCTTTCAAAGAGTGTTGGATGCTTTTTTTATTTGCGAAAAAGGGCATGAATGATACAATAGAGCCAGAATATTATGTTGAAACTCTACAATACCATCTCACGAAAAGAGGACGAGTTTAAACCGTTGAAGAAAAATACGGTAGGTCTCTATACATGCGGGCCTACTGTTTATAACTACGCCCACATCGGCAATCTGCGTACGTATATATTCGAAGATGTCCTGAAGCGAGTACTCCTTCTTAATGAATATAAGGTGAAGCATGTCATGAATATCACAGATGTCGGGCACCTCACATCTGATGCTGATGAGGGAGATGATAAGATCGAAAAAAGCGCCGTAAAAGAAAATAAGACTGTATGGGAAATTGCCGAACATTATACAAAGGCCTTTAAAAACAATATGGCTGACTTGAATCTTTCCGAGCCGGACATATGGTGTAAAGCAACCGACCACATTAAGGAACAAATAAACTGGGTAAAAAAGCTCGAGAAGAAGGGATTCACCTATCAAACATCTGATGGTATTTATTTCGATACAGTCAAGTTTCCCGAGTATGGTAAATTAACTGGCCAAAAGCTTGATGAATTAAAAGAAGGCGCGCGAGTAGAAAAAAATCCGGAAAAAAAGAACGCATCAGATTTTGCCCTATGGAAGTTTTCTCCAAAAGATTCACAAAGACAAATGGAATGGGATAGTCCCTGGAGAAAAGGATTCCCCGGCTGGGCATTAGAATGTTCTGTCATGGCACAAAAATATCTGGGAAAAACAATCGATATTCACTGCGGCGGTATCGATCATATTCCAATACATCATACAAACGAGATTGCTCAAGCAGAAGCAGTAACGGGCAAACCATTTGCGAACTTTTGGTTGCATGGTGAATTCCTGGTTATTGGTAAAGACGACTCTTCTTTGCAAAGCTCCGAAGAGCAAAGACGAATGGGAAAGTCAGAGGGAAATTTCATCACTTTAGATACAGTAAAAGAAAAAGGATTTAGTCCCCTTGCCTATCGCTATTTCACACTTGGTACACATTATCGTAAGCAGCTTGCGTTCTCATGGGAAGCACTTCAAGGAGCACAGAATGCCCTTAATAAACTTCATAACACAGTTGCAGGCTATGATGAACCAAAAATCGGTTGCGCAGAATTTGAGCAGCAATTTCTAGAAGCAATAAATAACGATCTTGACACTCCTCAAGCGCTTGCAATCATGTGGAACGTAATCAAATCAGATTATCCCTCTCATGCGAAGAAACAAACACTTCTTAAGTTTGATGAAGTACTTGGCTTGGGATTAAAAAATGCTAAAAAAGAAAAGGTGGAAATTCCAGAAAACATCCAGAAACTCATCGATCAGCGAGAAAATGCGAGAAAAAATAAGGATTTCGAAACATCCGATAAACTACGGAAAGAAATTACTGATGCAGGATTTAGTATTGAAGATACTGACGAAGGATCAGTAGTGAAGAAAAAATAATTACTCTGCTCAAATGAAAGTAAGGATGTCCCTACTTTTTTTATTTACAATCATTGACAAGTGTTCAAATTGATGTTATAATTACGTCATAATTAAATAATTTACCAATTACACTTATGGCATTATCAAACAATAATGTACCAAAAGTTGAGGTTGTTACAAAAAACAAGACCATCCTTGGACTAACTCTCGGAATGGTGGGTGCAGCGCTTGCCGGTTTTGGGATGATTATGTTGATGTCTACACAAATTACTAATGAAGTGCCAACCACTACTCTCGTTGTAAATGCTGGCCCGTTAATGGTTCAGGATGTCGACAATGCAATTATCACATCAAGTGATTTCGAAATGGCTTCTGCCAGTATGTGGGGATACACAGGAGAAGTAACTGATTTTTACTTTGCTTCTGCTGGTACTTCTAAGGAGGATTTTCAAGATGGAAGTCAGGCACCACAACCATTTCCTTTTTACATAATGACAAGTGAAATACATCCTGAAATGGCTATTACGCTAGAGATGTATCCACCTTCAGAAGTATTGGAGACTAAAATGCTTTGCCTGCCTGCTTCCCAAAGTGGCACAGTACCCAATATATCTTTTTTAAACCGCATCCTTGGAATTAATGAGGCACATGCACAGGTAGATCTCAACCCAATCAAGTATTATTTTGACATAGCTGGAAATGCGTATTATGACGTAAATCTCACTCAACTGACGTACCTACGTATTGCTGGGTGGAAATCTTACGCTTTTCCACGGTACTTATTTCGTTATAATGATAATGAAGATTTCTATTTGTCTTTGTGTTATTATAGCCTTTTATTGAATACTTTGTCAAAAAGGTGCAAAGTAACTTCAATAAAAAACTCGCCTGGTTATCAGACGAGTTTTCCTGAACTGGTGTTAACTTATTTTATCAACTGATTTGATTGGCAACAGATATGAAACGGCTGTTTCTTACAATATATATTGGCACATGGATCTATTGAAGAGCAGTCGCGATCCTGAGTAGCTGTACATCCAGTTGGGCAGCATGAATCGAGTGGACCGCATTGTGCCGGCCACGTTTCACAAATACCATTTGATTCAAATTGATTACACCAATCGACAGTACAGGGATCACCATCATTACAGTCGCTGTCTAGTGCACATTCAGGTAAACATCCGCTTGTATCAAATGAACATGCGTTGGCGTTATTTCTCGGATAACATGCCAGCGTACCGCCCCCAAGAAAGCCAACATCTTCACAGGTTATACCACTTAATTCTTCACCATCACATTCTTCTCCGAGTAAAGGCTGAATCTCATTATCTCCGCATTGCGGGCAGCGGCCACAAGGACATTCAATTCCCTGATCCTTAAAGCTTTTTTGTTGAAATACCTGATTTACAAGCAGTGTTAAATCAACTGCGCCGATTAAACCTTCCCCAGTTATATCAGCGCAAGGATCGTAACAATATCCCTCGACTGGCTCCATGCCGCCATTTACATAATCATTCATATCTTCCACATCTAACCCATCGACTACTCCATCACTATTAATATCTCCACATACAAAGTTTTCTGGAGCGTCACACAGTACCCGTTTGGTCAATAAGTTATCTGAGTATGGTTTGCCAAGTTGGTTGTAGAAATACAATACTCCTTCAGATGTCTGATTAATCGGATCATATGATGGGATAGTGGTTTCCGGGACACATAATGTAGTGGTAACTGGATCCTCAAGATCATCAGTTTCGAGAGTAGCTTTGTTTTCCGGTAAATTAATTGGATCATTGTTCATACTACTAGCAAAACCAATCCACATTGGTGATGTGCTGTTCGGATCGGCACCACCGTCACTCCAGTATCCCATAATCGTGCCATCACCTTCCAGCCAGCCGAGTGATTCTCCATTTCTACCCAAGGACATGGAGAAGTCAGTTGAATCATTGTACAGGATATTAAGTACACCCGATTGGATGTTGATTGGGGTAAAGGAATTGGCAAGAAGTGTATTACAGCCACTGTCTAATACAGGATCAGTTAACAGAGAGTCATGATATGGTGTGCCATTAACATCATAAAAGTAAAGCACTCCTGAGGTCTGATTAGTTAAATCGTATCCCGGGACAATGGTTTCCGGGATGCAGAGGGTAGTGGTGACTGGATCCATGAGATCATCCGTGTACAAGGTAGCTGTTCTGGCCGGTAAAAGTATTTCATCTTCACTGACTGATTGAGCAAAACCAATCCACATTGGTGATGTGCTGTTCGGATCGGCACC
>JBHPFX010000033.1:0-7108 GCA_042570925.1 Patescibacteria group bacterium
CATTTACGTACTACGGATATCTTGCTGATGACGGGTCAAATCAAATGCTGGATAATGCCGCGGAATCTCTGTCAGTAACTGTTAATGAAATTTTACCAAGCTATATGCCGTATTATTCTCCTGAAATGACCCTTGATGAGTTTATTCTTGAGTCAGGATCCATCGATGAGCTTCCCACCTTACCCAGCGATTTTCTTATTGGAGAAGCGCTTCAAGAGGTAATTACAGGGGCGCAAGGGGAGCTTTTAGCTGATTCACGGCAGTCGTTTTTAGATACGTTCGATATCGAGGCGGAGGGAACTGACACTATGGATGTCGTGGTGCATAAGATCGTTTCAGGCAGGGTGGACAGTGTAGTTGAACCATTTCAAAAATTTATTCCCGCAATTCTCGCATTGTCATTATTTTTTCTGTTAAAGTTATTGCAATTTGTTATCAGGCCGATTATTCAGTTCTTTTCCTACATCGTATATAAGATATTTCTCTTTACTCGTTTTGTCACCGTTAAGAAAGTTATTGTAGAAAAAGAGCAATTAGAGTTAAGCGCATAGGCTTGACATATGAAGGAGGTTGCCGTAAGGTAATCCATTCACTTTTGAATACATAAAATGGCAAATGACCACTACAAGACATTAGGCGTTGAACGAAACGCCACAGAAGCCGAAATCAAAAAAGCATTTCGGAAGCTTGCGCATGAGCATCATCCGGACAAAGGGAATGGCAATGAGGAAAAGTTTAAAGAAATAAATGAGGCGTATCAGGTTCTTGGCAATAAGCAAAAGCGAGAGCAATATGACCGGTTCGGCTCAACCTTTAATCAAACGGGAGCTGGAGGGGCAGGCTTCGGCGGATTTTCTGCGGAAGACTTTGCACGTGCTCAGAGTGGATTTCGTTCCCAAAATACCAACTTTGATTTTGGAGATCTTGGTGATATTTTCGGCGACATATTCGGAGGTAGGGCACGAGGGAGAGGACAGACACGTGGCGGCACGGACATTGAGACTGTCGTGGAGCTTTCATTTAAAGAAGCGGCTTTCGGCGTAGAAAAAATACTGGAGCTCGAAAAGCACATTACCTGTGATCATTGTAAGGGAAATGGTGTGGAGCCCGGTGCAAAACTTGAAACATGCCCGACGTGTAGGGGATCCGGACAGGTGGATCACGTCCAGCAGACTTTTTTTGGAACATTCAGACAGGCAAGCGTTTGTCCGGAATGTCAGGGCGACGGTCAGCGTGCTTCAAAGAAATGTACCAAATGCACGGGAGATGGCCTCACGAGAGGTAAGGAAACGATGAAAGTAAAAATTCCCGCAGGCATTAATGACGGTGAAACGATTCGTCTGCCGGGCAAGGGACAAGCAGGAGCCAAGCAGTCCGCTTCGGGCGATCTCTATATGAAGGTAATTATCAAAATTGACCCGTATTTCTCAAGAGAAGGAGATGATGTCCATACTTCACTCGATCTTACAATTTCTCAGGCGGCACTTGGTATAAAGAAAAAAGTGGAGACGATTGATGGCATGGTATCGCTTAAAATCCCAGCTGGAACGCAAACAGGTAAGAAATTTCGTCTGGGTGATAAGGGGATTCCGCACTTGCGAAAACGCGGAAGGGGAGATCACTACGTAAGAGTTAATGTGGTTACTCCGACAAAGCTGTCCAGTAAGCAAAAAAAGTTGCTCGAAGAGCTTAGGGAGCTGGAATAATATAAAATTATTAATAAGAGTTTCTCCGAAGGCGAGGTACTTTTTGATACCAAAAAGTACCCAAAAAGTACTGGGGTTTTATATTCGCGTGGCATAATTCGTCTCAAATTCTTTGGGAATGGCTCAGATAAAACCCCAGACCCCACCTCTAGGACACGAATTAGTCTTTTACCTTTTCATTTATATTGCTTTATTATTAAATTTGTGCTATAGTAGGTCTGAAAAGAAACTAAATAGCCCTTATGCCTTTTATTCCAGCGGCGCACGCTGCTGAAAGTGCAAGTGAATTCATTTCGAATATTAACTGGGCAGAACCCACCTGGGATTTATTCATTATCCTCTTTTTTGTCGTTGCTGCCTTTTTATATGGGCTTTCTTTAGGACGTGACCGCATTATCGTCATCTTAGTCTCGATTTACATGGCCCTAGCTGTTGTTGAGCACGCGCCATTCATATCTGACCCGGGTTTTCAGGAGGGTGTGAATAACGCTGTTTCCCAGCTGTTTGTATTCCGCATATCTGCGTTTTTGGTAGTTTTTGTCTTTTTGTTTTTTATGCTGTCCCGTTCTGCATTAGTAAAAACAATTGCCTCAACAGATTCACATGGAAGATGGTGGCAGGTACTTCTCTTCAGTATTCTCCATGTTGGACTAATTGTCAGTATCACTCTATCATTTCTTCCTGAAGAAGCTGCTCAGGGCTTAGCGCCGTTTACTCAAAACCTTTTTGCTTCCTCGAATGCACAATTTGTTTGGATCATTCTCCCTATAGCAGCAATGATTCTCATAAAAGGAGGAGCGAGCGATACGAAGAAGTTTAAATACGATATTTAGGTCTGCTCTGAGCTGAAGCATTGAGTCGAAACATAATAATACTGTCATTCCGGACTTGATCCGGAATCTTTATAACATTTGTTATCTATGAAACAAGATAAGTCTTATTTTGCTTACATCATTACTAACAAGTACAACACGGTGCTTTATATTGGTATGACCAATAACCTCGAAAGACGAATATACGAGCATAAAAATGGTGTGAATGAGGGATTCAGTAAAGACTATCGATTGCATAAACTTGTGTACTTTGAAGAGTCGAATGATGTATATGAAGTAATAAAACGTGAGAAGCAGCTGAAGAGTTGGAAAAGAAAATGGAAACTGGATTTAATAAAAAAAGAAAATCCTTCTTTTAATGATTTATCTCAAGAATGGCTTTATGAAGACCCTGAATCGAGTTCCCATCGGGCCTGAGCTCTCTAGGCGAAGGCAGGATGACTATAGAGAGACGCCCTTGACATTGGGGGTTGTTTTTTGATAACGTGAATTACTTGAAAACAAAAAAAGCCCCATGACTCGAAACTTAAGGAGGAACCTTTGGCGAGAGAGGTTCAAAAAATCAGTGTAAACTTCCCTGGAAAACTGAAGGTTACCACTGGTGAAGCTGGGGATGAAACGGTCTACGAGATTGATCCATTACAAGGCGGCGTTAGAAAAATCCGCAAAAGAGGGGAGGAGATAACAGGCCATATTGTCGGAGCAGGATTAATCATGGCTGCACAAAATTCGTTCGGTGTCACCGACTTTGAAAACATCAAGGTTGGTCTCGGGATGTCAGTGGCGAGAGGTGCCCCGCCCTGTGTGGGGCAAGGATACTGGGGGAGTCGCCCGATCATCAAAATCGAGATCATCGAAGAATAGGTGGATCTCACAACCGAATCCGCCCGTTAACACCACTATGTGGTCGGGGCGGATTCTTCTATTTATTCAAAATTGATTCAATATCCTCAAGCGTATTTACTCTCACTAACTTCGCACGAAGCATCGATGCTCCAGGAACTCCGTGGACGTACCATGCGAGATGTTTGCGCATTTCGATGATACCCCAATCACCTTTAGCTTTAAGTGCGGCTTTCGCATGCTTGATCGCAAATGTTTTTTTATCCTCCCATGAGAATTCTTTATATGAGCCGGTTTCAAAATAGTCTTTTACTTGCTTAAAAAGCCAAGGGGATCCGCGCACACCACGAGCAAGTCCGATGCCATCAGCTTCAGTTTCTTCTAATAACTTTTTCGCGTTCTCAGGAGTATACACGCCTCCATTTGCAATGGTGATTCCACCAAAAGCTTTTTTAACTTCTTTAATCATATTTGTGTTTGGTTCACCATCAAAAGGCTTTTCATAGCTTCTTCCATGCACCATGACAGCTGCCACCGGGAGATGTTTTACTGCTTCGATCATATCTAAGGCAGTCACGTGGTTCGCCGGATCTTTCGGATCTGCGCCTTTTTGACAAATGCTTGCTCGAAGTTTTAACGACACGGGGATATTTTTTGCACCTTCACACGTTGCTTGGACGAGCTCAGCAGCCTTTTTAGGATCTCGCATAAGTGAGACTCCACCGCCATGTTTTACCACCTTATAAGCCGGACAGCCAAAGTTGATATCAATTCCACTGAAACCGAGTCGCTCAACAACTTGTGCTGATTTATAATACATTTCTGGATCCTTTCCAAATATCTGGCACACGACCGGCTGCTCCTTAGGATCGAACGAAAGCATCTCAAATGTTTTTTTGCTCTCATGTACAAGTGCATCTGTAGATGCGAACTCAGTATAAATCACATCTGCACCAAAATCTTTGCAGATAATTCTAAACGCCGCATCAGTGATGCCCGCCATCGGAGCTAATGCAATTATCGGCTTACGTAGTTTTTCCCAAAAGTTTTTCATATCCAAAATCACCTACAAAGGATTACAGTGTAGGTGATTTTATTTGCTTGGTCAACGGGTCTAGAAGTCAGCTGCGGGAGTATCGTCAACGTCAGTAAATTGACACTTCGGATCTTTAAGAGGATTGCATGGTATGAGGATACACTGACTAGTTGAAATAGTGCATCTATCAGTACAGATTAATGTGCCGCCCCGGAACGATTGGTATGTGTCACATGTTCTTCCGCGGAAATCTGTTCCATCACACTGCTCACCTGGTTCTGCAATACCATTGCCGCATGTTGCTGAACACTGGTTTGCATAGGCTTCTGGCCATTCGCTTTGGCAGTCATCCGTGCAGTTAAAAGGCTCAATATTCATACAATACCAATCATCTAGATTACTTGAATCTCGTCCACAGCCGCGCGTACTATCAGCATCGCAACTTGGTCCCATGAAGCACTCTCCCTCCCATTGAAGTCCAGGAACGAAAGGTTTTGAATCAGGCGCCGTTTGAGTCTCAGTTTGCCACACGCCACCCACACAGACCTCAGACCTTAGTTGACTAGGTATGTCTGAATTACATCGTTCTTCCCCGTCTATGCATGCTTGTTCGCATGTTCCTGTTAATGCATTACAGATTTGTCCTTGGGATGTACAATCAACACAGACAACTCCATTTCTTCCGCACGTCGTGTCAGTTTGAGCAGCGCATTGACCGGAGGCATTACGACATTGGTTGGCTGCACAGTCCGGACCACATGCAGGACAAGGTCCACCGCAGTCTAATCCAGTTTCTCCAAGACCAGGTTCAAATATACCATTCGTGCAGTGCTGAACTGAACATTGGTTCGCGTATGCTTCAGGCCATCCAGACTCACATCCTTCACTACATACAAATGGAGTTTGACTCAGGCAAAATGAATTCGTTGTTCCATATTGAGCACATGCAGGAAAACTTCCATAACAACTGAAACCTGTTGCACAGTTACCATTCCACTCTTCTGATGCATCAGGAATCGTTTGAGTTTCTGTTTGCCACACAGCATCACATTGATCAGTATTGTAAGTACAGTCTGCAGCACAGGTTACGTTACTTATTCCTACGCATTCCTGTGTTTGCAATATCCCGCATTGACTTCCCATGCACACTCCGGTCAAATCTCCAACATTACATACAGTGCCGTAAGGATTGCTCTGACAAAAGGCTGATGCTGGAAATTCACCATAGCATTGTTGCGTTCCCGTATCACATGACGCGCCAAGTCCGTTACATGTAACCCCTCCAATATCTGCTCCGTCACATTCTTCACCTTCATCCAGTATTCCATTACCACATGTTACTGGTATTACCCCACAGTATGAGTTGCACGTGCCCCCATTAATACATACTTGACCAGCGCTGCAATCGGCGTTATTTGAGCATGAAGTGGTTGAGCAGGTCTCTGAACAGCAAATGAGACCGACCCCACAAGATGTATTATCGGGCTGGCCACTACATACAGCAGTGGTGCCGGTAACAACGGCTGGTGTTTCTGAACTGTCAAAAACGAGAAAACCAGCGAGTAAACCGACGGCAAACATGCCGGCGACAATCCCAACGATGGCTAAGGTATTAGTTTTTTGCTTGGTCACGACTTGTTGGTCCATAGGTATCTTTGGTTAATGATTGTATTATTATTGCAATTTGAATATTAATCGGCTATTGGGGCATCATCAGGATCAACAATCGGACAGCCTTCGCCGGTTTTAGGATTGCATGAGGTGGTGGGTGAGCATTCTCTATTACCTGCACAGTGGTAACCACGCGGACAACTGCCGCATGAACATCCCTGTGGGCTTATTCCACATTCCTGCTCAACTAGACACCCGTCATCAGAAAGGGAGGTATTTTGGCAATGCGCTGAAGCGGTACCAGGACTTACACAGGTATCCTGTGTCATGCAGTTACCATCATTGCAGTGTGAATCTGAATTACAGGTATAACATCCGCCGTTGGAATAGTTACAGTATAAACCGGTACTGCACTTATAACCGCATTTAGTGCAGTCGTTTTCAATGGTGCCGTTATTACAGTATTGTTTTGTTTCGAGATTGCAGAATCCGTACAATGTATCGTCAGAGCAGGAATCAGGAGTACATGCTACGGAAGTCGTGAGCTCTGAATCGGTGTAGGTGTTTCCATCAACATCAAAGAAATACATCGGTTCTTTAAAATACACATGGGCATCAACATCGACCCATCCGTGTCCGTCAGAATTATCACAAATAGCACCTTCAAATCTCAGTAACTGTCCCGTGGTGTCATCCCAGACGGCCCGTAGCTGCATGATGTTGTTCTGGTCATCGTCACGCGAACACCCGAGCTGGTTAAAGTTTTCGCAATAGTCGTTGCTTGTTGTACGATTCTTGAAATCATCCCAGTCAAAATCCAGGCACTGGCACTGCTGAGAATCTTGCGTACAATCGGTCTTATACCCTCCGCACCAGAATGCTTCCCAGGGAGTATTGCCGACTTCTTGTGGAGGAGCGGAACCATGATTACTTCCAATGGTATACCCATGACGTCCCGTAATATTATTTATCTCAAAAAATCGGTGTCTCATGTCATCGTCCCTTTGTTCACCTCCGCATGCACCAATTTTTGTCTCATCGGGCCAGTCTTCGCTTTGTCCATTGACAATATCCAATAC
>JBHPFX010000034.1:0-6099 GCA_042570925.1 Patescibacteria group bacterium
GTGTTGATGCCTGGGTCTTTGGTGGTAATTGGCCGGAAATTGATCATGGAGAAGGAGGTCCAAAAGCAGAAGACTTTGCGAAAGAGCTTCACGCAGATACTCCAACGAATCCGGATGGAACATTCAGATTGAACGTGCTCTCTGGCCATCTCTACGAAGTCGGCGCAGGTCTACCACCCGACAGCGACTTTATTCCTCCTGACTTCCAAAATGTTAAGGTAACTGGTGCAACTGCCGGTCCAATCACTCTTCAGCTCGAAAGATCACTTGGAAGTATGACTGGAACGGTAAAAATCGGTGGTGGCGCGGGTGTACCAGTTAATCACGGATTTGTCCACTGTTGGGCAGAAGATGGCGGATTTACCGGTGGACCGGTTGAATGGGGCGGCACATATCGTGTCAACTACAAAGCTGGTGAATGGCACTGTGGTGCAGACAGCTTTGATGGTACGAAATTCTATATGTCGGAAGAGGTGTTGGTTAACATTACTGATGAAACCTCAATCAGCCAAGACTTCAATCTTGATGAATCAATCTTCAATGTGCCCCCAGCAGTGTCTACTACATTCGATGCAGGAAATGTTCAAAACATTTCTCTCGATAATGGTACGACAATCAACATTCCTGCGGGTGCACTAGGTGAATCTGGTACTGATGTAACTGTTACTGCAACACCGACAGTTGATATGTATCGAACGAAAAATAATCAGCCATTTGGTGTCGGATATGAACTTGAAGCACAGGACGCTGATAATAACGCGATTACGTCATTTAATTCAAATGTCACGATCACGTTCTACTACACAGATGAACAGCTTGACTCACTCGGACTGAATGAGGGCTCCCTGCTTGCGAAGTACTATGATGAGAGTACGAATACCTATCGAAATCCGATCGGTGTAACGCAAGATCAGGACAACAACAGCATCACAATCCAGACAAATCACTTCACAAAATTCGCAGTTGTGTCAGGTCAGGCAGGACTTGGCGGTGGATCAGGAGTAGCGGACATCATTGCGACTCCAGCATCAGGCGGTGGTCCGCAAGTCATTCTCGCGAATGAAAATGGTGAAACACTTGCCAATTTCTTTGCCTACAGCACTAATCTCCGAATCGGTATGGAGACAGTAACCGCTGATATTGACGGCGATGGAATAAGCGAGATCATTACTGCTCCCGGCTCAGGCGCAGCTCCACAGGTACGGGTATTTGATAGGAATGGAAATGTACTTTCGCAGTTCTTCGCTTTCCCATCACACCTTCGTGACGGAGTCCATGTGACTGCCGGAGATGTTAATGGCGATGGTAAGGCAGAAATTATCGTTGCTCCAAAAGC
Source organism: Patescibacteria group bacterium (assembly GCA_042570925.1). Classification (GTDB taxonomy): domain Bacteria; phylum Patescibacteriota; class Patescibacteriia; order UBA10025; family UBA10025; genus JBHPFX01. The sequence continues at coordinate 1,337 of JBHPFX010000034.1, forward strand.
AGGCGCAGCTCCACAGGTACGGGTATTTGACGGAGATGGAAATGTCTTGACTCAAGGTTTCGTCTACAATACTACATTCCGTGGCGGTGTAGAACTTGCTGTCGGTGATGTCGATGGCGACGGAATACCAGAAATCGTTGCTGCTCCAGAATCAAATGGTGGTCCAGAAGTCGTTATCATGGACGGTGAAAATGCGAATATTGACAACCGATTTGATGCCTATGCTTCAACACTTCGAGGTGGTTTTCATCTCACGACTGGTGATGTAAATGGTGATGGTTCTGCTGACGTCGTCATTGCGCCAAAAGCAGGACATGCTCCACAGGTTGCAGTTTACGAAGCAGATGGTACCGCAGTCTTGAGATTCTTCGCCTTTGCTGACACGTTCCGCGGCGGAGTAAACGTCTCAGTTGGGGATGTTGATAATGATGGTTCAAACGACATTGTTGTTTCACCTCAAAGCAGCGCAGGTCCACAGATCAGAACGTTTAACAATGATGGAACTGTTAAAGCTCAGTTCTTCTCCTATGCCTCAACGCTCCGTGGAAACTTCACTTCATTTGTCGCTGATCTGAACGGTGATGGCACAACGGAAATTGTTACAGCACCGGGTCCGGGTATGGGTCCGCAGGTGCGAACGTTTAACCAAAACGGTACCGCGCTCTCGCAGTTTTTCACTCATCACACCGGATTCCGTGGTGGTATCAATATCTATCCTGCTTACTAGAGGTTCGTCGCAATAAAGAAATTTACCACCCCTGTGTACGTCTCACAGGGGTGGTTTGATTTATCTCACAAAGTATTGCTTGTCCACATTACGCCAATATGTTACACTGACTTTCGAAGTAAAAGAAACGCCAATATAGGCCATAAAAACAATGTGGTGGGTTTCATTTTGTACTATTAGTATTATTATTCACAATTATGGACAAGACATTATTACAGCAAATGACAAAAAAACTCGCTGAAGAAAAAAAGCAGCTTGAGGGGCAGCTTGAGGAACTGGCGGGATTCTCATCTTCTTCGAAGAAAAAAGAAGGTGGTGTACAATGGACCGAGATTGGCTCGAAGGATGATGAAAATGCAGCTGAAGTTACCACCTACCAGGACAAGCTTTCTTTAGAAACCAATTTACGGAATAGTCTCGAGGATGTTAACGCAGCACTAGAAAAAATTGATGCAGGTACTTACGGAGTTTGTTCATCATGCGGAAATGAAATTCAGATGAAACGGCTTGAAATAGTTCCTTCGGCAACACTGTGTATTGAATGCAGAAATAAGAAGCAGTCGTAAGGTTTTTTACCATTAATACTTGGGTAATGTATGAGAACCATGCACTGGCTTCTCACCTATGTTGGTATTTTTATCTTTTTTGCACTTGATCGCATATTGAAACTTGTTGCGAGTCGTCTTGAAGATAATGTCGAATTGATTTCGGAAACCTTTGTTTTTGCTTTTGAAAAAAATCGGGAAATTTCCTGGAATATTCCACTTTCAAGTTGGCCACTGTACCTACTTATTGGCATTATCATAGTTATTCTCATAATATTGCTTGGTAAAGCTTATAGACAAAAGAATTTTGTCTTAGTCACAGGCATACTACTTATTCTTGTGGGAGCATTATCAAATATTCTCGATAGAATTTGGTACGGTGCGGTTATCGATTATCTGAAAGTGCTTGCCTGGCCTACAAGTAATCTTGCCGATGTTATGATCTTTATTGGTGTGGTTATTATTGCTTTTGGAGTTATTCGCAGCCAAGAAAAGAAACCTCTCTAGTAGAAATTAACGTACAGCATGACTCTCAGCTCATATGAGTTGAGAGGAGTCTGTTAATTTGGTAATAAAATTATGAAAGTATCAGTATATTCAGCGACGCTGGCAGGTATTTCTGCTCAGCGCGTGCTTGTTGAGGCAGATATCCTTCCTGGGTTGCCCTGTTTTACCGTAGTTGGTTTACCGGATACTGCTGTTCAAGAAGCGCGAGAGCGTATCCGTTCTGCAGTAAAAAATTCTCAACTTCCCTTTCCCCGGACGCGAATTACTGTAAATCTTGCTCCGGCAGATGTTAAGAAAGAAGGATCACATTACGACGTGCCCATTGCAATTGCGCTGTTAATTGCTCAAAAAATTATTTTACCGGACACTATGAAGAAATGCATGATTGTGGGTGAGCTGGCGTTAGATGGATCCGCCCGGAATGTTAGAGGAACACTTTCTATAGTGACCCTTGCTAAACAGGAAGGAATGAAGGAAATATTCGTACCTGCCGAAAATGCACATGAAGCAACACTCATTGGCGGTATTAGAATATTCCCATTTTCATCCTTTAAAGATCTTGTGGATCATTTATGCGGAAAACGAATGTTGCATGCTCAGAAAAAAATATCAACACACCGACGAGCATCTTCAAATACATTCTCGACTGATTTCTCAGAAATACGAGGGCAGGAACATGCGAAACGAGCCCTTGAAATAGCTGCTGCTGGAGGGCACAATGTCTTGCTTTCAGGATCTCCAGGTTCGGGGAAAACACTGCTTGCGAGGGCGATTCCCTCAATACTTTCTCCAATGACTTTACAGGAGTCATTGGAGGTTATCCAAATTTATAGTGTCTCCGGCTTGTTAACATCCGGTCAGCCGTTCATCACACATCGTCCTTTTAGATCTCCCCACCATACTGCTTCCGGTGTCTCGCTTGTTGGAGGAGGAACGGTTCCAAAACCTGGAGAAATTTCACTTGCACACCGTGGCGTACTTTTCTTGGATGAATTTCCTGAGTTTCCGAGAAGCGTTCTAGAGAATTTGCGCCAGCCAGTTGAAGACGGTGTTGTGTCTATCTCACGGGCGATGGCCACGATACAGTTTCCAGCGAAATTCATGCTCATTGCCGCCATGAATCCTTGTCCATGCGGGTATTTGGAAGATGCTGTCAGGAGCTGCACATGTTCACAGGGACAGATAACAAGATATCGAAAACGAGTTTCTGGTCCCCTGCTTGATAGAATTGATTTTCATGTGGAAGTGCCTCGGGTTGATATCGCCAAACTGACTAATTCGAAAGCAAGAGAAGCATCAGCAGATATTCGAAAGAGAGTACAGCATGCTCGTCGCATCCAGCAAAAGCGTTTTTGCACAAACAACAATCTTACAAATGCCGAAATGTCTTCTCGTGATGTAAAAAAGTATTGTTCTATTGATTCTGAAACAGGAAAATTTCTTCGCCACGCGGTTCATACATATCAACTTTCTGCGAGATCATATTTTCGAATTTTAAAGATTTCCCGAACAATCGCTGATCTTTCAGAGGAACAAAATATCACACAGCGGCATATTGCTGAAGCGCTTCAGTATCGTCCCAAAGTTGAGTGAAACTTGATTTTTCTGAAATACGAGTACATGAGGAAACACTTTCTTCTTGAAGGCAATATTGTTTACTGACAAGTTACTTATTTTGAATAATATTCTCCCCGCTTTACTTCACTACCTTGTTCGTAGCCATCGGGGCATGTATTCTCAATAGTTTTAGTAGGTATTCCAAAATAAACTTCTTTAACAATACTTGAGTGTACTGTGTCCACTTCATCGATTATGTCATATAAAAATAGGTCGCCTCTTTCATCTCCTACTTTTCCACCTGTATCCATCCATGTTGCATCATTAATTAAAGCAGATTCCATTCCTATCGGGTACCATCTCTCACATTTAACCTCACATTTACATCTAAACGTTCCTTGATGATGTATTATATATGAGATGCTGAATTTACTTTCATCAAAAAAATATCGTCCAGAAGTTATGGTAAGTATGCCGACTAGAATAAACATACTTCCAAGCCAAAACCACCACTTTTTATAAATATGCTCCCCTGACTTTTCTAACGGTTGTTGTTGACCCTGTTCTTCCATAATTATTTTAGGTTTGTTTAATTGAGTAATTACAAAACTACATCACAATGTCCATAATTAGTATAATCTGGTTCTGTTGATGATAGTCCTTTCAACCAATCACATTCTTCTATCTTACCTCTCTCATAACCATTACGGCAATCAGCAATAAACTGCCCCTTTGCGTTAAAATACTCTCTTAGAGAATCACCAACATATGAGTAGCAAATGGAATCTGGGCTGGTCATTATTGATAAATATATTCGACCTCGTTCAGTATCCCATGATAATACCCTTTCTTGCCATTTATGTTTAGCAATAAGTTTTTCAATTATCGACTGATCTGCTTGACCATGAATTCCTGTATCAGGTGATGCTGGTATTGTTATTGTTGAAATAAATAATGGAATCATTATTAACGAAGCTAACACAAAGGAAATAATGATTGCACGCTTAGTATATGGGACTTTTCCTATTTGCTTTTTCTCTTGCTGTGGTTGCTGAACTTGCTCTTCCATAGTGTTTAATTTAACAATCTAGCCTCCTAAATTAAGTCTACCACATACCCCTTAAACTACTAAAACCTTTATTGATTAGTCAAAAAACTGGCATGAGCCTATAATTCAAGAGAGAGTAATAATAAATAAGGGGGTAGGCATGTATTGATGGGGACAGGACCTAATAAGTAATAAAACATATGACTGGTTATAAAAAAGAGAAAATAATATTTTCACTTATTTTAATTGGAATGGTTGTTTTAGTTGGACTTTCAGTACTATCCAATTGGAATCGCAGTCAGGAAGAAGTGCGGCAAGAACGACTTAATGCGGAGGCTAGATTGTTAAATTAAACACTATGGAAGAGCAAGTTCAGCAA
>JBHPFX010000035.1:0-5545 GCA_042570925.1 Patescibacteria group bacterium
ACGGTAACGGGGTGTTGAATGAGGCGGGAGATTTTTATTGCGGGAATTTGGGGTGTGCGGCAAATTGTACATCAGTTAATACGGCTGCCTGTATTCCGGGGAGCTGTGGAGATGCTCAATTACAAGTAGCATGCGGCGAGAAGTGTGAAAGTTCGGCACAGTGCAATATTGCCGATTCTCCATTTGGCGCATGTACGGATACTCCAATAGATTGTACGGCATGTGATTGTGTTTATGATTTATATTGTATAGGGAATATTCCCGGATGCTCAAAGGCCGGCGCTTTGCCGGGAAGTGATTACTGCACGTTTTGTTCCGGGACACATTGCTCTGATGGAGTACAGAACTGCGGCGAGACGGGTGTAGATCTCGGAGGGGCATGTTCAGACTGTACGCCACCTGAAGAACAATGTAACTCCATGCCCAACCCGACTCTTGAATCTCAGTATTGCACTCCTTCAGGTTCATGGCAGGATGAACCACTAACTGATCCGGTAGAAGCAGTTCCGGGAATTTGGCGCTGGGAAGGGAACTGTAACCTTGGCGCAAATTTCTGTTTTAACAGTAAATCATGCTGGGTCATCAGCGGTGATGCGTATTGTGAAGGGCAGGGCGCTAGTCCAGCCCAGTGTACCTTGAATTGCTATAATGAGTTTGCCGAACTGTACTGTTTGGAGTGTGATTCGTGCAGCGATGGTATTCAAAACTGTGACGAAACTGGAGTTGACGTCGGTCCATCATGCGGTGCGACATGTGGAAATCTGGTAATTGAACCTGGTGAAGATTGTGAAACACCCCCATTAGACTTGAACGGAAAGTCATGTGTAACAGAAGGATTCAGCGGAGGAAGTCTTGCATGTAATCCTGTGACATGTAAATTCGATACATCCGGTTGCTCTGATTGCGGTAATGGAACAAAGGATGGAACTGAAGAATGTGATGGTGCGGATCTAGGAGGCGAGTCCTGCGACTCACAAGGAGTATCATGTAATATTGGACAACAAAAATGTGATGTCATTGGAACTATATTCGGTTCATATTTGTGTCAGGGAGTCACTAATCTGACATGTAATGCAAACTGTACGCTTAATACCAGTCAGTGTCTTGGTACTTGGAACCTGGAAGTTCAAACAATCCCTGGCCCAGTTGACGAAAGGTGGCAGGGCAACTGTGATCTTGGGCAAAGTTGTTTTACAAATATTGCATGTGAACAGTGGGGCCCTTTCAATTCCTCTTGTGTTTCGCTCCCACGGCCGCCAATTGATCCATTCCAGTGTACACCGGTCTGCCAAGCTGGATGGCTGGATGCATATAATAATAGGTGTGTAGCAACATGCAATAATGGATCAATAGAACCTGGGGAGCAATGCGATGGTGGTGATCTAAATGGTCAGACATGCGTGGGTCTAGGGTTTGATGGCGGAAATCTCTCCTGTGATGGAGTAACTTGCCAGTATGACACCACACAATGTTTCGGATGCGGGGACGGAGTAAAGAATGGCGCAGAACAATGTGACGGAGCTGATTTTGGAACTGAAACATGTATTAGTCAAGGATTTGACGGAGGATCGCTGATCTGTACCGCAAGCTGTACGATTGACACTACTAATTGTACTGAGGATCTTTGTGGTAATAGTAATATTGATCCCGGCGAAGATTGTGATGGAGCAAATCTTAATGGTCAAACATGTGCCACGAGAGGATATATTGGTGGACCACTCTCATGTAATGCAGACTGTACGTTTAATGAAACTTTATGTACCGGTCAGACATGCAACAACGGTACCAAGGAGGGGACAGAGCAATGCGATCAAAATGATTTTGGCGGTGAAACTTGTATTACTTTGGGTTATGACAGCGGGACACTTCTCTGTAATGCCGATTGTACGTATAACACAAACTCATGCAGTGACTGCGGCAACGGAGTGCAGGAAATTGGTGAACAATGTGACGGAGGAGATCTTGCCGGTCACAGCTGTATTAGCCAAGGATTTGATGGTGGAAGCCTTACATGTAATGCAAGCTGTACATTTAATACGACACAGTGTTTCGGTTGCGGAGACGGCGATATTGATCCGGGTGAAGAATGCGATGGTTCGAATCTGAACTTCGAAACATGTCAAACAAAGGGATGGGATGATGGAGTGCTCGCATGCAACGTAGACTGCACATTTAATGAGAATGCATGCTATGACTGTGATGGAGCGAGTTGCCCGAATGGTTGCTGTGATGTAAATGGTACGTGCCAGCCATATGCAGCTCAGGATTGGGAAATGTGTGAAACGGGAGGAGCCGCCTGCGGAGTGTGTGAAAGTCCAGGTCAGTCCTGTACAAACGGTGTGTGCACTGATCCACCGCATATGTTTAAAATTGTGCACTGGTACCAGAATGAGGGAAAATTACTCAATAGTTTGGATCCGTTAGTATACCGTGAAAATACCGGCAGCGGTGGCGGACTGGCGACAGTATGCAGCCAAGAACCATGCGGAGCGTTTGAAGATATGCCTTATGTAGGTGTATACGAAGCTGGTCAATACTGGCATGAAAATGACTATACATATATATATAACATGCCCCCTTCAGGCAGAATTCTCTACTTTATTTCTCAGACAGAAGGGGCTCGGAGATTTGGTACGAATGCTTGTTCTGAAAATGTACAGATATTTGATAATGCTGGTAATTTAATGTGGCAGATGAATGATCCGTGGGGCTTGATCAGATCGACTCCGATATTTAGTTACGATCATTGGTTGGTGTTTGAGTTAAGCTTAAATAGCAGTGGACAGCCCGTATTTAATAGTTGTGAATATCGAGATATGCCGCCAACAATTCGAAAAGGTGGAGGTATTAATAAAGGAGAAGATTGCGACGGCGATTTCGTATATGAAGGTAAATGGGGTACTCTTACTGACGAGTTACCTGTTGGAGATTATTCACGGCATGATATGTTGCATTGCCCATATTATGTATTGGAAGAAGGGGGACAATGTCAGGAACTGCCGGGTGGCGAAGAAGAATGGGAGTGCGCATCCCAAACATGCGCAGATAATAATCCTCTCCCAGCAGTTGTTGATATTGAATGTTTGGATCCTAGTAGTCTAGGTCATTGTTCCGGACTTACCTTTTGTGCATCACATCAAAACTGTTGCTCTACTCAACCATACTGCACATCCTTTTGGCGTGGCCCAAATCCAACTTGTTTCTATTCAGCGGACCCATGTATAACTAATGCGGATTGTCCGGATATTGACTTGGACGGTGATGGTATTGGTGAAATCATTGATACTTGTGGAAATGGTTTTTGTTCTAGTACACCTGCAAATATTGATGGTCAGTGTATTACTGATTATGACTGTGCAGAAGGACTGACTTGTATTAATAATGAATGTGATTAATATTTTATATTTATTATGAGTAAAACAGGGCTATTACTAATACTTACCATCATACTAGTGTTAGGCTTGGGTGTAGCTGCGTATTTCCTTTTTTTTACAGAAGAAGAGGTGCCACCTGCTAACCAAAATGCTAATCAATCAGCTAATACCAACATAACCGACACGAATGCAGTAGGTGTATATAACCTTACAAATGAACAAAAAGTGTCGATGGGTATTAATACTAATCAGGAGGCCACATTAGAAGTAACCCCTTCACCGACCGGAGAAGGAGCTACCATACGAATCCTGAACGTTGCGCCGGACCCAAATAACGACGCAGATTCTGATGGTGATGGATTATCTGATGAAGATGAGGGAACGTATGGTACAGATATCAATGAGTATGACAGCGACGGTGATTTATTGTCTGATGGGGTAGAAGTTGAAGCAGGCCTTGATCCTACGAATCCGGATACCTTAGGTGCTGGTCGAGGGGATTTTATAACATTACAAAGAAATCCAGTAAGCATTGAGGATACTGACAGCGACGGTATTCCTGATACAGAAGAAGAGTTCTGGGGTACTGATCCTGAAAATGCTGATACTGATGGAGATGGTTTCTCTGACGGGGAAGAACTTGCAAGTGGCTTCAATCCTAATGGAGAGGGTGAATTAACAGATAATTAATTATTCTTTATGGATGAACAACAACCATCTCTTCAGCAAGAACCAACTCATCGGGGGCTATTTATCATTATTATAGTATTAGCTGTTATTATCGCAATTGGAGTCGGTGCTTACTTTTACATACAGAATACAAATTCTGAAAACGACAATCAGAATGCCGCTACAAACACCATTCAACCGGTGACAAATACTCTCCCGACTCAAAATACCAATACTTCCACAACGACTAATACTCCCGCAAATACAAACACCTATGGCGTTGAAGAAGGTGAGTCACGAGTACTAACAAATGAAGAAAAGGAAGCGGATAATATAAACCCGGAATTAAACGTAACAGTTGAAAATATAGAAGGAGAAGAAGTATTGATATTTACGCGATAATGGAAATAACTAATTAATCAAGCAGAAGTCACGTATGCCACAAAAGTCGCAACAACCTCAGGATATATATCAAAATGTTGAAGATGCGCCTCGGCAAGCTGCACCTGCGCCGAGACGTCCAAATCCGCGTCGAGTACCAACAAAGCAGTCAAGACCTACACAACCCACGGTGCCTAAAGCTTCCTCCGGAAGCCCGGGCCAGTTTCCTGTACTTCTTATTGTAGTGCTATTTCTTGTGATTGTTGGTCTTGTAGTTGTTATTTTTTTCAACCCGTTTCAAAAAGAAGTTACAAATGATGTTGTTGATGTGGCGGTAAATGAAGAGCCAACAATTTTACCGACTACCATTACTCCACCTACTGCAAATACGGACATTACCGATACGGATGGCGACGGATTGACAGATACTGAGGAGCAGCAGGCTGGAACAAGCTCGACTTCGGTTGATTCTGACGCCGATGGTTTGTATGACAGAGAAGAGGTCAAGGTATACTCCAGCAATCCTTTGAAAGCTGACACAGATGGAGACGGGGTTTCTGACAGTGATGAGGTGACTCAAGGGACTGACCCTGCGGGGCCAGGCTTGCTTCGTGATCTTCAGTCGGAAATTGAGAAACTCGGACAGTGATTGGCCGGGGAAATACGCTCATGGAGAATACCGAACAGCAACAAGAAGATCAGAAGGATATATCTGTTAAACGACAGGCATCAGCTCCAGCTACTCCAATTCATACAATTCCGGAGAAGTATTATCTTGGAAAAAAACCTGACAAGGGATCAAAGGGACTTGTGATTGCACTCGTGGTCCTGGTTGTTGCTGCACTTGGTTTAGGCGCGGCATATGTCTTTACACAAGTTATTAATGATAACGCCGCGAACCAAGTTTTTAATTCAGTAGATTCGAATTCAGTTAGCAATTCATTGCTTAATATTAATGCGAATGCTAATAGTAATGAGAATGAAAATGAAAATACCAATGATCTGGTGAATAGTAATGTGAATACTAATGCTAATGGAAACGCTAATATTAACTCATTAGAAAATTTTAACTTTAATGTCAATGGTGCGACAAAAGGTAAGTCCGGAACAATGACCTAGAC
>JBHPFX010000036.1:0-5314 GCA_042570925.1 Patescibacteria group bacterium
AAAAAGGTGTTATTCGGATACCCAGGGAAAATATTTCATCCACAAACACTGAAGAACTTCAACTCAAGCTTATCGACGCAGGAGCAGACGACGTGCGTGATGAAAAAGAAGGACTGGTCATTCTCACTGATCCAAAAAAACTCGAGGAAATTCTCATGCATATTACAAAAGAAAAATTCGAAGTAGCTTCATCTGGTATTGAACTGATAGCGAACACCCCTCTCGATATTAACGATAAGGTCAGAAGTAAAATTGAAAAGCTTATTGAAGCTCTCGAAGAACACGAGGATGTCAACGCCGTTTATACAAACGCAAATGTCTAAACAATCTCTGACGGTTCTCGGCATTGATCCAGGTCTCGCAGCAACAGGCTTCGGGGTTATTCAAAAAAAGAACACGGCAATCACGTGCACAACCTACGGGGTTATTACCACGAAAGCCGGAGATCCAGTACCAAAGAGATTGGAAACTATATTTTTAAAAATATCCAAAATACTTCGCACCTACCATCCTGACATCGTAGCAATTGAACAACTTTTTTTTGCAAAAAACGTAAAAACTGCTTTTGCGGTTGGTCAGGCGCGTGGCGTCATTTTCCTTGCACTTGCCCCGCATACAATCCAGCTCGCAGAATACTCACCCTTACAAATAAAGCAGACTGTGGTCGGCTACGGAAAAGCCGATAAGCGACAAGTACAAAAAATGGTGCGCCTGCACCTTGGAATGCGAGAAACTCCATCGCCGGATGATGCAGCAGATGCACTCGCCGCAGGCCTCTGTTGGATATACCACGAAGGAGGAAGAAAAAAACTTTATGAAAAACTCTCAAAAAGTTAAGCGAATCCTCGATATTTCCCGTGCTGTTATTAGAGACAGTGCCGTTGAAAATGGTGCAATTGTGGCAGCTAATACTGACAAGCCGTATATACCCAAACACGCATCAGATTACCGATATGTATGGATTCGAGATGCGTCATTTGCCTGCATTGCTGCTGAATATCTTGACGTACATATTCAGGAGCCCTTTCTTAAGTGGGTAAACGAAAGGCCCGAAGATTTTGTCGAAGAAGGGCACCTCTATTCAAATTATTCGACTAATGGCCGTATTGCGACGATGGGGAAAGTGTTTATGGCCGATCAGACTGGAACTCTTTTATGGACAATTCATCAATGTTGTAATGGAAATAAAAAGGGTATCGAAAAATATCGGGAGCTTATCGAGCGTCTTGCTAATGGCATCGTGAAAGTATGGAGTAAGTCTAATTTTTCTGTCCCCACATCCGATATTTGGGAGGAGTCACACCGGGTAACTTCTCCGCGGTTTGAAAATAACTTTACCTATTCTCTCGCCGCCTGTGCACGAGGTCTTTTTTGCGCAAATGATTCGTTTCCCAATCCAATATGGAAAGAAACGGCGATGGAAATGCTGCGAGTGATTGATAAAGCCTATGATGCAAAACGGCATTACTTCGTTCGTAACTCAGGAAAAGTGAATGATATTAATGTTGATGCGTCATTACTTGGTCTCGCATGGCCATTTACCATCTATGATCCAAATGATGAGCGAATGGTAAAAACAGTAGAAATGATAGAAAAAAAGCTTGTTATTGACGGCGGTGTCCACCGATTTGAATTTGATTATTTTGACAGCGAAGGATCATCACAGGAAGGCGGTGGAGCATGGCCGCTTCTTAATTGCTGGATGGCTATTTACTGGCAAAAATATGGTGATACTAAAAAAGCTCAGGAATATTTCAATTGGGTGGTAGAAAGATCTGATAAGTTTAACGGCTTCCTTCCTGAACAATACTTTGATGACTTTCGCATCGGGATCTATCCTCTTGTTTGGAGTCATGTAATGTTTGTCATTGCAGCTAAAAAATTGGGATACTTTTAAACCTATGAGCAGACAACTACGTATTGTAAGCGTCTCATCTGAAGTTGCTCCCTATTCAAAAACGGGCGGTCTTGGCGATGTCGCAAAAGGACTGCCGCGCGCACTTGCTTCTTTGCGTCATCATGTTTCAATTTTTACACCATTATATGGATTTATTCAGGCACAGGATCTTCCATTAGAAAAAGTACTGATAAAAACGACCATATCCTACGGGAATAAGAAATACTCCATCAGCATTGAACGCCTGCATCTGAGTCCCAACTTCAGTGTCTACTTTCTGCACATACCTACGCTTTTCGGTAATCGATCGCGGATTTACGGTTATCCGGACGATAACCTAAGGTTTTTAATATTCGATCTTGCGGTACTAAAGGTAACAGACTTGCTTCAGTTAAAACCCCATATCATTCATTGTCATGACTGGCAGGCCGGTCTTATCCCAAACTTTCTCGTATTGCGTCGAAAGCAATATCCGTCACTCAAACGTACACGTACGCTTTTCACCATTCATAATCTGGCTTTCCAGGCTGGGGGTAATTGGTGGAATATCAAAGGACGCAAACGCGATGTATGTTGTGGCTTTCCTCCAACAACTGAGCAAGTTATTCCAACAATAAATTTTACTAAAAGAGCTATTCACTATGCTGATGTCATAAATACGGTGAGCGTCAGATACGCGGAAGAGATTCTCACGTCCGAATTTGGACTCGGGCTTGAAAATGATTTGCAGAAGAGAGAAAAAAACCTCTACGGCATTATTAATGGTATTGACTATGCCGTGTATAATCCATCTTTTGATTCCCACATCAAGCATCAATACGACTGGCATACACTCGACCGCAAAATGAAAAACAAGTTGGCACTTCAAAAAGAAATTGGTTTTGAGCAAAAAAAAGATATTCCGCTCATTGGAGTGGTTAATCGTTTGAGTGAACAAAAAGGCTTCGCTCTTATCATGCAGACGATGGATGTGTTGCTACGTCAGCAAATACAAATTGTGGTGGTCGGATCAGGAAGACGTGATTATATCAGCTTTTTTCGTCAGGTTGCGAGAAAATATCCAAAAAAGATCGGCATTATCACTCCATTCACTGAAGAAATGGCATCAAAAGTATATGCAGGCTCTGATCTGTTTCTTATGCCATCCAGGTATGAACCATGCGGCATCTCCCAGCTCATAAGTATGCGTTATGGCTCAATACCAATTGTTCATGAAACCGGCGGCCTCTCTGACACCATTACAAATTACAATCCGCGCTCCGGAAAGGGCACTGGTTTTGTTTTTCGTACTTATACGAGCGGCGATTTCTTAATATCGCTTTCGCGTGCCTTAGAAACATTTAAATACCGAAAAGAGTGGGAAGCGTTGGTGCAGCAAGCTATGCAGCAATCATATTCTTGGGAATTGCCCGCAAAAAAATATGTCACACTCTATAACATAGCAAGGAGAAAGACCTTCTTGAAAGCAAAAATATGAAGTGGGTAAATTTCTTGCATATCTACCAGCCGCCGGGTCAGCGACGCGATATTGTGGAAAAAGTAACTCGAGAAAGTTACCAGCCGCTTCTTGCATTTCTTAAAAAAAATCCACGAGTCTCCATTACTTTTAACATATCCGGATCCCTAACTGAGCAGCTGCTGCAATACGGATACAAAGATGTGATAGCCGATCTTAAATTGCTCGCCGAAAGAGGACAAGTTGAACTTGTTGGATCTGCAAAATATCATATTATCCTCCCTCTATTACCGGAAGAAACTCAACATCAGATAGAACTTAATAACATTGTAAATTCGTCTGCTTTTGGTGATGCTTTTCACCCTCAGGGCTTTTTTCCTCCTGAAATGTGCTATAGCGAAAAAATGGAACGCCAAGTATTTGAAGCCGGCTATACATGGATACTTCTGGATGGAATTTCGTATGACGGACATCTTGGCTCAGTACGTTTTGATAAAAAATATCAATCACCCTCCGGACTCACTGTTGTGTTTCGCAATCGGATTCTTTCAAACTTTTTGTCATTCACTGCTTCAGCCGATAATCCGGATGATTTCTGGTCAGCTATCAACAAAGATGAAAGATCGCAAGAATATCTCATAACTGCTATGGACGGAGAAAATCTCGGTCATCACAGGCCTGAATTACTCGGATTGTGGCAAAAACTTGTTACCGATTCGCGAGTAGAAACAATGACTATTTCTGCCTACATGTCATCATTATCCAACATCGTGAAATGCAGGCCAGTTCCTTCGAGCTGGTCATCGCAAGAGCATGAGATTGAACAAGGGATTCCTTATGGTTTGTGGCAATACCCGGATAATGAAATTCACACAATGCAGTGGAGGCTTGTTATAATGATTATTGCTGAGGTTAATCGTGCAAAGAAGAAAAAGCTTTCGGCGTATAAAGAAGTTAGGGGCCGGCTTGATGCCGCTCTTTCTAGCGACCAGTTCTGGTGGGCGTCTGCTGCACCCTGGTGGGACGTTGGAATGGTTTCAGAAGGCGCAAAGCGTCTTGCTGACGTGATTTTCCCTCTCCCCTCAAAAGATTCTGTACAGACCCAAGCAATACAATTAGCGAAAGATATTCATACTACAGCAAAAAAGTGGCATGAAACGGGCATCGCTAAGAAACGACAAGATAGATTTGCTAAAATTTCAGAGCTACGTCCGTATATAGGGGGAGATAAAGTTATTAACACATAAATATGTATTGGGCTAATTTTCTTCACATTTATCAGCCACCAACACAAAAAGAGTATTGGGTTAGGAAAATTGCTGATGAGAGTTATCGAAAAATCACGAAAGGTTTGAAAGAGCACCCTCGTGCAAAAATTACGTTAAATGTTAACGCTGTTTTAAGTGAGCTTTTTGAACGTTATGGATGTAAAGATATTATCGACGATTTGCGCATGCTCGCTGAGAAAGGACAGATAGAATTTACCGGAAGTGCTAAATTTCATCCATTTCTCCCTCTGCTTCCAGAAAAAGAAATTATCAGACAAATCGAACTTAATACAGAAACAAATAAGAAATATTACGGGGATGTATATGCTCCAAAAGGATTCTTCCCGCCAGAGATGGGATATGCAGATAAAGTTGCTCGTGTAGCGCACAAGATGGGATTTGAATGGTTGATTCTGGATGAGCTCGCATACAGTGGGAAACTTCATGATATCGACTGGTCATCACTGTATACAATTAAAGACGCTTCTGACATTAATGTGTATTTCAGGGAGCGCGACACAAGCTTCCGTATTTTGTCAGCCGAAGTTGGGATGAGCGTATTTTCTGGCTCTATGCTGGTAAAGCTGCTTGGCGACCGTGTTACCCGGAATGAATATCTCATTACTGCAATGGACGGGGAAACATTTGGTCATCATCGTCCTGGATTAGAGCAGCTGCTTTTCGATCTCTATG
>JBHPFX010000037.1:0-4760 GCA_042570925.1 Patescibacteria group bacterium
AACTGGGTAAAACTGAATTTTTTAGGAATGACTTCTTCATATTCAAGTTTCTGCTTTGTCATATTCTTACCCAAGGGGTCTTGAAATCGATTGTCTAACAATGATGTTTGTTTTGGAAAGTCCATTCACCAAACGTTAAAAGATTTCTACTCTCTCGTTCAGAAGCGAATGAAACCGGATCTTTTTACTAAAGGATCGCAGGGAAAAAACATCGCTTCTCTTGAAGAGTTGTTGGATCTCTACGAACATAACTGGATTGATGAATGGTATGATTCGGCGGCACATATGGATTCACGCAAAGCGGAAGGAGAGAAGCTTCTCAAAGCATTTTATCAAAAGCATAAGGATTCATTACATGCACCGAAATTTCTTGAACAGCCTTTTAACATTAAAATCGGCGAATATACGCTCAAAGGAGTGATTGACAGAGTTGATGTGATTAAAAAAGGAAAAGGAGGTGACGATGTAGAGATTATTGATTACAAAACGGGAAAAGTCCCAAAGAGCAGGAAAGATGTAGACCTCGAACAGCTGATTCTCTATGCCATTGCGTCAAAGGAGGTATTTGGCGACGATCCCAAAAAGCTCACGTATCATTATTTGAGTGAGAGCCAGGAATTTTCCTATGAGCCAAGTACGGAAGAGATTAAAAAAGTGAAAGATCGTGTAAAAAAGACAGTACGGGAAATAAAAGATAGTAATTTTGCGGCAACCCCCTCGGTATATACATGCCGCTCGTGTGATTTCAAGGATATTTGCGAATTTCGCATACTATAATGACACTTCAGCACATTAGTGCCCAATTACATAAAAATATTCGCAAAGCCGGCATTGAACCGCAAGTGAAGGGTGCGCAGATTGTCGAGCATTTTAATAAGGTCGCAGAGCAGGTTTTGGGCAAAAAGATCTCATCCAAGGTGCAGGCGCAGTACGTAAAAAACAAGACACTCACCGTGGCCGTTTTAAGCTCGGTTGTCGGTCAGGAGCTGAAATTACGTGAAAAAGAGATTCTTGATCAGCTGAATGAAGACGTGCAAATACCTGTCGTAGAACGCCTCAGATTTCTCGTATAATTTCATCTCAAATGCACCGAAAAAAAGGCTAACAATAGCCATTTTTTTATTAGCTTTTTTACTTGCAAAAAAGGTAAAAATCTGCTATTGTAAGGGTAGATTTTCTACACATTTTTTTATTATCCACGCGGTAAAGTATGTCATTGAAACATTATCTGATTCTCATGTCCTTAGCGACAATCTTTTGTTGGGTGGCGTGGTTGCTTGTGCTGTTTTATATGAATCCGGAAGAAGCTGGGGCAATTGGTCTCATGGCTTTTTATGTAAGCATGTTTCTGGCACTCCTCGGAACATTCTCACTTGTAGGATTTTTCATCCGCGTATGGTTCTCGCGTTCTCAGGCAATTTTCCGATATCTCGGCATAGCGTTTCGGCAGGCAGTCTGGTTTTCGATACTGATTGTGGTAACCCTTATCCTACAGGCAGAACGCTATCTTACTTGGTGGAATGCCTTACTTTTGATCTTGTTTCTCGTTCTCTTGGAATTCCTCGTTCTTACTCGTAAAGAATCTCATTAATAATGACCAATGAGTTAAATACATTACTTCAGGAAGGGCTTGATAGTATTTCTCATACTCATACTCGGGATGAGCTTATGAGTGTTGAGCAAAAATACCTTGGCAGAAAGGGGCTTCTTGCGGGTATCCTCAAACAGCTACCGTCTCTTCCTCCCGGTGAAAAACCGGCCGCTGGAAAGCTGGTGAATGAGGTGAAACAGGAATTAACGAGTGCAATATCTGTTAAGAGGGTGCAGCTTGGCGGAGTAACAAAAGATGGAGAAGCGGGCATTGATATTACTTGGCCGGGAGATGACATACCGCGCGGTCATTTGCATCCGATAACGCAGTTTATGCGGCGCGTGAAAACAATCTTTCGTTCAATGGGATTCGAAATTTTACATGGACCGGAAATTGAATTGCCAAAGTATAATTTTGATCTGCTGAATATTCCCAAGGATCATCCGGCTCGCGATGTGTGGGATACGTTTTATGTACAAACTCCAAAGGGCTCACCTAGTTCGGAAGGAGATCTTGTGCTGCGTACACATACGAGTCCTGTCCAAATGCGTTCGATGGAAACACGAAAACCTCCGGTGAAGCTGATTGTTCCGGGACGCGTGTACCGCAATGAAGCAACTGATGCATCGCACGAAGCAATGTTTTACCAGTGCGAAGGATTGGTAATTGGCAAAGGAATTCGCGTTACCGATCTAGTCGGAACGCTGAAATATTTTTTACAGGAAATATTTGAAAAAAAAGTCCGTATTCGATTACGACCGGAATACTACCCATTTGTCGAACCAGGCTTGGATGTCGACATGTCCTGTCTCCTTTGTGATGGAAAAGGATGTTCTGCGTGCAAGCAATCCGGATGGATGGAAATGCTCGGATCAGGCATGGTACATCCGACAGTATTGAAAAATATGCGGGTTGATCCGGAGAAATATTCCGGCTTTGCATTTGGCCTAGGCATTGATCGCCTCATGATGCTGTATTACGGCATTGACGACATTCGACTGTCGTATACTGGAGATCTGAGATTCTTAGAACAATTTTAAATAATGAAACTTTCACTTAACTGGTTAAAAGATTTTGTACCAATAAAAGAAACGCCCGAAAAACTGGCGGAAAGATTAACGTTGGCCGGGATCGAAGTTGAAAAGATTGAATATCTCGGAAAAGGACTCGAAGGCGTAATTGTCGGAGAAATAAAGACAATTATCAAGCATCCAGCTGCGGACAAACTTCAGGTGGCAAAAGTGGACGTTGGTAAAGGAAAAGTGCTTGATATTGTTTGTGGTGCGCCGAATATTAAAGTCGGCCAAAAAGTTCCCACAGCAATTGTTGGTACCATCTTGCCAAGCGGTTTGAAAATCGAACAAAGACCAATTCGGGGAGTTGAATCTGCTGGTATGCTGTGTGCCGAAGATGAACTCGGGCTGGGGGAAGATCACATGGGAATTGTCATTCTTGAAAAGGATGCGAAAGTTGGCCAGAAATTTACCACCGCGTATAAGCTTGATGATATTGTATTTGATCTGGCATTGACGCCTCAGCGTGCTGACTTATTTTCTGTGTATGGGATTGCTCGGGAGGTTGCAGCATTGACAGGGTCAAAACTCAAACCGAGAAAAATAATTCCAAATGCAAAAAAAACGCCAACTGCCGTGTCAGTAAAAATCATTGATAAAACACTCTGTCCGCAATATTCCGCTCACGTCATCGAGAATATTCATAAGGCAAAAACTCCTCAGTGGATGAAGACGCGTTTATTGGCATCGGGGGTCCGTCCAATCAGCCTGATTGTTGATGTAACAAATTACGTCATGCTTGAAACAGGTCAGCCGCTCCATGCGTTTGATTTTGATAAACTGTCAGGTGGTAAGAAGCGTGCCTCGTTACTTATTCGAAAAGCCAAGAAAGGGGAACGGATTACAACGCTTGACGGGAAAGACCGCGAGCTTGCACCGTCGATGTTGGTCATTGCAAACGAAAAAATTCCAGTTGCCATTGCTGGTGTGATGGGTGGTAAAAATACAGAAGTGAATGCGAGTACTTCAAAAGTTATTCTTGAATCAGCAATCTTCAAACCTTCGTCAGTTAGGAAGACATCTCAACTTCTGGGGTTACGATCTGAAGCTTCTTTACGATTCGAAAAAGGTATCGCATGGGACTTGCCAATTGCCGCTTCACACAGGTTTGCAGACCTTCTTCGAATGATTGCACAAAGCACGGGCAAGGGTTTAGCTACTCAATCCAACCTTGAACCCAAAACAGCTTCCATTACAATGGCTAAGGATGCCGCAGGTAAGCTTATCGGGGTAAGTATTCCTTTTTCCGAAGGAAAGAGATCTCTTGAGAAGCTTGGTTTCGCTGTGACGGAGAAGGGTGATGCAATGAGTGTCCAGCCACCCCTATGGAGGCATGATATTCATTTTGCGGCAGATGTTATTGAGGAGATTGGTCGTATGCATGGTCTCGACACACTTCCAGCAACTCTTTTTACTTCCTCGGCAAAACCCGCTCCCGGTAACAAATCCGATGAGTGGACGGAATTTATTCGGGATTTATTGGTCGGTTTTGGATTTTCGGAAACGCTTTCTTATTCATATTACGGGGAAAAAGAAATTCATCCATTCGGACTTCTGCCAGATGACCATTATCAAGTAACTAATGCGATTAATCCTGATCTGCGGTATATGCGACTTTCCCTGCTTCCTCAATTATTTCAAGCGACCGCTAAGAATTTTCACACAAGAGACCATGTTTCTCTTTTTGAAACCGGAAATATATATACGCATTCCCTCAAACAGCTTCCGAACGAGGAATCTGTCATTTCTGCTGTACGTGCCGGGAAGACGAGCGTATTTTACCATCTTAAGGGAGTTCTCACGGAATTTTTTATAGCACTTGGAATAGATCAACACAGACTTTCATTTACGAGTAAGCCTACACCGTACGCAGATGTTTCTGCCGAAATTAGCATTGATAAGAATATGCAAGTGGGAATTATTGCAGAGTTAAATGAAAAGACGCTCAATCATTTTAAAATCCGTGGTCAAGCTGCGGCATTTGAACTCTCGTTGCCAGCGCTTCTTAACATATTGTCTCATAAACGGGTATTTGCTGCATTGCCGGACTACCCGGCAGTGACCCGGGATATTTCTGTCGTTGTGGACCATGCGGT
>JBHPFX010000038.1:0-3839 GCA_042570925.1 Patescibacteria group bacterium
AAAACGTTCTGCGCGGCGCTGCTGATACTTACGCTTACCCGCGTCTGAATCGGATTCAATCCGTCGTTTTTCCTGTTCTGGTCCGGCGTGCTAGTTGCTTTAGGATTGGTCATTTTCTTTATGTATCTGACCATCATCCAAAAAGTTGTCCGGCTCGCTAAGACGCAGGAAGATTTGTCGCTGATTGACACCGATTCAGACGCGGGTAAGCGTAAGTATCAGCAGCGCCGCGCAGAACGTTTTGCCCTTGCAGGTGCCTTTACTAAGGGTATCCTCTGGGTGTGCATGTACGTGTTGTTCGGAATGCTGATCGAGCCATGGCATGCGTTGACCACGTTCGTGATCTTTAACCTGTCGCTTTTCGTCACTTTGCTGGTGAAAGATTCATCGGAAAGGGGACGGAAGGGTCTATGGACGATCGGTCATTTACTGGAGGCGTTTCAGATCGCTGGCCTTGCTGCCGTTTGCATATTTATTACGTTTCACTATTGGAACGTGGGTTTGCGCAAAGTTGGCGGTCCACACATGGCTGAGTTTCTTGACAATATCGGCTACGCTGCGCAGGTTGTTACCGGAAAAATGACCGATTGGGCGCCTAATGCACTTAAGTCGGAGACTCTCCAACAGAATCGGTTTGAGCTTGCTGATCGCAACAGCGACGGATTCATCGACGGACTCGATACTGCATTCGCTATTGCCGATATTAATGGTAGCGGTGGAATGCCCGACACTTTGGATCTCGAAGCGTTTTCGATGTACTACGTACTCGATACGTCTCTGGGTCCGAATGCTCGGGGATGGAATCTCTACGTCGCGGTTGGTCCACACGATCAGCCGGTCGGGGATTGTAATGGGGACCTCATGGTTACACTCGAGGACTCTGTCTATCTCCACCAATATCTGCACCAGGGAGGTCGGCCTCCGATCTTCCAACGGCAGACGGCATTTATTCCAGCGGATTACCCTACGCAGGCAAGTGCTCAGGATGGGTCGACCCAGTATGCGGCCAGCCAGCCTGCACGGCACCCAGACATCGATCGTCGCAGCCGTGATCTCGCACGGGCAAGCCAGCAACAGCAGCGACCCAATGTAGTTGCAGTTGCACCGCTTCCCCAAGCGCCCCCTGTTCAGAACTTCACCATTTCGGCAAAAGAGTATCATCCGGTGAAGATCGGACCGGTGCGCGCTGGATCAACGATTAAGATCGAGGCGGTGGTTATCGGAGTAATCCGATTTGGCCCCCACAGAATCTTCAATCGATTCAGTGATGTGCGAGGAGCCATCGACTGGCAGGTGAAGTTGAGCCCGAATGACGACTTGGGCCGGAAGGTGAACGGTATCGACCATGGCGCATTGTGCCTGTTGGTGCCGGATCCCTTCTCCAAGGGGAAACAAGAGGTTCAACCTCTCAATTGGCGGGTAATTGGCACTGATCGAAATGGTGCAGTGGTATGTATCGCCACGTTTACGGCGCCCATGGACGGAGAGTACGGTCTGCGAATCGAAGATTCAGACCGGGGCGGTTACAGTAACAACGGGGGAGTCGCCGAAGCTACGGTGACGATATCCTAAGGCGATCAGTTGATTGACAACATTGCACAAATCTCTTTCCGGGAGCATGTCTTCCGGTAAAGACATGAGGGTGGCCACAAGCTTCGGCTAGGTCACCCTCTTTTTTTATCTTCAAAATTCAGGTACGATTAACAAATAACATATGTTGGGTATCTCTTTTTCAAAAAAAGAATTCTGGTTTGTGAGTTTATGGGCAGTAGTACTGGTCATCATTTCTTTTATCCCTCATATTGTTGGATTTCTCAATGAGCCAGAAGGCCAGCAGTACATGATGACGGGATATCCGATCTATCAGGATTCAAATACATATTTCACGTGGATACGCCAAGCTGCGGAGGGAAGTTTTCTTTTTGAAATAAAATATACTCACGAGCCGCACATACAAGCACTGTTCCAGCCGGTATTTCTCGTGATGGGTTTATTGATCCGAATTGGATTACCTCTAATGTTTGTATGGTTTTTATTCCAGGCTGTGAGCGTTATTTTTCTTACGTTTGTTTTATATATCTTTTTCGCAAAATTTCTCACGCGTGCACGCTTGCGACGATATGCACTTGTGCTCGTCAGCTTTGCGGGTGGTTTTGGGTTTCTTATATTTTTTCTTAACAACTGGCCGCCTATAGGTTGGCGTCCAGTAGATGTTGAACTGCCTGAAGCGACAATAGGAAGGTCAATCATGTGGCCGTATATTTTTGCCTTTTCAATAGCTTTGCTGCTATTAAGCTTTTTGTTTTTGGCTCGATACCTCGACACCCGGCAAAAAAAGTACCTCATTATAGCTGGACTTCTCGGTTTTGTCCTCAATATCATCCATCCCTATGACATGGTCACATTGGTATTTGTATCAACAGTGTATGTGTTTATACGATACCGATTCAAGTTGTGGAAAGAAACGGTGCTGTTTTTGGCTATTGTAATTCTTCCGTCTCTGTATCATTTCTGGCTTCTTTTGGATCCGATCTTTGGAGCACACAGTGGATTCAATATGCGATCACCGGTGCCGCTGGCGTATCTCATTGGCTTTGGAGCGCTATTGCCGCTCATGTTAGTCGGCATGATCTCGATTCTGAAGCGTAGAAAGTTTAAAGAAAATCCACACTGGTTCCTACTCGGCGTGTGGGTATTAAGCATGCCCATCCTTTTATATGCGCCAATTGATTTTCAGCGACGCTTAGTAGAGGGCGTGATTGTCGCGGTAGTACTCTTCGCAATAGTTGGAATGGTGGAGTTATGGCAATGGATTGATCCGCATCTTCCACGAGGGAGGGGAGCGCGTGGCATTGTAAGATGGGGAGTGCTGCTATCAGCATTTATTATCATCACCATCACCCCGATTGCAAATCTTTTGGACGACGTTAAGTGGGTGCGTGATGGAGGATTTCCATATTATTTTTCAGATGAAGTTATAGAGGGTATGGAATGGCTCGAGCAAAATACATCCCGAGATGACGTAGTGCTTACCACTTGGGGGACAGGAAATTTCATCCCACGTCTTTCGGGTAATACAGTTTTCCTGGGACACGGAGCGCAGACTATTAATGCATATCAGAAGCATCTCCAAGCTGAAAGTTTTTTCTCTGGGGCAATGTCAGAGCCATTACAAAAAGAGTTATTACATCAAAATAATATCTCCTATATATTTTCAGGTCCGTATGAGCAAAAAGGGGGAGAGATGCCTGATAATACGACGAGAGTTTTTCAAAATGCTGATGTACTCATCTATCACGTAAACCCTTGATTTTTTCGTTATTTTGTGATATACTAGGATAGTTAAAAAGAAATAAAAACAAAAAACAACCGTGTTTAAAAAAGGTACCATCATTGGTATTATTGCTGTGGCATCACTTGGTGTGCTGCTTTTTAGTATACATACGTCCCGTGCCACATTCGGAGATGTAACGACATTTATTGGAGAACTTTATAGCGGGGACGGTGAGCAGGCTGTCGACGCGTATTTTGATTTTCCGGAAGGTATAACGACGGATGGTTCCGGAAATTTTTATCTTGCAGATACATATAATAATGTAATTAGAAAAATTGCCACAAACGGTATTGTGAGTACGTTTGCAGGAACCGGATCCACTGGTCTTACGAATGGTTCAACCTCGGTTGCCGAATTTAACTTGCCACGTGAAGTTGCTTTTGACGATGCGGGTAATATGTTCGTGGCGGATTCCGGTAACAACGTGATTAGAAAAATATCTCGTGGAGCTGTTACTACACTTGTGTCAACTGACTTAAGCAACCCGCAAGGACTTGTAGCATAT
>JBHPFX010000039.1:0-3754 GCA_042570925.1 Patescibacteria group bacterium
AGGCAAAAGAGCTTGAACCGGTATTTATCTCAGATCTTCCAAAGCATTTTTCCAAGTCACAAGCGGTCCAGCCAAAAAAATCAAGCTGGGCGCTTATGAAAAAAGATATTGAAAACAATACTCCTTATGCAAGGTGGCAGGATCCTGAGAACGAAATCCAACAGATGCAGTGGAAGCTTACTGATATGGCAATAAGACAAATTGATCAAATCAAGCATACTCACCCATTATATACAAAGGTGCGTACAGCACTCGACAGATCTATTCATTCCGATCAGTATTGGTGGGCATCCGCACAACCGTGGTGGAGTATTGAAATGATAGAAGCAGGAGCGAAAGAGCTCAAAGATGTTATACTCATGTCGCCTGCATCGTCAAAGAAAGAAAAAGAAACTGCTGAGCGTCTGTACCAGGACATTATTTATACGAGTTTCGACTGGCAACGCTCTGGTAAAGTAGAGGCGCGCAGTAAATCTTCCGATGAGGATGTTACTCAACGCATTTCTAAAGAAGCAATGCATATTCCAAAGAAGGAGTTTGATGACATTATTAACAATCTTTCAAAACAAATGGAAACTGCGGCTAATTCAAAGGAGTATGAGCGAGCTGCACAGTTACGGGATCGGATTAAAGAACTGAAAGAAAAAGAACACGAAATAACCAGCAAATAACATGCGACGATCAGCGAACACGCCCTTGAAGGCTCATCGACTCAAAGCAGCAAGGGAATATATTAACACTATAATCAAACAAGAAGGTCTTACTGTACAAAAAGTGTTGCGAAACGGTCCACGGTATTATGTCGCAATAGTGTCAAAAAATGGCATAAAGGCACTTTTAAAATCCTGTCTTTTTACTTCGTCTGTTGATTTTCTTACAAATGAAAAATTTTCACGGGAAATCCTTTTCTTACGTTTTCTTCAAAAATCCAAACATACAATGGTACGAAATGTGGCTCCCCATATCTATGCCTCAGGATTAACTCCGCGAGCTTGGTACCTGCGAGAATATATTTCCGGTCAAACCCAAAATATCAGAGGTGGCAATGTTCGATTTAATTCGTCCTTTTACACCGGTAGAAGACTCAGCTGGATAGTAAAACTTTTTTCTGCCCTACAATCAATAAAAAAAAGTGAGCTCCCAAGTGATTTTAAAAAGCTTCTGTATCCGCCTGATTTCACCAAACAGCTGTACAAATTTATGACGCCTCATTGGAAGCGTATTGAAAAAACACTTGGCTGGTCGGGTATATCCAAGACTATTCAACCCTACTTCAGGCAGCGTACAAATCTCTACAACACTGCTCCTCGGGTCATGGTGCATCAGGAGCCCTACGGTGTTCATTTTATTAAACAAGGAGGTAAAATGCGCCTGATTGATTGGGAAAATATCGGATGGGGTAATCCACTGCATGATTACGTAGTTCTCTGGATGCGGGCTTCACAACATCCTAAATGGCAGAAACAATTTCGTGCTGCAGTAAAAAAACAAGTTCGACTTACATCCTTTGACGATCTATGGAAAATGGAAGTAATCATTCAATCAGTATTTAATGTAGTTAGCTGGCATTTTTATTCTCCAAAGAAAGATATTGTTGCCCTGGTGAAATTTTCTAAGCAGAATATTAATCACATTCTACAAAACAAGACATAACCATGGATACATTACGAATTCTTTTTGCATCAGCAGAAGTATCACCGTTTGCAAAAGTTGGCGGTCTTGCTGATGTTGCAGGCTCTCTCCCTAAAGCACTGGAGAAGGCTGGTATTGACGTACGAGTAGTAATGCCCAAATACGGCATTATTGATACCAGTAAATTTCCGCTCACTAAAGTCGCAGACGCCATCTCGATTCCCTTTCGTGGAAATGATGAAACAATTTCACTCTATCAAACACAGCTGCCCGGATCATCGGTGCCTGTATATCTCATCGAGCATGAGAAATTTCTCGGAGGGGACGGCGTCTATCCACCATCTGAAATAATTGATGAGTCAGAACGATTTTCCTTTTTCACGCGAAGTGTTTTAGAAATTTTTAATGCACTTGATTGGTGGCCGAATGTAATTCACTGCCACGATTGGCAAACCGCTATGATCCCTGCCTTGGTAAAAATATTTGGAAAAAGTAATCAGCGATTTGTCCACATAAAAACACTTCTCACAATCCATAACCTTGCAATGCAGGGATGGACATCATGGGATGAGGCGGCAAGCATGTTTGGGATATCAGAGTCAGATCATGTATCTTTTTCACAAAAAGACCAAAGCGGATCAAAAATCAATTATCTTGAACAGGGAATTCTTTCCGCTGATAAACTCAATACGGTAAGTCCGACGTATGCGAAAGAGATTCTTACTAAGGAATTCGGTGCATCACTTGAGGAAAAGCTTTCCTCGAGAACAAATGATCTTATTGGTATTCTTAATGGGATTGACTATGACATATTTAATCCTGCCACCGACCCACTCATCACTGCACAATTCGCTCAGGATTCATTAGATAAAAAAACAGAAAACAAGCTTGTGCTACAGAAGCAAGGTGGGCTCAAGGAAGATGCAAATATTCCGCTCATAGGTCTTGTAAGCCGCCTCACTGATCAAAAGGGAATCGATTTCATAGCAGAAATTGGCGATCAGTTTCTTTCTCAAGATGTGCAATTCATTTTACTGGGAACTGGAGATAAAAAAGTTGAAGCATTAATGAGTAACTTAGCTAAGAAACATCCTCGCAAAATGAGTGCTATGATCAAATTTGATAAGAAGCTGGCAATGCAAATCTACGCCGGCGCTGATATGTTTCTCATGCCATCAAAATTTGAACCTTGCGGACTCGGTCAGATGATAGCCATGAAATACGGAACTGTGCCAATTGTGAGAGCTACCGGTGGCCTCAAAGATACCGTACAACAAATAGACCCCAATACTGGCGATGGAGAAGGATTTGTGTTTCAACAGTCACAAAGCTCCGAACTACTCGTGGCAATTCAAAATGCGCTTTCTCTTTATAAAGATAAAAAACTATGGCATACTGTAGTTCAGCATGTTATGCAAAATGATTTTTCTTGGACACAGTCAGCTAAAGAATATATAAAACTTTATGAGCAACTCTCCTAAAAAAGCAGCAATATTCCCAGCAAAAAGTGAAATTCGTCGAGACGTAATTCATGATCGTTTTGTGATCATTGCATCCGGCAGATCGAAACGGCCCCACGATGTGCCAAAAGAAGAGGAAGACCGCCCTTTAAGCAATCCTGAGGATTCACCTTTTTATCGTGAAGTAAAAAATCCTTCCCAGCCAGCTTTATACCAAGTTGGTCCGGACAAATGGTGGGAAATTAAAGTTATTAAAAACAAATTTCCTTTTCTTTCCCCTGATAATTCAAAGGCATATGGGCATCAGGAAGTAATCATTGAAACACCACACCCCCGAAAAGAATTCGCCGAATTTTCTGAAGGACACATCTATCGTATTCTACTCGCATATGTCGCTCGTACAAAAGCCCTTGCAGAGGATAAAAAAATTAAATATATTATTATCTTCAAGAATCATGGTGGGAAAGCAGGCGCTTCACTTGTTCATGCTCATTCACAGATAATGGCTGCGGGATTCGTTCCAGATCATATTGTTAATAAGCTCGCTCGAGCAAGGAAATACCAAATTACTCATGGCGTTTCGTATTACCATAAACTTGCCAAAGACGAAATTAAGGGTCCTAGAAAAATCTATAGTGATAAATATGTTTCAGCATTTTGCC
>JBHPFX010000040.1:0-3294 GCA_042570925.1 Patescibacteria group bacterium
GTCCAAACAGGTATTAAAGCAATTGATTCAATGATTCCGATTGGCCGTGGTCAGCGTGAACTTATCATTGGCGACCGCCAAACGGGTAAAACCGCGCTTGCTATTGATGCCATCGTGAACCAAAAGGGTGAGGACATGATCTGTATATATGTAGCGATTGGTCAAAAAGAATCAAAAATTGCAAAGATTGTAGCTGAACTTGAAAAAAACGGTGCCATGAAGCACACGATTGTTGTACTTGCCTCGGCATCAGATCCGGCTTCACTTTCATTTATTGCCCCGTATGCAGGATGTGCGATGGGCGAATATTTCATGGAAAAAGGAAAGGATGTGCTTGTGATCTATGATGATCTATCAAAACATGCATGGTCATACAGAGAAATTTCCCTTCTACTCAGAAGGCCTCCGGGACGTGAAGCATACCCAGGCGACATTTTTTATCTTCACTCACGGCTCCTTGAACGTGCCGCGAAGCTGAACAAAGATCTTGGCGGAGGAAGCTTGACTGCACTGCCGATCATTGAAACGCAGGCAGGAGATATCTCAGCGTATATTCCTACGAATGTCATATCAATCACTGACGGTCAGATTTTCCTTGAATCAGACTTGTTTTATCAAGGTATCCGGCCTGCATTGAATGTGGGATTGTCAGTTTCTCGTGTCGGGTCTAAAGCTCAGATTAAGGCGATGAAAAAGGTAGCAGGAAAACTCCGTCTTGATGCAGCTCAATACCGTGAACTCGCAGCTTTTGCGCAGTTCGGCTCTGACTTGGATGAAACGACGCGTAAGCAGCTGGAGCGAGGAAAACGTGTTCAGGAAGTGTTAAAACAAGACCAGTACGTACCAATGCCTGTGGCAGAACAAGTTGCCATTATTTATGCGGTGGTAAATGGTCTGCTTGACGATATTCCAGTTGAGAAGGTATCTGAATTCGAAAAGAAGTTTCTCGAGCACATGCGAACAAGCAAGAAAGAAATCCTCGCCACAATTGTGAAGGAAAAAGATCTCTCCCAGCAGGTTGAAAAAAGCCTGAAGACGGCCGTTGAAGAGTATAAAAAAGTCTTTGCTAAATAATCGACTATGCCAGCAGCAACACGAGTCATAAAAAGACGAATACGCTCCGTTGGAAACACGCGAAAAATTACCAAAGCGATGGAAATGGTTGCTGCTACCAAAATGCGCCGGGCAGTGAGCAAAGTATTAGAAACCCGTTCGTATTCCACACGAGCATGGGATATGGTCCGTGATCTCGCCCAGAAGACAGATCCAAAATACCATCCTTTACTGCAACGAAAAAAGAAAGTCAAACGAGTAGCAGCTGTCGTGATGGCTTCAAACAGGGGACTTTGCGGAGGATTCAACCGGGAAGTTGTAGAGCAATGTATTTCTTACACAAAAGGTATTAAAGATAAAAACCAGAAAATTGAAATCGATGTTATTTTAATGGGTAAAAAAGCTGCCGAACTTTCAACACGTCATGGGTACAATGTGATTGCGGAATTTCCCAAGGCAGACGTAGCCACCGGCATTCAGGATATTTCAGCCGTTGCGAAGATGGTGGTGAATGATTTCATAAACAACAAATACGATCTCGTTACTCTTATATATACAGATTTTTATTCAGCGCTCAGACAAACTCCTCGGGCACGTCAACTGCTTCCGATCGAACAGCAAGATGACGAGCTCGGAGCCGTAAAAGCTACGGAAGAAAAAGAGCAGAAACAAGAAGAGCACGAATATCTTTTTGAACCGTCTCCGGATGCAGTTCTTGAACAAATGTTGCATAGACTGATCGAGGTTCAAATATATCAGGCATTACTGGAATCAAATGCCTCAGAACATTCAGCGCGTATGATGTCAATGCGAAATGCGTCCGATGCAGCGAAAGATATGATTGAGGATCTTACGTTAACCTTTAACCGTGCCCGCCAAGCTTCAATTACTGCAGAAATTGCAGACATTGCCGGCGGAAAAGCGGCAGTAGAATAACTTTATATATAACTAATTAGAATACAAACTATGAAAGAAGGAAAAATAACTCAAGTAATCGGACCGGTCGTTGACGTTGCGTTTGAAGATTCTTTGCCGGAGATCTTCCATGCGCTTGAAATTCAGCGTGAAAAGGAGAAGCTCATTCTCGAGGTTCAGCAACATCTCGGTTCTAACACCGTTCGAACTGTAGCAATGTCTTCAACAGACGGACTACGACGTGGCATGAAAGTTATTAATACTAATAATCCGATTACCGTCCCAGTGGGGAAAGAAACGCTCGGCCGGATGATTAATGTAGTCGGTGAACCGCTTGATAATAAGCCTGACGTGGAGTCAAAGAAACGGTATCCTATTCACCGAGAAGCGCCGAAATTTACCGATCAGTCTACAAAGACAGAGGTTCTCGAAACGGGGATTAAAGTGATCGATTTAATCTGTCCGATTGTGAAAGGCGGGAAAGTCGGTTTATTCGGTGGAGCTGGTGTGGGTAAAACAGTTGTCATCATGGAGCTGATTCGAAATATCGCGCAGGAGCACGGCGGATTCTCAGTATTTGCCGGAGTTGGAGAACGTACTCGTGAAGGTAATGATCTGTATCATGAAATGAAGGAGTCAGGTGTATTAGCCAAAACGTCCTTAGTTTTTGGTCAAATGAACGAACCACCGGGAGCACGGGCACGAGTCGGTTTGTCAGGACTTGCGATGGCAGAGTTTTTTCGAGATGAAGAAAAGCAGGACGTGCTGTTATTTATTGATAATATCTTTCGATTTACCCAGGCTGGTTCAGAGGTGTCCGCACTACTTGGACGAATTCCATCAGCTGTAGGGTATCAGCCGACACTTGCCACAGAAATGGGTGAGCTGCAGGAACGTATTACTTCCACAAAATCGGGTTCAATCACTTCTGTGCAGGCTATTTATGTTCCGGCAGACGACTTGACTGATCCTGCACCTGCAACAGCGTTTTCCCACTTAGATTCTACTGTTGTGTTATCACGAAGTCTTTCAGAACTTGCTATTTACCCTGCTGTTGACCCATTAGACTCATCCTCAACGATTCTTGATCCAAAGATTGTAGGTGAAGAACACTATAAGGTAGCTCGAGATGTTCAGAAGGTTTTACAACGATATAAAGATCTTCAGGATATTATTGCAATTCTCGGTCTTGAAGAGCTATCTGATGAAGACAAGGTGACAGTCGCCCGTGCTCGAAAGATTCAGCGATTCCTTTCACAGCCTTTCTTCGTTGCAGGAACGTATTACTTCCACAAAATCGGGTTCAATCACTTCTGTGCAGGCTAT
>JBHPFX010000041.1:0-3277 GCA_042570925.1 Patescibacteria group bacterium
GTATCAGCATACCCTGAGCACTGAGATCGGGTTGTGAAAATCCGAATGTTAAAATATAACTCCCTCCGAACGCTACAGCCGCCCAAAGATAAAAGATCTTTTTTGGACGCTCCTTGAGCCATGCGAGCGCGAGTAAAATGGCAAAAATCGGCTGAAGCTTCTGGAGCAGAAGAACGACAGATATGTTTAAATGATGTGAATGCACATTGATGATTGCCGCAACGATCGCCATCGTACCAATTGCGCCTCCAAACAATCCAGTCAACGTAAAAGCAAGCCAGTCCTTCTTTGAAAGATTTTTTAGCTCATGCTTGCGAGTAATATAGAAGTATAATAAAAACACTGACGCTGTCGCGTGTAGCATCAATACAAACGTCGGTACATCCCGTAGTCCCAGGTCCATTACCCATGGTGTCAGAACAACACCATCAAGCGCCCAGAGAAACGCGGCAAACATGATTGCCAGTGCTGCGAATAATCCAATATTTCTTAATCTCATATAAGAATAAATTATTTTGGTAAGTATACCAAAAAATGATTAATCTGGTAATACTATGCGAATTATAAAAGTCCGCCAGTGCCGATCATTCCATTATTGACTAGCAAATACAGGTATGTTACGGTAACTCAATTAAAAAACACAAACGAAACGTAGTTGAACCCTTTACACGCTCAGGAGGAAATGTCATGCCGTATTCAAACACGGCCATCAAAACAGACAAGGCGCCGGCGCCGGTCGCAACATACAGTCAGGCTCGCCTCACTACTGACGCGACTCGAAGGCTTTCGATCGCAGGAGTTATTGCGCTCAAACCCGAAGGAGGGCAGGTTACCGGATCCATCGAGGATCAAACGCACGCAATCATGCAAAGTCTCGGTGCGATCCTTGCGGAAGCTAATATGACCTTCCAAAACCTGACCCACGTCACCGTGTACGTCACCGATCTGGCAAATGCCGGAGTTATCGACGAGATATACCAGCGATTCATCGGAAGCGACGCGCCAGCCCGCGCAATGGTCCAGGTCGTCGCACTGCCAAGAGGTGCGATCATCGAAATCACCGCCTTTGCTGAAGCGTAATGCCATTCGCTCAGCATCCATCCCACCCCGCCGTTCTCACGAGCCGCGGGGTGATTATTATTGCATGAAAAAGCACATCGTCGTACAATCAACATATGAAACAGCCTAAAAAGGATAAAAAACAAGTATCATTTACCCGCCTGTTTGCTGGATTAATACTATTTGTAGTTGCATTATTACTTCTTTTCCTTCTTCGCGGATCAGAAGATCGATGGATGTGTGATAATGGTGAATGGGTAAAGCACGGTAATCCATCTGGAGAGAAACCGACTGAAGAATGTAAATAGGATGAGAATTGTAACAAAACAATTTACTTTACGTCCTTTGCGTTTGAGTGATCTTGATTCATTAGTAAAGAATGTAAACGATAAGACAATTTCTCGATTTACCGGGCGAATTCCATATCCATATAGATGGAAGGATTTGGTTACGGAAAAAAATTAAGGAGCAGAAAAAAAGAGAAACCTTTCCTCGCGCAATAGAAGTAAACGGCGAGCTTGTTGGTGTTATCGAGATATCCCGAATCATTCGCGGACATAAAGCATCAATAGGTTATTGGATCAGTAAGAAGCACCGCGGACAAGGTATTATGAGTCGAGCAATCAAAGAGATGGTTCGATATGGATTTAAAGCGTTCAAACTCAAGAGAATCTACGCGTACGTTTTTCCCAAGAATACCGCATCACAAAAAGTGCTCGAACATAATGGTTTCGTCAAAGAAGGCCTTCTTATCAAACACATTAAGAAAGATAATAAGTTCAGGGACTTGTATATTTTTGCCAAAGTAAAATAAAACAGTAAGGCGGATCCTGGTGGGGACCCGCCTCGTTTGAGCTGTGTGCTCATCGCTCAGTCGTAGAACACCGGCTCACGTTTCGACGGTCTGGTTCCGCGATCCTTGCCAAGGATCCTCTCCCAGATTGACCGGAAGTGCGTCTCATGCCGGAAATACAGATACCACGGCTTCATCCTTTCAATCTTGGAAGAGCAGCTGTCCAAATCCGCCTGAAGGTACCCGATTTGATACTCGGCACGTTTATACTCGACGAGCATTCCGACCAAATTGTCTTGGCACTCTATTAACGCCGTATCGAGTGCAAGACGTTTTGCGACTTCATCTGCGAGCTGTGCATCGTAATCCGCCTTGGTGAATGCAAGTAGATCTTTAAGCCGCTGAACCTCGATTAGAAGCGTGTCGCGCTGCGTGGTCATACCGAAGAGCATTGAATCCGATTCAGCCAGTTCTTCTCGAACCATACGGGTTGTATCCCGTGAATGCGCCAACTCTTCATTAAGAGTGGCTTCCCGTACTTCCGCAGCGGTCGGTGGAGTTGGATCGTTCCGATTTTTCTTGGGTGGACAACCCAACAGTAAGATCGCGATCGCAGCGACAGTGATTCGCATGAAATAGTGCATTATTGCCCTCCTTTGTGGGCTTCGTGCTGTTTTTCATTTTTTCGACCAAGTAAGTGATCCTACACCTGCTGATATTATCATGTCAATATAATTCAGCCTGCTGATTCTCTGACCAGCAGGCTGTTTTGAACTCGTGCGCATATGCGCTACCTGAGAATGCCCGGCTTTCCTCCGCCGACACACAGTGTGTCAGGTTTCATCAGTTCCCGATGATCAGGCAAGGGCGTCTCTGGAGACACCACCGTGTATGTCCTCCCACAACTGCATGAGACCGGATACAACACGGTCCTTTCCGTGGGTGGAGCAGTTACACGCATGGCGGCCTCCGATGACGTTCCATACCAGCACGTACAGTTGGAGAGTGTTGCCTTGTTGTTTGAGAACCGTGGTCATAAACAAGAACCACATTCATTCCTGAACCGTCGCAGCGAGAACCATCATCCTCATGGTAGCCAAACTTCACACTAAGTCTCGCTGATTTGCGCACCGTGCCGCACATTGCACATTTAACATCATACCGTAAGGCCATGTTCGCCTCCTTGTGATCCGTTCAACATGTGAGGGTTCTATTTTTTCTAACATGACAATATACCAATTGAGATGAAGTTGTCAACCCAGCCCTTTGCGAAGGGCTAGGTCAATATTAAAAATCATACCCGCCGGGATCGCTCCAAGCGGGTAGTGTATATTCAGATTTTGAACAGGTTATTCAGGCGGAAACCGCCTTTTGAAGTGTGCCCTTAGGAGACCGTACGTGGTCACCTCGACCGGAAGCACGACA
>JBHPFX010000042.1:0-2893 GCA_042570925.1 Patescibacteria group bacterium
CAGAATCCTTGGTTTCATTCTTGCTGGGTTTATTTACTTATTTTTTATTGATGTCATCGGTGAGGGATTTCATTTTCCCTCTTTTGTGCTTGTGGCATCACTGGGTACAGTATATTTAGGCCTGACGCTACTTTCTTGGATTCAACCAGGTATTAGCGGGATTTCATTCATAATTATTGGTGTTCTCTATCTCTATTTTGCGATTGGTCGTCTTTCATCATTCGCATTTTTTGCTCTTTCGGCCGTTCCAATTGCGGCAGGTTTGCTGTTTATGTTTGAAGGACGACAACGAGGAAAAAGGCAGAATAACAATCGGAGGAAGGGAATAAAAGAGCGAAAAGATACATAAAAGGAGAGTTGACGGAGTACCGGGTTTATGCTAGTGTGAATCTGAAACGGGTTTTTTAATATGAAAAAAATAAGACAAGAAGCGTCGTTTCGGCGTCTCTTGCGGTCAAAACTCTTGTTAAGCATCGAAGTAGTACTGCTCGTATTGATTTCCATGGCTCTTGGAAGGGAGATCGTTCAGCGGTATACTATTGAGCGTGAAATTGCCCAGTTAAAGAGCGAGTTTGAAGAACTTGAACAAAAAAACGTTGATCTCGAACAGCTTATTGGATATTTTAAAAGTGAAACATTTAAGGAAGAGGAAGCGCGTACGAAGCTTGGTTTGAAGTTGGAAGGAGAGTCAGTGGTACTACTTCCAGAATCATCACAAGAAGTTGAACTTTCTAGCAACGATGAAAAAGCAACAACCACTGATCAGACAACTAATAATCCGAAGAAATGGCTTAAGCACTTCTTTGGAATAAAAGATTCATAAACTATTAATAACATTGTATGCCCCGTACATCATCGAAAAAATCAGAAAAGTCAAAGGACCTAAAACCTAATAAGAATAATGATAGAAAACCGTCTTCGGATTCTCGCGACGAAGTGCTGAGTATTATCAACGAAGACCAAAAGCCACAGACAGATTCGAGTAAAAAACCGGAAGAGGAAACTCATAAAGAAGAAAGTGAGATAAAGCCTGTGAGTAATAAGCCAAGGAAAAAGTGGGGATTGATGATTGTTGTAATTAGCGTCCTTGTGGTAATAATTGTGGGGTTAACACTCGTGGGTATTGGAATTTACTCGAAAGGATGGAGTTCTCCGTTTATTGACAGTGTTACGAAAGTAATTCCATTCCCTGTAGCTAAGGTAGATTCGAAATACATTTCATATACTGATTACACTCAGGAATATTTAACCCTTGATCATTATTATAATGCTCAGGCCGAGGAATTTCCTGAATATTTTGAATTACCTGAAAGCAGTATTTTACAGAAGATGGTTCTCAGCAGAATGTTTGAGGAATACATTGTCGACCAGCTAGCTGAACAATACAATATTACTGTTTCTCAAGAAGAAGTTGATGCAGAGTTTCAGCTCATCATCGACCAGGCAACTAGTGAAAAAGAGGTGATAGACACGTTAAGTAATTTATATGACTGGAGCCCTGCTCAGTTTAAGGAAAAAGTTCTCGGGCCTTATCAAGTACGCACGAAACTTCAAGAAGCTCTTTCGTCAGTCGCTGATCTAAATTCGGAACAGCGCGCAGAGGCTGAAAAAGTATTAGCCCTTGTTCAGGCAGGTGAACAGACTTTTGAGGAACTCGCGCAGGAATACAGTGAAGACGGATCCGCAGAGGTTGGCGGAGATTTGGGATTCTTCGGTAGTGGAGATATGGTACCTTCTTTTGAAGAAGCTGCATTTGCTCTCGAAATAGGTGAAGTATCAGGTATCGTTTCTTCTCCTTTTGGGTTTCATATTATTAAGCTAGAAGAAAGAATACCAGCCGACGAGGAAGCAGGTACGGGAGAGGTTGTACGTGCACGGCACATCCTTATACGTGGAGCGACTGTAGAAAGTCTTATTCAGGAATTTGCTGAGCAAGTTAATGTGTCAATTTATCTTTCAGGGCTTTTCTGGGAGTCATCATGCGCGCGGGTATTACTAGATGGTGAAACATGTGAGACAGATTCATTGCAGTCATTCATTCCCTCATAGATGATTCGCATATCTACAAACAAAGCCTTCTGGTATTGAGGGTGCTTTTTGATGATTTCACTGGAGCCACCCGTCGGAGTCGAATCCTTCGCATCGCTCAGGACTCTGTTTCCGACCTCTGCTTTACCCCTCGCTTTGCTCGGGATAAACTCCAGCATTGCTCTCCCGGGACAGCCGGTTCACTTAAGCTCACAACGCCTGTCCGTTCTCGCAGAACGCGAGCAAAACTATTTGCTCGCTATCGCTAAAGCGATTCCGCTGGAACCCACCGAGCAATTCCCTGGAGCCGGCGAGAGGAGTCGAACCTCCGACCTCTGCTTTACGAAAGCATTGCTCTTCCACTGAGCTACGCCGGCATGGAGCGGGTAACGGGAATCGAATTCCGGGCGTTTCGCCCGCTCACGCCGTTCGATTCTCATTCTAACACCTTAATGGTATAATTTTCCAGTTATGCATGTGATAGCGGTTGGAGCGGGTAACGGGAATCGAACCCGTGCTGCAACCTTGGGAAGGTCGTGTACTACCACTATACGATACCCGCGGTTAACGATAAAAAGTATATCAATTACTGGTTAGACGTCAAGTTATAAATCTCATGAATATTAAGAAATTCACTCTTATTTCCACTTTCATTTTAGTAAGCATGTTATATGCATGTATATTTTTTGCCTTACCTGCTTTTGCGGCGACATCGTCTCCCGATGTATTTATTCGATTTGATGCAGAAACTATCAAACAAGGCTATACGGCTCAGACACCGGATGAAGATTTCCTCATTGGAGTATGGCCGGGAGTTCTTGAGGAACCTGCATCACTTTCAATAGAAAAACTTGATATTACCAAG
>JBHPFX010000043.1:0-2771 GCA_042570925.1 Patescibacteria group bacterium
GCTCTCACTGCATGGCCGCTCTACCGGATTGCAAAAAATCATATTGGAAAGGGAATTGCGCTTTTAATAGCACTCTTTTTTCTGATGAATCCGTTCGTTCAGAATGCTAACGCATTTGAGTTTCACATGCTGCCATTTGCGATGTTTATGCTTGCTTGGACTGCCGTATTTTATATTGAAAAAAAGTTTTGGCCATGTATAATTTTTGGAGTCATTAGCTGTCTCGTTCGTGAAGACGTCTCATTGGTTATTTTGCTTTTTGGCATTCTTGCGCTCGTAGATCGTAAATCCCTCAAATGGATTCTTGCACCTATAATAATCGGCGCAACATGGTTTGTTGGAGCTCTTGCAATTATTTCTCGCGCAAACCCTGATGGAGCATACAAATTTTTTGCCTATTACCCTGCATTAAACGAGGGAGGCTCTGGTATCATTGGCTTTGTAGCAAATGCGGGAGATGCTCTGTTCACGGGTCTTTTTAGTATTGGCACGCTCATTTTACTCGTGGCATTATTGTTACCATTTTTAGCTCTTCCACTATTAGCGCCTCGATTCCTCATTCCCGCAGGATTAATTGCATTACAATTATTTCTCACTGGTTTTACAGAATTAGTTTTAAAAACTCACTATAGTGTTTTACTTCTACCATTTCTTTTCATCGCTACAATATTTGGAATACAAAAAGTTAGAGATCACCCCCCTTCGTTTCTTTCAAAACTTCCGAAAAGAACGGTGCTTATTGTTGGAATACTGGGAATAACAACACTATATGGAACATTGACATTCGGCCCACTCATCCCATCAATAGGCATGTTTACGTCATATAATAACGAACGAAGTCAGCGAATTGAGATGGATGCAATTATTGATTCCGTTGAAAAATCAGATGCTGTAGTTTCGAGTTTTGCCCCACTTACAGAGCTTTCTGCCCGTAAAAAGGCCTATTCACTTCATTATGCGTTTCTCGGCACACGACAGTACTCCGACGTTCCATTTGAAATAGATGAAAATATAGACACACTAGTGATCGATCATAATGATTTTCTCATTTATCACCTCCAATCATTCGGGACAACCCCCTACTCCAATGCAAAAAAAGAAGGGCCTAGACGCATTCGGGAACTGTTAGAGACCCATCAGCTTGTCCCAACGTATATCTATGACAATTATGTTGTGTATGAGCGTAATGCTCGAGAAGCAGGATCCCCTGCTTCAATAGTTAGTACATTACCGCAAAATCTTTTAGAATTCTCATCTGTACATAGCGGAAATCTATCATTCCTTGGATGGGAAACTCTTCCATCAAAAGATACATTTATCGCGGGATCATTTTTTTGGCAAGCAACAGGAGTAATTTCTGAAAATTATCAATTACTTTTTCGCCTTGCTGATGAAAATTACACGATCGTTCATGAAAAAATATATCCATTTGCATATGGCCTATACCCTACTTCCGAATTACCAATAATGGGCTTACTGCAAACTTCCCACTGGTTTGAAATACCAGATGGCTTAAATCCTGCTCATGCGGAACTACAAATCATAGATATTGAGGGCTACATGTCACTAAACGGCATCCGCACTGCAGAAGAAGTAATCACCTCTCAGGAAAATATTGGTGATCCAATACGATTATTCTAATTGGCTGATTTTGATTGTGCTTGCCCGGGAAAAAGGAATAGTCCGACAATAATGAACTGAATAATCACTGCGAGGTGGCTTAAAGAAAAAGATCGGGCAAAAAACCAGAGTACGAATAATAACAAACTGCTAATTATTACAACCCAGTGAAGTGCTGGATTTTTTTTCAATACGAATATTCCTGTCCCAATAACCAATATCATAAGTACCAGTTGTATCCAGAAAAAGCTCACTAACTCCCACATATTCGCTATGTGCCCTGTATGTAAAAGTATTGCCGGTAGTCCGATTCCTTGAATTGGATATGTACTTGTGCTATCTCCGGTTAAATACAGTACCGTATCATCTACAAAAACCTGTGCATGTGCAAATACGAATGGGAGTATAAAGAGCGCCGGGAGAATAATAATCGGCCATCCTTTTGTAATCACCCAGCGTATTCGATCTTTAAAATATCCTTTTGCCTGCAAAAAATAATACACAAGCATTAGTGGAAGAAATAACCATGCAACATGCTTCATACTTAATGCTATACCAATACACACCGACGCCCAGAGAAACCGTTTCGATGATAATAAAGATATAGCAGCGATGAGCAACAGATACATTACAATATCATTATGCCCAACGATGAAATAGTAGAAAAAGAACGGATTCAAGAAAAATACAATCAACAACAGTTGCCGTATTCGTGACGAAAACATCTGCATTCGCATAAAAACAAAAAGAAGCAAAGCTAAGGCAATGAGCTGAAAAAGTCGGTGATCATACCATCCTAAAGCTTTTTCAATAAAAGCAAAAAACGGCAGTCCGCTCATAAACATTCCCGGTAAATACGCATAGTGGTCCAACGCGGGATTTTCACGTCCATCAGGATTCCATGGCCAATCCGCAAGTGGGGTAATCCTATAATCCTCAGAATACGGATTTCTGCCCGCTAGAGCGAATTTCATCGCCTCTTCCGTCATTATGGTGCTATCGTGGACCCACTCATGTGGCTCACTTACTTGGCGAGCAGCTATAAATGCGACTGTGCTGAGAAAAACGGTACAAAGAATGAGGATTATTATCAGTAAAGACCGGGTAGTGTCCGTGTTCCTCGGCCATAGCCTTGGTGCGAAAAGAAAGAG
>JBHPFX010000044.1:0-2332 GCA_042570925.1 Patescibacteria group bacterium
TGGCCGGTTCCGGAAGGCGCACATATTGTCAGTAATTTTTATCAGTTTGATTTTTTGAGAATGGGCGAGAATAGTGATCCGCTCATTCTTCCAAAGCCATATACACTTGCACTTAAGTATCAGGGAGATAATTCTAAGCTAAAAATAATTCGATATTTTGATAGAAATTCAGGAG
The DNA here is from genome assembly GCA_042570925.1 of Patescibacteria group bacterium. Classification (GTDB taxonomy): domain Bacteria; phylum Patescibacteriota; class Patescibacteriia; order UBA10025; family UBA10025; genus JBHPFX01. Next base: position 176 of record JBHPFX010000044.1, read on the forward strand.
CATGGATCCCGCTTCCTTCCACGACCGATTTTACTAACGGATATGTACGGGCAATAACACATCTTCCTTTTTCACGTGTGGCAGTATTTGAAGAGGACACAATGCAGGAGGGAAGAGCCAGTTATTATGTTCATTATAAGTATCCGGGACAGCTTATAGCGGCAAGTCGCGATTATCCTTTTGGAACGGAGCTCAAAGTGGAAAATCTGGAGAATGGTAAATCAGTTGTTGTCACCGTGCGTGATTATGGCCCAAATCAGGAGAAACACCCAGATCGCATTGTTGATATCTCAAAGACAGCATTTTCAGCTCTTGGCCCGCTTTCACGAGGAACACTTCCGGTTCGCGTTACCCCGTTCCGACCGACAGTTCTAGGAGTTTCTACTGAAACTGCTGAACTTCCAAACATTACGTCTAAAGCGGCTATCGCAATTGATGCCCGCACTGGTGAGATTCTATACTCAAAAAATATTCACGGGGTATATCCAATTGCCAGCTTAACCAAGGTCATGACAGCAAATATTTTTCTTGAGACACATACGTCATGGGATGCTATTGTTACCTATGATGCAATGGATAATGCAATTGGTGCAAAGCTTAATGTTAATCCCGGGGAAACCATGACAGCGCGAGATCTCTTTTTCACTTCTCTTGTCGGTTCCGCAAATAACGCGACAAATGCGCTTGCTCGTTCGACAGGACTTTCAACGGAAGTGTTTCTCGCAACCATGAACAATCGGGCACGAGAGTGGGGATTGACAAGAACATTCTTTGAGGATGTTACGGGACTCAGCGAGAACAATAAGAGTACCGCATGGGAATATGCCGAATTAACTCGACATGCTTTTGAGCATTTTGATCTGCTTGTCGGCACAACAACGCCTGCGTATGGTTTTCGTACCATCAATACCGACATCCCTCACACAATAACCAGTAAAAATAAAATACTTCCGACTGACTGGTATGTTACTGGTACAAAAACTGGATTCACGTACGAAGCATTATATACTCTCATGACAAAAGTTCGCGATCGCGACACAGAGAACGAAGTGATCACCGTAATACTTGGTGCGCAAGATGATGCCACTCGATATCGTGAAACCAATGAACTGCTTGATTATTCATTCTCAAAAATATAAAAACAATGGAAGTAGTTAAAGTCACTCATGTATCGAAAATATATGATGAGGGTAAGCCAAATGAGACCCGAGCTCTCAATGACGTTTCCTTAAGTATTAAAAAAGGAGAATTTACTGCAATTATGGGGGTATCTGGCTCAGGAAAATCTACGTTAATGCATATCGTTGGATGTCTTGATATACCAACACGAGGAAGTTATCAATTGGAGGGTGAGGATATATCAAAAAAAAGTCAGGGTGAGCTCGTCACCATACGACGAAAAAAAATTGGCTTTGTTTTTCAGACATTTAATCTTCTTCCGCGGATATCAAGCTTAGCAAATGTTGAACTACCTTTGATCTATAATGGTATGCCGGCGAAGCAACGAAGACAACGCGCACACGAAGTACTTGAACAAGTCGGATTGACTGGCAGAATGTCACATTCTTCATCTGAACTCTCGGGAGGACAGCAACAGCGCGTTGCTATCGCACGAGCGATAGTGCATAATCCGGCAATTGTACTTGCGGACGAACCGACAGGGAACCTTGATTCAAAAAGTGGTAACGAAATTATGGACATATTAGAACAGCTCAATGCTCAGGGAGCAACAATTATACTTGTAACGCATGATATGACGATCGCCAAACGATCGCATCGCATTGTTAATATGGTAGATGGACGAATCGTATGATGTGGGAAAGTATCAAACTAGCTTTTCGCGCGATTTGGTCGAAAAAGATTCGATCAAGCCTCACGATGCTTGGCATTATTATTGGAGTTTTTTCAATTGTCATACTCATCGGTCTCGGTGAAGGAGTGAAAAAGGAAATTAAAGATCAGATTGAATCAATCGGTTCAAATCTTCTTTTTGTGCTCCCCGGTCAGATTGATGGAGGATCGCTTCCTACAGGATTTGTCGGAACATCGTCAATTACTGAAAAGGATTTAGCAGACCTTCAGGCGCGAGAAAATCTTACCCAGGTGACGCCGATTATGATTATGTCTCAGCCGGTACGAAGGGGTGAGACGCCGGCT